>CAXXTF010000001.1:0-856338 GCA_963665775.2 Dehalococcoidia bacterium
TCCCGCGCTCGACGAAGAGCTGGGCCAGCTCTGCCAGCACGTCATCACTGGTGATCTGCCTCGCCACCTGGATAGCCAGGCACTCCCTTGTGAACTCGTCCAGCACCGTCAAGAGCCGCAGGGGACGGCCGTCGCTGGTGCGGGTAAACACGAAGTCGTAGCTCCAGACGTGGTTGGGCTCAGTCGGCCTGAGCCTAACGCAGGAGCCATCGGTCAGCCATAGCCGCCTCCGCTTCGGCTGCTTCGCCGGCACCTTCAGCCCTTCCCGCCGCCAGAGTCGCTCTACCCGCTTGTGGTTCACCCGAAAACCCTCCTCTCGCAGCAGGGCGGTCACCCGTCGGTAACCGTAGCGCCCGTACTCGGTCGCTAGCTCCACCATCCGCCTCAGCAGCCTCCCTTCATCGTCGGGAGGAGAACCCCACCGCCGCTGCGTCGATCGCTCCTGCCCCAGAACCTGGCAGGCCCGGCGCTCCGAGACGACCGCGTGGCCCAACGCATTCCGCACCCAGGCCACCGCCTGCCGTCTCTTCGCCGGGCTCAGAAGTCTCCCTGCACCGCCTCCTTAAGGATGGCGTTGTCCAGGGAGAGGTTTGCTACCAGCTTCTTCAGCCGCAGGTTCTCCTGCTCCAGCTCCCGCAGCCGCTTGGCCTGCTCCCTCCTCAGGCCGCCATACTCCTTCCGCCAGCGGTAGTAGGTCTGCTCTGCCACGCCCAGCTTCCTGCAGACCTCTGGCACGGCCAGGCCCTTAGCCAGCCCAACCTCCGCCTCCCTCAACTTGTTGATGATCTCCTCTGCCGTGTGACGCTGCCTGCCCAAGCCTTCTGCCCCCTTTCTCTGGTCCAGAACCCCTGATTACTAACATTGGGCCTGGACTCGTTTTCGGGGGCAAGGTCAGCCGAGGAGGTGGCGGAACTGCGCGGCCGGGCGAACGAGGCCGCTGCCCTCGCCTTCTGGTTTGCCATCATCGGCGGCCTCGGGGGCGTCGTCATAGCGCTGGCCGTAGCGGCCCTCATCGCCCGCTCCATCCTGCAACCACTATCGTCGTTGAAGTCCGCCGCCCTAGCTGTGGCTAAGGGCGACCTGGAGATGCGGGCACCTGTTTCTGGCCCTCAGGAGCTGGCACAACTGGGCACATCCCTTAACCAGATGACGGAATCCCTGCTGGACGCCTCAAAGCGGCGGGAGCTGGAGGAGGAGCGCGAGCAGGCGGAGGAGATGTTCAAGACGCTCGCCAACAGCTCGCCGATTGGCATCTTTGTTGCGCAGGACGGCAAATTTCAGTTCGTTAACCCCCAGTTCCAGACCTATACGGGCTACAGCGAAGATGAATTGCTGGACACGGAATGTTTGAAGCTTGTCCTTCCCGAGGATCGACGTACTGTCAGGGAAAACGCGATAAAGATGTTGAAGGGCGAAGGCTCCTCCCCGTACGAATATAGGGTGATCACCAAGGGCGGGGAGACCATATGGATTATGGAGAAGGTAGCTTCCATCCATTACCAAGGGAGAATAGCGACGCTCGGATACTATATGGACATTAGCGAGCGCAAGCAGGCAGAAGAGATCATCAGGCATCTGGCGTACCATGATGAACTCACAGGCCTGCCCAACCGAAAACTACTCAAGGATCGACTCGATATCGCGTTGGCTCAGGCCCGGCGCCAACAGTCGAAAGTAGCGATGATGTTCCTTGATCTGGATGGCTTCAAGATCATCAACGACACTCTCGGGCATGTCAAGGGAGACCAGATCCTACAGATGGTTGGCGCCCGCCTCATGGGCGTGCTCCGGGAAGGTGACACGGTGGCTCGCATGGGAGGCGACGAGTTCGCGCTGCTATTCCCTGCCGCGACCGAGACGGAAGAGGCGCTTCGGATCGCCGATAGAGTCGCTAAGGGGTTTGACCGACCATTCGTAGTCGACGGCCAAGAATTCAATGTTACCGCCAGCATTGGTGTGGCCTTGTACCCCGACCATGCCGCCAGCGCCGAAGGCCTTATCAAGAGTGCAGACATGGCCATGTATCGGGCGAGGGATCGGGGCCCAGGCCACTCAGAGCTGTTTAGCCCAGTCTTGCGAGGCGAACGTACCGATAGGCCGGTCCGAGAAAGCGACCTCCGGGAGGCTTTGAAGAGGAACGACTTCGTGATCCACTACCAGCCTCAGGTTGATGTCCGATCAGGGAAGGTGGTGGGTGCAGAAGCACTGGTTCGCTGGCAGCACCCTGTGCGAGGCACTATCTTCCCCGACGACTTTATCCCCCTAGCTGAAGAGACTGGCTTGATTCTGCCGCTTGGCGAATGGGTCTTGCGCACCGCCTGCGCCCAGAATAAGGCCTGGCCAGAGGCCCGGGCCTATCCAATACGTATGGCGGTGAACATCTCGCCCCGTCAGTTTCGAGATCCCGACCTGGTGAGAAGGGTAACGGAGGCACTGAACGAGGCGGGCCTTGCGCCCAACCGTCTGATGCTTGAGGTCACCGGGCACGCTGTTATCCAAGACATCGACGTCGCCTTGGCGACACTAGAGCAACTGCATGTACTTGGAGTCGAGGCTGCGCTAGATGATTTTGGCTCTGGACTTTCTTCGCTTAGCCGTCTTCAGGACCTTCCCGTACAGGCTTTGAAGATTGATCGAGCGCTCTTGCGAGATGTCGTCACCTCTCACGAGCAGGCGGCGATTGCTGCAGGCGCCATAGCCGTGGCCCATAAACTGGGCCTCAGGGTGATTGCCGAAGGAGTAGAGACCCAAGAACAGCTCGCGTTCCTCAAAGAGCAGGGCTGCGATGAATACCAGGGATATCTATTCAGTAAGCCATGGCCGGCCAAGGCTTTTGAGTGGAATTTCTCCTCCGGTAGACGCCGGTCAGTTTCGGTTTAAGGTCGGCAGCCACGGTAAGGCCGAAGCCGGCTCCAACGCAGGCCGCGGGTTCGAGTCCTGCCGCCTACGCCAGCCCGCAGACATAATGTCGTCCCGTAGCCGGTGCGCTCTGGCCGATCCAGCGCTCGTTGATCACCTTGGCATATACCCCCTCTCCTGGAGCGCCTCCGGGCCTGAGCTGACGGTTCCGATATTGTTGACGGTGGTTCGGGGCACACCTATGATTGTTCGGGCGACCCGATGGGACTCTAGCGAAGGAGCGACCCGATCGTGTGGTTAAAGTGGTCCTGCAGGAAGTGGTCCCGCAGGCAGTGGCCCTGCGGGAGATGGTCCCGCAGGAGATGGCTCCTGGTGGGCTTGTTAGCCATCGCCGTGGCGGCCAGCGGAGCGTGCGCCTCTGGAGAGTGGGATGACGAGACGAGCTTCATCCTGGAGAAGGCGGATCAGGGTGACACGGCGGCTATCGAGTACGAGGGTGAGCTCCTGGTTGACGCAGATGATGTGCTGGCGCTCTTCGCGGCGGTCCACGCTGCCGATACAGAAGAGGAGCAGCGCCAGCTCGTATTGAGGTATCTCAAGAGGCAGGACTGGACCGGCTGCCTCCTCGACAAGTTCGAGGAGGCTGATGAGGACTCAAAAGAGATCAAGTGCGGCGGCATGGTGATAGTCGAAAAGGGTGATGTATCGGAGTTGGCGGCCGGTGTGCGCTCCCTAGCAGGCGATGAGGAGAGGACGGACTTCGTGGCCACCTACGTGGCCGAGTGGGCGGCGACGGAGCAGATCGACCGGGCGGTAGAGCGCCTGAAACAGATCAAGAACACCCAGGGCATCCCGCTTATCGGGGGGATAATCGACTCGATTACCCGCTTCTCGATAACCTGGGAAGGCGAGTTGCTGATGCCCGAAGACGAAATCCCGGACCTGCTCGAGCAGTTTCGTTCCCTCGATACTGACGCGGCCAAGAGAGATCTGGTGGAGACCTACCTGCGTGACAGGGGGAGGTTCTAGGCACCATACGCGGAGCGGCCGCTGGGGCCAGGCCATCTACCGGAAGGGCGCCTGCAATTGACACTGACGCAGGCAAACTTCTAAAATACGCGGGAACGCCCAACATCCGATTCTAGGAGGACCATTCTTGGCAGAGGTGCAGATCCGACCCAACGAGAGCTTTGAGCAAGCGCTGAAACGGTTCAACAAGCTAGTACAGCAGACGGGTGTATTGGCTGAAGCCCGTCGGCGCGAACATTTCGAATCCCCCAGCGCATACCGGAAGAAGAAAGCAGCGGCCAAGCGTCGCAAGAGCCTCAAGAACAGCCAGCGCGGTTAGACGCGGATTCCCCATCAACGGCCGAAAGGCCAGCCCACATGTCCCTCAAAGAGCAGTTGGCCAACGATCTCAAGGATGCCATCCGGGGCAGGGATGAGCCCCGCAAGACCGCCATCCGGATGGTGACCTGGTCTCTGAAAAACGCGGAGGTGGCGGCGGGCAAACCGCTGGCCGACCCCGATGTGCTGGCGATCATCGCTAAGCAGGTGAAGCAGCGCCGGGAAAGCATCGAGGAGTTCCAGAAAGGGTCTCGCCAGGACCTCGTGGATAAGGAAGCGGCGGAGATGCTAGTACTGGAAGATTACCTTCCGCCGGCGATGGGCCGCCAGGAGATCGTCGAGGAAGCACGGAAGGTTATCGCGGAAGTGGGCGCGGGCGCGCCCAGCGATAAGGGGAAGGTAATGCCCGTGCTCATAGCCCGGCTGGCCGGCCGCGCCGATGGCAGGACCATAAACGAGGTTGTGACGGAGCTCCTGGCCTCCGCGGTCTGACCGGAGCGGCAATCTCCGACCGGCTGTCGCGGCAACAGCCGCTGCCCTTAGCAACATCGGGTCGACTCGCCCGGCTTTAGTTGTCCTGAACGTTACCCTCTTCCCTGATGGTTTCGCCCTTCCTCCTCGGCCTTGCTGTTGGCCGGCCCGTGTGAATCCGGACAGCCGCATCGACCGTAGTCGTAGTTGAAGCGGGCGTCCTCAATCGGGTGGGGCTGCACGGTCTTCGGTTTCGGTGTTTCGTGATTCTGCGGCCCGGCGTCGGCCCGGCGTCGGCCCGGCCGGGCGGAATTCTTGAGTTGCGTGGGGTAGGAATAGGGGCATGAGCAAACGGAGGAAGGCGGCTGCCAAGGCGAAGGCGGACAAGGCTAAGCGGAGGCAGGCTTCACGACACAGTAGTTGGCTTCGTCGGTGGCCATACTTGGCAGTCGGCGGCGTCGCGGCGGTGTTCATCGCCGCCCTTTTTCTGATCAGCGGCGGTGGGAGCACCGCGGCCGTCTACCCTGACGGATACGAACCCCCGACCTTAGGCTCGCCGGACGCGCCTGTCGAGATGGTCTTGTGGGAGGACTTCCAGTGCCCCTTCTGTGGGCGCTTCGAGCGGGAGACGCTCCCCCTGCTCGTACGGCGCTACGGCGATACCGGCCAGGTGCGATTCGTCTGGCGCAACTTCGAGAACTACGGCGGCGAGTCCCGCGATGCCGCTATCGCCGCTTACTGCGCCGGCGAGCAGGGCCAGTTCTGGGAGTTCAAGGACACCCTCTTCCGGGAACAGCGCGGCATCAACCAGGGCGCATTTAGCGAAAACAACCTCCGACGGTTCGCCGAGGAAGCCGGCTTGGAGACTACCGCCTTCAACGCCTGCCTCGACGGGAGGAGCTACGAGTCCGTCATCGTTGCCGACAAGCAGCTCGGCCGCGGCGAGTTCAGCGTCGCCGGTACTCCCACCTTCTTCATCAACGGTCTGAGAGTCGGCGGCGCCCAACCCATCGATACCTTTGTAGGCATTATCGAGAACGCCCTCACGCGAGCCGGACAGTAGCGGCCGGCGCTTCGGCGCATGCTTGAGGTCTCCTTCGCAGCGGCCTTCATCGGCGGGGTTCTCTCGCTGCTCTCTCCCTGCAGTTCGCTGCTTCTCCCCGCCTTCTTCGCCTACGCATTCCAGAACAAGCGCGAGCTTACGATCCGCACCGGGATCTTTTTTCTGGGATTGAGCAGCATCTTCGTGCCCCTGGGCATGGGTGCTTCCCTCGCCACCTCTCTGTTTCAGGACCATCGCGGCACGATGATCATCGTAGCCGGGATCGTCCTCATCGCCTTCGGCGTCATGGAGCTGCTCGGGCGCACGTTCTCTTTCGGACGGGTCGGTGGCACCGGCGGTGTCCAGGAGAGCCGTGGCTTGTTCGGCTCCTACGTCCTGGGCCTGGTCTACGGCTTCGGCGGATTCTGCTCGGGGCCTATCCTGGGCTCCGTTCTCACGGTCGCCGCCACGGACGACAATGTCGCCAGGGGCGGTGGCCTTCTCGCCACATATGCGCTCGGAACCGTTGTCCCTCTCTTCCTGCTGGCCATCTTCTGGGACCGGTTCAAGCTTGGCGAGAAGCGGTGGCTGCGTGGCCGCGGCCTGATGCTCGGTCCCATCACTGTCCACAGCACCCAGGCCATTGCGGGCGTCATCTTCATCGTTCTGGGCCTGGCCTTTATCCTTCTAGAGGGGACCACGTCCTTGGCAGGCGTCTACGAGAGCTGGGGCTTCACGGAGCTCTCGTTCAAGGCTGATACCTGGGCCAGGGACACCGTCTCAGTGCTGCCGGACACCCTCCTTCTGGCCATCCTCGGCGGAGCGGCTGCGGCGGTCATCATCTGGTACTTCCTCCGTCGTATGCGGGCTTCCAACCGGGAGGAAGGGGCTGGGCCGACCGAGGAGACGCTGTCCGAGCACGACAGCGCGTAGAACGGGTTCCCCTTGCAAGGGGAGGCGCTCTCCCTAGGTCTAAGTCTAGGTCATCCAGGCTCGCGTACCGGGCGGGGCGAATAGGGAGGGGAGAGTTGTCTGAGTTCGGTCTGGTAGTGATCGGCGCCGGTGGTGGGGGTTCACATCTTCCAGGTAAATATCTTGGACGGCACCACCTGGCAGAGGACGGCGCCGCGCTCCCCGCCAAACGTTTCGCGCTGAGCGGCGCGGACCCGATCGATCTCCTCGCCGTCATCCGTCGAGAGGAACCGCACGGAGCCGTGTATGAATACGTGGCGCTGCCAGGGCAGCTCGACGGCCGCCACGGCGATCTTAGGGTTGTGTCGCAGATTTCGATAAAGGGCGGTGCGTTCAAAGGTGCCGACGTAGATTTTGCCGTCCAGGGCGAGGATATATACGGCGGTGATGTGGGGAGCGCCCGATCGAGTCACGGTGGAGACGAGGCCGACATGGGTGTCGCGCAGGAAACCCACAGCCTCCTCGGCCGACATCGCGCGTGAGCCACAGAAGACGTTTTTCGTATGGGAAGTCGCCTCTTCGATGGACCGGCTAAGTATTTGGGCCAGGTCGATCTCTGCCATGGAACGTCCTCCTCAACTGGATGGTGAAGGTGGCCGCCTCCCTCTGAGCGGTACCTTAGCGTCCCGCAGGGAGCGCGGAAAAGCGGGCTCGGGTGGCGTTGCCGGGGCGTCTCGGCCTATCCGAATGGCCAGAGGTGTGGAGTGAACGGAGGGATTGGTGGAGATAGCGGGGCTCGAACCCGCAACCTCGGCGATGCGAACGCCGCGCTCTCCCAATTGAGCTATATCCCCGCCCCTTCCCCTAGATTATAGGAATGGGTCCGGAAGCGCGTCAAGGAGAAGGGGGAAGGCTAGCGCCGCCGCCGATCGTTGCGCTCCGGCGGGATGAGCCCCGGCACCACCTCGATGGTCATGACGCCGCCCCGAACGTCTATCGCCTTGACGATGTCATCTATGGCCGGCACGAGGATCTCACCCCTGGGTCCCTGGACTACGAACAGATCGTTGCTGGGGGTCGTATCGACGCCGATGATCCGACCCAGGGGCTCGCCGCTGTCACTGCGGACGGAGAGGCCGATGAGCTGGAAGCGGTAGTACCGGTCATCTTCCAGGGGTTCCAGCTCCCCCTCCGGCACCTGAAGGTAGTGCTGCCCTAGAGGTTTCGCCGCCGTGCGGTCGTCGATACCGGAGAGCTTGACGTGGAGCAAGCGACCGTGGAGGCGGCTGCACTCGACGGTGTGGGTCTGGCCGGCCACGAGGAGGCTGCGGCCGGGGGATAGGTAATGCTCGTCTGCGAGGGGGTCGACCTTGAGGTCGCCGCGCGCTCCCCAGGGGGAGAGGATCAGGCCAACGGCCACGTAGCCGGCGGCGATATCGTCCATGGCGGAGTCCAGTGCGGGAGCCGCTAACCGATCTCGAGGACGGCCCTGGCGCCGCGCCGGATGGCCGCAACCTTGAGCAGGGTACGCATGGCGTTGGCGATGCGGCCTTGCTTGCCGATGACCTTACCCATATCGGACTCGGCGACCTTGAGATGGAAGATGATGTGGTCGCCGGCATCCTCTTCGGACACATCTACCTCGTCGGGGTAGTCGACGATGGCGCGGGCGATCAATTCGATGAGTTCCTTCATGCGGAGTTACTCCGTGGGTTCAGGTTCTTGCTTGCGTTTGCCCTTGGTGGCGCCAGCTTTAGGCGCCGCCTTGGCCGCCGAAGCCTTCTTCTCGTCCGCCGGAGCCTTCGCCTCGGCAGCCGGAGCCTTCGTGTCGGCCTTGCCGGCAGCCGGTTTGATCTTGTACACGAAGGGTTGCTTGCCGGCTCTCTCCATGACGCCGGCCCGGGTGAGGAGCTTGGCCGCCGCCTCTGAGGGTTGGGCCCCCCTCTGGAGCCAGTGGATCGCTTGCTCCTCCTTGATCACGAGCGTGGCCGGATCGGTCAGGGGATCATAGTGCCCGATGATCTTGAGGAAGGCACCGTCGCGCGGTGAGCGGGAGTCGGCTACCACGATGCGGTAGGCGGGCTGCTTCTTCTTACCAACTCTGGTTAGGCGGATCCGTAGCAATTGGCACCTCCGTGGTGTGACTAGGGTTCATCGGCTACCGGAGGAACGGCGAGAGATTGGGGCCGCGGCCGGAGCCGATCATCTGCATCATGCGTTTGGCCTCTCGGAACTGTTTTAGGAGTCGGTTGACGTCTGCTGGGCTGCTGCCGCTACCCGTAGCGATGCGGCGCCGCCGGCTGCCGTCGATGATGTCGGGGTGCTGGCGCTCTTCGGGGGTCATGGAGTAGATGATCGCCTCCACACCCTTGATGAAGTTGTCGTCCAACTGTTCAAGATTGACCTTGCCTTTGAGCTGGGAGAATCCGGGAATCAGTCCCATGACCTGGTTCAGGGGCCCCATTCGCTTGAGGCCCTGGTACTGCTGAAGGAAATCGTCCAGGGTGAGGGTGCCCTTCTTCATGCGCTGAGCGAGGGACGCCACGTCCTCCTCCGCGAACTCTTCCTTCGCCTTCTCGATCAGGGTGAGGATGTCGCCCATGCCCAGGATGCGGGAAGCGAAGCGATCCGGGTAGAAAGTCTCCAGGGCGTCCGCTTTCTCGCCGATGCCGACGAACTTTATGGGCACGCCGGTCACGACCCGGATGGAGAGGGCGGCACCGCCTCTGGCGTCGCCGTCCAGCTTGGTCAGGATGAGGCCGCTGAGCTCCACGGCCTTGGCGAACTCCTCTGCGGCGTGGACGGCCTCCTGGCCGGTCATGGCGTCGGCCACGAAGAGCGTCTCCGTGGGCTGAAGGAGTTGGTGTAGCTGTGTCAACCCCCGCAGCGTCTCGGAATCGAATTGGACGTAGCCCGCCGTGTCCACAATGACGGTCGAGGCGCCCGAGCGCTTGGCTTCCTGGAGCGCCTGCTTGCATACCTGCGTCGGCGGTACGCCGTCGTCGGCGGCGAAGGTGGGGATGTTGAGCTGCTTGCCGAGCGACGATAGCTGCTCGACGGCGGCCACCCTCTCGACGTCGGCGGCGACCATCAGGGGCTTCTCGCCCTGGCGGCGCAGGTGCAGGGCGAGCTTGGCGGCGGTGGTGGTCTTGCCGGAGCCCTTGAGACCCACCAGCATGACGGTGGTGGGCGGCGAAGCGGCCTTCTCCAGGCGGCTGTGTCCGCCTCCCAGCACCTCGATCAGCTGTTGTTGGACGATGTCGATGACCTGCTGCATGGGGGTGAGGCTCTTGGTGACCTCGGCCCCCAGGGCGCGCTCCTTGACCGTCTGCACAAACTCCCGGACGACCTTATGGTTGACGTCTGCCTCCAGGAGGGCCAGGCGCACCTCACGCAGGGCCTCGTCCAGCTCCTTGTCGGTGATGGTGCCGTGGTCGCCGAGGCGACGGAAGACCCCTTGCAGCTTATCGGTGAGGGATTCGAACATACCTAGAGAATATTGCCTATGGAATAATGCCTACTGAGTAAGGAGATTGTAAGGGCGGGCCGGAAGAGCGTCAAGGAAATTGCGGGCCTCTAGCCGCCGGCGGTGATGAGGAGGGGGAGCAGGGCCGCCTCCAGCTCACCGAAGGTGACGATAGTCTCGAACTTCGCCGCCACGTTCCCCTGGTTGTCCACCAGGAAAACCCAGGGCTCGCTCTGGAGGTTCCAGCTCTCATCCACCGGCGGCAGCTCTTCGTCCGTCAGCACCGGACAGTCGGGGCCGCCCCACTGTTCGCGCGCTGCTTGCAGGTTAAGGGTCGGGATGGCGCATAGCCCCTTTCCCTCCCTGGCCTGCTCAAGGAAGTAGGGTTCCACGTGGACGAAGTTGGCCCCTCCCTGGTACAGGTCGTAGAGGCTATCGACGATCTGCTTGGTGGGCCCGCAGAGCTGGCTCAGGCAGAAGGCGGGAGTGGAGAAGACGATAATCGTGGGCTTGCCGGAGGTGACCGCGTCGGCGATGGTCATGTTGTGCATGTCGGGGTTCGGCGGGTCGGAAGTGTCGATCTCCGTGATTTCGGCGACATCGCTCAGAATGGTCTGGACGGAGCGGGGCGCCGGAGCACCCACGGCGGGAGAGATGCTCTCCTCCCGTACCGTGAAGCTGTAGGCCGGTGGGGCTATCGGCTGGCCGTCCACCTCGGCGGTTACTTGGACGGCCCAGGGGCCGGCCGAGTCGAACTCCACGGTGGCCACGTAGGCGCCGGTCTCGCCGGCCTCGTGGGACTCCACGGTGCCATCGTTGTGGGTGTGGGTGAAGCTCTTCGTCAAGCGGACCGGCGTGGCATCGGCCTCCGACTGGATGGTCCCCTCGGTCCCGTCCAGCTTGAAGAAGCGGAGGTGAACCTGGGCGCCTATGATCTGGACGTTGTTGGCCTGATCGATGAGGCCCACGATGAAGCGGTTGCTGCCCGGCGCCAGGTCTGAGGAGATGACGACGGGAAGGATCTGTGCCGGGGCGTCCGTGACTTCCGGCGTAGGGCTAGAGTCGTCGCCACCCCCGCAGGCGGCCACCAGCAGGGCCAGGACGGCCACTGTCACGGCAAAAAAGGATACGAAGAGTTTGGGTTTAGCGGTGATGGGCCGCATGTTGGCTGGTGACTTCCTCCACTTCCCCTCCACAGCAAGCCTCGAGCTCCTGATGCAGGGCGACCGTTTCCATTTGAATGGTAGCATGTTCAATGCTGAAGCGCTCGGAGAGGAGGCGTCTGAGGCTCACCAGGATGGCGTGCTGCTCCTGGCTCTCATCCGTTTCGATGTGGGCGCTGAGGGCGGTGAAGCCGGAGGTGATCGTCCAGACGTGAAGGTCATGAATGCCCTGAACGCCGGGCACGGCCACCATCGCTTGCTGCACCTCGGGTATGCTGAGGCCGGCGGGCGTCGCTTCCAGGAGAACCTGTGTAGCCTCCCAGGTGATCCGGAAAGAGCCGATCAGGATGAGCGCGCCGATGACGACGCTGATCACAGGGTCGGCCAGGAATTCGCCCGTCGTGAGCATGATGATCGCGGCGACGATGACCCCCACAGACGCCAGGCCGTCGCCTAGGATGTGGAGAAAGGCGGCACGGACGTTCAGGCTGGACCTTCGCAGCCGGAACAGGAAGAAGGCGGAGGCCAGGTTGGCCGCCAGTCCCACTGCCGCGATAGCGAGTACGGGCCCGCTCTCCACCTCCGGCGGCTCGGCGAAGCGTCGGCTGGCCTCCCAGAAGATATAGGCGGCGATGACGATAAGAGCGAGGCTGTTGATCAGGGCTGCCAGCACCTCCGCCCGCTGGAGCCCGTAGGTGCGTTGGGCCGTAGGCGGGCGCGAGGCGAGCCAGAGGGCGATCAGGCTGATGCCCAGGGCTCCCGTGTCCGAGGCCATGTGGCCGGCGTCTGCCAGCAGGGCCAGGCTGTTGGTCAGAATGCCGCCTACCAGCTCCGCCAGGAGGATGACGGTGGTGATGCCCAGGGCCAGGGCCAGCCGCCGTTGGCTACTGGCGCGACTCTCGTGCAGCCAGGTCAGGGACACGATGTATCCTCTCCTAGAGCCCCCTGTCCACCAAGAGGGCGCAGAGGTCCGCCAGGCGGGCAGCGTAACCCCACTCGTTGTCGTACCAGGCGATGGCCTTCACGAGGGTGCCATCGAGGACCATGGTGCTCTGGGCATCGAGGATGGAGCTGGCCGGGTTGCCTTTGAAGTCGGAGGAGACCAGGGGCTCGTCGCAGAACTCCAGGATGCCTCGCAGCGATTCGGAGGCAGCGTCCCGGAAGGCGTCGTTGACGGCCTCGACGGTGGCCGACTTCCGGACGGTGGCCACGAAATCGCACACGGAGACGGTGGCGGTGGGCACGCGGAAGGCCATCCCGTCCAGGTGGCCCTTGAGCTCCGGTATGACCAGGGTGACGGCCCGAGCGGCGCCGGTGGTGGTGGGGATGATGTTCAGGCCGGCGGCCCGCGCCCGCCGCAGGTCCGGGTGGACCGTGTCCAGGATCACCTGGTCGTTGGTGTAGGAGTGGATAGTGGTCATGAACCCTTTCTCGATGCCGAACGTCTCATGGATCACCTTGATCACGGGGGCGATGCAGTTGGTGGTGCAGGAGGCGTTGGAGATGACCTGGTGCTGGGCCGCATCGTACGTACTCTCGTTGACGCCCAGGACGACGGTAAGGTCTTCGCCACTGGCGGGGGCGCTGATGATCACCTTCTTGGCGCCGCCGCCGTCGATGTGGGCGCGGGCCTTGTCGGCGTTGGTGAAGAGGCCTGTAGACTCCAGCACCACTTCCACCCCCAGCTCTTTCCAGGGGATCCGGCCGGGATCGCGCTCGGCCAGCACCTTGATCGCCCGCCCATCGATGGCGATAGAGTCGTCGGTGGCTGTGATGTCGCCGGGGAAGGCGCCGTAGTTGCTGTCGTACTTGAGGAGATAGGCGTTGGTCCGGGGGTCCGTGAGGTCGTTGACGGCGACGACCTGGAGCTTCTCCGGATGGAAGTCGTGGATCGCCTTGAACACCTGGCGGCCGATGCGGCCGAATCCGTTAATGCCCACCTTGACTGGCATCTTGGCGCCTCCTTCTCTGGCTACAGTTGCAAACGGAGTATATCGTCTGGGGCGGAGGGAGGGCAAAGCGGGATAGGTGCGGCTCTGACGCCCCTTTCCGGGAGAATTCGCGTCGTAGGGCTTCCTTTACTCCTCGCGGAGTCCCCGTTCCGGCCTTGCCACCGCCGCTCCGATATGTGACTGTACGACATGATGGATGTGCATCGTGCAACGCTAGTGACCTTGCCCCCGAAAACTGGCCCAGCAGAAGTGCGAGTTTCGTGGACGGACATAATGTGATATAATGCACAATGGTGATACGATATGGATTGCGCGCACCACTGGCGAGTCGAGACCCCTGACGGGGACCCTCAGGTTACGGCCAGATGCAGACTCTGCGGGGCCGAGCGACAGTTCGATACGAGTTGGCCAGAAGACAAGCCTCGGTTCACCTTGCAAAGAGCCTCAGGTCGCAAAAGTAACCTAATCTCAGAATAAGGCGCCGACCTGCTGCCGGGTCATTCGCCCAGGATGTCATTCTACGAGCAGGTATGTCAGCGCGGCTGTGCCTTGCTCACAGCGGCTGGGCCACCTCGGCTAGACTCTCGGTCAGTCCCCTCGTCGGGGATGGCGTAGTGGTCATGAGGCCCGAATGCGCGGCGCCACGACAGGCTGCACCATGAAGCCTGATCAGGTGACAAGAGAGACTGCCGAGGCGGCCAGCGACAGGTACCGTCGTCAAAGCAGGCGTGTCGTTGCGAGGCTCGCAATGATCGTTTCGTCCTCCGACTGGTTGCGTCGACTGTCATTCTCGGTCTGGGCCAACTGGTGGAGCCTGATAGGCGAGCGGTTTAATCCTCTGGATCAGCGGGTGGTGGCGAATCCTCATCCTGTATATCGGCGCCTGAGGAATGAGGATCCCGTTCACTGGAACCCGATCCTGCAGGGGTGGATGGTTACTCGATATGACGATGTACTGACTGTCCTTAATGGTTCTCGCTTTTCGGCCGACCGTCAATTGGCGACGAACCCGCTACTGCAGGCAGCAGCTGAACGACAAGAGAGGCTGGGACCTGTGCGCCCAAGTACGACGATGCTCAGCTCAGATCCGCCAGAGCACTCCCATTTGCGAAGGCTGGTGAGCAAGGCCTTCACACCGCGAATGGTGGATGAGATGCGCCCTTTTATACAGGTAACCGTGGACGAATTGTTGGCCTCTGTCGTGGAGGCTGGTAGGTTTGACATCGTTCAATCCATCGCCCACGAATTACCAGTCGCGGTGATAGCGGAGATGCTTGGGCTTCCTGGGGAGACTCGCCACACTCTCAAACGGTGGTCGGACAGTGCGGTTGAAGCCCTCGACGGCCCATTTGCGCCAGCGGGATCGTCGACGCGCAGCCTTGAGAGCAGCCATGAGATGGCGCACTTCTTTCGTGAGCGGCTATCCGAACGTCAAAAAAGGCCCGCCGCAGATCTTCTAAGCGCTCTCGCAACCGCCGAGGAGCACGGCGAAATTCTCACCGAGGACGAAATGGTAGCCACCTGCATCCTTCTGTTGGTGGCGGGAAACGAGACGACGAGCAAACTCCTGGGTAATGGGATGCTAGCCCTGTTAAGGAATCCAAAGCAGCTTGAGCGGCTGCTGGAAAATCCATCATTGATCCCCTTGGCTGTAGAGGAGCTGCTCAGATACGACGGCCCGGCGCAGCTCACGGGACGGGTAGCAATCGAGGATCTGGAAATCGGCGGGAAGAGGATAAGAGCTGGCCAACTTGTCGTGGCCGTGTTGGCGGCCGCCAACCGGGACCCTTCAGTCTTTAGTGATCCTGATCATCTGGACATTAGCCGGCAACCCAACCCGCATCTCGCGTTCGGGGACGGTGTTCACTTCTGCCTTGGCGCCCCGCTGGCCCGAGCCGAGGTAGGAATCGCGATTAGCACGATGCTGCGGGAGTTGCCAAATCTACGCTTGGCCGCCGCTGGACCGGTATGGGGTAGCTCCTTCATCCTTCGCGGGCTGCGGTCCCTGCCCGTAGCATTTGATCAGAGGCCGCAACGGCAAGGTGCCACTGTCCGCTCGTCGAGCCCCCAGCGATATAAGCGGCCTTAGTTCGGGAGTCTCCGTATATTCTGGATCGCCTGTTAGGCTCTCGGATCTTCAGCCGCGGAGAATCTTCACTATGCCTCGGTCTCCGTCCACCTCGATCTCGAGGCCTGTGGAGATCGTGCGGCTTCCCGTACGGGTGTTTACCACAGCTGGTATACCAAGCTCACGGGCTACTATAGCGGCGTGAGACAGGACTCCTCCCAGATCGGTGACAATTGCGGAGACCAGTGGGAACAGGTAAGTCCATCCTGGATCCATGACCGGTGCCACCAGCACCTCTCCCTCTCTGACCTCGCCTCCCTCGGCTAATGACTTGAGGACGCGAGCCGTTCCCGTTGCCCGGCCTGGGCTGGCCCCAAGACCACGAAGCTCGGTCGGTGCAGGCCCATTAGTCCCTGCCGATTCCCGGATGGGTTCACCATCCGGTCCGACGATTTCGGGTGGCTCCACCTCCTCAAGGGCTTGCCTCTCCAGCCGACGCTCTTCCATTAGGGCATGGAACTGCGGGGCCACCTCCTCCGTTGGGGTCGCCAGGAGAAATCGATAAAGCTCCGCCTCCGTGAGCAGGAAGACCTCCTCCCGTTTCTGCATAAGGCCTCTATCGATCAGTCTTTCCGCCATCGCCAGGACGATGCGACGGAGGGGGAGGATTAGCTTCAAGAGGTAGAATTTTGGATCCTCCCGAAGAGGCATTAGAGACCGTGTCTGTTGCAGGACGAGCCGGAAGAGCGGGCGCTGCCAGGCCAGTAGATTTCGGACAGCCCGATTCTCGGCTCGACGTCGCCGATCCAACAGCGCACGCCGGTGGAGGGGGGGCTCCCCGCCTCGAGTACCAGTTACGTACTCCTTGAAAGCAGTTATCAAAGGAGATGGGTCCTCACTCCAACGAGGGAACCGGATGTCCACTTCTCCCGCGCACCGATGCCCGTAGTCAGTAAGGTACTGATCCAGAGCTGATGCCAGCCAGGCGGTCTCCGGCAGGCGATGCATTGTCTTGAGAAGTACATCTGGGGGTTCCGCTTTGATCAAGTCTCTTAGGTTCGAATCGAGGGAAGCCTTATGGGCGATCTCGGCAAGTTGTAGTGATCCCTCACCGGTTCGAGTTGCGTCGAGGCCAATGACTAGCTCCTCAGCGAGTGATCCGTCTCTCACCCAGGCCTCACACATCAGCCTCAGAAAGCCAAACATTCCGAAACTCGCGGTATTGAGAGTGAGAAGTAATCGAAGTTGGCGGATCGTAGCGCGTCCAAGTTCCTGGCTGCGGCGAACCAGATCCTGATCTCCGATCGTGTCTAGATCGGCTGCGGCAAACGCCGCCGCCTGTGCCTCTGTTGCCGAAATTGATCTCCTGAACTGGTAGATGGCCAGCCTCTGATAGGCACCTAAACGTATGAGGTTGGGCAGTCTCTTCGCGAGACGCGAAGGTCTGATCGGCTCTACCTGGATGAATCTGACGTCGAAGGGTAAAGGTCCACCGAGTGAACGGAGCACCATATCGGATGGTAGCCCCAGGTGAATGGCAATGTGATTGATTGCGCCCAGGTTCATGTAGACCCGCCCGTGGAATCTCCGGACGAATGCG
Source organism: Dehalococcoidia bacterium (assembly GCA_963665775.2). Lineage (GTDB taxonomy): Bacteria > Chloroflexota > Dehalococcoidia > SM23-28-2 > RBG-16-64-32 > JACPQO01. Next base: position 16,881 of record CAXXTF010000001.1, read on the forward strand.
ACATGGTCGACCCAGCGGAGTCCTGCCATCCTATACGGATGGCGAAAGGCCTCGTTTCGAGCCCCCTCCATCATCGACCAGCCGAGGGGACTCATGATGCCGGGCATGATCTCCCCCACGTTAGCCCTTGTCCAAAGATCGAAGGCCTGCGTGGCAGAGTTAGCCTCAGCTGTTCTCTCTGTGGATCGGCCGTGAACGGTGTGTCTCATCATCAGTAATGATAACGCCCGGGCGCGCCCCGGTGCCCTAGCCCCACTCCGCTTACCTGCCAGCCATCGCCACTGTTGGGAGCCGGGGCCAGGGTTGCCGTACTGTGAAGACTGAAGAAAGCATCTAGCAGATCGTCGAGCGAAACGAGATCATCGAGACCGCGATCACCTTTCGCGAGCCGGTTACTACGGTGTTCCGTCGATGGTGGCCTGCCCTTCCGTGAGTGTAGGTATGAGCGTGTGCTCCAGATCGAGCTCCTTAAGCAGCTCCTCGATGGCGTCTTCAAGCAGGTTCTCAAACGGACCGAGGATGAAGCCAGGCACGCTACCTATATCCACGTCCATTAGATCGACCTCCGGGTGATCGCCAATTAGGGTCACTGTCCCCTGGGCCTTGAATTTCACGTTGATCCCCAGAAATGCATCCAGAGTGCCGGTGGCCTCTCCGAAACCATTGTGGACACAAATACGGACGTTTTTGATGTCGCCAGCCTCGTCCTTAGTGAACTGATCAGTACGAGATGTGATCTCGCTCTCGCTGAACGTGACACTGGAGGGCGATCCCGCATCCAATATGGCGTCAAAACCGTCCCACTTCTGATCGAAGGCGCTCGCATTTGCGGCATTGATTACGATGGCTCCCCCTCCCGGTGTGCAGCTGGCGGGACCGCCGACGGTGGCGAGAATTCCCACTGCGATGGCGAGGACGAACAACACCGCGATGATACCGAATATTGCTGACAAGGCTCTGCCCCCACCACGTCCTGAACAGAAGTCCGAAGCTGCCCAAGGTGACCTCCTTCTGATTCGGAGCTGATTGTTGCCCTAAGTTATATGGCGAGTCGCCGGTCTGTCAATCTGTCGGTCGTGGATAGATTACGGCTGCTGCACCTGTCTGACGAATAGGCTCTACGGGACCTCCAACTGCACGGGGCTGCCGACTTCCGGACAGGGCTCTATCTGGCCGAACGGCAGGCCTGCCACAAAGCGCAGAAGCTTGAGCGAGTCCACGGAGTCGACGTCGTCATCACAGTCAATATCGCCGAAGATTGATGCGACCTCACTACCGACGTCCGGACAGGGCTCCGTCTGGCCGAAGGGCAGGCCTGCGACAAAGCGCAGAGTCTTGAGCGAGTCCACGGAGTCAACGTCGCCGTCGCAGTCAATGTCACCAAAGAGTTGTGGAATGACGCCTTCCGTGGCCTCAACAGTGTTGGAGAAATCCGAAACCCCTTCCGTGCTGAAGGCACGGATCTTGTAGCAGTAGGCCTGCTCGAGCGTCAGACCATTCCCGTAATCTGTGTCCGTATAGGAGGTGACATCTTCGTCGACGGAGTCAAGGAGGACGAAGTCCTCAGGGGCGACAGACGCACAATCGCCCACTGCGCGCCAGATCTCGTAGCCGATCTCACCAGCAACGTCGTTCCATGCTAGGCCGATCGAGTTCGCGGCAGCGGCGGCGAGGCCGGTTGGGATTGGCGGAGGTGGTCCGCCGCCCATCGGGTAGATGCTGGCCACGCCGGCGATATCGTCGGCACAGGGATCACGGAGGACCCCCATGTAGTTCACGTTCAGAGCAGGGCATTTGTCCTCTTCAAGACCTATGGTGCAAACAACGGCGGTGGGATGGGTAAGGCCGACCAGATGCCCGATCTCGTGGAGGAAAACGGTCTCGAGGTCGTAGAGATCGCTACCACAATCGCCGGTCCCGTCCACCCTCCAGCCGGCGCCAACGTGGTCGGTGTCTATCTCAATGTCGGCGTCGAGCAACTCATTAGTTTGGGTGCCCCAGCATGTCCAGGTTACCTGTAGGGTCGATTCCCCGTGGTCAGGGTCACCAGATTCTATACCCCAGGTGATGTCGATGAAGCCATCTGGATCTTCGGTCTCCGAGCAGCCGTCGGCGCCGCTGACACGGGCGGTGTTGCCGATGGGACCGAAGGCGATAAACGACTCGGGAAGTTTCTGCCAGGTGTGCAGTGCGTCAGCCGCGGCCATGCGCGTTTCCTCGGCGCTTATCTGGGCGGGGCGACCGGATTCAGCGTTGATCCAGATCGGGACCGGGATATCATCAGTTGACCATTTGAACACCTCAACGACGAACGCGCTCTGTACTATCCCTCGGCCGGTGTCGAGGGGATCCTGTTCCGTATTGAGGTGTCGCGCGCTGGCCAGGCCGGTATTCTGCATCCTCAACTCGACGGGCAGACCGATGCCGTTGACGATCCCGTCGGCCGTGATGCTGAATTTACTCTGGAATCCCTCGGTCAATACGAGTCCTACATCGTCTATCTCCCTCAGGAAGACAACGACTTGCTCTCCAACCGTGAACTCCGGGCTGGTCCCCACGTTCAGCCGATAGTCACAAAATTCGCCTCCGGATACCACGATCGTGACCAACCCCTCGGACGCCTCAATGCTACCTGCAGCCTGGATCACCTGGTGGGGAGCGATGGACACCAAGGTGACGATGGAGGGGCCACCCTCCCTAGTGCAGCTCTGCAGCTGCATGACGGTCCCCTCCACTATCAGGTTGGAGTCGGCGGTCATGTCGGCTAACGTCACGAGGGTCATGACGCCGCCACCGCCAGCCGTGTGGGACGAGCCCAGAGCTCGTGGCGATTCACACGTCAAGCCCAGGGAATTGGATGGCTCACCGAGTGCGGCCCGCAGGCCGAGCGTCGCGCCGCCAAAGCGATGAGGAGTACTAACAGCGTTGCCCTGCGGATGAGAAGAGTAGCTTGGGTTTTCATAGCGCACGTCCTCCCGCTGGTTTAGTCCTCAGAGGGTCACATGATACTCCAATAGTGAGCAGCGTCAACCGTGATCCAATATTGAAGTGACGCTGGTCAGGTATGTCCGCGGTACTTGCTGTTATCGCTACCTAGCCTCCGATGTCGGGACACGGCTCTCTCTGGCTGACGGGTAGGCCAGCCAGGAAGCGCAGAATCGTGAGAGAGTCAATGGCATCTATATCATTGTCACAGTCCACGTCGCCGAAGAGAGAAGCAACCTCGCTGCCTATATCCGGGCAGGGCTCCGTCTGGCTTACAGCTAGGCCGGCGACATGCTGCAGCTCCTTGAGGGAGTCCACGGAGTCCACATCCAAATCGCAGTCAACGTCGCCAAAGGGAGGTGTCACGATGCCGATGGTGCCGCCGATTGGCGTTACGGGAATGTCGAAGAAGCGGGGATCGGTTAACTGCACCACCGTTACTGCTAATATGGCCATTCCCTCAGCTGGCCCTGCGACGAAGGTAACGGTCCCGAGCGTAAGGTCACCGTTCAAGGCAGCGGCGGAAGCACCCACGAGCCGCACGGTGTCAGTGTCTATTTTGTTGACACTGCACGCACCCGCCAACGATGTGCACTCTGTGGCTTCCACCAGGCTGCCATCGTACCTGACATCTATGATGTACGCAGCGATTCCCGTGCCCGAGGCCTTCGCGCTTAAGCTCAGTGTTGTGGTCTGCCCTGGCGCCACCGTATCGGAGCCGATACCCAGAGAGCTAACGCCGGCCTCGGCCGGCCCTGCCACCACTAGCCATGCCAACATGAGTAGAGCGGACGCGATGGCGGAGATCCGACGTCCCCTTTTCATGGTCTATCCCGAAGACTCCGCAACCACATTCGCTTGCCACGCTTCGAACCGGTCACGCCTGTGCCCCTTCTCTTGCTGTGCCAAACGGCAAAACCGCGCAGACCGTTTAGCCATTCAACTTTGACAGTCTCACGATAGCAGAGTATCTGCTAAGGGCCAAGCGTCATTGGGGGGCGCAGATAGCACAGATAGCAGTACATGACTTCAGTTGGGAGCGCCCGAGGGCCGCCTCTATTTGTGACCGAAGCGACGGCTGATCCCCAAGAGGCCGCCGAGTCCCAGTAGTGCCATCCCCACAACCGGGACGAATGGCTTGGAACTGGCGGACTGGGAGTCGAGATCAACCGTGAGCTCAGTGATGGCTACCGCGTCACCGATGTCTGGGCAAGGCTCCGTCTGACTCACAGATAGACCGGCGATGTGCAGCAGCGCCTTGAGGGAGTCCACTGAGTCGACGTCCCGGCCGCAGTCCAGGTCTCCGAACACTATGGTGAGTTCGCTGCCGATGTCGGGACAGGGTTCCGTCTGGCTAACCGTTAAGCCTGCGACAAAGCGGAGTTCCTTCAGCGAGTCTACCGAATCGACGTCACCGTCGCAGTCTACGTCTCCAAGAACATTCGCGGCTGCGACTCTTAGAACCTTCTCGCCGGCCTGGTGTTCGAACTTGAGAGGGGCAGCGACGAGAATGGAGCCGAATCCCACGATCGTGGCATCTTCCTCGTTAGTTTCGCCCGGATTAATGCGGATGATGTCGCCCTCGCTGAAGCCGGCCGCGCTAAGGACTTGGATCTTATCCATTCCACTGTTTGCATGCTCGGTTAAGGCCGTAGACTGAACCGGAGTAGATGTTGGCGAAGGCGTCGGGCTAGAGCTGGGTTCAGGGCTTGGAGTTGCTGCCGGCGATGATGTGGGGCTAGCGTTGGGATCGGGAGTCGGTGTCGGCGCCGGCGATAATGTCGGGCTAGCGTTAGGGTCAGGGGTTGGCGCGGGTGCCGGCGACGATGTGGGACTAGCGTTGGGATCGGGAGTCGGTGTCGATGCCGGCGATGAAGTGGGACTAGCGTTGGGATCAGGGCTTGGTGTAGGTGCCGGCGACGATATGGGGCTAGCGCTGGGGTCAGGGCTTGGTGTGGCTGCAGGTGACGGTGTCGGGCTAGCGCTGGGATCGGGAGTGGGCGTGGGGTCAGGCGGGGGCGTAGGAGTTGAGCTTGGGGACGGCGTGGGTGTTGGTATGGGAGGCGGTGTTGGTGTTGGTGTTGGTGTCGGTGTCGGTGTCGGAGCCGGTGTGGGAGCCGGCGTTGGAATGCTCACCCCCGGGACCGAATACCGTCCCATAAAGGACAATCCGAGGTTGGTCGCGCTGATCTCGTGAGTCGTCACACCAAAGCCTGGTAAATCAATGATGGCGTCTGGCCACGTGTGTCCGCCGCCGTCGACAATGTAAAACTCCACCGCTACGCCTTCGTCGCAACCGCCGTACTGCCGACGGCGAACGTTCTCTGATACTTGCGTTTCGGTTGGGCTACCGCAGCCGTTTCTTGCTGCCCAGCTCTGGACGGCCGATTGTGCAGTTGAGAACGGGACTATTGCGTCGGCGGTTCCATGAAAGGCGATCAAGGGAAGAGGGCGAGAGGGAGAGCAGTTAGAGACTCCTGCTACGGCCGCCACTGCCGCGATGCGGTCTGAGAGACCGCAACCGAGCGAAGATGCCATCATACCTCCCATTGACATGCCTGTGGCGTAGACACGCGCAGGGTTGATGCAGAGCTCGGACTCCAGTTGGCTTAAGAGGCCAGCGAAGAAGCCGACGTCTCCGCTCAGGTTCCATGCGCCTCCCTGGGCCTCCGGGGCAACGACGATGAAGCCAGAGGGTGACATAGAGGTTAGGAGCATCTGCTGGCTCGGGCTCGAGCCCAGGCCGTGCAGGTTAAACACTAGGGGCACGGCATCTGAGCCGGTGTAGGACGATGGGACGTATAGGATGTAATCCCGAGAGTTGTACTGCTCTGTACTGGAGCCGGAGCTGTGTGGACGCGCCGGTGCGCAGTCTGCGGCGGCGGCGATCGCTGGCTTTACATTGAGGAAACCAAGGGACATCAAGGTCGCGGCGATAGCCAGGAAGATCAACCCGCCAACCGGGACGAACCATTGACTTCTGCGAATTCCCTGTTCGGTTTTCACCACGAGCTCCTAGTCTCACCCGCAAGGTCACTGTCGATCGCTGCTCATAGGTGAGACGGCGCGATAATCGTGGCGTTACAGCTGATTCGGGCCGCTAACCAAACCTTACCCTTCAGCGGTGCCCGCCGCCGATTCGCATGGCGAAAACTTGGCAATTGAGTGGCTGCACACTGGCCCCGGGCCTAAATCGCACTTGTAGGCGAAATTGTTTCGCAGTTTTTAGTTTTCTGGCATTCCCTGTATGTCTAGTCTCGCCAATGGGGCCTGCTGGCCTTGGCGGCGGGCTTGCATCGCTTCCAGTTCATGCAGGGTTCGCTCGAAGCGACGGCTCAGGTGCGCCTCATAGCGGGTCACCAGGTCCAAGTCTAGCCTTGAGGGTAGCAACCGCTCGCGGCGCATTCGATCGCGGAGCGTATCGTCGTCTGGGCTTTGGGCGGGAAGCTTTCCGCTGATGGCCGATTCTCTTCCTAGAGTCATCCCAAATTTCGATCGTCGTTCGAGATCGCCTAAGTGCTCCGCGATCTTCAGCTGGTTTTCGGCGAGGTCCTCATCGATTTGTTCTTGCCCCAGTGAGATGCACTCTGTTTCATGCCTGAGAACCCGCCGCCTTCGCCATAAAAGGTTGGCGATGTCTTCGACTAGTACTGTCTCGAGATGACCCACGGGTTCCAGACTAGAGAGTATCCCGCTAAGATGTGCTTTCCAGTCACTTTCGCTCTCGAGACCGACTATCACTGGTGCCGGGGAGGTCAATCCGTGCTTTACTGCGTTCTGCCTGACTGCGGCTTTCCCCGACTCCGTTTTTGGTCCTGCCTTCGCCATACCCAATTACCTCCGAGTATCCGTCTGACGTGTCGCCACGCGTCGAACGGTACGCGTACACACGGTCCATTTGAGAGCAGCATAGCACATTAGTGCTGGTTACACCAATGATGGCAGCCTTCGACGGCTCTTACTGTTAGGGTCAAGGTGCTCAGCGGATTAGCAACCGGCTCTGCTAAATTATGAATGGGCGGGCGAGATCCACGAGAAATGTCGCTATACGTAGGCACCTGCGGGGCCACACTCTGCACGTCAATCAAGTCAGGGGCCCGGCTGGGCAGCTAACACGCGCCTTAACTCGGATACCTGTGTCACTTGACTTTCGTGGGGAGCGACTCCATCCAAAGACAAGCGGAGGAATGCGGCGATGCGATGCTTGCACAGGTGCCCTCTGCCGTGCCGCACGTAGTCGGAGCACTCGCACGCATCATCGCGCACCCTGTAGAAGCGCAGCCCGTCCTCGGAGCCTACGCGCCATTCGTCGCTCCCCACTTGCTCGATAGGGCGGAGGAGCAAAAGGAAGGCCGCCTTCTCCAGCCGGCTGGTGAGATGAGGCCTGGCCCTGGACGCATGCTTAACAAGGAGCCTGAGTTCTTCGATGGTCCCTATCACCTGATGGTATCCTTCTTCGTAGTACCGTCTGGCACGCTGCCGTCGCGACCGTCGACCTGCCGCCATTCGCTAAGGGCCCGGCCATAGGCCCGGAGGACACCGATCGCCAGAGCTCTCGGCCTCGGCTCTTGGGCGCGCTCCAGGATGACTGTTCCGTGGTCGTCGCGGGCCCATGCTGACCGCCAGCGAGACTCTCGGGCCCGCCCCGTGACCTTTCGCTGACCATCATCGATGTGTGCTACGACCTCGAAGTCGGCGTTGGTCTTAATGATGCAGACGGACCGTCGGGCTAGCGGCGGGCGTACGCCGGCCAGGCTGTCGGGGGCCCGCGACTCGTGCTGGCTTGAGGCTGCCCCGTTTCGTCTGACCTCCATCTCCTCGCGGTAGGCCTTCTCGGCGCTCTGGCGGTAGCGGCCCCTGGCTACAAGCCCCATCTCCAGGAGTGAGGCCAGGCAGTTCTGACCCACGAAGTAGTGGTGGCCTTCCGTCGAGTCCTTCAGACCGAAAAGCGTGCTGGGGAGAGTTGAGCCGCAGGCGTCGCAGCTGCCGTCCTCGGGATCGCGTACGGCCTTAGCCAGGCGTCCCAGCCGCTTCCCCTCAGCAAAGGCGCGCAGCCGGTTGTCGTATGTTTCAGTAGTCATGATCAGGCCTCCTGGACAGATGGAGTGGGCAGGTCGCAGCCGGGGCAGTCTCCGGGCCGGACCACACGACGCAGCTTGGTGCAGTAGACCCGCAGCCACTGGCAGCGCTGCGTGTCGCTGCCGGGAGCGCTCGGGTCGTCCTGTTTCGCCCCGGCTATGCTGATCTCGTCACGAAAGTCCGAGATGGAGTAGCCCTGGTACTGTGCCTTGCGGTCCTCGGCATATGCCAGCCATAAGTGGGCGGCTTCGATCTCGCTGGCCACGACGTACCAGGTGACCTCCTGGAGGGTTGAATTTTGCATTTGATTGCAAAATTGGCCATCGGGCCCCATGAAGAAGACCTCCCAGACACGGGCCAGGTTGTAGGCCTGACGCCAGCCGATGCCGAAGGCGCGACCCATCGCCTCCCAGGCCCGGTCTCCGTAGACGCTGCGGCGCTTCGCCTCCCAGAGGACGGCGGACTGGCCCTTCCAGGCGTGCTGGTCCAGCGTGCTGAGGTGGCTGAAGAGGTCGACGAGCTGGTCGTCGGTGAGATAAGGTATGCCTTGAACCAAGCCCTCAAGCTGAGCCTCGAGGAGGTTGAGCTCTTGGAAGTATTGGGAGGGATTGAACTCCGGATCCCTCAGGCGCCGCGCCACGACATCTCCCGTGGACACATCGGTGATCATGAGTTCAGTGTCGCTCCGACCCAGCCGCCAACGCTACTCGGTGATCTGGGTGTGGCAGGTGCGGCAGAGGACGGCTTTATTCGAAGCGGCCTCGATCTCGGGACGGCGGGAGCCTCCCATCCGGCGAGGCTCGACGTGGTGAACCTCCAGGTTCTTGGAGGAGCTACAGATCTCACAGTGGGAATCGCTACTAACAAACATCAACCTGTCGGCCCAGGGCGCCGCCACCCTCAGAAAGCACGTTTTTATATATATAGTATAGACGCTACGTCTAGGCGTGTCAACTCGAATGCCGTAAGTTCTAGTAAGAATGATTGCGGATAATAGTTCCGGCGCGGAGGGTCTATCCGGACGACTTCGGGACATTCGCCGCCGGTTCAATGTGACCCAAGAGGACATTGCCGTCCGGCTCGGTGTTAGGGCCATCACCGTAAGTCGATGGGAGCGAGGGGTGCAACGGGTGTCTAAAGCGCTTCTCCTCAGCGCTGCGCTCGATCGCCTGGAGTGTGAACTAACAGAAGAGCGCCGCCAGCGAGGCCCCGGGCGGCCGCCGAAGAGGCCACGAAGAAGAAACTAAGGGCGGGAGTCATTAGCGGCTACCCAGTCAGAGTTCCGTAGTGTCCAGTTCGTCGCGGAGGCGTACGCTCTGTAGCGGGGAGCGGTGCCGCGCAAGATCTTGCTCGGGCTCCCTAACTCCTAACAGCTGAACTTTTCGGTCGTAATTTCCGGAACCGGCTGGAGATCCGAACTGGCTAATCGAATGATATGGACGGGATGAGTGATCACCGCGGGCGTGATGCAATCGGGTCCCGGCTCCTTACGGGTGGCGAACACGGTAAGGCCGTCGTCTATCTGGAGTACGTCCGTGATCTCAAGGGCGTAGCCGCCGTTCGGCTGGAATCTATCTACAATGGCCACGATCATATCCTGGTCAAAATCGACCGGCGGTAGCGGTGGCACCGGCATCACGTTGCTCGTGTGCCGAACCCAGAACTCCTGCCACTGCTCCTGGCTCTCGATCTTGAACAATTTGGGAGCATCCAACTCGACACCGCTGTGCCGGTCACTAGCAACCGTCTGGAATGTCAGTCTCGGATCCTCCCAAATGATTTTCTCATCTGTTCGTTCCTCGAAGAAATCCGGCGCTCGTCCATCTCCCGCGCCTGTAATACCGCCGTCCGGGTGACCTTGCCCCCGAAAACGAGTCCAGGCCCAATGTTAGTAATCAGGGGTTCTGGACCAGAGAAAGGGGCAGAAGGCTTGGGCAGGCAGCGTCACACGGCAGAGGAGATCATCAACAAGTTGAGGGAGGCGGAGGTCGGGCTGGCTAAGGGCCTGGCTGTGCCCGAGGTCTGCAGGAAGCTGGGCGTGGCAGAGCAGACCTACTACCGCTGGCGGAAGGAGTATGGCGGCCTGAGGAGGGAGCAGGCCAAGCGGCTGCGGGAGCTGGAGCAGGAGAACCTGCGGCTGAAGAAGCTGGTAGCAAACCTCTCCCTGGACAACGCCATCCTTAAGGAGGCGGTGCAGGGAGACTTCTGAGCCCGGCCAAGAGACGGCAGGCGGTGGCCTGGGTGCGGAATGCGTTGGGCCACGCGGTCATCTCGGAGCGCCGGGCCTGCCAGGTTCTGGGGCAGGAGCGATCGACGCAGCGGCGGTGGGGTTCTCCTCCCGACGATGAAGGGAGGCTGCTGAGGCGGATGGTGGAGCTAGCGACCGAGTACGGGCGCTACGGTTACCGACGGGTCACCGCCTTGCTGCGAGAGGAGGATTTTCAGGTGAACCACAAGCGGGTAGAGCGACTCTGGCGGCGGGAAGGGCTGAAGGTGCCGGCGAAGCAGCCGAAGCGGAGGCGGCTATGGCTGACCGATGGCTCCTGCGTTAGGCTCAGGCCGACTGAGCCCAACCACGTCTGGAGCTACGACTTCGTGTTTACCCGCACCAGCGACGGCCGTCCCCTGCGGCTCTTGACGGTGCTGGACGAGTTCACAAGGGAGTGCCTGGCTATCCAGGTGGCGAGGCAGATCACCAGTGATGACGTGCTGGCAGAGCTGGCCCAGCTCTTCGTCGAGCGCGGGACGCCTCGCTACCTGCGCTCGGACAACGGGCCAGAGTTCACGGCACGTGCGCTCCGGACCTGGCTAGAGCGGGTAGGCGTGCAGACTCTGTATATCGAACCCGGGAGCCCCTGGGAGAACGGCTACATCGAGTCGTTCAATGGGAAGCTACGTGATGAACTATTGAATGGGGAGGTGTTCGACACGGTGCTGGAAGCACAGGTCCTCTGCGAGCGGTGGCGACGGAACTACAATGAGGTGCGCCCGCACAGCGCTCTCGGCTACCGGCCGCCAGCACCGCAAGCGATCGTGCCATGGCCGGGCTCCACCGCGGCATCCCTGGAGACTACGGCGATGGCCACACTAACATAGCCTGTGGTAGCGTTTATGGGGGCAGGTCACGGCCTCGATATCGGCGGCGGCGCTGACCTGAATTCCCAACTGCCTGATCTGAGGCGCAGCCGCCTCCATTGCCCCCCTAGCGCCCTCCACATCGCCGCTTTCCACGAGGCCGATTACCTGCTCTGCGGTCTCGGCAAACAACGTCAGGGCGACCGTGATTTCGTTTAGTGTAGCTATCTCGTCCTCATCGCCCCGTGCCTCCTTCTGGGCGACGGCCTCCGCCAGGGAGTCTATGGACGTGGCCGTGGATGACTGGATAGCCGGAACTATCCCGTCGTTCCCAGTGACGACATAGCGCTCGAGGAGGAGGTCCGCCAGCGTAACCTGGAACCTGGCGTCCTGTAGGAGGTCTGCGATAGCGGCGTGCTCGCCGGTCTCGCTCATGGCTACTTGGTACTCCCGCACCCACCAGGCGGAGCCGCCCGCACCAGCGGCGATGATGATGATCAGCAGGCCGAAGCCGATGATGATCCGTCCCCTTACCGAGGAGAGAAGGGCGAGGGTGGGCCACATTCTGGGTATCGATCTCGCGTTTCGCATTAGCGGACGTTCCAGGCTGCTCATGGCGGAAGAGATTTATGATCCAGGGTTAACGGAATTTCTTCCTGGCCACACGGAAGGTGATGAGGGCAAGGGCTGCCAGGACGAGTGCAACTAGGGGCGCTCCGTAGGGAGCATACTGGTCGAGGCCAGACCCACCATCTTCCGTTGATGCCGGGACTATTTCGGTGATCGGGGGCGGCGAAAGGACAGTGTCGATGGGATCGCCCTCTGGCTGTCCGTCCTTCACGGTTAGTTCGATCCCTTCTAAGAGAGCGGCAGCTCCGGCATATTCGAGAACCGCGGTAAGCAGATAATCACCGTCCGCCAAGTGGATCGGATCGGTGATCTGGAAGGTTGTCGCGTCCCCCGGCAACACCGTGTCCATGGAAAACGGGATTGAGGCCAGAGCCAGACCAAAGGCATCCGTGATCCGCAAGGAGCCTTCGGCCCTCACCAATTGGTTGCCTGTGTTGCGCACGGCGATAACGAAGGTCGCCCCCTGATCGTCCTGTTGCCTTAGCCCAGCACCCGTGATCTCCAGCCTGGAGCCCTGCGTAAGTCCGGGGACAGCAGCTCCTGGCACTTCAATGACGACCGCCACGCCTACCTGTCGAATGACAGAGACGGAGAACTGTCCGCCGTCCCCTGGAGTAGGTGGAGCTTCGACCACGAGTCCCGCCACATGATGGCCGGGCGACGCGCCGTCCGGTACGTGTATCGTGAACGGCACGACCCGCTGTTCACCGGGCTCCAGGGCGATCTCGGCCACAGGAAGGGACAGCCAGCCACCGACGCCACGGCTTCCGCCGGGCGACTCCTGGCCCTGTTGGGCGAAGGCGGTGCCCCCGTTGATGGCGGTGATCCCGTCGGCGGCATACAGCTTCAGGGTAACCGGCACCTCGCCGCTGTTCATCACCAGCGCCTCATCGGAGAGGACGGCGCCGGGCTTTAGGGAATATGAAAAGTAGGAGAAGGTTTCTGGTCTGTCCGGTGAAGCCTGGGTGGGCCTGATGCCAAAGGAGACGTCACCATCGGCCTGGGCAATCCCTAACCCTGCAATCATGGCGAGGCCCAGCCCTACCAACGCTGTAATAAGAGTTTTCCTCACTGTAGGCCTCCTTTGTCAGCGACCATCTCTTGGCACCAGGGATTGAAAAGTAGACACATAGCTGTTTGCTCCGTCATGGCCCGGCGCTGATTGCGACCGTCGCGGTGGCTGTGTAGCTGCCGGTGTAGGTTTCCGCCGGCACTGTCAGCCGGAAGTCGGGCGTCAGATCGTAAATGCCGTCGCCCTCGCCGGAGGCAGCCGAGGCTATCTTGAGCGCCGACCCGCTAAGGGAGGCGAACGCGGTCTGGGTGGATGTAGGTATGTTGATGTTGTCGTTGCCGGAAACATACGCGATGTTGGCGTCCAACAGGCGGATCTCGAAGTTGGCCACGGCGATCGTCTTGCCAGCGCCGTTATCGAAATCAGTGGAGGCAACTGTGACCTTGCAGCCGAGGCTCTCCCCGGTGGCGTCGGCCTGCCAGGCGGCGCTGGTGTTGTCGTTCGCTGTCTGGTCGGTGCCGTCCAGCGTGACGCCTGGAAAGGTAATAGAGGCGGTGCTGATGGTCAAAGCGCTAGCCTCAAACACTAGCCCACCGGCCATCATCATTACGATGGCCAGGGCAAGCCAGGCGCTTAGGATCCTCTTCAGCATTCGTCCCTCCATACTTTCCTTATGTTGCTCAACTGGTGGCCAGATTTCCGGCTAGGCCGTGGGCGCCCCGGCGGCCAACGCACCCCGGGAGGGCCCACGGATGATATGCTTACGGACCTGAAACGGCGGCAACCGTAATGGTGGCCGTGTAAGGCGCTGCTCCCACGAACGTCTCAGCTGGGACCGCCAGATCGAAGTTGGGGTTGATGGCGTAGCTCCCCATGCCCGCATTCGTGGCCGCCGAGACGAACTTCAGTACGGCGGCGCCCGTGAAAGGAATATCCGTCAGGGCTGTCACCGAAGAGGTGGGCTTGGTGTTACCGGCCGTGACGGTTATGTTGGCGTCCAGCAACTGAATCCTGAACTTCTGGTCCGCCGCATCGATGTCGATGGTCCTGAGCGGCGTACCACCGTCAGTGAAGTCGGTGGAGATGATGGTCAAGTTCCAGCCGACTCCAGTGCCCCGGGCGTCCGTTGCCGACCAGCTGTTGGAGCCGGAGGCGCTGGTGGACACCTTGTCCGTGCCGTCCAGGGTCACGCCGCTCAGGGCGACGTTAGCCGGGGTCACGGAAAGGCTGCCACCAGTGACCGTTACGGTTGCGGTCTCCGCGGACGCCACCACGACTGTGAGGGCGAGTACGGTGAGTGCCGCAAATATCGCTAGGAATCGCTTTTTCACGTTTCTTCCTCCTGTTATCTGAATGAGGCTTGTGGGCACTACACCGGAATGCTAACCTCTAAGGGCGTCGGCGCTCACCAGCCCGATGCTTGGTGGACGGGGCGCGAGTCATGCTGGCTGTGTCCCGTCCCTACTCTTACCGCCGGTCGGTTGCCTGCGAAGGGTTCTCTTGATGCGCCCTCACCTCCTTTCCAGCAGCGTCGCGTGGCGGCCCCGCCGTCCGGCGCCGGGCCGAACGCCTCCTTTGAATTTTGGGGCTAACCGCCATCGCGGACAGGCGGTGGCGGAGGCTACCGTAAGAGAACAAAAAGAAAACTCCACGGCAAGGCCTCACTTGAGGCTCTCTCCGTGGAGTTATATTGTGTTGGCTCGACGTTGACGCCACTTCCTTCTCCTTCGGCAGCCCGGCGACCATAGCCTCTTCGGCGTTAGGCCCGTAACTTTGCGCCCCATCCTTTCGAATGGTTTGCCTTTATCGGGACTGGGAGCGCGCTGCGGTCAGGCTCCGTCCATTTGTGCTCCTATTCCCTGACGGTAATAGACGTATATCGCCGCCGGATGTTAGTTACCGATACACCCTATCCGTTGGGCCCTGGTAAAGAGTGAGTACAGGCTCGGTTAACGCCATCAAACCGCTAAACGCGGACAGCGAGTTCACCAGCAACGACAGCCGAGTGAACGCGATCTAGCCGGCCATGCATCGCCAGGGCGGCGGGAAACGGTGCGAAAGAGAGACGAAATCCGCATGCCCCATAAGCGTTACGTTAAGTAAGGGAGTACCCAAGGGCGACATCGCTGTCCTTCACCGCCTCGACGAGCACCACGACAAGGTTATGGACGCTCTCCTAAGGGGCTGACTTGCTTCAGGTTGCCGTCACCCGGGGCGGACGACCGGCCAAAATCCACCACGATCGGTCCCGGAACTAAACTTTTAGATACAAAATGTTGGTGCCGAGGGCGGGGTTCGAACCCGCACGTCCTCGCGGACAGCGGATTTTAAGTCCGCCGCGTCTGCCGATTCCGCCACCCCGGCCATATCTATATTACCGCTCTTTCTGCCCAGACTCCTTAACATTTGATCACCAAATGGTCACAACCGCTCAGATACTCTCTCGGACGTTGCGTAGTGAGACATCCAGCGCACGGACCGCCTCAGCCTGCAGTCCCGGGAGAACGTGGCTGTAAATGTCCATCGTGATCGCGATTCCGCTATGCCCCAGACGTTCGGATACTATTTTCGGATGCACACCCTGCTGAAGCAAGAGGCTGGCGTGAACATGGCGCAGATCATGGAAGCGGAGGGGGGATAGGCCGGCCGACTTTACTGCCTTTCTGAAGGCGCGCCTGACGGCGTCTGGGTGCAGCGGCCCACCGGCGTCAGCAGCGAACACAAGGTCCCTGTCGTCGTAGAGAGCACCGACCACGAGTCGACTCTCCAGCTGCTCCCTGCGATGCCGACGTAGTCGGTCAATCGTAGAGAGACCAATGGCAACGGGGCGGGCACCTCTGTGGCTCTTGGGCTGGCGGAAGGTGGGGGCCTGCCTGGACAGCCACTGTAGGGCCTGCCGAACGTAGACCACACCTCCGTCCAGATCCAAGTCTTGCCACCGCAGGCCCAGCACCTCGCCCAGCCGCAGGCCAGTCATGGCAGCGGTGCGGACTAGGGGACCATGGGGCGTGGAGGCCTCTGCCGCCTCGATGAGGCTGCCTACTGCCTCAAGAGTGAGCATGGGCACCTGATGGCGAGCGGGGCTTGGCGGCTCCACGGCGTCAGCGGGATTCCGTGGCAAGAGCTGCCACTTGAGGGCTTGCTGGAGGGCCTCGCGCACGACCCGGTGAAGCTGGAGTACCGTCCTCGGAGCCCGGCCCCGCGCTAGAAGCTGACGGTAGCACTCTTGCATGTGCAGGGGGCGTAGCTTCGCTAGGGGAAGGCTTCCCAGGTACGGGATCACGTGAATCCGCAGCAGTTCCGCATAGCGCTTCTGTGTGCTGGGCGCAAGTCTGGCCTCGCCATAATCCCGCAGCCACAGCTCAAGGTATTCCCCTAGAGTTAGCTTGCCAGGCGGGGCGTCGATGCCCTGGTCCCGCTGGTAGAGGAGCTGCGCTAAGAGGGCTTCTGCCTCTCTCTTGGTCCCTTTCACGGCGCGGCGCACTTGTCGGCGCCTTCCCGTCAGCGGGTCTTTGCCAAGGTCAATGACGACTGACCACGACTCCTTGCCGCGCTTCTTAATGTGTCCGGCCATGTTACCCTCCTGTCCTGCTATGGGGTTGTGTGCCGCTTGCGCTGTCGCCGTTGCCGGTGCCGAAGAGCGCAGCGGCTCTCACGTTCAAAATCGGCCTTAGGGCAGAATCTTTGACGCCTGTCATTGGGAAAGAAGAGCGTGCCGCAATCGAGGCACTCCCGTGTGGCACTCTCGGAAATTATGTTGGCCAGATGCCAATACGTCGCGCTAATAAGCGAATCAGAGAAGAACCGCATCCCGAATTGCGGTGATACTTGCTCGCTAATACCCAAATAAGAATCCCCGAGGGTCCTGTTTGAACTGATTTGGCGGTAAACACCCGTTAGATTCCTATTCATTACGGACTCAATGATTTGATGAGCGATCACCCTAGGATCGATTGTCTTGAGCTGCCAACTACACATAGCGATCGCATCGCGATCCCCGAAGACCAGGGCTGGCGACCAGTCGTTATCTGCACGTTGCTCGTATCGTTGGAGATTGACAATACGGGCATTCACTTCTGAAAATCGGCGCTTCTGAAGCAGCCTCGTGGCCACCGAATCAATTCCGAATGCTTCCACCGGCAATCGAAGACCGGTGAGATACTCTTGAATCTTCGTAGGATCACCATTCGCCAGTAATCGGCTCAGTTCCAAGACCGTTCTAATTCCATTGGCATGGGCCCAAACCCAGCCCATTGGGTCTCCACCAGAAGGCTTTATTCGGTTTCGCTGGGTGGGTTCGATGAGGTTGCTATAACCAAGAAGTCCCCACCGCCGTGCAAGCGCTGTGGCAGCTGCTTCGTCGCCCGGATGCAGCCGCCCAATTTCACCTACAGCCGGGAAGGCAGTGGCAAATAGGTATACGCGTCTCTCAATGTCGGTTGTTGGCGACATGACTCCTTCCTGAATTTGATAGTCCGCGTCCACGTACTGGAGAGAAAAGTTTCGTAGGCGACGCGCCTCGCCGACATCATCATCAGACGGTGTTATCAGCCGATCGTTATCGGGCATGGTTTCTTCCTATGTAACGACAACGTAACGGTAATATATACATCTATACCGTTACATATCATGCCCCGATGGTATACGATGAACGTGGAAATGTCAACATGGGAGGGGATGATAATGGAAGAAACGGGAAAAATCACCTACACAGTGGACCAATGCGCCGTTTTGCTCGGATTGTCTCGTAATTCCACCTATGTCGCGATCGCCAGGGGCGAAATTCCTGCGCTACGCCTAGGCCGGCGCATAGTGGTGCCGAGGGCGGCGCTGGAGCAATTGCTGGCTTCTGCGGGCAAGAAGCTGCCGGAAGAAGCGTAGTCGATTGGTCACCGAGCTTGCCGGAGTCTTATCGCGGCTTGAAGACGTCAGCAAGCCTGACGACAAAGGGTACTACCAGGCCGTGTGTCCCTTCCACAAGGAGAAGAGGACCGCCTTAGACTTGCACGCTGTGGCTGGATATAACTGCCATGGCGGATGCGGTAGCGGATCCTTGGTGGAGCTAGAAGCACTCCTTGACCTCAGATCTCTGAGTCACAGGCTTCCAGACTGGTCGGGTATCACACCAAGGCACATCGCCGAGCTGACTGACGTGGTCCGCTTTCCTCTCACTGAATCAGGCAACGCGTCCGTGTTCGCCCACTTGTTCGGCGACGGGGTTCGGTTCCTTCACAGGCAGGGCGTAGGCGGGGCCGCAGCCGGTGACTGGTACATCTGGGATGGGGTCCGATGGGCTCGGGACGCGGTTGGCGAGGTGGTGGAGATGGCCAAGGTCGTTGGCCGGGCGAGGAGGCTAGCGGCGGACAGGATCTCCGATCCAGAGGTTGCCAAGAAGGCATGGACGGCGGCAAAGACCGCTAATGGTCGCTACGGCATCAACGCCATGCTCGACCTTGCTCGGAGCCTGCCCGGTATCCGCCTGGCCCAAGGCTCCTTCGACCTCGACCCGTGGCCGCTGTGTGTAATCAACGGCACTGTTGACCTGAAGACAGGTCAGCTACGGGATTCCAAGCCAGAGGATCTCCTGTCCATGCAAGCCGGGGTGGCGTTTGATGCGAACGCCAAGTGTCCAACTTGGCTGAAGTTTCTTGATGAAGTGTTCTTGAGGGATCAGGAATTGATTGGGTTTGTGCAGCGGCTGGTGGGACATGCCCTAAATGGTCAACCAGCCGTTTACTTCGCTATCTTCTGGGGTCCTGGTCGAAATGGAAAGAGCACGTTTATTGGAGTGATCCAGGAGCTTCTTGGTGACTACGCTGCCCAGGCACAGATCACCACCTTCATGCCCCAACGGGCGGAGAAGGTGAGAAACGACCTGGCGCGGCTACTCGGTAAGCGCCTGGTGGGCGCAACTGAGCAGGCTCAGGGCTGGCCCCTCGATGAGGGGGTCGTCAAGCAAGTAACCGGTGGTGATAGGGTCGTTGCCCGCTACCTGTACCATGAGCATGAGGAGAAGGTGCCCTTCTTCAAGGTGTGGCTGGCTGTCAACCATAAGCCCGAGATTGTAGATACCAGCGTAGCAATGTGGGAGCGCTTAGTTATCGTTCCGTTCCTGGCTATCTTCCTGAGGGGAGACGCTGACCTAGGAATGCGAGACAAGTTGCTGGCAGAGCGGGCGGGAATCCTGAACTGGGCCATTATAGGTTGCCTGACATGGCAGAAGGACGGCCTTAATCCGCCAAAATCTGTATTGTCTGCAACGGCTGAGTACCGGGAGGAAAGTGACCCGGTGTCTAGGTGGATCGAGGAGAGCTGTGATCTGGGCAAGGGTAAGTCGGTCAGTGCGGCCATCCTGCATGAATACTACGATCGCTGGGCGAGGGCATATGGCGAGGAGCGGATGAGCCAGAAGAAGTTCGGGACCAGACTGTCGGCCCTCGGATTTCAGCGCAGGAAAGACTCGAAGGGGTCGATCATTTACGACGGGATCGACCTGGCGATAAAGCCGTGAGTGCCGTAGACAGCCACGGTACGGAGGGTACGGATGATCGATGCGGAAAATTCCCCGGTAAAAATTGAAAATGATGGTGGGGTTTGTCGCATAAACCCTCCGTACCCTCCGGCCAACGTTACCACGACATTTCCGTATTGGGCGGTCATTCCATCCATGGTATCTGCGAAGTCTGCTTAGCAATTGCCCAACACCACGGATCAGGATGGTCCCAGGTGGTCTTCGATGGACTGCAGCGAGCAGGTGATGGACGTGACCTTGCCCCCGAAAACGAGTCCAGGCCCAATGTTAGTAATCAGGGGTTCTGGACCAGAGAAAGGGGGCAGAAGGATTGGGCAGGCAGCATCACACGGCAGAGGAGATCATCAACAAGTTGAGGGAGGCGGAGGTCGGGCTGGCTAAGGGCCTGGCTGTGCCCGAGGTCTGCAGGAAGCTGGGCGTGGCAGAGCAGACCTACTACCGCTGGCGGAAGGAGTACGGCGGCCTGAGGAGGGAGCAGGCCAAGCGGCTGCGGGAGCTGGAGCAGGAGAACCTGCGGCTGAAGAAGCTGGTAGCCGATCTCTCCCTGGACAACGCCATCCTGAAGGAGGCGGCGCAGGGAAACTTCTGAGCCCGGCCAAGAGACGACAGGCGGTGGTCTGGGTGCGGAATGCGTTGGGCCACGCGGTCATCTCGGAGCGCCGGGCCTGCCAGGCCCTGGGGCAGGAGCGATCGACGCAGCGACGGTGGGGTTCTCCTCCCGACGATGAAGGGAGGCTGCTGAGGCGGATGGTGGAGCTAGCGACCGAGTACGGGCGCTACGGTTACCGACGGGTGACCGCCCTGCTGCGAGAGGAGGGTTTTCGGGTGAACCACAAGCGGGTAGAGCGGCTCTGGCGGCGGGAAGGGCTGAAGGTGCCGGCGAAGCAGCCGAAGCGGAGGCGGCTATGGCTGACCGATGGCTCCTGCGTTAGGCTCAGGCCGACTGAGCCCAACCACGTCTGGAGCTACGACTTCGTGTTTACCCGCACCAGCGACGGCCGTCCCCTGCGGCTCTTGACGGTGCTGGACGAGTTCACAAGGGAGTGCCTGGCTATCCAGGTGGCGAGGCAGATCACCAGTGATGACGTGCTGGCAGAGCTGGCCCAGCTCTTCGTCGAGCGCGGGACGCCTCGCTACCTGCGCTCGGACAACGGGCCAGAGTTCACGGCACGTGCGCTCCGGACCTGGCTAGAGCGGGTAGGCGTGCAGACTCTGTATATCGAGCCCGGGAGCCCCTGGGAGAACGGCTACATCGAGTCGTTCAATGGGAAGCTACGTGATGAACTATTGAATGGGGAGGTGTTCGACACGGTGCTGGAAGCACAGGTCCTCTGCGAGCGGTGGCGACGGAACTACAACGAGGTGCGCCCGCATAGCGCTCTCGGCTACCGGCCGCCAGCACCGCAAGCGATCGTGCCATGGCCGGGCTCCACCGCGCCATCCCTGGAGACTACGGCGATGGCCACACTAACATAGCCTGTGGTAGCGTTTAGGGGGGCAGGTCAACATGACGGTTCCGGCCGCAACAGAAGCAGCACCGAATGCCCGGACGCTAGCCCTCGCACCCCTGCGATACAGGACGATGCCGCCTGCAATTCCCGCCGCACCGGGTATGCCTATTATCGCTAGAATGACGAAGCCATTTACTTCAATGCCGAAGTCCATTTGCGTTCTCCTTTGATAGGGTACGCACGGTTGAACCGCTCCTATCCCCCTAGACGGATTGCAGCGCCGAGAAGTTCCAATCCTCCGGCAACCGTTGGTCCGGTCAGGTGAACAGCCGTGACCTCAGCACATGCGCGGGTACGGCTCACTCCCAGAATTCTGAAAAATCTCGAAGCGAGCCCTCTCCCCCACTCACCTCAGGAGGTCAATTGGGGACGCTTCAGCCTCAGCGGACTAGGTCGCAGATGTCTACGCCCAGAGCCTTGGCCAGCCTCTCTAAATTGACTAGGGAGACGTTTCGCTCCCCTCGCTCAGCCGAGCTCACATAGGTCCTGTGTAGGCCAGCCCGGAAGGCCAGCTCCTCCTGGGATAGTCCACGCTCCAGCCGGAGTTACCGGAGCCGTTGTCCAAATCTCGCCTTGATATCTGTGCTCGGCGGCATAGTAGCCCTCGTGGGGACAATGAAGGCTTGCAGCCGATGGGTCTACAGACTATAAGTAGCATACTAAGAGAAGAGCTTGATCGGACTTGGAGGTAGAGCACTGTGAGGATGTTAATCTTGCCGTTGACTCTTTGGGTGGCGATGCTGGCCCTTGCGTGCGGCGAGGGGTCAGGGCCAGGACTCGAAGTCCGCGTACAGACAGCAACTGAGACACCCATGTTGACATCAGCACCAACGCCTGCGGCCACTCCAGCTTATAACCGTTGGGGGCAAGCGGCTGTCTACGAGAATGGGTGGGACAATGTCAAAAGCTGGTGTGACAAATCGCCTACCAGCCTCGATCCATTCCTGTTCTTGGACGATGAACGCTGTATAGAGGAGGCTATGAGATTTGACCGCGCTAGGTCGGAAGCAATTGAGTTCTTCCAAGCCACTGGGCTCTTCCTTCGCGACTTCGAAGAACTGGGGCTCGTAGATTATGGCCGGGCGAGTGCACCGTGGTCAAATCAAAACCGGGGGGAGGACTTCCTCTTGAACGGTAGTCCCGATACTCTGCCCTTGTGGAGCCTCGTACCCCCTGATTCAATATGGCAGTATGAGCCAAGCTATTCTGAGATGCTGGAGCGCTACGGCTACGGCCCTGGTCGGCCATATCCCTGGAAGGAATACGGGAGCCTGGTCGAGAGTGTGCAAGCAGATGGAGGCGGACAACGCCTGCTGTTCGACTACCCTATCAAAGAGTGTCGTGTCTGCGAGACGGTTGGCTTCTTGCGAGTGGCGTTCGTTTTCGACGCCAGGGGGCAGTTCATCGATACCCAAATTCTCCCTCTAGTTCCGCCTCGCGAGTAGCCCGCGCAAGATGAAACCTGCTGGTGCCGAGGTCGATTTCCAGAATTCTGAAAAATCTCGAAGCGAGCCCTCCTCCCTCAAGGACCGAGTCGCCGAGTGGGGACGCTTCGCGCCAGGCACCGATCCGGTTCAGGCTGACGACAACCTTGACGACAACCTGGGTGGATGACGACAACCCGGCTGACTCTGTCAAATGCTAAGGCGTGGCGCAATTGATCACAAAGTGATCACAGACTTGGTGATCAGCCCTGGCAGTCGGCGGTACGTGATGGTAGGCGACTCCGGCATACCAAATACAGACCGGGTCTGAGGAGGACTAGATAACATCACCTGGGACGGCTGCGAGCGAATTTTAAGTCCGCCGCGTCTGCCGATTCCGCCACCCCAGCACAGATACACTTCCAGCGCATTGAAGGCTATCGCGCCACAGCTACTGCCAACCCCATCCCGCGCCTAGATATCCTCACGGACCAACAGGCCATCTAAATCCTCAACCACCTGCGCTGGAAGTCCCGGTGCCACATACGAGTATATATCCAAGGTCACCGCCGTGATAGCAGCAGAGAGTAGGAGTTTGACGCGATATGGAGTCAGGGGTACGATACCGTCCGCCGGTGGCACAGCACACTTAGGGATCACGAGGTTGAGATGGCGAAACCCGGGCTCGAAATGAAGCAGTACGGCCAGAGCGTCTGGCACGACAACCTGAATCGTGAACTCGTTGTCACCGGTGAGCTACAGCGGATGGTGCAAGAGGACGGCCTGTCCGGCGGCACCTTCAACAGCCTCGCTTTCCAGGAGGTTCTTACCGACACCGATCTGTACGTAGAGCAGCTGCAGGAACTCGGGAAGCAAGGCCAGATGTTGGGCGAAATCTATGATGGCCTGACCCTACCGGGCATCCAGCAGTCCGCGGATATCCTCCGGTCAGTGTACGAGGAGACCAACGGGGAGGATGGTTACGCCTCGCTAGAGGTGTCGCCGCTCCTGGCCCCCTTCACCGACATGACCGCAGACGCGGCGAGGAAGCTATGGGTTAGCTTGGGTAGGCCCAACGCCATGATCGGCATTCCGGGCACAGAGCTGGGCCTCCCGGCAATCGAGCGGTGCCTGCGGGAGCGGATAAACATTAACGTCACCCTCTTGTTTGGAGTCGAGAACTACGAGCAAGTGACTTGGACATACATCACGGCACTGGAGCAGTGTCTGGCAGACGGCCAGCCCATCGACCGGATCGCTTCCGTCGCCAGCTTTGGCGTGACGCCAGTTGACATCCGTATCGATAATCTCCTTCACCGGAAGATCGCGGCCGCCAAGAGCGAAGCGGAACGGGAGAAGCTGAGGTCCCTATTGGGTAAGGCCGCGATCGCCAACGCCAAGATCGCCTACTCCAAGTTCAAGGAGATCTTTACCGGTCCTCGCTGGCGGCTCCTAAAGGCGAAAGGAGCCCAGGTTCAGCGCTGTCTGTGGGCCAGCACCACCCCGAACCCCGATTACCCAGATGTGAACTATTTGGGGCCCCTCATCGGTCCGTCCACCGTCAGCACCATGGCCCTGCGAGCCCTGGATAATGATGGCGACAGGAGACGAATAGTTCCTACGCTGGAGGACGGCCTGGATGAGGCCCATGAGACGATACTTGGCCTGGCCGAAGCTGACATTGACCTCAAGGCGGTCACAGAGCAGCTCCAAGCGAAGGCTGTGGAAGCCCTCGGCGATGCCTTTGAAGGGGCCGTCGAAGCCATTGATAGTCGCCTACAGGTGGTCTGGTGACAGCGGACGCCGGAGCGGAGCATAGGTGAAGCGGTGCTGGCCGTGCTCCACCCGATCTTCAACGGGGGCTACGGCGCCACGGCGAGCCGTATCATCAGGGTAAGATCGTCGAAGGCTAGTCTTCTTACTAGCGGGCGGTGTTCCCCGTCACCGTGAGTGTGCCAATGTGCAGGCAGTTCCTAGTGGACTCCGGCAGCCAGCTGCTCCGCTAACGTCTCAGGCTCCGCAGTTGGGAGCTGGCAGGCGTAGTTCTGGCAGACGTAGGCTGTGGGGTTCTGCTGGCCCTGCTCGCGACCGAGCAGCAGCGGAATACCCCGGGCGCCCTCAGCGTCGCCTGGATCGCAGCCTGCCACAACCTTGTTGGGCAAGTACTGGCCGAACACGACTTCCAACAGGGCCTTTGTCGCTGGCTCCTCCCGGCGGCCCACGATCGCTATTTCCTGTGGCATGGAGAGGTAGAAATCCAGTGCGCACAGCCAACGGCCCATGCCGGTTGGAAAACGGGCCACAAAGTCGGCTACGGAACGCAGAGCGATGGCCGCTCGCCGTCGGAAATCTTCATCGTCGAAAAAGACGCCGAGCCGTAGAAGGACACTTACCGCCACCGAACTGCCCGAAGGGATGGCGTTGTCGAAGACGTCTCGTGGCCGTGCCACAAGCGATTCGTGGTCGTGGCCGGTGTCGAAGAATACGCCCTTCTCAGCATCCCAGAACAAAGCCACCATCTCTTCCGCCAGTGATCGAGCCTCGTCAAGCCATCGCCGCTGGAAAGTCGCCTCATAGACAGACAGTAGACCATCGATAAGGAATGAGTAGTCCTCCAGATAGCCCAAGACTTTGGCTTGGCCGTCCTTGTAGCTGCGCAGCAGCCGCCCCTCGTGCCGCAGCCGCTCCAGGATGAAGGCGGCGTTGACCTCAGCCACCTGGCGATAGTCGTCGCGGCCGAGGATGGCCGCTGCCTCCGCGAAGCTCTGGAGCATCAGGCCATTCCAGCCTGTCAAGATCTTCTCATCTCGGGCTGGCCAGGTTCTCTCTGCGCGCTCACTATATAGCCTGGCGCGGGCGCGCTGGACAACGGCCTCCAGCTGCTCCAGGCCCATGCCTATCTCCTGGGCTACTGCCTCTGGGGCCCTCGGTATGTGCAAGATATTATGACCCTCGAAGTTCCCCTGTTCGCTCACACCGAAGTAACGTCGGCAGACGGCTCCATCCTCCCGGCCCAAGACGTCGTCGATTTCCTGCGGTGTCCAGACGTAGAACTTCCCCTCTTCGCCCTCGCTGTCGGCGTCCTGCGTGGAATAGAAGCCGCCCTCAGGGCTGGTCATCTCGCGCTGGACGTATTCCAGCGTCTCCACAGCGACGCTCCGGTATAACGGGTTGCCGGTTGCCTGGTAGGCATGGAGGTAGAGTTGGCTTAGGAGCGCGTTGTCGTAGAGCATCTTCTCGAAGTGGGGCACCAGCCATTGAGCGTCAGTCGAGTAACGGTGGAATCCACCCCCTACCTGATCGTAGATTCCACCGCGGGCCATATTAGTCAACGTCAGCTCCGCCATCGACAGTGCCTCCGTGTCGGCCATGCGGCCCTGGTAGCGTAGGAGGTAGTCGTAGACCATAGGCTGCGGAAACTTTGGCGCCGCCCCGAATCCGCCTTGCTCCCCATCGAACTCTGGCTGAAGCACTACGTACGCCTGACGCAGGATGTCTTCCGTGAGCTGCTGGACGCCTGTGGGAGCGGGCGTCGCGTCCTGTAGGCGGTCCACCAACTGGCGCGCGCTACGCACGATCTCCTGTTTCTTTGTGCGGTAGGCTTCGGCTACTGACTGCAGCACCCGTGGGAAGGCGGGCATGCCGGGGCGCTCCTCCGGCGGGAAGTACGTGCCGCCGTAGAAGGGCTCGCCATCAGGCGTCAGGAAGGCTGTTAGCGGCCAGCCGCCATGACCCGTCATCGTCTGCACCGCCTGCATGTAGATGGCGTCCAGATCCGGGCGCTCCTCCCGATCCACCTTGATGTTCACGAAGTTCTCGTTCATGATGCGAGCGATCGCGGCGTCCTCGAAGCTCTCGTGCGCCATCACGTGGCACCAGTGGCAGGCCGAGTATCCAATGCTCAGGAGAATTGGTTTGTCCTCCTCCCTGGCTCGGCGCAGTGCGTCGTCACCCCAGGCATACCAGTCCACCGGGTTCTGAGAGTGCTGCAGGAGGTAGGGGCTGGACTCGTGCATAAGTCGATTAGGCACAGTACTCTCGCTGTCTAGAACGCCGCTTCGTCGGCAGCACTCTCTAATCGTGTAGCAGGATCGGGCGCGGCCGCGTACGCCTCCTACTTTAAACTATACACTTCGTTCGCGCCGCATCGGCCGGCGAGCGGGAGGGGATTCTGGGCGGGACGGCTAAGCGGCGGCTGCGGTTGCCTTGGTAGGCCAACGCGGACCCGAACGGTGACATAGGTAGAGTCGTTCGTTACCCAGGCTGACCTGGCCTGCTTCACGTGGCCACAGGCTCCGGAATCAAGTCTGTGAGGCCGTATTCATTGGCATAACCCGTTACCGCACTCCAGGCGCTGTCCGGGATATCGACCCCTTCCCGGGAGCGCTGGACCTTGGTCAGCTGGCTGCGCTCCCCTGGATAGAAGACACCCGGAGAACCTTCGGCCGGCGACGAGCTCTTGATATGCCCGATGAACGAGCGCAGGTCGCGCTTGAAGTCGCCGAGAGGGCGGAAGGCGTCCGTGTTGAAGAGGGCCATGAAACAACCGTCGATGATGGGCCAGGGACGAGAAGTGTCCTCCTCCCACTCCATACCGGAAAGGATGTCTGCCAGAGCCTCGATCATGAAGGTAAGTACGTAGCCCTTATGGGCCTGGACGCCGCCGAGCGGTAGCACTGATCCTCCGTCAAAGAAGTCGTTTGGGTCGGTCGTAGATTGTCCGTGTCGATCGACGATCCAGCCCTCGGGCACCTTCTAGCCCAGAGTTCGCGCCCTCCCGATCTTCGCGACAGAGACAGTGCCTGCCGTCATATCAAAGGCCACCGTACCGTCCATGTCGCTGGGGAGCGCTATCGAGAATGGGTTGACTCCGAGGCGGCGATCTCGCCCGCCGGTCGGGGCCATGAACTTCGGCCCCCAGGCGCCGTCGGTCATCATGAGAGCGATCATGCCATGATCCGCGGCCAGGGAAGTGTAGTCCACCAGTCTGCCTACGTGGCACTGGTACCTGATACTCGCAGCGGCCACATTGTGGGTCCTCGCCTTTTCGATGAGACGCAGCATCGTGTGGTGGCTTACGTAGTGGCCGAAGTTGAAGTTGCCGTTAACTACAAGGGTGGTCTCTGACTCCATCTCGATAGTGATCTCGGAGCCAGGCTTCAGTATGCCTGCCTTGATCGAAGGGATGTATTGAGTACCGAGGGCTAGCCCATGGTTCTCCTCACCAGAGAGGATCGATGCCAAAGCGTGGTCAACTACGAGGCCGGCCTCTTCTTTCGTCGCCCCTGCGGCCCCAAGTATCGCTACGCCTAACGGCCTCAACTGTTCAGATCTAAAGCGTGGCATTTGAATATCACCCCCTCGTTGCTAGTCGTTGCCGCTTTGGGTCAAGCACATGTACGGCCGGTTATGTGATCCAGGGGCCTGCCGCAAGGGTCGCCTTAGTTCTGACGCCCCCGGCGGCTGACTGCGATGGAGCCGAGGGCAGCAATGGCGAGCAGACCGGAGGATGCGGCCGGGCACAGATGGCTTGGCAGAGCGCTGCGAGGCGCTGGCTATGACCCCCACTATCGCTGCTCTTACGGTGAGCGATGTGCTATGGACCGTGCCGATTCCAATTTGCCGGTAGCTGAACGGCCCGGCTAACGGGCGCGCCCTGTTCATGATTGTTCATGTATCCCCTAGCCTGGTTTCGGGCAGGGTCACCAGCCACGACGATCTCGATCCACTCAGGTCGCATGAACACCCTGACGAGCCGATCCGGGTCGTCCGACTCCCAGTACTGTTTGTCGATGTTGCCCTTCTGTACTTCTTCCCGGAGGCTCCATGGCGTTCCATTCCTGGAGCCACCCGCTCTGCCGGCGTATTTTTCTAGAGTGCTCGCCGGAATTCGGCAGTTGTCATAGAGATACTGACGCACATCTCTCTTGCTCCAGCCATCTTTAGCAATGATATTCGCTATTCGCGGACTGATCACAAACAATGGGAACCATTTTCCGTATAGCAGGCCAGTGCGGGTGGACCAGTACACCGACGTGCTCTGCCCTATGAACTCGGCGAGGTAATCCAGGTGATCCAGGGCCTTATCGCCTGTGCTATACGTAGGCCCGGTTACGGAAACGACGCTTTGCACTGTGACAACGTTTTCGTCGCTCCGGAACCCGCGGGAATCCACGGAGAATGGTTCCCAGCCCATCTCGGAGCAGGCGTCCTCATTTTCAGCCAAGGCAACGTTGAAGGTGGCGCCGATAGTGCCCTTGTCGGTGAGGCCTGGGCGTAATCCGGCCACATTACGCATATAGAGGCGGAGGAAGCGGCCTATGCTGCTGTTGGCCATCCTGCCGACCCGCATCACGCCCGTCTCATAGTTGAAGTCAAGCTCCTTCAAGATGGGGCCGTTCACGATGACCAGAGGCTCCCAGCCGGGGGTGCTGCCTGCATCCTCGATGCGGAACGACGGATCCGCTATGCACTCCACGGCCGCCAGCAGCAGCGGCATGTACTCTGGTCGGCAGCCGGCCATCACCCCATTGACCGCCACGTTCCATACCGTCACTCGGCGCTTCTCGGGGAGAAGCGTCCCTAAGGCCTCCTCTGGATCGCGGTCCGTGAACTCCAAGAAGCGCTCAATACGTTCGATTGTGGGCGGGATGACGGGCAGTCCATCGGACCAGAGGTTATCGTAAAAGAACTCTTCGACCTCGTCGAGCGTTCCCTTGAAGACTATCTCTCTGGGTCCAGGCTCGCCCGTGCGGACGGCGGCCTCTATTGGAGCGGCGAGCCCCTCAACTACGCCAGGCAGAACAGCGTTCTGCATCTTCTCCGCAAAGGCCTCTGGACCGTCAGTGGCGATCTGGCCTGGGTACTCGGCGATGGGAAGTTGACCGACACCCAGCGACTTGGCTATCGCCTGGGCCTGCCGCATAAAGCCCGTCTCGACAATAGTTACAGTGGGGACACCCGCCTTCTCCGCGGCGATGCTGGCCCGCACAACTGCGGGCGTACAACTCCCTCAGAGGCCTACTCCCGAGATGACGGCGTCCGCTCCCACCTCCTTAAGCAACGCGGGGAGGCGATCGATCACCTCCCGCTCGTCGCGGCCATGAGTGGCCCCGAACACGGGATATTCGATGATCTTGATGTTAGGGTGCGTCCTCTTGAGATGCCCACGGAGTTGAGGGAAATACTCACCCCAGGCAAAATCGTTCAGCTCGCAGACAGTCTTGCCATCTAGATCATCTACTCGCGGGCTGAACTTCAGCGAGTCGGAGGCAGAGTTCCCCAAGGGCCACACGACTTCGTAGACTGGGCCTGCAATCGTGCCTTTCATCCGATCCCTCCTGGTCTCGATCGAGATGGTTACCCTCCGCATCTGTTATCAGCGTCGATACTTGTAGCATTAACCCCAGGCCTTGTCAATGCTTACGCGAGCAGTGGCAGAGAAGCGTTCCCCAGCCCAGATGCGGGCCGAGGCCGAGACGGAAGAGACCAGCCAGTTCGTTCCCCGGGTGAGGAGGGTCACCCGGCGCAAGTCCACTCCGGGTGAGAAGGTGCGGATCGTGCCGGGGGCGGCGAAATGCTGAGACCCTTCCTCTACCGTCGGATCTGCTATGGCTCGCTGCGAACAACGCGGACCAGCGCGCAGGGAGATAGTGGTAGAATCCAAGCGATCCAAACATCCCACAAGCGGAGCGTCAATCCAGAAACGTACATGACGCCAGAAACGTAAATGACGATTGAAGATGTAATCTTACGCCCGGCGGCTGTGAAGGCCCACGTCTTGCGGCAGATCGGCGAGTGGGACCACGAGCAGCTGATCCGCCGGAACCTCGAGCTGCCAGCCTGATGGAGGATCGCTGGTTCCAGGGACCTCCCACCGGCGCCGACGCCCTTGACGAACTGGTGTTCCTGTCGAATCTGGTGGGACTTGAGGAGAGCCTGGTGCAGCCGGGCGGTGGCAACTCCTCTGTCAAGCTCCGGCGGAACGCGGCGGACGGCGAAGAGGAGATCCTGTTCGTTAAGGGGAGCGGCACAGACCTTCGCACCATCGGGCGGGCCGGCTTCAGCCGACTCTCTATGCCACGCCTGGCCGGACTGCGCGGTCAGCCGGAACTGAGTGACGAGCAGATGATGCAGCTAATGCGCGGCTGCATGCTCGCCCCAGATGATCCGTTCCCGAGCGTCGAGACGCCGCTCCACTCGATCCTACCCCACCGGGTGATCGTGCATACCCACGACATCGCAACCATGAGCATTACGAATCTGAAAGACGAGTTGGCCGAGAACCTGGTCGGCGAGCTGTTCGGAGGCGAGATCATCTATGTCCCGTACGCGCGCCCTGGGTTTCCGCTGGCTCGATCAGTGATGGAGCTGGCTCCGCAGATCCCGTCTGGCGCTCACGGCCTCACCTTGGCGCACCACGGTTTGGTGGTGTGGGGAGACGACGCCCGCCAGTGCTACGAACGACTGCTTCAGACCGTGCGACGAATCGAGGAGTATCTCGATGAGCGCAGGCGGGACAAGCATCCGTTGGGCGCTGCAGTGCGCCCGCGCCTCGATCCAAAGCGACGCCACGAGCGCGCGGCGGAGCTACTGCCCGTAATCCGGGGAGAGCTGGGCCGGCCCGACCGTGTGGTCCTGAACTTCGATGAGGCGCCCGAAATCCTTGAACGGCTGGGCTCCGAGCGTTTCGGTGAGCTCTCACAGCGCGGGATGGCAACGCCTGAGCACATCTTGCGTGCTGAAAGGCTGCCTGTGTGGCTCGATCTTGACCTTGAGGCCGATAGCGAAACACTGGTGAACCGGGCCCGGGGGCAGCTTCGCGCCGCGCGCGCCCGGTACGAGGAGTACCACGCACGCCACGACGGTGGCCGGGACGAACTAATCGCTGACTGGGCCAAAGTCGTACTCATTCCTGGGCTTGGCATGGTAACGGGTTTCGGCGACAAGAAGAGCGCTGCTACCGCCAACATCTGTTACCGGGCCGTCATGGACGCCATCGAGAATGCCGAGGCGGTCGATGCCTTCCGCTTTCTTCCCGAATCTGACGTATACGAATTCGAGCATTGGCCCCTTGAACGACGGAAGGTCGAGGAGACGATCGCCCGCGAACGCAAGGAGCTTCTGCTGCCGCGTCACGTGGCGGTGGTGATCGGCGGTGCCTCAGGAATCGGTAAGGCCGCGGCACAAAGGTACGCTGAGGAGGGCGCCCACGTAGTGGTGGCCGATCTGGACGAGACCAGCGCCCAGGAGATCGCCGGCGCCCTCTGCGAGCGGTACCCGCATCGCACGATAGGGCAGGGTGTGGACGTCCGCGACGACGCCAGTATATCCGAGCTCATCCGCCGCACGGTGCTGGAGTTCGGAGGGCTTGACTGCCTCTTCTACAGTGCCGGCCTCGCTCCGCACTTCGCGCCAATCCTGGAGATCGATCGCGCAGAGCTGCAGCGGCAGGTTGAGGTGCACTACCTCGGGGCAGTACTCGCCATTCGCGAGGCCGGGCGCGTGATGCGGCGCCAGGGCTTAGGGGGCTCGATCGTATGCTCGGTCTCCAAGGCTGCGGTTTCGCCCGGCAAGGAGGCCGTTGCCTACGGCGGTAGCAAGGCTGCCCTCCAGCAGGCGCTCCGCGTCGCCGCCCTCGAACTGGGCCAGTATGGGATCCGTGTTAACGCCATCAACGCCGACCAGATCGACACACCACTTTTTCGGCGATTCGTCACGGAACGGGCGGCCAGTCGCGGCGTCACGGTCGAGCAGCAGCTCGAGGTCTATCGGCAGCGCACCGCCATGGGCGTGTCACTCATACCGGCTGAGGCGGTCGCGGACATCGCGGTGCTGCTCGCCAGCGATCGCTTCCGATTCACGACTGGTGACATTGTGACTATCGACGGAGGTCTGCCCGACGCCTTCCCGCGTTAGCCCATTGGGAGCGGCCGCCACTCAGTGAGACCGGATGGCTGGTCTCGGTCTCCGGGGACAGCGCCGCACGAGATGCTGAACCGCAGCTCCCCGAGCTCGAGGGGTAGCTCCTCTATCAAGGGGGCGTCCCTGCCTCCAGGCCCAGGCTGGCCGCGGCCATCTGCCATATCTCCTCCGGACTGAAGAAGGTTGTGCGGTAGTTCAGCCAACGATCGCTCTCAGCATCATATCTGCCATCGTAAGCGGCCTGGAGGCGATCGTATATCTCCTTGACCACGCGACTAACGGTTGAAAATCGGTTATCGAGGCTGCGCGACTCAGCCTCCCGATTCAGGATAGAGACGATCCCTTCCGCGCCGGACAACGACCCTATCACAGCCCGTTCCGCGCCCTCCTGCCCCACCATCGCTGGGTCGTAGGGCAAGTATATCAGTCCGCCGGGCGCGTCCCCCTGCCTCGCCACGCCCGCTTGGTGAATGCCCGCTTGAGTGCTGAATACCCGACCGATGATGGGGGCGGCGTCCGGCACGGGCAGCAAGTGTTCCTCTATGAGCGCAGCCATCTGCGACAGGACAGGCAGATCGAAGCCGGGGTCACCGTAGAGGCGTATATAGCCGGCAATCACCTGCTCCAGGGGTGTGTTTCCCGTACGCTCGCCGAGCCCGGCGAAGGTCACGTTCACCCGCCGGCAGCCGTATCGCCAGGCGGCCAGGGCGTTGGCCGTAGCTAGACCAAAATCGTTGTGGCCATGGAACTCCAGATCGGCCCCGGTCTCTCTGGACAGAGTGGAGATCAGCCGGGGCACACCTTGCGGCATGGCCACATGAGGATCGGGCATCCCCCAGCCGATGGTGTCACAGACCCGAAACTTCGCTCGCCCCTCGGTAGCCTTCAGCACCGTACACATGAAGGGGATCACCCAGCCCTCGATGTCAGCGCGGGTCGTGTCCTCCAGGTGCACGCGGGGCGTCATACCGTATTCACATGCGGTCAGGATCGGCTCCAGGTACTTGTCCACGGCCTCCTCTTTGCTGCCATAACGCAGCTTGTCGAAGATGTGGTGGTCCGACGACGAGGCGAGAAGACCCGTCTCCTTGATCCGTCCCTGACTCACTTCGTGCAACTGCTTGACGTCCCTGGGAGTAACCCGAATCCAGGTCGTGATCTTGGGAAAGTCGTATTCGCGTTCGAGCAGCCGATCAAGCACCCACAGATCCCGGCGCTGGTAGATGAACGTCTCGATGGAGTCGATGCGGCCGGTGCCGTTGTCCAGGTTATGGAGCAGATCAACGTATCGCAGTCGTGCCTCGTTGGGGAAGAGGGCGAACCGGGAGTCCTGGGCGCCGTCCCGAAGGGTAGTGTCGGTGATCAGCTTGGGCTCGCCATCGTCGGCAGCGGGCAGGGGGGCGGCCTCCGCTTCCAGAGCGACAGGCGGCACCCTGCCCTCGAAGTTATAGTAGACGCGGTCCGCATTTACGGAACGCCCCGCGGCCATACCCGAGACCCCCTCTCCCGACTCACTCATAGGCGCGTCCTATTGGCCAGATTGATTTCGTCATAGAACTACCATAGATGATTCTAGCAATATTGAGGTGTATCGCAATACCCCAATCTTCTATGTTTCCAATAGGCGCCGTCTACCACCGGATTGGCAAGAACGCACCCTTCTGGGAAATCAGCAAGCGGCCAGGCCTCAGTCATCCTCGAGGGTGCTGGTGTCACCTTCAGGAAGACCCAACTCCCGGGCTTTCAAAAGACGCCGCATGATCTTGCCGCTGCGGGTCTTGGGCAGAGAGGGAACGAACTCGATCTCCCGCGGTGCCACGCTGCTACCCAGCTTATCCCGCGAGAAGCGGATCAGCTCCCTATGAAGGCCGTCGTCGGGCTGGTAGCCGTCTTTTAGAGCGACGAAAGCCTTGACGATCTCCATCGCGATCGGGTCGGGCTTGCCGATAACGCCGGCCTCCGCCACCGCGGGGTGTTCAAGCAAGGCGCTCTCGACCTCGAACGGGCCCACTAGATGGCCGGCCGTATTGATAACATCGTCCGTCCGCCCCACGAACCAGAAGTAGCCGTCGGGGTCCATACGAGCGCGATCACCGGTGATATACCAGCCGTTGCGAAACCTGGAGTCGTACAGCTCACGGTTGTTCCAATATGTGCGAAACATGGATGGCCAGCCAGGTCGCACGGCGAGATCGCCTTCTTCGCCCGGGGGAAGAACGGTACCGCTGTCGTCGATTACAGCCGGTTCGATGCCCGGGAAGGGCAGCCCCATGCTTCCAGGCCTGATCTCCTGAGCGGCATAGTTGGCAATGAGGATGGAGCCGGTTTCGGTCTGCCACCAGTTGTCGTGTATGGGCAGCCCCAGAGCACGGCCTCCGGGTTCAGCGGCTCACCTACGGAACAGATGTGGCGCAGGCTGGAGAGGTCGTGCCTCTGCGGAAGTTGCTCGCCCGCCTTCATGAGCATCCGGATGGCCGTGGGCGCCGTGTACCAGACCGTAACTCCGTACTTCTGTATGAGCGAGTACCAAGTGCTTGCCCCAAAGCCACCCTCATACACCAGGTTAGTGACCCCGTTGCTCCAGGGCCCGAACATACCGTATGAGGTGCCCGTCACCCAACCAGGATCTGCCGTGCACCAATAGATATCCTCATCATGGAGGTCAAGAATATACCGGGCGGTGGCGTAGTGGCCGAGCACCGCCATATGCACGTGGGCCGCTCCCTTGGGCTTGCCGGTAGTGCCGGATGTGTAGTGCATTATGGCGAAGTCCTCCGCGCTGGTCGCAACCGCCTCGAACTCCTGGGGCTGCGGTGTCACAAGGTCATCCCAAAGCACAACGCCGGGCTCCGGCTCAGCCTCCTGATGTCGGCACACCAGGACCACTCGCTCCAGCTGTGGCAAATCGCGCCAGATCTCCTTCACCCGGTTCCAATGCTCGGGGCTCGTCACCAATACCTTCGCACCACTATCTGCCAGCCGGTCACGAACAGCGTCCGGCCCGAAGGCACAGAACAAAGGCCCGATTATGGCGCCCAGCTTGAGGGTACCGAAAACAGTGAAGTAGAGCTCCGGGATACGTTCAAGAAAGACGAAGACGCGGTCACCCTTCTTGACGCCGAGGCTGCGCAGGGCATGTGCCGCCTGGTTAGCCTTCCCGGACATGTCAGCGAAGGTGTACCGCTCGGTGTCGCCGTTCTTCCCCTCCCAGAGCATGGCAATCTTGTCGCGGTGCGGGCGCGACAGATGACGGTCCAGGCACTCGTGGGCGATGTTAAGGCCACCTCCAGGCAGGCCGTCCAGATGAGAGCGTATCTCCTGCCAGGTGAGCTCGCGGCGGGCCTGCTCGTAATCGGCAAGGTTAGGCTTGACGGCCAGTTTCGGCTTTGAGATCGGTGTATACTCCATGACTCCGGCCTCCCTGATAGGGCAAGCAAACCCAACGGGTATCGTTCAATTTAGCCCAGGGTTAGGGGCTCGTCAACACCAAACAGGGCGTATCCCTGGAACCCTATCATGTTTCCTACAAGCCGCTGCCTAACCTCCAGCCGGGCGTTGTGGGTCTATGATGCCACCCTAAATTGAATCCGCGTGCGGCGGAGGGAACCAGTCACTGGCCTCGATAAATTGTGCCGCCCGTATCCCCCCCGGTAGCCGAGCGTTATGTCTATATGGAGATAGCTATGTGGCCTAAGTGGTTTCTGATGCTCGCTATTCCTAGCGTCTTGGCAAGCGCCCGCGCTTACGCCCGATCCCGCGCCGATGCTCTCAATGAATGCCTGGAGGCCATGATACAGGGCGAGCGAGACCTTGACGCTTTGGCGTGCCGGTACTTACGGGAGAGAGACGAGATTCGCCCTTTGCTGGACGTGGGCCTAGAACTCCTAGAGTCCGCTCCCTTTAGCCTTTCGGTCGAAGTGCCTTTGCGGCGACCCACCTGGCGTTCGGGCCAAACGAATCGGACTCGCGGGACCCTTCGGCCCGTCAGATACGCCATTTAGGCCGCCAGCGTCAATCGGTGAGGAAGCGCAGGCCCGCGCTCCTGTCAACGTGCGAAAAGGGACAGAGCTTCCAGAACCGGCGGGATCACGTATCGTTGCGCGTGCCTGTCGATACCGGCGCTCGCCGCGCAGCTCGGAGCAGTATCACGGCAACCGCCAGTGCTGAGACAAGCCACAGTCCGAGGATAAGGGGAATCAGTGCTGCCGCCACGAAGAACGAGGAGACCGAGCATGTCTGATTTGAGACCTGCCCACCTGAAAATACGCTGTAAATCAGGGTGCTGACTTGAGGCACCGCGTATCGGGCCGAGCCGATGAGGCCAGCGACGATGGCGGCCTTCCTTACCGTAGGCTTGCGGGAGGCCAGCCACAAGAAGGGGAACAACTCTGCCAGCGCCGGCAGCAAGGCGATTTCAAAGTACCGGAGTTCCCACCATGGTTCGTCAACACCACAGTCGGGCAGAGACAGCAGGATGACTGTGCCGATGGGCAACGTCAGCACCGGTGACACTGCCAGCAGCAGATAGGGCAGGACAGGTCTGTCCAACCACTGCTTGCCGGTCATTGCCTTCCCCGTGATGTCTTCCCCAAGACGTCAGCGGCTGAACGCCTCGGGCTTACCTGCCTCCTGTCGCCACCCCAAATCATCCCGGGCCGCAGTAGGGTAATCCCGCACCGGCATCCCGAACTGAAAATCACCTCGTGTTCGGCGCTACCTTCGATTCGATCTGGCCGTGCCCGTGCCCGAGCAGCCAGCGCGAAGAACCGTCCTGCGGATCGCTGGCGCATGCGGTCACGGCAAAGTCTGGTGCGGGGCTGCGGCCACAGAACGCGCAATCGGCCATGGCTCTTTGCTAACTCAGGCCGCATCTATCGCCGATGACTCGGAGACGCTATGAGTTAATCGCGTGTCGCCAGGTCAAGAGTTCCTCAGCCGCCGAGGGGCAGTCATCGTCGGCTGGCCAATATCAGTCAGGGGCTTCGGACACTTACGCCTTAGTGACCTTTATGCGCGTGCACCACTCAAGGTTACAGAGCATGGGATTGATATGCTCCGGTTGTTGCGGTAGTAAGCTGGCGTAGTTGATCCCCTTCTTGGCGAACGGGTTGGTCGCATGGCTGCCTTGAGCCCCACCGACCGCAACCACCCGAGGATGGACCGTTTCGCTGAGCTTTACTCGTGCCTCCACCTTGTTGACTGTAGACTCGATCCACACCTTTTCGCCATCACGCAGCCCCATCCTCTTCCCCGTCGCCTCATTCATCCAGGCCCGCAGGAAGTATGGATCAGCCTCGTACACCTCGGCTAGCCAGGGGTTGCCTGCGGTCTGGCTGTTGGTGTTGAAGGGCGTCTTGTAGTTGATCAGGTACAGATCGAAGTCAGGCGGCCACAGCTCATCGCGATGCTCGGGGCAGGGCTCCCAGCGAGGTAGCGCATCGTACCACGAGGTGTCCCAGTCCCACCCGTATTCATCTTTGACCCGGCTCTTCAGAACGTCGCCTAGCTCCTTCACCGGTTCGAAGTAGATAGGAAAGCGCCGTCCAGATAGGGGGGCCCAATGGTAGTCTTTTTCGACAGGAAGCTGCCTGGAGAGGAGCCCCCGCTCGCTGAACCATTCGAGCCCCTTGTCCTCGCCAGACCATGACCTCAGGCGGGCGTCGACCAGCTCCTCCAGCGTTGGCTTCCGGTTTATATCCAGGGCCACGGTACTCTCTGTCGCTGGCATCGTCCCATTGACATAGTCGATGTAGCCACCCTCGCCATAGAGCATGCCCAGCTTATCAGCAAGTTCAAGTACCATCTCGTCCGGGTGCTTGGTATCGTATAGACGCTGAACCACGGGCTGCCTCAGCAGCATCATCTCCACCCCAATCTGGAACATGGCGGAGTACTGCCAGGCCTCCAGCCGCTCCGCCCCGCAGTCCTCGGGCAACACCACATCGGCGAAAAGTGCCGGGTCATCTATGTGAATAGACATCGTGAAGATGAACTCAATCGCCCGAAGAACCTTCTCGGTCATTTCGGGATCACCCTGGTTCCGGAACGGGTTGGTGCCACCCAGGCAGAGCGCCTTTAGGGTGTAAGGGACCTTGAACCGCTCCCGCATCTCGGGGTCAGTCTGAATATAGTTCAACCACACCACGTGCGTGTCTACGGCCAGCGGGTAGAACTGCTTCAGGTCGGGGTCCGGAGGGAACTCTATCTCAGCGCGGGGAATGAACTCTAACATGCCGTCGGGTGGCGCCGGGGTGTCATAGTCGATGAGGGGGTTTATCGCCCATCCCTTATTGCCGCCCGGAACGTCAAAGTTTCCAACCAAGGCATTGATCAGCCGCAGTGACATTGTGGTGTATGGACCATTGTAATGGCGTTGGGAGCCGTGGTAGCCGATCATCGCGGCCGGCCGGAACGGCAGCTCCACGCCATCGATCTTGAGCGTCGTCCCGATCTTCGCCGCTTTCACGAAATCGGCGGCAAAGCGTCTCATCTGGGAAGCGGGTACGGTGCTGATCTGCTCGGCCCACTCCGGGGTATAGGGGAGCATCCGCTCCTTCAGCATCTGGAACGCGGGCTTGCAGGGCTCCCCGTTTACCTCGTAGGTCCCCTCCAGGACAAAGTCCTTGATCTCCGGGGCATCGAAGGGTCTAGCGACCTGAGCGGCGGCGTCCCAGACCAAGGGCTTGTCGTTCGCATCCTTCATGTAGTAGCCGTTGTCCTGCCGGATTAAGTACGGACCGTTGGTGTGCCGCCTCACGAAATCTATGTCGAAATTGTTGAGCTCGTGAATCATGACGTTCAGTATTGCGAGGTTAAAGGCTAGGTCCGTGCCCGGCAGGATGGGAATCCATTCGTCCGCTTTATTGCTTCCCTCGCCACAGCGGGGATCGATACTCACGATCCGAGTACCACGCTCCCTCCTAGCGTCGGCTATTCGGCTCACGCCTCCCCCTGCGGCGGCTCCTATCCAGGTCCCGAATCCGGCATTGGTGCCCTGGAGGACCAACATTTCAACGTAGTCTGGATCATAGCCAGATACGTGGGCGTTGTGAGCCCAGGCTGACACGGCGTGCTCTGAGCTGCCACAGGCAGCGACCCCGCCGAACATGTGCATGGGGGCGCCACCGAAAAACGGTTGGAACGGCCACATTAGCAGATACGGGTTCGCCATGCCGCCGCTGGCGTGAAATTGCCTCGGGTCTTCCTCCCTCACCGCCCGTAACTTGTCGGCCACGATATCCAGGGCCTCATCCCAAGAGATCTCCACGAACTTGGGGTCCACATTGAGCCCCTTTTCCGGATTTGTCCGCTTGAGGGGCACTTTTACGCGGTAGGGGTCGTACAGCTCCATCAGGTTGGAATTGCCACGTGCGCAGAGGCGCCCCTGGTTATGCGGTGCATCGGGGTTGCCTTCCACCTTCACCGCCACGTTGTCCACTACGTGCACTAACGTGGAGCACTGGCCATAGATGCATAGGTGGCAGAAGGACGGAACGACCTTTTCTTCGCTCTTTTTCTCTGTGAGCATGATCTCAGCTATGTTGCTCTCCACGACCATCTCGTTCCCCTTTCTAGGGATGAAGCCGCTGGTAACGCTATACCCGGACTGCCGGAAGGCTAGGCCCGCATACCGTCGGAAAGCTACGGCCGCCCTACTAGTCGAAGGAGCCTCGCCTCTGACTATCGACCAAGTCATTACTATATGCAGTGATTATACACGAAATAGCTGAAAGCTATTTGTCTCGCTCCGACAGACAGAGGGCGCGACGTCCAAGGTCAAGTCACGGGGCATGACAACAGCCAGCAAAGGGTAACACCTACATACCAAATAGCCGCAATCACTGGGGCGATTATAGGGGCTGCGGTTTTGGCGCCCCACAGGGCCTAATCGAGAAGGCGCGGGGTACGCTACTGGCGGCGACGCCTCGCTCCGGCCAATAGGGCGGGAAGCGCTAGTCTCCGGAGAGACCGAGCGCCCGGCGGGCGACGATATTGCGTTGTATCTCGTTAGTACCGCCCCCGATTGTGGCTTGTACGGAGGCCAGATAGTCGCGGACTGCGTGGCCCTCAAGATAGGCGTTCGGGCCACCCCTGAGCCCGCCGTACATCCCCATGAGGGCCACGCCCGTGCGAGCGATCCGCTGAGCCAGGTCCGCGCCGTAGAGCTTGGATATCGAGGCCTCCACGTCCGGGATCTGCCCGTTCTCCTGTAGCCAGGTAATGCGGTAGGCAAGCTGGTAGCCGACCTCCATCTCCACCCAGCGGTCCATCAGTTCGTGCCGGATCGCCGGCCTGGCGCGGACAAGCTCCGGATGCTCTTTGGCGAAGTCGATATAGCGCTCGATTTCCCGGCGTGCGGCAGCATAGCCGCCGATGCCCGATCGCTCGAAGCCCAGGGCCACCGCTACCTGGTACCAGCCTCGGTTCAACTCGCCGACGAGATTCTCTTTCGGCACGCGGACGTTGTCGAAGATAACCCGGTTGAGGCCAAAGTACATCCTGTTGGACACGTAATCGCCCACGATGTTTGTGATGCGCTGGATGGTGATGCCGGGAGATTTCATGTCGACCACCAAGACGCTGATCCCCTTGTGCTTGGGGGCGTCCGGGTCAGTGCGGGCGGCCAGCCAGCCGTAGTCGGACTTATGAGCGCCGGAGTTCCAAATCTTGGTCCCGTTGACGATGAAGTCGTCGCCGCTTCTCAGCGCAGTTACCTGCAGGCCTGCCAGATCGGAGCCGGCGCCGGGCTCCGAATACAAGGTGCACCATATATCCTCAGCGCTGGTAATCCCCGGCAAGTACTTCCTCTTCTGCTCCTCGGAGCCGTAAAGCATCAAGGCTGGCCCTATCCAGGATGCCCCCATACTGAGGCCCGGCGCGCCATAGTATGACATCTCGTGGTTGAAGATCATCTGCCTTGTGTAGCTTGCCGCCAGCCCTCCGTACTCTACCGGCCAGGCCATCGCTAACCACTTCCGTTCGGCGAGCTTCTTGGCGAACTGGCGGGCGACCTGCCATATCTCCTCGGGGTCCCGGTCGTCCGCGCCCTCATCGAGGCCGTGCAGGAACTTGGACGGCACCTCGCTGAGAATGAGGTCTCGTACCTCTGTTCGGAAGGACTCGTCTTCCTCGCTGAAGCGGTAATCCATGCTTCTCCTCGCGATACCCCTAATCCCTGG
The DNA here is from genome assembly GCA_963665775.2 of Dehalococcoidia bacterium. Lineage (GTDB taxonomy): Bacteria > Chloroflexota > Dehalococcoidia > SM23-28-2 > RBG-16-64-32 > JACPQO01. The sequence continues at coordinate 58,232 of CAXXTF010000001.1, forward strand.
CCAGCACCAGGGTAACCGCGGTGTGCTCCGTCCCTATCTGTCCGCCGGTGGCATGGGTGAGCGCGATCCGGCAATCCTTGACCTGCGCATCCCCTGCTTCTCCCCGGAGCTGCTGGGTGGCCTCGATAAGGAGGAGGATTCCCCGCGCGCCATCGTTGTAGGAGAGGGCGCCGCCGTCGGTATTAGTCGGCAGCTCCCCGTCCAGCCGCAGACGGCCGCCGCTAACGAATGCCCCACCCTCCCCTGGCTTGCAGAATCCCAGCCCCTCCAGAGTGGTCAGGACGGTGATCGTGAAGGAGTCGTAGATCATCGCCATGTCGATCTCCTTGTGAGTAACCCCGGCCTCGGCCAGGGCGCGCGGACCGGAGCGGGCAGCGGCTATGCTGGTGTAGTCGCGATAGCCAGCGCCCCGATGCTCGATAGCGCTGAAGCCACCCAGGAACCACACTGGGGTACGTTTGCAGTTCCGCGCCACTTCCTCGCTCGCCACCACGATAGCGCCACCGCCATCCTGCACGACAGAGCAATCCAGGAGGTGCAGGGGAGAGCTGATCATGCGGGAGTTGAGGACATCCTCCACAACTATTGGGTTGCGGAACTTCGCCTGGGGGTTTAAGGAGCCGTGATAGCGGGTGGAGACGGCGATCTCGGCCAGCTGTTCGCTTGTTGTGCCATACGTATACATGTGGCGCTGAGCGACCTGAGCGTAGCTGGCTATCGTATGTATGCCGAAGGGCGTATGGAAGGCGTCGGTCCACCAGGCCGCGCGGGGAGGCCCGGCCGGCCGCCGCAATCCCGAGCCGGTGCCGATGTTGGAGCTACTCCTACCCACTACCAGCCCGTAGGTGATAAGGGCAACGTTAATCAGGCCCGCATTAATGTGGGCGGCGGCCTGGAGCACGCCGTAGGAGGGCGAGGCCCCTTGGAGGTCCGAGTCCACCACCATGGCCGGGTTTATGCCCAGATAGTCGCACATGGTCACTCCCTTCATGGTGTCGACGGGGGCGGTATTGCCGAAGTAACCGTCGACGTCCTTGAAGGTCAGACCAGCGTCATCAAGGGCCTTAATCGCGCACTCGGCCTCGAATCCCATTATCGTGTAGCCAGGCGCTTCCAGGGCTGGAAACTCGTTGATTCCGACGATCGCCGCTTTTCTCGTCAGGGAACCCATGGGAGCCTCCTTCTCGATAGTATAATAAGTATAATATCGTTGCCAGCGGCGCCATCAGGCGACCACCTCTCTCTCCCTCAAGCCGGCGATCTCGGCAGCGCCGTAGCCCAGGCCTTCCAGCACCGCGTCGGTCTGCTGACCGGCCAGCGGGGCCACCTGCCGCACCCGGCCAGGCGTCTCTGACAGCTTCACAGAGATCCCTACCTGTTGGACCACCCCCAGGCCGGGGGCCTCCACGTCGACCACCATCTGTCGATGCCTGTTGTGGGGGTCCGCCAGAGCCTCATCCAGGCTGTACACAGGTGCCACGCACAGATCCGTCCCCCGCATCGCCTCGAACCACTCGTCCCGGGTGCGCGTCCGGAACCGCTGGGCGAAATGGGATCGCATGTCAGGGAACCAGGCCGGGTCGTCCCTGTGTTCGATAAATTCCTCCCCGCCCAGGAAGCGGCAAAGATTGGCGAAGAAATGGGGCTCCAGACTGCCCAGGCTGATCCACTTGCCGTCTTTGCACTCGTAAACATTGTAGTTCGGCTGCCCGCCGTTGAGCGCGCTGCTCCCCGGCGCCGGCACCGCCCCTTGGCGGAAGTAGTCGCTGACGTGCACGGCCAGAAGCTGCAGCACTCCGTCGGACATCGCGATATCGACGTACTGGCCCTTGCCGGTGCGCTCTCGCGCTAGTAGGGCCAGCAGTATGCCGTAGGCGGCCTGAAGGCCCCCTGCTGCGAAGTCGCCGATGACGTTCGACGGTATCGCGGGAGGGGTGTCCGGCCAGCCGATCATTCCCAGCGCGCCCCCTATCGAGATGTAGTTGATATCGTGGCCGACCAACCCCGCGTAAGGGCCGTCCTGGCCGTAACCCGACAGGGAGCAATAGACGATGGCCGGATTCACCTTGCGGACAGTCTCGTAGTCTACGGCCAGCCGCCTGACTACACCGGGCCGGAACCCCTCCAGAACCACGTCCGCCGTGTCTGCCAGCCGGTAGAAGATCCGCCTGCCTTCGTCTGTCTGGAGATCCAGGATCATGCTGCGCTTGTTCCGGCCGAAGGCGTTATACGCCGCGGACCGTCGCTCCTCATCGCCTGAGGCCGCCACTCCCATTACGGCGTGCAACCGCGAGGGGGGAGGCTCGATCAGGAGGACGTCGGCACCCATATCGCCCAGCAGCATGGTGCAGAAAGGGCCGGGAGCGAGACGGGAAAGATCGAGCACGCGTATGCCTTCTAGAGCGAACACAGGGCCTTTCCTTTCTCGGGCGAAAGGCTATCGTTCATCTTGCCATCCTGGAACCCCACAACCCCACACGAGCTACCGCACACGTGTGGCCCCGACTTTCGCCACTATATGCCCATCAATTGGGCAAGCGCTTCCCGATGATGGTCCGCGTCGCCCCACATCATCTCCAGCCACTTCTGGCGGCGGAAGTAAAGCTGAATCCTGTAGTCCTTTGTGAATCCGATTCCGCCGTGGATCTGCTGGCCGTGGGCCACCACCCGGCGGGAGGCCTCCGAGACCCAGGCCTTGGCTATGGAGACGAAAGCGGTAGCGTCGGGCTGCTCCTCCTGCACGCTCCAGGCCGCCCGGTACGTGATCGATCGCGCTGAGTCCACATCCACCGAGGCATCGGCCAGCTTGTGCTGGATCGCTTGAAACGACCCTATCGGTCGCCCGAACTGGGTCCTCTCCTTCGCATAGTTCAACGTGATGTCGAAGTCCGTCTGCGACAGCCCCACCAGGTAGGCACAGGTCGCCAGGGTTGCGATCCGCTTCGTCTTCTCGATAACGGGCCAGCCGGTGTCCACCCGGCCTATTACGCTGGCCGTTGCTGCCCTCACGTTCTCGAACGTCATCTCACACTGCTTATCGCCCGCGACGGTGTTCAGCACCTGGATGCCGATGCCCTGGGAGCGGGACGGGAGCAGGAACAGCGTGATCCCATCCTCCGGCGCGCCCCCTCGTGAAGTGCGGGCCGCTACCACCAGGTTGTCCGACACCTGAGCGTCCGCGACGAAAAGCTTCTTCCCAGAGAGCGCGTACTCCGACCCTTCCCGCCTCGCCTCCATCTGGACGCCCTCGGCATCCCAGCGGGCGGACGGTTCCGTGAGGGCCAGGGCGAGCAGAAGCTCACCGGATGCCACCCGTGGCAGGATCTGCCTACGCTGATCTTCGGAGCCAGCCTCAATAAGAGGCAGCGCCCCCATGACGGAGGAAGAGAGGTAAGGGCCCATGACCAGTGCCCTCCCGAACTCCTCCATCAGCACAACGAGGTCACTGGGGCCGAGGCCGCTGCCGCCATACTCCTGGGGGATGATGAGGCCCATCCAGCCCCGGTCCGCCATCTTCCGCCATAGCTCCAGCGAGTACCCCTTCTCGTCCTGCTCCAGAGCGCGCACCAGAGACTCCGGGTTCTCCTTCGTCAGGAAGTCCCGGGCAACGTTCTTGAGCGTATCTTGCCGTTCACTGAGCCCCATATCCATCCGGCGCGCCTCCCTCTTACCGTTACGGCGCCGTCTTGGCGTGCGATAAGTCTACTCCTCCCACCGAGCCTCTTACAATAAGGTCAGGAAGGTTAGGCGAGCTGCTGAGGGTCATGCCTTTCTTGGTAGTCCAACGCTTAGTCGGGAGAGCAGCCGTTTCTGCCGCTGAACGGTGGGTATCTCAACGCACCAGACGGCAAACGGGTCGGTTCGGGGCGGCCCTATCGTGAGGCGCTTGACCCCCTAACAATCCCCTATAGGCTAAACTAGAAGGTGAAGGAGGTGAGCCCATGGCCCGCCAAGCCGTCATCCACGCCGTCCAGCCCTACGACCTCCACGGCATCCGCTACTACGCCGTCCGCTACGCCTACGCCGACGAGCCCGACGCCCTCCGCGAGGCCCGCCTCGCCCATGACTCCATCTACGCCGACCCCAAGGCCGGCGATCAGATCCTCGTCGAGGCCGTCCTCAACATCGTCACCGACATCACGAAGGCAGAGTGATCCCTAGCGGGTCGGGAAGATGCCTGTCGCCTCGGCTATGGTCTGCACCGGCACTATGTCGACGCTGCCCATCTTCATCAAAGGCCGGAAGTAGCGCACCACCTGGGCGTACTCGTCCGCCTCCAGCACAAAGTAGAGGACGTGCTCCGGCGGCGCCACGTAGCTTCCCAGCACCTTCACCCCTGACTCCTTGATGTGCTCCTCGTTCACCATCTGGTGAACCTGGGTCGGGTTGTCCGCCGGACAGGCCTCCAGCGTGTGCTCGTGGGTGGCGATGAACAGCATGGCATTCCCTCCACTCTGGCGAACGACTCGGGTCAGCTTAGCACCGGCATTCAGGGCCATCGAAAGGTTTACTGCCTCTGCCGGCGCAACAGCTCCTCCCGGATGAACGGGTTCGTCTCCCTCTCGATGCCGATCTTCGTCTCGTTCATGTGCCCCGGCAGCACGATAGTATCGTCCGGCAGCGCCAGCAACCGGTCAACGATGCTCGACATCTCCTGCTCCTGGCTGCCGCCGGGCATATCCGTCCGCCCGATCGAGCCCTGGAACAGGGTGTCGCCGCTGAACAGCATCCCCTCAGTGTAATAGGAGACGCTGCCCGGTGTGTGGCCCGGCGTGTGGATCACCTTCAGCTTCACCCCTGCCACGTCCACCTCGTCCCCGTCCGAGACGAAGGCATCCGGGTCCGGCGGCGGCTCCACCGTCTGCCCCATCCACGTCGCCGCGCTGGCGGCCGCCCCCTGGGCCAGGACCAGGTCCTGGTCGTGCATCAGGAAGCGGGCCCCCGTAGCCGCCTGCACCCCTCGCACGCCCAGGATGTGGTCCAGGTGCCCGTGCGAGTTGGCGATGAGCTTGATCGCCACGCCCATATCCCGCGCCATGGCCAGGATCTCCTCCGGCTGATCGCCCGGATCGATGGCGATCGCCTCACCCGTCCGGCGCGAGCCGATGATCCAGCAGTTCTCCGCGAACACGCCCACCACAATCCCCTTGATGATCAGCTCGCTGACCGTGGGCTCCGTCATGCTAGCTCCCTACCCTCCAGATGCACGAATCGCGGCGCGGGCCACACCCACCACGCTTCAAGGCCACCGGCCGTCCTCGGCGCCCAGGTAGCACGTGTCGTTCAGGCCCACGACGACCACCTGCGGCGAGCCGTGCGGACCCTGGGACGTAATCTCGAGCGTAGTCAGCGAGGCGTTGTCGATGGCGAAGGGGTTGGGGTGGCGGTAGGGCCGTCCCAGCGCCGCCATCACGAACACGGCGATGGGCCCGCCGTGGGTCACTACTGCCACGGCCCCGTCCGCCTCGTGCCGGGCCGCGATCTCCCACACAGCGCTGCACACGCGCTCTCTGAACGTCTCCCGACCCTCCTCGCCGGGATAGCGGGGGAAGTCCGGCCCGCCGCTGCGGAGCGCCTCTACGATCTCCGGCTGCCTATCCCTGATCTCTTTCCAGGTCAGGCCGGAGAGCTCCGCCCCGAAGTCGTACTCTTGGACTCGCGGCTCCAACCGGACGGTCAGGCCGGTCTGCGCTGCCAGGGGCTCGGCGGTCTCCATCGCCCTCCGCATAGGGCTGGCGTACACCGCGGCCAGGGGCATTGGCGCCAGGCGGGCCTTCAGAACCTCTGACTGACGCTCACCCCGCTCCGTTAGAGGGTACTCCCGGCGCCCCTGAAGGCGCCTCTCGCGGTTACCCAGAGACTCGGCATGTCGCACCAACAGCAGTTGCATGAAGGGCTGTCCACTACTACGACACTCCCACCGTCAAGCGCACTCACCACAGCCTTTCACGTGCGCTCAGACGAGGTCCCACCTTACCTCTCGGCGAACGGCCCTGAGCAAACGGGGCTCCTGCACAGTCACCCTATCTCAAGAGCTCGATGAACTGATGCAGAATATGGGCGGTCGCTCCCCAAATGTAATGGCCTTCATAGCGGTAGGACGACGTCAGGACCTCACGGCCGGCCCGCTCTCGCACCTCCAGCTCCATATTCCGGTCGTCCATCAGGAAGGCCAGGGGAGCCTGCACCACCTGCGCTACTTCTTGCGTGTTCAGCACGAAGGGATACTCCGATGACGTGGTCAAGATGCCAACGTATGGGGTGACCCTGAAGTTGCTAGCCGTCACTATGTCATCGAGAGGGCCGATGATCTCCACCTCTTCGGGCCGCACCCCGATCTCCTCGTACGTCTCCCGCAGGGCCGTCTGCTCCAGATCGGCATCGTCGTCATCGAAGGCGCCACCCGGGAAGGAGACCTGCCCCTTGTGGTGCTCCACCTGGTCAGTCCGTTCCGTGAACAGAACGTGGGCTTCCCCATCCCGGTCGTACACGAGGATGAGGACCGCCGCCGGTATCGTGGCGTGGTCGTCATTATGACGCGGCGCGTATTCGGCCAGCGCCTGCCGGACCTGCTCAAGCACTTCGTCGGCTGCCATCCCAGTCCATCTTACAGCAGCATGCGGGGCCAGTCACCTTAAGCAATTCCGGCCCATGACGGTGCCATCCCTGCCCCACGCCCCGGAAGAATCAGCCCTGGCCAAGCACATGGCGCAAAGAACGCGGATGGCTTTGCGCAAGGGGGTGTACAGACGGTTAGGGGTGGCCCGATCTGGTGGGCCCGGGAGGATTCGAACCTCCAACCAACCGGTTATGAGCCGGTCGCTCTGCCCTTGAGCTACGGGCCCGCCACCTGAATTGTATAGCGCCACCGACGCCCCTTCAACACTTGTCACGCTCCCTTGCAGGGCGGCACAGAGCTTGGCCCCCAACAGCTCGTCATGTAACGGGCCCCCAGACCTCAACGTCTCAACTTATGACTCACGTCCCGAGCGAACTGGGACGCGGCGATCCAGGCGAAAGGGGATATTCCGGATGACCGCACCAGATGAGCTCCGTCCTTCCGACGCAATTGCGGTCGAGGACGCAGCCGACTCCCAGAGCCTCAACCAGCGAATCTGGTCTTTGCGGCTTGCCGGCGCCGTCCTTCTAGTCGCCGTCTGGCTAACCGTTAGCGTGCGCGACATCGGCTCAACCTATTTCATTGTGGAGACGGTTGTATTCGGTATCCTGGGCACCTACGGCTTTCTGGCAGCTGCCGCCAGTCGGGGAGCGGCGGTCCGCCAAGAGGCGAAGCTGCGGCTGCGTCTCCTGGTGCGCAACATGGAACTGGAGAAGTCAGCGAAGCGCGATGACCTGACCCAGCTCTTCAACCGCCGCTATCTATTCGAGCAGCTGGAGCGCGAGCTGCAAACGGCCAAAGAGAGCAACTGCCCATTGGCCGTCGTCATCGCCGACCTAGACTCTTTCACGTCGATGAACAGCGCGTTCGGCCACCGCATGGGCGACAAGGCCCTGTCCCAATTCGGCCGGCTACTGCTCGACCAGGCGCGCGCCAGCGACGTGCCCGGCCGGATCGGCAGCGACGAGTTCGCGATCATCCTTCCGTACACTTCCGAGAGGGGCGCCCAGAGTGTGGTCGAGCGGCTATCCGCCGGGCTAGATAACACTGACCTCATCGATAATGACGGTCTAGCCGTGCCGCTTACGGCCTGCTTTGGCATCTCCGGCTACCCCTGGGGCGGGGATACGGTTAACGGTATCATCCAGCACGCGACCGCATCCCTTTACGCTTACCGGCAACCCGATGAGGGCGCTGTGCCCGCGATATTTCGGAAGTCGCTCGAATCCCTCGACGACGACTTCGAATCGGAAGAGCCCCAAGCCTGAACTCCTAGCCGTTGCCCCCCATCGGCTATCAGCGGCCGCGGCACCCCATCTCGCCAGACAAGGAGTATACTGCCTTTCTACCGGCCGTGACGCCGCCGTCAAGGTCTAGAGGGTCCGGAGGAGCAAGGCTACCGGCATCGGCTGGACCATCTGGAGAGTGATAACATGAGCTTCACTGTCATTGAGCTTGAAGACATACCAGTCGCGTTCGTGAAGGTGGAAGGTGGTCCAACACACGCCGCGAAAGCCTTTGCAGAGCTAGAAGCGAGAATGGGGAGCTTTAGAGGGAAAAGGTTTTACGGGGTATTCGATGTCAACACCGGAGAATATAGGGCATGTGTGAGGCTGGACGAGAACAACCCTGATTCTATGGGACTTGATTCTGGAACCATACCAGGCAGAAAGTACGCGAGAACAAAAATAGTAGATTGGACGGGAAAGGAACATACCATAGGACCAACATTCGATGAACTAGTAAAGAACTGCATAGAATCAGGGCACGAAATAGATATAACTCGCCCCAGCATCGAATTCTACAGAAGTCAACAAGAACTCTTTCTCTTAGTGCCAATCAGCAATTGATTTAGCCTCGGCACCAGAATTGAATATCAGCTGACTCGTTCGCCAGTGGGGTGATGTCTTACTGCCGCCAGACCCGCCCGCGCTCGGCCTCATCGTCAGAAGGTCTCGCCGTGAGCCAGTCGATAATCCGCGGCCAGTAGCGGCTGAGGTAGAACTGCCCGGCAAGCGCCGCCAGCACTGCGGGCAACACTATGGCCCACTGCCCCGGCCCCATCTCCGTGAAGTCGAAGAACCGGCGGAGCCAGGAAGTGTATAGGGTCAGCGCGAATGCCGTCAACAATAGCCCACCAAGGACAGTCGTCAGGACTGGACGGGTGAGATTTCGAACCGATACCCTCTGGAAACCCTCGAAACCCAGCACCTCCACCATGTACAGAATCCCGGTAATGCCGATGGTCAGCGAGACGAGCGTGCGCGTCTCCTCTACGGAGCGGCCCAGCAACCCCTGTGTGAAAAGGTCCACAGAGATACCCGCCGCCGCCAGCGACAGGGATGCCGGCAGGGCGAAGCGCATCACGCTGTGTGTGAAGTCACGTCCGGCATCAGGCGGCGGCACGCTCATGGAGATGAACACCGTAGGAATGCCCAGCGTGAGCAGGCTGGTGAGCGACCCCTGGCGAGGAAGGAACGGAAAGTCCAGGCCTAGCATATTGGTGGCCACGATGATCAGGTAAGCATAGAGACTCTTGGTTATGAAGAGCTTGCTCAAGCGCGTCACATTGCCCACCACCGTCTTGGCCTCTTTCGTTCCCTTGATCAGCGCCTCGAAAGAGTCGTCCAGCAGCACGATGCCGGAGACAGCGCGCGCCGTCTCCGTGCCCGAGACCATCGCTACCGCGACATCGGCGGCGTGCAGGGCCCGCACGTCGTTGGCGCCGTCTCCCACCATCGCCACGAAATGGCCATTACCCTTGAGCCTAGCGACGATCTGCGCCTTCTGCGCCGGGGTCACCCTACCGAAGACGCTATGCCCTTCCACGGCGGCGGCGAAGGCGTCGTCCTCCAGCCTCTCAAGCTCCGTGCCGGAGATGGCGCCCCCCTTCAGCGTGATCCCGACCTGGGTAGCCAAAGCGAGGACGGTCTCCGGATTATCGCCGCTAATCAGCTTCGGCTCGATGCCTAGGTCCGCCATCATGGCGAACGCCCCGTCCACCTCCGATCGGAGAACGTCTGTGAACGAAATCAGCGCCAGCGGACGAGGGCGGGAGAGCGCCTCCCCCACCTCGGGCAGGGACTCGATCTCGGCGAAGACGACCGCGCGGAAGCCGGACGCGACCGACTCTTCGTACGCGGTGAGCATGGTATCGTCCACCCGGCCATCCTCGGCCAGGGACAGCAGGATCTCCGGCGCCCCCAGGAGGAAGGTGCGCCGCTCCTCCCCCAGTCGCAGTCGGAGCGCGCTCCAGCGCCTCTCCGAGCTGAACGAAACGCTCCCCTCCGGCTGGGCGCCATGAGACATCCCCGCCAGCGCCTCGGCGAGGGTGGCTGTCGTCTTGCTCTCGCCGGCCATCGCCGCGGCGAACGCCGCCAACCAGGACGCGTCCGCCTCGGCACCGGGAGCCCAGTGCATCGAGCGGAGCGTTAGCTCGTTGGCGGTGAGCGTGCCCGTCTTGTCCAGGCAGACGACATCCACGTAGTTCAGCGCCTCGACGGCGGTGATGTCCTGCACCAGCGCCCTGGCGCGCGATACCCGTACCGCCCCGATCGCGAACGCCACCGTGACCGCAAGGATGAGCCCCTCCGGGACAATGGTAGCGATCGTGGCCGTTGTCGCCTTGATCGCCTCGGCGAGGCCGCGATCCTCAACGTTGAAGGAGATGAGAAGCATCGCCCCCAACACCGCTGTCGCGACCAGGAGTACACGCACCAGCCGCTTGAACCGGAGCTGGAGGGGTGAGAGACGGCGCACGAGGCTCCGCGCCTCGGCTGCGAGTTGCACAGCGTAAGCCTCAGCACCCACCCTCTCGGCCACGTAGTGGCAGCTTCCAGAAGTACAGAAACTGCCGGAAAGCAGCGCCTCACCCTGCGTCTTCGGGCTGGGGTCCGATTCGCCCGTGAGCAGCGATTCGTCGATCTCAGCGACGCCGCTGACCACCGGTCCATCGGCGACAACCTGATGGCCTCGCTCCAGGTGGATGAGGTCACCCTGGACGACCTGCTCAGCGGGAATCGCGATCTCCTGGCCATCACGCACGACGGTGGCACGCGGGGTAGCGAGGGCCGCCAGTTCCCGCAGTTTTCTTGTGGCGCGAAGCTCCTGATAGGTGGCGATAGCCACGTTCGCCACGACCACGATCCCCACGAAAACGCCGTCCTGGAAGTGCCCGATGTCCGTGTCCACGATGGCGAGGACGAACAGGATCAGGATCAGGCTGCCTAGGCCCAGATTGAAGAACGTGAGCGCGTTGGCGCGGATGACTTCGCCATCTGTCCGTCGCCTCGTGGTATCGACGTTGGCCAGCCCTCGGTCGGCCCGGGCCAGCGCCTCAACCGTCGTAAGCCCCACCGGACGGGACTGCAACGCGTCCCTGGGCTCCTCTGTAGCTCCCTTCACCTGATAAGACCTGGTCGACGGCTCAGCGACGCATCCATGGGGGATCGATAACCTCAATCGCTACGACAGGCACAGACTCGCCCCCTCTCAACACTCGTCACCGGGAGTGCTATCGACACGAACTTCGTTGCCGCCCATGTTAGCACCGGAGCGGCCCGGCAGGCGGATCATGCACAGGCCGTGGCAAAAGGCTAGGGAATCAGGGAGAGGAAGCCGTCCAGGGCGTCAAACCCGATATCCCCCGTGCGGGAGAACGTCACCACAACCATGTTCCTGTTCCACCATACAGACCCGTGATCGGGGAGACTGCGGCCCTCCTTGGGCTCCGGCGCCCTGCCGGAGACCAACTCCCAGTCCCCCCTAGCCTCCTCCCGATTGCCATACACGAAGAGGGATAGCTGCATCGAAGCGTCGCCCCGGACGAGGCTCACATCGAGGGGCGCGATCGAGAAGCCGCTGTAGCCGGCGCTGAGGTCTCCCAGAGCCACGACTATGTCCCGGGCTTCCCATTCCTCCCGCAAGTCGACGACGGAGAAGGGGTTGCCCACCGGGAAACGTATCGGTATGGCGGTGGCGGTAGGGAGCAGAGTTGCGCCCACCGTAGGAGCGGGCGTGATCGTAGGGGTAGGCGAGGGCGAGGAGAAGCTCGCGACGTCGCCGTCCCTGTCGTCCAGAATGCCCGTACCGAACAGCACACCCGCAGCGATTGCGGTGATTGCGGCCACAGCAACGAGGCCAAGAACGGTTCTCACCATCCAGGGCCAGAGGAGACCACCTGTTGAGATTGAGGGGTGTCGCCCCCCTGAACTCCCGGATCCGCTGGCCTCAGCGCCGGAGGCCGCAGCAGGGGGCGGCGCCTCCTCTACCGACCCCTCGTCAGCCTGCCCGGCGGTGGGGGCAAGCTGCTGAGCTCGCTGTCGGTCGGCATCGGCCTGGGGCGCCATGCCCAGCCGCTCAAAGACATCCGCCCGGTTCACGTACGAGCGAGGGTAGGAGGGAGCGATCCAGATCGCATCGTTGAGATCGTTGAGGGCCTGGCGCAGTTTGCCTTTGGCGAGCAGCCTAATCGCCGCCGCATTCTTCTCCTCGGCCCTCCGAATCGCTTCGGCAGACGGTCGTGGCCGCATCGTTCGCCCTCCTGGCGGCGCTGAGCGCGTCCCAACGCCACTCGCAGCCTAACACGCTGGTCAACAGTGACCGCAATGTCAACGTTTCAGAGTCAACCAGGTTACGCCACGATAAGAGGAGGAGATGGCTACTATCGGCCGGATCGGAGCCGCCAGCCCGCCCCGACAGGAACATCGGCGCCACCGGACGATACAGAACGAGGCAGCTAATCGTGCGATACTCGTGATAGTGGCCGTCCTGCTCGCCTCCTCGACTACTCAGGCCGTTGCGAGCCTTGAAACTGCAGGCAGACAGCTCTTTACCTACGGATTATGGGGACATGCCATGCACGGGGAGGGTAGAATGTACACAACAGTTTCATCACACAACGAGAACCGGAAAGTCGAGATGAACCGGACAGTCGAAGCGAAGAGATCGCGCCATGAATGACGCACCCAGCATCGTTGAACTGGTCCGCAACGGCACCCTGAGTCCAGAGATGGCCGCCCTCCTGTGGGCGGCGGTAGACGAGCGGCGATCGTTCGTCGTGGTAGCCATTCCCCGCCTGGCCGGCAAGACCACTGTGATGAACGCCATGCTGGCCCTACTCACTCCCGGGGTTCCCGTGCACCGGCTGGGCGGCGACGAAGCGGAGATGGGACGGCTGGCGGCGGCAGCAACGGGCGGCTACCTCGTCGTGGGCGAGTTTAGCCAGGCGCCGGTGCCCACGTACATCTGGGGGGCGCCCGTCCGTCGCCTGTTCGAGACTCTCGAAAACGGGTACTCCCTAGCCACCGCCCTGCACGCGCCGGGCCTACAGGAGACCTTCGACGTCATCTGCCAGGGCAATGCCGTGAGCGACGCGGCAGCATCCCGCATCAACCTTGTGCTGTATATCCGCCGGTTCGGCGATGGGCCGGAGACGTTCTGGCGACGCCTCATGGAGCTGCACGAGGTGGATGGCGTGGAGCGAGGACGTCCGCAGGGGCGGCTCCTTCATCGCTGGGTCGAGGAAGGCGATAGGTTCGAGACCGTGGAGGCACCACGCCTTCTGCGGGCCGACGCCCAAGAGCTGAAGGCCCGAGCAGAGCGGCTAGCCGAGCTGGCACGGTCGGGGCGAACCGCCGCCGCGGATGTGACGGAGCTCGTGGCCGAGTACGAACGCCGGCAGCAGTAGGGATACCCGACCGATCGATCCGCTAGAGGATCACCCGCCGAGGGGGACGGCCGGAAGCGCGCCGGAAGTCGAGGAAGAGGTAGCGCCCGTCCAGCTCCTCCACGCGGCAGCGACGGGGGTTCCCGACAGCGACCTCGACATCGCGGACCAGGCGCGTCAACTCGGCGGCCGCTCCCCCCTTCACGGCGAGTATGCCTGAGCCGGCGGCGGTTTGCAGTTGAGCGGCGGTCAGCGTGAGCAGCCACCCCAGGGTCAGCTCGGCCCAGCCCAAGTGAAAGCTGTTGCTGGCGAAGGCCAGGGCCAGCCTCCTGGGGCCGGAGTCCGGTCCCACCTGAAGGACGGTGACGCCAAAGTGGGGCAGGCAGAGGTCTGTCAGCAGCCGATACATGGGCCCCAGGAGCTGGTCATCCGCCAGGAGGGCGTCGGCCCGAAAGCGGCCGATGTCGATCGAGAGGGCGATGTGCTCGCGGTCCTGGACGACGGCATCGGCGAGCCATTCCAGGTACCCTGCGAACTCGTCGGCCAGGAGACCCCGCTGACCGGCGATGCAGTCGCAGGCGCTACGCAAGAGGGGCGCGCAGCCAACGTAGGAGCCTCGATCCATGAGGGCGCAAGCTTCGGCAAGACAGGAGAATGTGCGCGACCAGAGACCTAGCAACGCCACCCCCTGCGGGGTGCGGTTCTTGGCATTATCGGCAACAATCTGAAGCTGCTGGTTCATGGACCGCTCGAACAGCTCCATATCGGCGCCAAGGAGAAACCGAGTCTGGCGGTGGGAGTCCCTGGCCGCGGCAGGGGCCGTCGCCGAACCTGACGGCAGGTCATAGCGATCGGGGAAGGCGGTTAGGGAGCTGTGTAGCCTGCGCCGGGGCGTCTGTTCAGACATCTCAAGCTAGAACCGAATGCCGGGAAGCCGTCACCACTGTCGAGTCGGTCACACACAGATCGCATCCGACTATAACGGATGCAACGAGTTCGCTGCGCCGGTATAATGCTTGATGGCACACGCGGTGTCAAACTAGGGGGATGTCAGAGTCTCGTTCCGGAATCCCCGATATGATCGACCGAAACACGCCACGGCCAATGGAAAGGATCTTGCGATGCCCCTGAAGATAGGCGACCCGGCCCCGGAGCTGTCCCTCACGGACGCCAGCCGCAACCGCCTTACGCTAGCCGACTTCAAAGGCCAGAAGAGCCTGGTCCTGGCCTTTTACGCTCTAGCCTTCACCGGCGGCTGAACCCGCGAGCTGCAGGCCTTTCGCGATGTCATGAGCGACTTCGAGGAGGCCGGCGCCCAGGTCGTGGGCGTAAGCGTAGACCCGTTCCCCTCGCAGGGCGCCTTTGCTAAGAGCCTGGAGCTGAACTTCCCCCTGGCCTCAGACTGGCCTAACTACGACACCGCCCGGGCCTACGACGTTTGGCAGGAGGAGCGGAGGGTTACCAGCCGCGTCACCTATGTCATCGATAAGGACGGGACCATCAGGGGCGTGATCGAGAGCGCCACAGACATGGAGATCCACTCCCGGGAAGCGCTGCGTATCGTTACGGAGATAGCGGGAAAGTGAGCCCGAGTATGGGCCCTAACAGCCGGCAAGGAGGCGGGACACGATGATCAAGGGGCTGCGGCTAACCTCAATCTGGAGCCAGGATCTGAACAATTTGCTTCCGTTCTACCGAGACGTTCTCGGCCTGGAGATAGGATTACAGGCGCCAGGCTTCGTCGTCCTGGGCGATCCGAACGGCCCGGCGGTTGCCTTGGGAACGCACAGCGAAGTGCGGGGAAACGCGTCCGACCCCGCACGCCACCTCGTAGCCTTCGACACGGACGACATCCAGGGAGACTTCGCACGGCTGAAAAGCTCGGGAGTAGAGTTCATCGAGGAGCCGAACAAGCAGGATAACGTATGGATCGCCACGTTCAAGGACCCGGAGGGGAATCTGCTACAACTCTTCCAGTTCGAGGATTGAGTCGTCGATCAAGAGGGCTTCTGACCCGCCAGAACCAGGGTGGCGGCGGCCATCGGGTTGACCTCCTCCACCCAGGCTGGAGGAGGCGAAATCCGGCCAAAGCAGGTTCTCCGTCCGCAGACGTGCCCCTCTGGAACACGCCGTGATCGAAGCGAACGGCAGGCCTCATTCCCGCCGCCCACGAATATAAACTTGACACCAGGCAGCCGCCGCTGGCAGGCTTATCCCGCAACTCGAGAGCCAGAGCCGCGCCGGCCCGGCGGCGGGAGACCGTAGACTCAGGCGACAATCTTCTGCCCATATAGACTTCGACACGATGGCCAATCTCATAGCGCCCCGCGATTGTTGAGACCACCCAGGCCACGAGATGGCCGCCGATTCAAGGATGCCGACCCAGAAGGGAGATGTAGTATGAAATGCCTGATCCTGGCTGCGGGCGATGGTGGCCGCATGTCCGGGATATGCGCCTCCAAACCCCTGCTCGCCGTCGCTGGCCTGCCGCTCATCGAGAGAAGCATCGCGACGGCGCAGCAGGCGGGCATTACGGAGTTCTATGTAGTCACCGGGTACGAAGCTGAGCCCCTCGAGGCGTTTTTAGCGGACCTGAGCCGGCGGCGGGGCGTGAGCATCACCCCCATCCGGAATCCGGAGTGGCGACTCGGCAACGGCAGCTCGCTCCTTAAAGGGAGGGAACATCTCCTCGATCCCTTCGTGCTGCTCATGGGCGATCACATCTTCGACGAAACGATCCTCAGGCAGCTAGTGCAGGAGCCGCTAGGAGAGGGAGAGGTCATCCTCACCACCGATTTTCGAGTGGACGGGAACCGGCTCGTCGAACTCAACGATGTGACGAAGGTCCTGGTAGACGACCACCACCTCATCGGAATCGGCAAGAATATCGAAACGTACAACGCCTACGATACGGGCATCTTCCTCTGCTCTCCCGCAATCTTCACCGCGGTCGAGGAGAGCATGAGAGACGGCGACGCATCCGTTACGGGCGGTGTTCGCCGCCTGGCCGGTCAGGGAAAGGCGAAGGTGTTCGACGTCCAGGAGCGCTACTGGCTCGACGTCGACACCCCGCACGACGCCAAAAAGGCGGAGACGCTCCTGTACAGAAGCCTGGCCAAGCCGAACGATGGCTTCATCTCCCGAACGATCAACCGCAGAATCTCCACCACCATCTTCACGCCGCTGTTGCTTAGGCTGTACGAGCGCGTCACAGCGAATCAGGTCTCCGCCTTGAGTTTCGCCGTCAGTTTGGGCGCCAGCCTCTCCTTCTTCCTCGCCCTCCCCATTCTAGGCGGTCTCCTCATACAGACAGCCAGCATCTTGGACGGGAGTGACGGCGAGATCGCGCGGTTGAGGAAGATGCAGTCCCCTTTCGGAAACTTCTTCGATGCCGTGTTGGACCGTTATTCGGACGGCTTCATCCTGTTTGGCATGTTCTACTATTCGTTAACGGCCACGGCGATCGCGGGCCTGTTCGGAAGCGCCACAACCACCCTCGTCGTTGGCGCCTCGATGCTGGCTCTCATCGGCACGCTGATGGTGAGCTACACATCTGCCAGGTCGGTTACCGACTTCGGCTACCATTACGGTGGCCAGTGGAGCGCCGCCGGTAAAGGGCGGGATCTGCGGCTGTTCGCTCTGGCCATTGGCGGCGTCGCCTCGTTCATCCACCCGGTATCCGTCTTCGTGGCGATCGTGGCCGTCGCTCTCCTCACAAGCGCTATCGTGGTGCGGCGCGTCTGGATCTCCTGGAACTACTGGCGCAGACCGAATCCTCTGATGGGCATCCAGCTCAAGGCGGTGATCTTCGACTTCGATGGCACGATAGCGGACACGATGCCCTTCCTATCGGGTTTGGCCGTCAACCTGATCACGGAAAACTACGCCATCTCCGACGCGCAGGCCCGTAGGCGATATCTGGAAACAACCGGGCTGGACTTCTCCAGCCAGGTTGAAGCGATGTTTCCGCAACATCCCAGGAACCGCGACGTGGTGGCCACCATGGAGGCCGGCAAGAGGAAGGGTATTCTTGGGCACCCACTGTTTGAGGAAGTTGTCCCCACTCTGAGCTTCTTCAAGGAGCGGAACGTCAAGCGGTTCATCTGTAGCAGTACGCAGGAGGCGATCGTCCGACAGTACGCCGCGAATACGGGAATCGACGGCCTGCTCGATGGCTGCTACGGCTACAGGCCCGGCTTCACCAAGGGTCAGCAGATCGAATTCGTTCTGCGACACCACCGCCTCCACCCGAGTGAGGTCATCTTCGTTGGCGACTCGCTTATGGATTGCGAGTTCGCGAGAGGCCAGGACGTTCAGTTCATCGCGATCTGCCGGCTCTTCGAGGAACAGGACTTCCGGCAGCGAGGGCTGTCCACCGTTCGCGACCTGACGGCGCTCACGCAGGAGTGGCAACAGTCGCAGGATGTTATCCGGCTCGCTGACCGGCCATAGAGAGCGGAAGGGCAGTACCCTGAGAAGGTCGGGGCGCTAGCTCCCCTTCGGGGGCGGTGGCGGCTCAACTCTCCCCCGCTCGATCAGCGCCTGGAGGAGATCGTCCGTCTTGGCGCTCATGATGAGGTCGTTGCGGTGGAGGTCGCGAATCTTGTGGGTCCACCAGGTGACCGTAACCTTACCCCATTCGGTGACTAGGCGAGGGTGGTGAGCCTCCTCCTCGGCGATCTCAGCGACGGCGTCCGTAAACGCTACCGCCTGAACGAAGTCGCGGAAACGGAAGGCCCGCTGAATCTTACGGATCCCATCCTCGCTGACCAGCTCCCATTCGGGCACCTGAGGATGAAGCTCGGCGATCTCCTCATCGGTGACATGCGGGGCATCAGCCCGGCAGGCGACACACTTCTCCTGGGTCAATACCATGACGCTCACCCCTCCAGACACGCGCTCGGCCACGGTGCCGCAAGCGATAACCGGGACCGGCTGAGTTCCGAATTATAGGATGTGGTCTCCACCGCTAGAAGTCAACCAAGCCTATCGACTCATCCCCTCTAGACACCCAGGTACTTGGTGTACGGAAAGCCACCGACCGGGTACCCGGCCACCGCGAGTTTAAGTGTGGTCGGCGTATAATACAATGGTCATGCCAACGGTGGCACTTTCCCATGTGACCGAATTCATCGGCCAGAGATGGCCAAGATAGGCAGACGCGTCCGGGCTGTCTTTTTCGACCTAGACGAGACGCTCCTGGACGACGACCGTGGCATGCGCGAGTCTGTAACGGGCGTGTGCGCGACCCTGGGCCAATGCTACCCAGCGATAGATGCTAGAGAGCTCGAGGCCGGCCACTTATCTCCGCGTTGCGGATGAGGCCTGGACTAGTTTCGGCAACGTGCCCCCCGTCTCTGGAAGACAGTTACGTGTGGACTTGTGGGGCACGGCGCTCGCGCACTGTGGCCTGCCCGATCGACCGCTGGCCGTGGAGGGCGCGGACCTCTACAGCCACGAGCGCAGGGTGAGCTACCGCCTGTTTCCCGACGTTCGAGAGCTCCTGAATGCACTCGGCCCAGGACGAACACCCCGCAGCGGTGCCGTTCGACCTCGGGCTCAACGAACTCCCTCAGGTAGACGACCCTCCCGGGTTCAACATGGAGACCAGTGTCCTCGAAGGTCTCCCGTTTCGCGCATTCAAGAAGCGACTCTTCCCCCTCGATCCCACCACCGGCTTCACGGTGGGGTCAAGATTTCAGATACGAAAACTGGGGCCCCGGGCGGGACTCGAACCCGCGACAAACGGTTTAGGAAACCGTTGCTCTATCCCCTGAGCTACCGGGGCCTGTGGTCATTCTAGATACAAAACTTGGGCTGTGGCTAGAGCGTCCCTGCTCCCTCGACAGTACGGCCTGGGCTGCCATCAGGGAGGCGCTGGCGTGGCGCAAGTCATGGTAGCGCATTCCGGGAACGCCTGCGACACCCAGCAGCTTGCGCAATCGTCGGCTGACGTGGAAGCCACAGAAGCCACAAAGAAGGCAGCCTCTTTCGTCGGTAACCATCAGATCTCCCCACGCGTAGCCCGCTGTGTGAGGGGGGCTACGCTCCCGCCCCGCGACCGGGGCCCCAGTGAGTCCAAGACTCCCCGCCGTGCCTGCCTCAGTTAATGCAAGCCGGGTCCTTGGTCACAAACGTGTTGAACTTCCAGACGTTGTTATCGCAGTTTTCTTGAAAATCGAACAGGTCTGTGTCGTTGTCCAACGCTGTGTTGAACTTGTAGGTGTTGTCGTTGGCACCGAAGTTGTTGACTATCCCATCGTCGGTGTTCCCGATAGCGGAGTTGAGCAGGAAAACATTGAAATCCCCTGAAATGCTGAACCCGAAAATCGTGTTTCCGTTCGCCGAGTTGTGCCAGAAGAAGTTATCGTTGCCAACTATTAAGAACCCGTCAAGGAGGTTACCATCGGCAGTGTTGTCGTATAGGTAGTTGCGATTACTGAAGAAGACCTGAATCCCGTGTAGATCGTTGCCGTCAGACCTGTTCCGCTTTAGCGTATTGTAGCTGCCGTTCACCAGGATGCCCGTGCCGTCGTTGTCATGGACGTTATTGTCTTCGATTCGATTGCGCTTGCTGTTCACCACTATGCCGGCATCGGTGATCGCGCTGTCCGTGATCTCCAGTCCTCGCACCCTGTGGTAGCCATACCCCCCTACCACCACGCCTTCCCGGCAGTCAGTGATGAGGCCGTTCTTAACGGTGGCGTACCAACCCTCAATCTCAATCCCGTTGTTGGACGGGTTGTTGCAGTGCACCTCATAACCGTTCAGGTTCAGGACAGCGGGGCCCACAACCGTCAGGGCCGGGTCCGTGTCGCAGTTCAAGTCGGCGTCGAGCGAAACGTACTCCCAGGGGCCGATGGTGTCACCGCAGCTGACGCCGTTTACCCCGGCGTGTGCTGATGGCGAGTCGGTAGCGAAGGCACCCCCGATGACCGCCAATCCCAGAATCGCTCCCAAGACCAAAAGAATGCGCAGTTGGCTCCCTAATAACAGAGAAAATCGCCATTGTCTGCCTCCTGCCGTAGCGGACATCGTGACTTGTGGTTCAGGCGAAGACTTCCGTTATGGAAACGTCACTCTCTAGCCTGAGTTACCGCAACAATAACACCGGTGGCGGAAACCCGGAAGTCGCCTTACGAAGTTGTTCGGCATTTCCTTGACCCCGTCGCCCCCACGCCCTCGCATAAACCCTCCGCTGCCGTCCGTCAGTGACGTGCAGGTAGATGGCTGTCGTTGAAGGGTTGGCGAGGCCCACCAGGTGTTGCAGTACGCGCGTAATTCTTCGCGTATGCGTCGGCCCAGGGTGTTCACTCCCTCTGATGGTAGACGTGCCCTCTACGGGGCGCTAGACTTGCATCACCAAAGACGGCTTCAACATCTGTGTATGGTCATGAGCGTGCTAGACAGTGCGAGGAGGCTCTTTTGAGGAGATGGACGGTTGCCGTGGGCCTGGCCCTGCTCGCCGTAATGATTACGGGTGTCGCTTGTGGCGGGGATGATGAAGAGATGCCCACAACCGGCACCCCAACGATAGGCCCCACGCCCACTGCGCAAACGACGCCTCAGACAACAGCTACACCCACGGCTAGCCCAATATCGACTCCGACACCCGAACAGACATCTTCGCCAACCGCCACGCCGACTGGAGCCGAACCCGCCGATGTCGACGCTTGCGAACTCGTCACAGACGACTTCGTCGGGCGGATCTTCGGGCGACCGGTAGAGTCCGTGGACCGGGGTCTTGGCGGCGAGGGAGGCCCGAAAGACGTCTGCTACTACCACTTCGATGAATCCTCGGAGGTTATCCTGCGAGTCATCATCTCCGACGGTGAGGCCTACTACGATCGCGCCGCCTTCGGAGAGGAAGTCTCCGGCTTGGGCGATCGGGCGAATTGGAACGAAGGGGCTAGGACGCTGCTTGTGCTCCAAGATGGCAATGGGATAGAGGTTGCGATATCGCCATCGGTGCTTCCGGGCGCGAGCCTAGACGTGCTATTCGAGATAGCGAAGAGCATGGCCGTGGATGCTATCTTTTCCGGCCTCCTACCTAACTGAGCTACCGGGGTCTAACCCTATTCTAGATACAATACCGCCTCTTTGGCCACCGATCTTCCTCACACCGACAGCCATTCGACAGCCGCGGTTACGTCCGCTCCTCGACGAAGTGCCCCGTCATCGACTCGGAAGCGGACGCCCTGAGCCAGCATTAAGGAGGAGGGGGCCTCTCTCAAGTCGATCATCGACGCGGTTTTCCGGCGCGGCAGGCGCCTGAAGTATGATTTCTCCTTCTCTGATCGTCTGTTATCATTAGGTGCGTCCCGCCGAGGCGGGACCGTTATGGCAGGTAAATACCGGGCCGGAGAAACGATTTCGTCGCTGCGGGCACTTGTGTTCGCGGTAGCGCTAAGTCTGGCCCTGATCGCTGTACTCGTCCCCGTCCTCCCCGGCGAGGCTCCCCTTCAGGAAGGCGAGGCAGCCTACAAGACCTTCCAGATAGACGGCCAAGTCATCGTTGAGATAGGCCGCACCGTCTTCGAGGCGGACCTGAGCGCGATCAAGAACGCCAGCCTGCTGGACAACCGTCTGAACGCTGAAGACATAGCGGCGGCCGTGATCGTCGCCATTCTTAGCGGCGCCACCATGGGGCTCTACCTCTACCGGTTCCAGCCGAGGGAGGTGACCACCGTGTCCCGGCTGGCGATGGTGGCGTTGTTGCTGGTGCTATGGGTAGCTGCGGCCAAGGTATTCCTGACGCTGACGCTGCCGGATCAGGACCGGCTATTCCTGGGCTACCTACTGCCCATGGCCGCCGCCCCCATGCTCATCGCCACCCTGCTGGACGGGGGCCTGGCGATGACCATGGCCGGGCTGCTCGCCGTCCTGGGCACCTTCGCCGGC
Source organism: Dehalococcoidia bacterium (assembly GCA_963665775.2). GTDB lineage: Bacteria > Chloroflexota > Dehalococcoidia > SM23-28-2 > RBG-16-64-32 > JACPQO01. The sequence continues at coordinate 80,419 of CAXXTF010000001.1, forward strand.
TTCTACATGCCGGACGCGCGGGCTCCCCTGGTCGGCGAGCCACTGATAGCATTTCAGATGGCGGTTGCCTTCTTCCTGGGAAGCCTCGCCGGCATCTTCGCCATCCACCGGGCAGAGCGCGTGAACCGGTATCTGGTGGCCGGCGCCGGCGTGGCCCTGGTGACATTCGCTGTGCTGATGTCGTTCTGGCTGCTGCTGCCGGAGCGAGAGGGCGTGGACGTGGTCTGGATGCTGGCCGTCTCGGTCCTGGGCGGGGTCGGCTCGGCCATCATCACGGTGGGAGCGACAGTGGTACTCGGGCTTATGTTCGGCGTCACCACTCGCATCCAGCTCATGGAGCTGGCACAGATCAGCCACCCCCTGCTGCGCGATCTGCAAGAGAAGGCACCCGGAACCTTCCATCACAGCGTCATCGTGGGGAACCTGGCCGAACGGGCGGCGGACCTGACCGGGGCGGACTCCCTTCTGGTGCGGGTCGGCTCCTACTTTCACGATATCGGCAAGATCGGCAAGCCCGGCTACTACATCGAGAACCAGCTTCAAGGCGATAATCCACACGATAGGCTGGCGCCGGGCGCCAGCGCCAAGATCGTGGCGGAGCACGTCCGGCACGGGATAGAGCTGTCCCGGCGCTACCACCTGCCGGCCGGCGTGCGCGCCTTTATCCCGGAACACCACGGGACGCGGCTGATCACCTACTTCTACCGAAAGGCGAGCGCTGAGAACCCAACCGTGAATCCGGAGAGTTTCCGCTACCCTGGACCGAAGCCCCAGAGCAAGGAGACCGCCATCGTTATGCTGGCCGACTCGGTGGAGGCGATCATTCGCTCCAGCCATGACCGCTCGCCCGAAGTGATCGACACGCTCGTGGACGGCGTGATCAGAGAGCGAATGGCGGAAGGACAGCTTGACGCCAGCGACCTGACCCTGCGCGACCTGAGGATCATCGGCGACTCGTTCAAGGCGACCTTGAGTGGCGTCTACCACAGCCGCATCGAGTACCCGGCGCCCACAGAGGCCGAGCGGCAGGCGACAGGCGGCCATGCGGGTCCCGAGGACGCGCCCTTTATGCGGCCGCCACCGGGCCCCATGGATGGCGCTACGCCGCCGGCGGAGGTGGAGCGGCCGACACGCTAGGGGGCTACACCTCCCGAAACTCGCCCTCCACGGTGCCCTCTTCGGCGGGGCCTTCGCCCTCGCCGGGAGCTTCGCCCTCCGGGGGCGGGCCGGCTTCGGGTCCGCCCGGCTCGCCCTGGCCGTAGACGGCGGCACCGGCCTTCTGGAGGGACTCGCTGAGAGCGGCCAGGGCGCTGCGAATGGTATCGGCGTTCGCCTCCGCGGCGAGGGCATCCCGCACGTCCTTAACCCGGGCCTCGATATCGGCGCGGATGTCGGCGGGAAGCTTGTCGCCGGCGTCGTGGATGGTTTTTTCGGCCGTGTAGGCCAGGGAGTCGGCCTGGTTGCGGATCTCCACCTCCTCGCGGCGGTGGCGATCCTCCTCCGCGTAGGAATCCGCCTCCGTCTTCATCCGCTCGATCTCTTCCTCGGAGAGGCCGGTGCCGGCCTGGATGGTGATCTTCTGCTCGCGGCCGGTGCCCTTGTCGCTGGCGGAGACGTGGAGGATGCCGTTAGCGTCGATGTCGAAGGCGACATCGATCTGGGGCAGACCGCGGGAAGCCGGGAGGATGCCATCCAGGATGAAGCGGCCCAGCGATTTGTTATCGCCAGCCATGCCGCGTTCCCCCTGGAGAACGTGGATCTCCACGGAGGTCTGGTTGTCAGCGGCGGTGGAGAAGACCTGGGACTTGGAGGTAGGCACGGTGGTGTTGCGGGGGATGATGGGGGTAGAGACACCGCCCAGCGTCTCGATGCCCAGGGTGAGTGGCGTGACGTCCAGCAGGAGCACCTCGCGCACGTCGCCCTTGAGGACGCCGGCCTGGATGGCCGCGCCCACGGCAACCACCTCGTCCGGGTTGACGCCCTTGTGGGGCTCGCGGCCGAAGAACTTCTTGACCGCTTCGTCCACCAGGGGCATGCGGGTCTGCCCGCCTACGAGGATCACCTCCCCGATAGAGTCGGCGGTGACCTTGGCGTCCTCCATGGCCTGACGGCAGGGCCCGATGGTCCTCTCCACGAGGTCGCCCACCAGCTGCTCCAGCTTGGCGCGGGTGAGGGTAATAGCCAGGTGCTTGGGGCCGGAGGCGTCGGCGGTGATGAAGGGGAGGTTGACCTCCGTCTGTATCACGGTGGAGAGCTCGACCTTCGCCTTCTCGGCGCCCTCCTTCAGGCGCTGAAGGGCCATGCGGTCCTGGCGGAGGTCGATGCCTTGGTCGCGTTTGAACTCCCCGATGAGCCAGTCGATGACCCGCAGGTCGAAGTCGTCGCCGCCCAGGTGGGTGTCGCCGTTGGTGGACTTGACGTGGAAGGTACCCTCGCCGATCTCCAGGATGGAGATGTCGAAGGTACCGCCGCCCAGGTCGTAGACGGCGATGGTCTTCTCCTCGGACTTCTCCAAGCCGTAAGCGAGGGAGGAGGCGGTGGGCTCGTTGATGATGCGCAGGACGTTGAGGCCGGCCACTTCGCCGGCGGCCTTGGTGGCCTGACGCTGGGAGTCGTTGAAGTAGGCGGGGACGGTGACGACCGCCTCGTTCACGGTGTCGCCCAGGTAGGCCTCGGCGTCGACCTTCAGCTTCTGGAGGATCATGGCGGAGATCTCCGGCGGCGAGTAGGAGCGGTTCCCCATCCAGACGCGGGCGTCGCCGTTTTCGGCGGCGTCGATCTTGTAGGGGAGGACATTGAGGTCACCCTGGACGAATTCATCGTCGAAGCGGCGGCCCATGAGGCGCTTGATGGAGAAGACGGTGTTCTCCGGGTTCGTGACGCCCTGCCTCTTGGCCACCTGGCCGACCAGCCGCTCGCCGGACTTGGAGATAGCGACGACGGAGGGGATGGTGCGGCCACCCTCCACGCTGGGGATGACGACGGGCTCGCCGCCCTCCATCACGGCCATGGCGGAGTTGGTGGTTCCGAGGTCTATTCCTATCGCTTTAGGCATGGGGCGTGCTCCTTCGGGTCGAGGGCCAGAATTGGGCCACAGATTGGCACAGATGGGTCACAGATTGTTTTACGAATAGTTTAGGCATGGGGCGTTACTCCTTCTTCTGGGGCGGAACAAGGAAGAGGGACGGGGAAAGAAGGCCCCCGTTTCCCTCCCTTCGCTTGTTCTGTGCTCAAACGTTATCACTTTCATCCCAGCCGCTGTAGGTATGGGTCTTGAGCCCTGCCCCACCACGGCAGCATACGTTTAATTCTGAGCGAAGCGAAGAATCTTTTAGGGGGTGGGCGAGATGCTTCGCTGCGCTCAGCATGACAGAGCCTGACCGGCAGGCCTAAAGGCCTGCAGCTATGACGGCTTGTCCTCCTTCGTCTCGCCTTCCGCCTTCTCCTCGCCCTCCGCCTTTGCCTCGCCTTCCGCGGCCTTCTCCTCGCCCTCAGGCGGCTTCTCACCCTCGGCCTCCCCCTTCCCCTTGCCCACCACCACCATCGCCGGGCGCAGGACGCGGTCTTGCAGCTTGTAGCCGCGCTGCACCTCGGCCAGCACCTTCCCCTCCTCGCCCTCGGCGTGCGTCACCGCCTCGTGCTCGCGGGGGTCGAACTGCTGACCCACCGCCTGGATGACGGTGACGCCGGCGTTCTCCAGGATCATCTGTAGCTTGCGATAGATCAGCCGCATTCCGTCGAACCAGGTGAGGCCGGCCAGGCGGTGGTCCAGGGAGCCGAAAGCGCGCTCGAAGTCGTCCAGGATGGGAAGGAGGTTGATGACGAGCGAAGCCAGGACGAAGCGGCGGCTCTCGTCGCGCTCCTGCTCGGTGCGTCGCTTGTAGTTCTGGAAGTCGGCCTGGGCCCGCTGCCAGTTGGCCAGGTACTTCTGGGCATCCTCCTTCGCCCTCCCGAGTTGGGCCTCGACGGGCTCATCCTCTGCGGAAGGCTCGACGGGCTCAGGCTGACGGATATCCTTATCCATCTCTCCTCCTGAAGATCGGGGCTAGGCGAAGTAGACGCCCAGGAGCTCCTCCATGAGGGAGCCCATGTATCGGACGAGCGGTACGGCCCTGGGGTAACGCATGCGTGTGGGGCCGACGACGCTGAGCGTGCCGCGCAGGCCGGAGGGGCCGCTGTAGCCGACGGTGACGACGCTGCACTGGCGCATGGCGTCCGTGGGATGCTCCGCACCGATGGTGATCCTGATATCGTGGGGGGGGAGGGCAGCTACCGGAATGGCCTGCGGCAGGTTGCGCCCCTCCAGCAGCTCCAGCAGGCCCAGGATACGCTCGCCGTGAGCGAACTCAGGCTGGCGCAGGAGCTCTCGCAGCCCCTCCAGGAAGGCGAGCTCGAAGCCGGAGGCGTCGGCGGCCGCCAGGAGATCAGCAGTAGCGTTAACCACGAGCGCTTCCACGGCAGGGGAGAACTCCGGCTGCCCCTGACGCATCTCGGCTGCCGTCTTGCCGGCGATCTGCGAGTTCAGACGGCGGGCGATGGTCGTGAGCTCGTCCTGGCTGACAGAATCCTCCAGAGTCAGCGTATGCTGCAACACCCTCGCCTCCTGAAGGACGAGGACCACCAGGGCCAGGTAATCGTGCACGCTCACCAGCTCCAGCCAGCGCAGGCGGGGCTCCGGCGAGTAGGGGGCGGTGACTACGGCGGCGCTGTGAAGGCGGGCAGCGAGGACAGCGGCGGCCAGGTGGGCCCAGTCCTCAAGCCCGCGAGCCGCCTGATGGAACTGATGGCGGATCGTCTGCTCGTCCGGCTGGGGAAGGGATTCCTCCCGCATCAGCGTCTCCACGTAGTAGCGATAGCCACGGTCCGTGGGGATACGGCCGGCGGAAGTGTGAGGCTGGACGATGTATCCCTCCTCCTCCAGTGAGACCATCTCGTTCCGAACGGTGGCCGGGGAGACGGGGAGGCGGTACTTCTCGACGATGGCGCTGGAGCCCACGGGCTGGGCCGTGCTCACGTGCTCATCAACGATTAACTGGAGGAGCTTCCGGCGCCGTTCCGTTAGTGTCATCGCTGAGCTACCCAGAGGTGCCCTCTGCGGGAACGATCGCTCTCCGCGGACTGGCTCGTCAACATTTCCGCATTTCGTTAAACCATTAGCACTCTCAACCCGCGAGTGCTAATAGCGAGGTTAGCATTTCTGTCGGCCCCTGTCAAGGCTATGAATCCGGACCGATCCGGAGCACCAGCCCTTCCCCTGGACGATCTGACGGCGGGCCGCCGGAGCAGCCGGGTGGCCCCGCCCGGGGCCCGCCCGGCCTCCTAGGCCGGCTTCAGGCTGAACGGCGGATACTCGTCGGTCAGCGAGAAGATGTAGGCCTGTACTCGAAGAGACCAGCGAAAGACTCCCGCAACGAAGCCGTGCAGCCCGCGCGGATAGCGACCGGTGAACAGGATGGCAAACCAGGCGATCACCACCACAACAAGCGCTGCCAGAAATAGGAAGATCAGGATGATGAAATGCGGTATCGAAGTGATGATCTTCCAGATGGCCACTTTCCAGCGACTCAACCGGTCAGGGTAACGCACATCGAAGTTGATCGGGTACTCGCCCTCGAACGCCGGAAACTGGTCCGTTAGCAGTGCCAGATAGCCCCCGGCCCGTACCTCGAAGCGCATGAGCGCCACCTGAAAGTCGAACATCCAGTGGGGCACGTACTGACGAACGAGCACCGCAGCCCAGATCGCCAGGACAACACCTCCTCCTGCCGCGCCAGCGCCTCTTGCCTCGTCGCCCCCGAGCAGCGCAAGGAAGATAGCCACGGGGATGAAGAAAAAGATTCGAAAAGCGGTGGAGAGGCGGCTGAGCCGCTCCGGATACTCGACCTCAAACCTGACCGGGTAGCTCGGTTCTGTTGTCATGCTTAGCCTCCTTTGGAGTGATCCCTGGTGCCATCGACAGTATGACGGTGACAGACGGCAAAAGGTTCCAATTGCCTAAACGACTCAATCGCCACCCCCAACAAATTGCGGCGAAGATTCACAGGGCTCACGGTCTAACCTTCGCCCAGTCCACCACCGATCGCCACAGCGGAAGGCCGTCCTCGCCCCCCATCAGCGCCTCGCAGGCCCGCTCCGGATGGGGCATCATCCCCAGTACGTTCCCCCGCTCGCTCACGATCCCCGCGATGTTGTTCAGGCTGCCGTTGGGATTAGCCGCCGCCGTCACCTCCCCCTCCGACGTGCAGTAGCGGAACGCGACCCGTCCCGCCGCCTCCAACTCCGCCAGGGCTTCCTCGTCGACAAAGAAGCGCCCTTCACCGTGAGAGATCGGGATACGCAGCACCTGCCCCTGCTGATAGGCCTGGGTGAAGGCCGTGTCCGCGTTCTCCACCCGCAGGTTCACCCACTGGCAGCGGTACTGTAGGGAATCGTTGCGCATGAGGACACCTGGCAGCAGATGCGCCTCACACAGGACCTGGAAGCCGTTGCAGATCCCGATGACCGGCTTCCCGGCCTCAGCGTGGCGAACCACCGCCTCCATGACCGGCGAGAAGCGGGCGATGGCCCCGGTGCGCAGGTAGTCCCCGTAGGAGAAGCCTCCCGGCAACACCAGGCAGTCGTACGACGAGAGGTCGCGCTCCCGGTGCCAGACGAGATCCGCCTGCTCACCGAGAACTGTTGCCAGGGCGTAGTGACAGTCGTGATCGCTCCACGTGCCGGGAAAGACGACGACAGCGAATCGCAGGACCACAACCTCCACGTCCCTTATACCACACCACCCCCTCCACCACATGTAACCATGCCCCTCCTCCTACTCACGTTTTACAGATGGTAGGCCACCCAGCCACTGGAAGAGCCACATGAGACCAAGCTGGCAAGTAGACCTGAAATGGCTGGGCGGCCCCTAGTCTGTCTGGTCTGTATTGCCCTGGCTCTCTCCCCAACAGCCGGCTCCGTAGTCGGAGACTTCTTGAGGCTGTTCATCTTCGGCCTCGTCGTGATCCTGGCCGCCACATTGGGCCATCTGGGTTGGTTAGCGTGGGAGCGATATCAGCACCCCCGCCGGATCGATACCGCCTGAGGCTCTCCTCCCTTTCGTTGGGCGGCGCGGCGGCGGCGAGGCCTCATGGGCGCGTCCCTGTCGGAGCGTTCCCGAATGCCATCTGCTATAATGAGCCGCGCCCGCCCCAGCGGCGGACAGGCAGCTGACCACCGTCAGGAGGTAGCGTCCATGGAAATCAGCTGGATAGACACGCCAGAGGAGTGGCGCGACGTCTTTATCATGGCCTTCATGGTGGCCGGCATCCTCCTGTTCCTGATCGCCACCGTATTCGTCGGGCTCATCGGCTGGGCGGCGCTTAGGGCTGTCAACAAGGCCAGAAGCATCCTCAAGACCAACCTGCAGCCCACTCTAGAAAACGTGCGGGAGACCAGCGAGAGCGTGCGGGGAACGGTGGCATTCATCTCCGACCACGCGGTGCGGCCGGTGGTACGTGTTTACAGCACCTACGCCGGGGCCAGGCGGTTCGTCGCCACCTTCGCGCGGCTGGTACGCCATAAACGAGGCGGTTAGGGAGATAGGCGATGCGCTTTATCATCGGTCTCGCCCTGGGCTGTGCGGTCGGCTTCGCCGCTTACGTCCTCATCACACCGCAACGGCGCAGAGATGGAGAGGCGGCCGGTCAAGAGTCCCCGGAGGCTACGGCCCCCGACGACCACGATCCCGCAGCCGCCGTTCGCCGGGCTATGCGCTCCCTTCAAGCGCAGGTGCAGGAAGCCTGGACGGAGGCGCAGGAGGCGGCCAAGGAGGCGGCCAAGGAGATACGAGCCAACTACCAGCGGATGGCCCACAGGACGGCCGAGAACGAGGAGTAAGGACACCGCCCATTACCGCTACTCAACCCGGCGCCGTGCTACCATCTACCTGGAGGGGTGCCGGAGTGGTTGAACGGGGCGGTCTCGAAAACCGTTGTACCGCTTTGGCGGTACCGTGGGTTCGAATCCCACCCCCTCCGCCAGCCGAACGAGAGATCTGCAACGAGTAGTCGCGCTCCCCGCGGAGGGGTGCCAGAGCGGACGATTGGGCACGCCTGGAGAGCGTGTGTACCTTCGGGTACCGTGGGTTCGAATCCCACCCCCTCCGCCACTCTCACCGCCGTCCGCCCAGCATCCCGCTCCTCTCTCTGGCGGCTCCCCGCTCCGCATGGCATAATCTCCACTCGGAGCCTGATGTGAGACGCAACCTGGAACCCCTGGACGCCCTCCGCCTCCTCGGCGGCGGGCCGGTAGCCCTGGTCACCACCAGTTGGCGGGCTGAGACCGACGTGATGCCGGCCATCTGGACCACGCCCCTTTCGCGTACGCCACCCCTGATCGGCGTCACCGTCCACCCCTCCCGCCACACCTACGACATGATCCGCTTCTCCGAGGAGTTTGCCCTGAATTTCCCCGGCCCCGAACTGACGAACCACACCCACTACTTCGGCGTCGTCTCCGGCCAGGACGTGCACAAGCTGGAGCTGGCGAAGCTGCCTACCTTTAAGGCCTCGAAGGTGAGTGCTCCCCTCCTCGAAGGATGCCTGGCCCACGTCGAATGCGGCCTCGAGGACGCCCTGCGCATCGGCGACCACACCCTGTTCGTAGGACGGGTGCTCGCCGTGCAGGCGGAGGCGGAGGCCTTCGAGGAGACGTGGCTGGTCGGCGACCGTGACTACCGACCGCTCCACTACCTGGGGCTGGATCGCTACGCCTTCCTGAGAGAGCGGCTGCAGGCCCATCTGCGCACCACCGAGGACGGCGCTATCGAGCTGGAGGAGACGCCGGAGGAGCGGGAGCGGCGGGAGGAGGAGGATGCACTGGCCCGGGAGCAGGCCCAGCGCGAGGGTGAGGAGGAAGGATAGGGAGGCCCACTGGTGCCCCGCCTTGCCCGGCCCAGGCCAGGTGCACTAGACTGGGACTGTCATGAAGGCCACGGTGCGCCTGTTCGCCCGCCTGAGTGAGCTGGCAGGCAGCAGGGAGATCGAGTTGGAGCTGGGCGAGGGCCTCAGCGCGGGCGAGGCCTACCGCCTCCTATGCACCCGATACCCTGATATGGCCGCCTACGCCGGTACCGTCATGTACGCCGTGAACGCCGAGTACGTGTTGCCGGAATATCCTCTCCGGGACGGCGATGAACTGGCCCTTATCCCACCTGTGAGCGGAGGCGCCCATGCTGTTTGAAGTGACCAGCGAGCGGCTGGACCCCGAGCGACTGGTCAATCACGTTCGCAAGGACGAGAGCGGCGCCGTGATCCTCTTCTTTGGGGATGTCCGCAATAACAGCGAGGGGCGTCGCGTCCTCTACTTGGAGTACGATGCCTACCCCCAGATGGCCGAGAAGGTGATGCGGCAGCTGGCCGAGGAGGTGATGGCGCGCTGGCCCCTGACGGACGTGGCCATCCAGCACCGCACCGGACGCCTGGAGATCGGCGATACGTCACTCCTCGTCGCCGTCTCCTCGCCCCACCGCAAGGAGGCCTTCGAGTCCTGCCACCACCTGGTCGACCGCTTCAAGGAGGTCGTCCCCATTTGGAAGAAGGAGGTGTGGGAGGGCGGAGAGGTCTGGATCGAGGGCGAGCCGGTGGAGCACAGTTGACCACACCCCAATACCCGCCACCTGCCGACCAACTCCGATACTGCCCTTACTGCGCCGACCCTCTCACCTTTCGCACCCTTCCCACCGAGGACCGCCCCCGCCTGGTCTGCGACCGTCATCACATCCTTTACGTTAACCCCAAAGTGGTGGTGAACATCGTCGCCGAGCGCCGCGGCCGGTTGCTCCTCATGCGGCGGGCTATCGAGCCACGCATCGGCTCCTGGACCATGCCCGGCGGCTTCATGGAGATCGACGAATCGGTGGAAGAGTGCGCCATCCGCGAGGCCCGCGAGGAGACCGGCGTGACGGTCCGCCCCCTGGCGCTCATCGGCATCTACTCCCGGCCGGCGCCGGGGCCGGGCATCGTAACCATCGTCTTCCGCGGTCGCGTCGATAAGGGCCGCGCCAGCCCCAGTCGCGAGGCGCTGGAGGTCCACTGGTTCCGGCCCCAGGAGATCCCCTGGGACGAGCTGGCCTACGAGACCACCGGCTGGGCCCTGCGCGACTGGCTGAAGGGGCGGCGCCGCTAACGACGCGGGGGACGCCCCCGCCGCGAGGGTGGCGGCCTGACAGCCGCCTGCTCCTTCCCCCAGAAGTCGAAGCGCCCCATCAGCAGGATGGCGCTCAGCTGAGGATCCGTGATCCGGGTACCTAACCGGCGCTCCATCTCCCTGAATGTGACGCTGGTCGTAATGACCGTGGGCAGGCAGGCGTTGTACCGGTAATTAACCAGCTGAAACAGCTTCTCCTCCGCCCAGGCGGTGCCACTCTGAGAGCCCAGGTCATCCATGATGAGCAGCGGCGCGGTACGCACCTGCTCGAACAGATCGTCGAACGCCTTCGGGTTCTGCGGGTTGAAGCTGACCCGGAGCCAATCTAGCAGGTCCGGCACCACCACGAACATTACCGGTGTCCCCGCCTCCCGGCAGTAGTTGCCGATAGCCGCCGCTAGGCGGGTCTTGCCGCGGCCGGTGGCTCCGGCTATAACCAGCCAATCCTTGGGCTCCTGCGCAAACTTCATCGCCTGCCGGTAGGCGCTCTGGATATCCTTCAGCTCCTCCCGCTCATCCACCGGCACGATCATCGGATCGAAGGTCTTGAAGGTCATGTCCCGCAGGAGAGGTAAGTCCAGCGCATCCAGGTCACCGAGCCCCGATGCCGGACCCGACTCCAGGTAGTGCACCTCCGACAGGGCGACATCGCTCAGGCGGCTCTGCAGGCGCGCATCGAAGCTGTCCAGGCTCAGGTTGCTGGTAAACACGGTGGGCATCTGGGCGTTGTATCGGTGGTTGATAAGCTGAAACAGCTTCTCCTCCGCCCAGGGGGTAGAGCTCTGCACCCCCAGATCGTCCAGTACAAGCACAGGGGCGGACCGCAGCAGCTCGAACAGCTCATCGTAGCCCACCTCACTCTCCGGTCGATAGGCCGCCCGCAGGTGGTCCAGCAGGTCAGGCACGACCATGAACAGCACGGGACGCCCACTCCGGATGCAGTGATCGGCGATGGCCGCCGCCAGATGCGTCTTCCCGCAGCCGCTAGGGCCACTGAACACCAGCCACCCGGACGACTCCTGAGCGAAACGCTGAGCCGCCTTCATCGCCTCGCTGAACCGCTCCTGGTGGCGCGAGTTGGGGCTGCGCCCGCGGGGGCTCAGGTTGCCGAATGTGAGGCGGGAGAGCGACCCCAGGTTGCTGTAACGCTGGAGCCGCGCCAGCCGGTCCTCTTCTCGCTCATCGAGCGTGCACTGGCAGGGAAACGCCTTGCCGAAATCCGGGTGGCCCAGGCGAACCGCCCTCCGGACGAAGCCGGCCCCCCCGCAACGGGGACAGACGTCCTCGTCCTCGCTGACCAGCGCCTCAGGCTCGAGCCCGGCGAGAGGAGAGCCTGCGCTTCCCCTCCCGGTAGCGCCGCTCAAACCACTCGATTTCAGGATCTCGTCCAGCTTTTTCATAGCTTGGGCCCTCCGCCTCCCATCTCTCGAGTATGCGCTGGATGTAGCGCCAGCTCCGCTTGTTCAGGCTCACTGCCTCCCGGAACGCCTCACGAATCCACTCGGCCGGGTAAAGCTCCTCGGCCTGCTTGAGCTCATCGGCGATCAGCGGCGTGATGCCGCCCACATTCTCCTCGTAAAGCACGAAGATGTTGGGCCTGGTTGATCCCTCCGCCGGAGGCAGCGGCTCCTCCAGTCGTAGATCCGCCCCGGCTAACCCCTCCACCGCGCGGCGGTTGGCCGGCGTGTTCACCAGGTACAGCTCCTCCTGACCCTCTTCGATCACAACCGTAGCCCGAAAGAGGGTGCCGCGCTCCACCGCCAGGAGCAGCCCTCGCTCCAGCGCCTGCCCTGAGCCCGTCGAAGGGGCCTCACCGTTCTCGCCACCGCCCAGGGCGGCCAGCGATCGCGATAGCGCCCCATCAGCGGCCAGCTCCCGGCGGGTCAGGAATCGAGGCGAACGCCGCTTCAACGTCTGGGCGAAGAAGAAGTAGAGGCTGACCGCCAGCTCTTCCGGACGCTCGATGCGGGGCAGCACCCGCGAGAAGAAGAGGTTGGGCACGGGCGTGGCCAGCCCCGAACTGGGAAACCCCTCGAACGGGCCGCCATCGCCGCTGGCATCGGCCTGAAGCCCTACACCATCCTCGTCCAACCGGGACGGCCTCACTCTTCTTCCTCCCCGCCTTCCGGCTCCCTGACCAGCAGGTCCTCGAAGCGGGCGATCTTCTGACGAAAGCGCAGATGGTAGACGCCTGTGGGACCATTGCGGTGCTTGGCGATAATGATCTGCGTGTCCTCCGCCGGGTAGGCGCTGGCGGGTTTATCGGCGTGCAGCTTCTCCCACTCGTCGCGGCGCATGTAGGCAGCCTCCCGGTAGATAAACATCACCACGTCGGCGTCCTGCTCGATGCTGCCCGACTCCCTCAGGTCGCTGAGCTGGGGCACGTGGGCGGCCCGGGACTCGGCAGCCCGGGAGAGCTGGGAGCAGGCCACCACTGGCACGTCCAGGTCGCGGGCCAGCTGCTTGAGCGAGCGCGAGATGTAGCTCACTTCCTGCACCCGGTTTTCCGTCCGGACGCCGCCGTGCAACAGCTGCAGGAAGTCCACGATAACCAGGTCCAAGCCATGCTCAGTTCCGCGCCTAGCTGCAACCTCAATATCCAGGCGCCGGGCCTTGGACCGCATCTCGGCCACCGTCAGCATTGCCGAGTCGTCGAGGTAGATGGAAAGCTCCGACAGCGACCCCAGGGCCTGGGAGATGCGCCGCTCGTCCCGGTCCGAGTGCTGGCCGAAGGCGAGGCGGGTGGAGTCGACGCCCGACTCTATGGCCAGGAGGCGCTGCACCAGCTGCTCGGCCGCCATCTCGATGGAGAAGAAGCCGACTGTCGCCTGCTGGCGGGCGGCGGCGTTGCGGGCGAAGTTCAGGACCAGGGACGTCTTGCCCAGGCTGGGCCGCGCGGCCACTACCACCAGATCGCCTCGCTTCAGCCCACCCAGCAGGGTGTCCAGGTCCATGAAACCGGTGGTGACCGCCCGGGCCTGGGCGGCCACCCCACCTACCCCCGCCTCGGCCGACTCCAGGTAGCCCTCCAGGAGCTCCCGGATGTGCTTGAAGTCCCGTTGGGTCTCACCCTGCCGGACGGCGGCCACCAGCGTCTCGGCGCGGGACAGCACCTCGGCCACCTCCGGGCCGCCCTGGTAGGCCATCTGCGTCATCTGGCCGGCGGCGGTGATCAGCTTGCGATAGGTGGAGTCCCGCTGGACGATCCCGGCGTAGTGCTCCGCGCCAACGGAGGTAGGCAGCTCCGTGACCAGCTGGCTGAGGTAGGCGGCGCCCCCAATCTCCTCCAGACGACCCCTGCGGGACAGCTCGTGGGCGACGGTGATCTGGTTTATCGACTCGTTCCGCTCCCAGAGGTCATGGCAGGCCTCATACACCCAGCCGTTCTTCTCGCGGAAGAAATCCTCCGGCCGTAGATTCGGGGCCACCTTGTAGATGATTTCGGGGTCGACCAGGAGGGAGGCGATTACCGCCTCTTCCGCCTCGATATCGTGGGGCGGAAGCTTCTCCGCCCGTCCGGCCTCGACAACCATCTACCTTCGCCTGCTCCCGTTCTTACCGGGCTTCCCTTTATAGGTTGTCCCGTGCCTGTGGAAACGCCCCCTCCCCCTCTTTCTGCCTGCCGGCAGGTCAGCCCCCCTGGCCCTCCTCCGGTTCGCTACCGCTCTCCTCCGTCGCGGCCTCCTCGTCGCCAGCCGTAGCGGCCTCGGTTGGCTCGCTCTCGATTGCCTCCGGCTCGCCTGAAGCGGCCGCCTCGATCTCCTCAGCGGCCGGCGCCTCGGCAGCGGGCAAGCCACCTAGCGGCTCTACGTTTACGGTGATCTGGGTACGCACGTTGCGGGTCAGCCGAACCGCCACCTCGTGGGGGCCCAACTCACGGATGGGTGCCCGCAGCTCAACCTGCCGGTGCTCTACCTCCACGCCGGTCGCCTCCTGCAGCGCCTCCACGATGTCGCGGGCGGTGATGGAGCCGAACAGCTTCGCCTGCTCGCCCACCCGGGCCTCGATGGCGAGGGCGTGCCCCTCAACCTTCGGCAGCACGTATTGGCGGGCCTCCTCGTCCAGGCGAGACTGGCGCCGGGCGTCCTTCTGTGCCTTGGCCTCGGCGATATTCAGGTAGTGCTCCGTGGCCGGCGCGGCCAAACGGCGAGGCAGCAGGTAGTTGCGGGCGAAGCCGTTCGCAACGTTCTTCACCTCGCCCGTGTGGGCGGTGCCCTCCACTTCCTCCAGGAATACGACCTTCATGCGAATCTCCTTGCTTGTGTAGCTAACCAGACTACATGAGCTAAATGAACTCTTTGAGCGGTTTGTAGTGTTGAGAACTCCCTAGAGACTTCCCACAGACTTTCCACAGTATTCACAGAACGCACGTGCTACATCCAAATACAGTCTAATAGCGCTCCCATGGTAAGGTCAAGCGCTTACGCGGTTGACGTTTCGTATCTGAGAACGCGACCACAAGCCTAGAATCAACACTGCATGTGGACTGTAGGTTACCTGAGCACCAAAAAATGCGCCAGTCCTACCCCGCCAACGCCCGCTCCAGGCCACCCTCGTGAGCCGCCCGTAGCTCGGCTAAGGGCAGATCGATGGCGCTCAAACGGAAGCGGCCATCGCCCGACACCCGCCCGATATAGGCCAGAGGAACGCTCAGACCTCGGGCGATCGCCTTCAGGGCGCCACGTTGGTCCGGCCTCGCGGCGACGACGATGCGCGACTGCGCCTCCCCGAAGAGGGCGGGAGCGAGCCGCTGGCCCAGGACGGCATCGTCCGCCGCAAGGCCCATCTCCCCGGACAAGCACATCTCGGCCAGGGCCACCGCCAGACCGCCGTCCGAGCAATCGTGGCAGGCCGTCACCACCCCCTGCCGGATGGCCGCCAGGGCCGCCCGCTGCACCCGCGCCTCCAGAGACAGGTCGATGGCAAGCCGCCCGCCCACGAAACCGTGCAGCTCTTTTAGGTACTCACTACCGGCCAGAGCGGCGACCGGCTGCTCCAGGGTCGATCCCAGGAGAAACACCTCATCCCCCTCGTTGGCGAAGACCGGCCGCGCGTGCACAGTGACATCCTCCAGGAGACCAAGCATGCCGATAACCGGCGTGGGATAGACCGCCTCCTCCCCGGTTTCGTTATACAGGCTGACGTTGCCGGAGATCACCGGCGTGCCCAGGGCAGAGCAAGCCTCGGCGATGCCCTGAATCACCGCCTTCATCTGGTAGTAGACCTCCGGCCGCTCCGGGTTGCCGAAGTTCAGGCAATCGGTGACCGCTACCGGCTGCGCCCCCACGCAAGTCACGTTGCGGGCGGCCTCCGCTACCGCTATCGCGCCACCCAGGTGGGGGTCGATGTAGCAGTAGCGACCGTTGCAGTCGGTCGTGACGGCGATCCCTTTCCCTGTCCCCTTAATACGCAGGACGGCGGCGTCGCCGCCGGCCTCAACGACGGTGTTGGAGAGCACGCTCTGGTCGTACTGGCGGTACACCCAACGCTTGCTGGCGATGTTGGGCGAGGCCAGGAGCCGCAGCAGGGCGCCCGCCGGGTCGGCCACCTCGGGCAGAGACGACAGGTCGAGGGAGCGCATCTCGGCCAGCTCCGGTGGCGGCAGCCCCTCGCGGGTGTACTCCGGCGCGTCCATCAGCAGCTCTGTCGACAGGGAGGCCACCAGGTGGTCGCCCTCGTATATACGAACCACACGGTCCTCGATCACCTGGCCGATGATCGCCGCGGGCACCTCCCAGCGCCCGAACAGTGCCGCCACCTCCTCCTCGTGCCCCCGCCGGACGATGATCAGCATCCGCTCCTGGGACTCGGAGAGCATGACCTCGTACGGCGTCATCCCCTCCTCGCGGCGGGGGACGCCAGCGATATCGATGACCAGCCCGGTGCCGGCCCGGGCCGCCGACTCCACGGCAGCCGAGGTGAGGCCCGCGGCGCCCAGGTCCTGCACGCCGGTGATCCAGTCGCCGTGGTTGTGGATCAGGTCCAGGCAGGCCTCCAGCAGCATCTTCTCCAGGAAGGGGTTCCCCACCTGTACCGCCGGCCGCAGCTCGTCGAAGCGGGCCTGGGGATCGGTGCGCGAGGCCAGACCGGAGGCCCCGTGGATGCCGTCACGGCCGGTATCGGCCCCCACCAGCATCAGGATATTGCCCGGCCCTTCAGCCTTCGCGCTGGCCAACTTATCGATAGGGACCAGGCCTACACACATGGCGTTCACCAGCGGGTTCGCCGCGTAGGCGTTCTCGAACACCACCTCGCCGCCAACGGTGGGGATGCCCAGGCAGTTGCCGTAGCCACCGACGCCGGCCACGACGCCCTCGAACAGATAGCGGTTGCGCGGGTCGCTCAGGGGGCCGAAGCGCAGCGAGTCCAGGATGGCGATAGGCCGCGCCCCCATGGCGAAGATGTCTCGCACGATCCCGCCCACCCCCGTGGCCGCCCCCTGGTACGGCTCGATGGCCGAAGGATGGTTGTGAGACTCGATCTTCATCACGACAGACATCCCCTCGCCGATATCCACGGCGCCCGCGTTCTCCGCGCCGCGGCGGGTGAGGACGTAGGGACCCTCGGCGGGGAGCAGGCTGAGCAGGGACCTGGAGTTCTTGTAGCCGCAGTGCTCGCTCCAGAGGGCGCCGAACATCCCCAACTCGACCTCGTTCGGCTCGCGGTCCAGCCGGTCGACGATGAGATCGTACTCCGGCCGGCTGAGGGCGATGGAATCGAGGACAGTCTGGTCTACGGCCATGGGGGTCAGGGCCATAGTAGCACAGCCGAGGGGAGTAATCGTAGGCCGCGCTCGCCGAGGTCTACGCCTCCTCCGCGAGGGAGAAGGGCGGATAGCGGTCGGTCAGCGAAAGCCAGAAGCCCAGGGCCCTGGCGATCCAGCGCAGATATCCCACGGTGTAGCCGAAGAACCAGCGAGGGTAGCGCTCGAAGACGATGGCGAAGATGGTCTTTGCCGGGATCAGGAGCATGAAGGGCAGGGCTAACAGGGCCAGCAGCAGGATATGCGGCAGTAGCAGGACCGGCGTTATAGCGGCGCGGAACCAGCCGATAGCGCCACCCCGATCTATCTCCAGCCGCACCGAGCGGCCCATCGACTCCCGAGGCGGGGCATCGGTCAGAAAGAGGCCGAAGGAGGCCGCCGCGATCGCGTACTCGGCGTATCGCTCAAGGGGCGGGCAGTCCTCCGCCAGGAACTGCTGCAGCCCCTTAGTGCGAATTCGATATGCTTGAACCAGGGGGAGGCTGATGACCCCGAAGGCTATGATGGAGCCGAAGATCACCCACAGCCAGAAGTATAACGCGGCGCTAATGTAACCCACGCCCGCCGGCACGATCCAGGTGATGACGGTGCCCACGGCCCGCTGCGCGGCCTTCCGTCGCGACAGCCTCTCCGGATAGACGACGGAGTAGCGAATGGGGTAAGCAGGAGCTTCTGCGGCCATCCGAGCCTCCTTTCCGGTCCGCGACTGACGGTCAGAGACCGCTCTCGAAACCACTTAGCGCCAATTATGGGCGCCCGGCCGGGCTTGTCAAGCAGCGCCAGCCCTGCACGCGCTCGCTAGAGGCGGCCCTCGATGGTGCCGCCGCCCAGCACCCGCTCGCCCTGGTAGAAGACGACCGCCTGGCCGGGGGTTACGGCCCGCTGCCGCTTCTCGAAACGGACCTCGGCGCGCCCGTCGCGCAGGCTGAGGACGGCCGGCGCAGGCTGGCCGCGATAGCGGATGCGCGCCGCCACCGGCAGGGGCCCGACGGGCGGCTCGTCCGCCGGAAAAGAGAGCTCCCCGGCCAGCAGGCCATCCGCCAGCAACTCCTCCTGAGGACCCACCACCACCGAATCGGTCTCCGCGTCCAGGCCCACCACGAACAGGGGCTCGCTGCCACCCCGGGCGGGCAGCCCCCGACGCTGGCCCACGGTATAGTTCACTATCCCCTGATGCTGACCAACGGCGTTCCCAGCCCTGTCCACGATGGGACCCGGTCGGCTGGCCACCCGCTGTCGCAGGAAAGCCCGGTAGTCGCCCGAGGGGATGAAGCAGATGTCGGCGGAGTCCGGCTTATCGGCGTTAGGGAGCCCCCAGCGATGGGCCATCGCGCGAATCTCATCCTTCGGATGCTCGCCGACCGGGAAGAGGGTGCGCTCCAGCTCGCGCTGCCCCAGGGTATACAGCACGTAAGACTGATCCTTGTCCGGGTCCGCCGCCCGCCACAGCTCGAAACCACCACCGCCGCGGACGACGCGAGCGTAATGGCCGGTGGCCAGGTAACTGGCCCCCAGGGCCAGGGCGTGCTCCAACAGCGGCCGGAACTTGACGCGGTCGTTGCAGGTAAGGCAGGGGTTGGGCGTGCGACCGGCGGCGTACTCCCGCAGGAACTCGTCCACGACCCCCTCAGCGAACTGCCGCTCGAAGTTGAGGACGTAGTGGGGGATGCCCAGCACATCGGCGGCGGCGCGGGCCTCCTCCGCGTCATCTACGGAGCAGCAGCGCTTGTGGTGGCGCGGCGCCTCGCTGTCCTCGAGGGTCCACAGCCGCATCGTGATGCCCACGACGTCGTACCCCTGCTCCACGAGCAGGCCGGCGGCGACGGCGGAGTCGACCCCTCCGGACATGGCGACGACGACGCGCGGTTTAGGCATTTCCCATCTATGTTATAATATTTCGCCCAAGCATAAAAAGGACCCCCTTGGCGGGCCAGGAGGAGGTCATCTGCAGGCCGATCAGCTAGCACGAAAAATCGTCGACATACTCTCGGATCGACAGGCGGAGGATATCCTGTTGCTGGACATACGCAACGCGGCATCCTTCGCCGATTATTTCGTTATCGGCAGCAGCCAGTCCGCGCGCCAGTTTGAGGCGATCCTGGAATCTCTGGACGAAGGGCTAGAGGCGTACGGCGTCAAGTCCACGAGTCGCGAGGGGAAGCCCGATTCGGGCTGGGTGCTCCTGGATTACGGGGACGTCATCGTCCATCTGTTCGCCACGGCGGAGCGCGCCTACTACGATCTGGAAGGGCTCTGGCACACGGCCACGCCGGTGGTTCGCATCCAGTAGGCCCCGGCCCCCTGCGCCCCTACTCCGGGTTCTCGAAGATCCAGCGATCGACCTGCCTCTCGTAGCTGTGCAGCTCACCCTCGGCGAAGAAGAGGGCGAGCTCGCGGCGGGCCGACTCCGGGGAGTCCGAGCCGTGGACCAGGTTTCGACCCATCTCCAGGGCCAGGTCGCCGCGAATAGTGCCGGACTCCGCGGCGATGGGGTCGGTCGCCCCCATGGTCCGCCGAACGACCGCCACGGCGTCAGTGCCCTCCAGGGCCGCGGCGATGATGGGACAGGCGATAATGTAAGCGATAAGCCCCTCATAAAAGGGCTTGCCTTCGTGCTCGGCATAGTGCCGGCGGGCCAGCGCCTCGTCCATCTGGAACAGGCGCAGGGCGACGATGCGCAGGCCGCGCCGCTCCAGACGAGAGATGATCTCGCCGGCCAGGCCGCGTTGCATGGCGTCCGGTTTGATAAGGACGAGGGTGCGATCCACTTGGCCTAGCCTCCAGGTACGTTCAGGCTGGATATCGGCGCCATTGTAGCACGCGTCCGCTTAGCGGCCGGATTTCTGCGGGCCGATGACCGCCGGCCGCAGGTATACCGGCCCCAGCAGCGCCACATCGTCGGCGCGCCCCGCCGCCAGCCGGGCGAAGGCGAGCTCCGCCAGGGCCGCCGCCCGCCGCGTCGAGGCGGCCGGCGAGGCGATCCGCGCCTTGCTGCCCGCGGCCGCCTGTAGGAGGCCGGCCAGTTCCTCATCCACCTCCCCCACGAAGAGGGTGCGCCGGCGGAGCCGACGGGCCAGCGCCTGGGGCGGCGAGAGCCGGGGCGGCGACATCTCGCGCCAGGGGTCGCCTCGGTAAGATGCCCAAGCTAGATCGCCGCGGCCCGCCCGGTGCACGGCCACAATAGGTCCGGGGAAAGCGGCGTGTGGGTAGGCGTCCAGCTCCAGCCGACCCACCCCCACGATCGGCAACCCCAGGCCGGAGGCCAGACCCTTGGCCGTGCTCACCCCGACCCGCAGGCCAGTATACATCCCCGGCCCCGTGCAGACGAAGACGGCCTCGATCTCCTCCTTCGCCGCACCCGCCTGAGCGAGGAGCTTATCGATGGTTGGTAGCAACTCGACGGTGTGGTTCCGGCGGCAGCGCCAGGTGATCTCGGCGACCAGGCCGCCCTGATCGGAGACACCGACGGAGGCTACCTGGGAGGCCGTGTCGATAGAGAGCTCCATCACCGATCCCCCCTCGTACGCTTACGCGCGCGCCGACCGGCGAGGGCCCGGGCCAGCGCCTCCGCCCGCGGTCCCTTCGCGGCCAAGGCCAAAGTGCGACTCATCAGCCCCGTCACCTGGAAGCGCACCAGCAGGTTATCGGTCGGGAAGATGCCCTCCGCCCTCTCCGGCCACTCGACGACCAGGGCGCCGTCGGCGCACACCTCCTCCAGGGCCAGCTCCTGGGCCTGCTCCGGCTCCTCCAGCCGGAAGAGATCGGCGTGGTACAGCTTCACGCGACCCTCGTACTCCCCTAGCAGCACGAAGGACTTGGAGGAGACCGGACCCTCGTGACCCAGTCCGCGAGCAACCCCCTGCACGAACACCGTCTTGCCCGCGCCCAGATCCCCCGACAGAAGAACGACATCGCCCGGCTGCAGTTGACGGCCCAGCCGCTGTCCCAGCCGACGCGTCTCGCCGGGGCCTCGGGAGGTCAGGATAGTCGCCTCGCTCATCGTCCCCGCAGGTGATCCCAACCGGTCACGGCCAGGGACACCTCGCCCCCAGCCGCATCCAGAAGCCTGGGCTGCCGGGCCGGGCCGTCGGTCATCTCGCCTATCACCACCAGCCGGTCGTCGCAAGAGCCGGCCAGGAGCCGCACGGTATCTGAAGGACCCACGAACAGCATCTGGTAATCCTCGCCGCCGGCGCAGGCCAGGGCCAGCGCTTCCGGTGGGTAGGCGGAGCGCAGCTCCGGGCTCAGAGGGACGGCCTCGGCCCGGATGTCGGCGCCCAAGCCGGACGTTCGACAGATGTGCCCCAGGTCCTGCAGCAGGCCGTCCGACACGTCGATGCCGCAGGGGACGCCCAAGTGAACGGCCCGGCGGGCCGTCCGCAGAGGCGGCCGCGGCCGCAAATGGGCGCGGGCCAGGGGGTCGTCCGGGGCAGCGCCTTTCTGCAGCCGTCGCAGCCCGGCGGCGGAATCCCCCAGGGTGCCTGTCACAGCGATGACGTGGCCGGCGCGGGCCCCGTCCCGCCGCAGGAGGAGGGGCTCACCCCCTTCTCGGCTCTCGGCGCGGCCCAGCAGAGCCACCGTCAACACCGCCTGGGGCGCCCGCACAAGGTCGCCTCCCGCCACCGTCACACCGTACTCGGCGGCGCACTCCTGGAGGCCAACGTACAACTCGTCGACAGCTCCCACGTCCGTATCCGAGGGCAACGCCAGGGTGACCAGCGCGAACTGCGGCTCGCCACCCATGGCGGCGATATCGCTGACGCTGACGGCGAGGAGCTTCCAGCCCAACTCCCGCCAGGGGGCCCACTCCGGCCGGAAGTGGACGCCCTCCACCAGCGTGTCCGTCGTCGCCAGGAGCACTTGTTCCCCCACCCGCCAGGCGGCGGCGTCGTCGCCGATGCCGACGATGAGCTCCTGTGGCGGCGCGGCACCGACGGCTTCCGCCAGCCGCTCGATGAGCCCGAACTCGCCCAGGTCAGAGACGTTCATCAGAGTCATTATACGGCCTGCTGCTATACTCGCCGCGTAGATGCGTATCGCCATACTCTCCGATGTGCACGGCAACCTGGCCGCCCTGGAGGCGGTGCTCCGCCACGCTCAGGCCCAGGCTCAGGGCACGATCGACGCCTTCTGGTGCCTGGGCGACACCGTGGGGTATGGGCCACAGCCGCGGGAGTGCGTTGCCCTGCTGCGGGAGCGGGGCGCGCTGTTGGTGGCGGGCAACCACGACCGGGCCGGCACGGGGAAGATGGGCACCGAAGAGTTCAACCCCGACGCAGCGACAGCGGCCCGCTGGACCATCGATCGGCTAGGGGCCGAGGAGCGCGCCTACCTGGAGTCGCTGCCGGAAGTGTTCCTCCAGGGGGAGTTCACCCTGGTGCACGGCACCCTGCGCCGGCCCATCTGGGAGTACCTTTACTCGCCCGAGGCCGCACAGGCCCATCTGGAGCGCCAGCAGACGCCATTCGGCCTGGTGGGCCACACCCACATCCCCATGCTGATCCTCGAGCGGCCGCAGTCGCCCAACGGCTGCGAGATCTCATTCCTCGAGGACGGCACGAAGGTGAAGCTGACCCGCGAGCGGAAGATAGTGATCAACCCCGGTAGCGTGGGCCAGCCCCGGGACGGCGATCCCCGCGCCGCCTACGCCATCCTCGACAGGGAAGCGGATACCGTTGCCCTGCACCGAGTGGAGTACCATATCGAGG
The DNA here is from genome assembly GCA_963665775.2 of Dehalococcoidia bacterium. Classification (GTDB taxonomy): domain Bacteria; phylum Chloroflexota; class Dehalococcoidia; order SM23-28-2; family RBG-16-64-32; genus JACPQO01. The sequence goes on from CAXXTF010000001.1 coordinate 103,075, forward strand.
CGACGCAGCGGCTGATGGAGGCAGCCCGCCTACCCCGCTGGCTCATCGAAAGGCTGGCCTTGGGGCGATAACTAGCCCAGGTTGGCCTGGAACCAGTCCCAGTACTCCGGCCAGTCCGGCAGGGGCATTCCCGAGGGGCGAGTGTAGTAGACGGAGCCGGCCACAGCGAAGGCTTCGAGCGGGTTGGGCGGGCTCAAAGTGACGGTGGAGCCGCCGATCGTCGTGTAGGTCAGAGGGCGACCCTCGTACACGTACAGGCTGTTGACGACATCCCAGGGCTGGTTCGCGGCCGCCCGTACCTGCTCGTCGGTCCCCACCTGACGCCAGCCGGCGGCGGCCATGAAAGAGCGCATCTCATCGCCCAGGAGGGCCAGCACGTACTGATCGGGACCCAAGTCGCGGAACTGATAGGCGTGGAGGATCTCGTGGCCGATGGACATTTCGGCGAAGCCCGGGATGAGCACCACCTGGTTGGCCGGTCCACTGCCCGCGGCGCCCTGATCCGAGTTGGTGTAGAAGCCCATGGGGAAGTTGCCGTAGGGCTGCCAGCCGGCCAGGGTCCGGCCCTGACTGTTGGAGACGAAGGTCAGAGGCCCGTGGGCATGTGCCGTCACCGCCGACACTACACCCTGAGGGAGCCGCTCCATGGCGCTGATAACGGCCCCGATATTGGTCGTTTGGGCTGCCTCTCCCTCTCCCCAGTCCTGTCCGTCCAGGACGATTTGGATGCCGAAACGCTGGGCCGCTTCCTGGACCAGGCGGTCAGCCACCGGCTGCGGCATCGGGACCGGAGCCTGGGGCACCGGCTGTGGCGTGGCGGACGAGGAGCTGGCGACGGGGTCCGGGGTCTCAGGCGTGGAGGGTGTCGCTGTGGGCAGCGGCGTCGGCGACGGTTCCGCCGGTGGGAGCTCTATCTGGGCAGCCACTGTCGCCACCGGCGTGGCCGACGCGCTGTCGCCGATCCGTCCCCCGTCGGCAGCGCCGGTGAGTAGAAGCTCCGAGGCTTTCTCGGGCAGGCCAGGCGCTTCGGAGAGGGCGGGCGAGGGCAGCGGCGTTGACGGCGGCTCCGAGCCATGGACCGCCACCAGGGCGCCTGCCGAGGCCAGCACGGCAGCGACAGTGGCGACAGTTCCCATCCCTAGCCAGAAGGCACGAGATGAGAACCGTCGCTGCCCTCCCTTTGGACTCGCTCTGTTGTCGCCACCCTCTCCGGCAGTCCCATGGCTCCGGCACGCCATGCTGGTTGTCCTCCCTCTGGGCTCGTCCCGGTGGAAGTCGGAGGCGCACCGGCTGATGGGCGGGTGCGTTACCGGACTGACTAACGGGCGAGCATCGTTGACTCCATCATCATGATAGGTTTACCAGTTCTTAACTTCAGTAAATAGATGGTGAAGAAAGCGGATAATCGCTCAAATCGTGGCCGCCCATCGAGGCATCTATGACACATCTCCGCTGGGCCCCGTATAATCTGAGTCAGCGTCATGGAAAACCAGCTGCGGGTCACGCTAACCCTGCCCCTGGTCGAGGAGCTCATGGAGCGGCTGCGGAGCGTAGACCCTCGCCTGCAGGTGACAACCCTCAGCCAGGCCCAGCGTCGCCAGTTTCGGGGCCGCCGCCCTCTCTGGGTCGGATACGCGGAGCCTCCGGGCCCACAGGAGGAGAGCGACGAGGAGGCGCGGCGGAACCTGGACAGCGTCCTGGCCGGGACAGAGGTGCTGCTCACCAGCTCCACCATCATCCCCGAGGACATCCTGACCCGGGCACCCGGGCTCCGCTGGATTCAGCTCACCAGCGCCGGAGTCGACCGCATGTTGGACAGCCCACTCCTACGCGCGGGGGTCACAGTCACCACGGTCAGCGGCATTCATGCCGTGCCCATCGGCGAGTACGTGCTGGGGGCGATGCTGGCCTTCGCCAAGGGGCTCCCCGGCGCCGCCAGGGCACAGGCAGGGCGGAGCTGGCAGCCCTACCCATCTCAAGAGCTCCTGGGCAAGACGGTAGGCATCGTCGGCCTGGGCGCCATCGGCGGCCACGTGGGCGGATTGGCCCGAGCCCTCGGCATGCGGGTGCTGGCCATCAAACGCTCAGCCCAGCGCCGGGAATCGGGGGTCGGCGGTGTCGATGAGCTGCTGCCGCCCAGCGAGCTGCCGTACTTGCTCTCCGAGAGCGATTACGTGATTGTGGCGGTACCCCTGACGCCGGAGACGCGGGGGATAATCGGCGAGCCTGAGCTGCGCTCGATGAAGCCTACCACCGTCATCATCAACATCGCTCGCGGCGCCATCATCGACGAGGCAGCCCTGGTGCGGGCGCTGAAGGAGGGCTGGATCGCCGGCGCCGCCCTGGACGTGTTCGAGCAGGAGCCGCTGCCGACGGAGAGCGAGCTCTGGGGGCTGGAGAACGTCATCGTGACGCCCCACATCAGCGGCGGTACCCCCCGCTACATGGAGCTGGCGGTAGAGCTCTTCTGCGATAACCTGCGGCGCTACCTGGCAGGGGAGCCCCTGCGCAACGTGGTGGACGTGAACCGCGGGTACTGAGGTGCGGACCACGCCACCTCCACGTTATGTACAGCCGCCGCGGGCCAGCCACCTAGACGCGTCTCCTGCCAGATGTGGTACGGACGCTGCGCTCCGGAGGGCCGCCGCTGTCCCTAGCGCCCCTTCTGCCCGGGCTTGGCAGACCCCGGCCCCTTCTCCGTCTTCGCGGCTTTGGGCTTCGCGGCCTTGGGCTTCGCGGCCCGACGTTTGCCACTCTTGCCAGACTCATCTCCCTCGACCGTAGCCCCTGTGGGCAGGGGCTGCGTCTCCGTGAAGCTGCGCTCCAGATCGACCAGGGTTGCCGCCGCCACCGCGTTGCCCTTGCCTACGTCCATCAGCCTCACGCCCTGAGTGGAGCGACCCTGAAGCGAGATGTGCGCCACAGGCGTCCGCAGCACTATTCCCTTTTCGGAGATGAGTATCAGCTCATGCCCAGGGTTAACCATGCGGGTCGCCACGAGATCGCCGCTCTTGGCATGCGTCTTGAAGGTGACGACTCCCTGACCGCCGCGGCCCTGGACGGGGTACTCCTCCACTGGCGTTCGCTTGCCGTGGCCCAGGGCGCTCACCACGATAAGCGCCTCCTTGGGGCAGATCACTTCCATGCCGACGACGCTGTCGCCGGGGGCCAGCCTGATCCCGCGCACGCCACCGGACAGCCGCGAGGCCGAGCGGAGCAGTCTGACCGAGAAGCGCAGGGCCTTGCCTCGAGCCGTTACCAGGATCGCGTCTTCGTCCTCACTTACCAGCTTGGCCGCAACGAACTCATCGTCGGGCTCCATGTTCATGGCGATGAGGCCATCGCGGCGGACGGCGGCGAAGTTCTTGAGAGGCGTCTTCTTCACCTCGCCCAGCTTGGTGGACATGAGCATGTAGTCGTGCTCCAGTTCAGGGGGACAGCGCACCACAGCCGTTATCCGTTCCCTCTGCTCCACCGCGATGAGATTGATGACGGGGATACCGCGGGCCTGGCGTGACTCCTCCGGCAGCTCGTAGGCCCGAACCTGGAAGCAGCGACCGCGATCGGTGAAAAAGAGAAGCCGATCGTGGGTATCGGTCACCAGAAGGTGGCGCACGGCGTCGTCCTCGCGGGTCCTCATCCCCATCACGCCGACGCCGCCTCGGCCCTGGGCCCGGTAGGTATCCAGGGGTAGGCGCTTGACGTAGTTGTGGACGGAGACGGTGACCACCACCTCTTGGTGGGCCACCAGATCCTCTTGGGAGAACTCCTCCGGCTCCTGGTTCAGGATAACGGTCTTGCGCTCATCCCCGTAGCTCTTCTTCAGCTGCTGAGCGTCATCCTTGATAAGAAAGTCGATCTTGCGAGGGTTGGCGAGGAGGTCCTCCAGATAAGCGATCTGCTTGATGATCTCGGCGTACTCCTCCTGGAGCTTCTCCCGTTCCAGGCGGGCCAGGCGGCGGAGCTGCATGTCCAGGACGGCCTGGGCCTGGCGATCGCTGAGCTGGAAAGGCGCCTGCATCAGGCTCACCTTCGCCTGTTCAGCCGAAGGCGAGCGCCGGATGGCCTTGATCACCTCGTCCAGGCTCTCGATCGCCCTGAGGAGACCCTCCAGGATGTGTCCCCGCTCCTGCGCCCGGGCCAGGTCGAACTCTGAGCGGCGCCGGATCACCTCCTGCCGGTGGCTGATGTAGGACTCCAGGATCTTCTTCAGGCTCACCGTACGAGGCTGCCCGTCCACCAGGGCCAGCATGTTTACCGAGAAGGAGGACTGCATGGCCGTGTGCTTGTATAGGGCGCTCAGCACCTGCCGCGGCTGTCCCTCCCGCTTCAGCTCGATAACGATCCGCATGCCGTGGCGATCCGACTCGTCGCGCAGGTCGGCGATCCCTTCCACACGCTTGCTGCGCACCAGATCGGCGATCTTCTCGACAAGGGCGGCCTTGTTCGTCTGGTAGGGCAGCTCGTTGACAATTATCTGGTGTCGGTTCCCCTTCGCCATCTCCTCGATGTGAACCCGGGCCCGCATCACGACCCGCCCCTTGCCGTCCGCGTAGGCCTTGCGGATAGCGTCCCGCCTCTCAGTGGAGGGGCCCTGACCGTTGGTGGCCGGCAGCCGCACCGTCTCCATGCGATAGATTACGCCGCCCGTGGGGAAGTCCGGCCCCTTTACGAACTCCGACAGCTCCTCGGTACTGGCATCGGCGTTATCGATCAGGCAAGAGATGGCATCGCACAGCTCGCTCAGGTTGTGCGGCGGGATGTTGGTGGCCATGCCGACGGCGATGCCTGAGGCGCCGTTGGCGAGGAGGCTGGGCAGCCGCGCCGGCAGCACTACCGGCTCCCGCAGTGAGTCGTCAAAGTTGGCGGTGAAGTCCACCGTATCGCGGTCGATATCAGCCAGCATCTCCTCAGCGATGCGGGCCAGCCGCGCCTCCGTGTAACGCATGGCGGCCGGCGGGTCGTTATCGATGGAGCCGAAGTTGCCCTGGCCATCCACCGGCCGGTAGCGCATGGTGAAGTCCTGGGCCAGCCGCACCATCGCCTCGTACACCGGTCCGTCGCCGTGCGGGTGGTACTTGCCCAGCACCTCTCCGACGATACGGGCGCTCTTCCTGTACTGGCCGCCGGGCCGGACTCCCATGTCGTGCATCGCGTAGAGGATGCGGCGCTGCACCGGCTTAAGCCCGTCGCGCACGTCCGGCAGGGCCCGAGAGACGATGACGGACATGGCGTAATCGAGATAGGAGGCGCGCATCTCCTCCTCGATCTTGATCGGGCGGACGTTGCCCATGTTGGACGTATCTATCGCCATAGGAGACCCTCACAGTCGGGGCAGGAATAGGGGGCCAGCAGCCCGGCCAAAAGCAGGCCGCGTACAGGTCGCATATCTTCGCGGGTGGAGGGCTTAAGGCCTACGTCGCAGGCCTGAAGGCCTCCCACCGCGAGCACATCTCCGGTCACATGGCCATAATACCGCAAAAGAGGCCGATAATCACGCCCGGGAAGGGCCAGAGCCGACACGCATTCGGTCCCCGCAGGCCCTTTTATAGCCGATGTCCACCCCGCAGACCCCTTCTGCCGCCCCTACGGCCCGCAGCGAGCAGATTACTTGACCAGCCTCCTCCGCATGGTGTGAAGGACGATACCGTAGAACAGCGCCGCGACCACCAGGATCCAGGCGATGTCCAACAGGTGCTCCCATTGAGGCTCGCCCCTGGCCAGCCCCCGGTATACGTCCACGACATGGGTTATGGGGATCCACCAGGCGAGGCGTTGCAGCGTCTCCGGCAGCCGGTCCAGCGGGAAGAAGACGCCGCCCAGCCAGAACATGGGGGTGATGAAGATAGCGAAGAAGTAGTTGAGGGAGCTGATAGAGCGGGCCACTGAGGTGTAGGTGAGAGCGATAGTAGAGAACATGAGGCCGGAGAGAAAGGACATGGGCAGAATGAGCAGGGCCAGGGGCGAGTCCAGCAGACCCCAGGCGGCTACCACGGCCAGGATATAGGCGCTGGAGATGACGGAGCGGGTAGCGCCCCATAGCACCTCGCCGGTGATGACGTCCTCTACGCTGACCGGCGTGGCCACCATGGCGTCGAAGGTGCGATGGTTCTCCATGCGGAAGAAGGAGCCCCAGGCGCTCTCGCCGGCGGACGCCCACATGGGGAAAACAGCCAGCAGCCCCGGTGCGATGAACTCGATGTACCGCTGGCCGCTGGGCAGCTCCACCAGCCCGCCCAGGCCGATGCCCAGGGCCACCAGGCTGATGATCGGCTCCGCCAGGGGCCAGATCAGCTCCGACTTCCAGAGCTTGAGGTAGACGTCTCGATTCCGCTGCCATACCCGCCCGGCCCGCAGCGAGACGTCCGGCCGGTGCCACAGCTTCCGCGGGGAAGCGGTGGCCGTCACTCCACCAACCCCCTTCCCGTCAGCTGGAGGAAGACATCCTCCAGATTCGCCCGGCGGTACACCACCTTATCAGCCTCCACATTCAGGGAAGAGACATCCAGGCCATCGTTTCCCCGCACGTATATGTACAGGATATCCTCCACCTCCTCCACCGTCAGGCCGTTCCGCCCCTCCAGCCGCCGGAGAACGTCCGAGCGCTCCGCCGGCCCCAGGTGCACCTCCACCACCTCCCGGCCGGCGAAGCGATTTACCAGCTCATCGGGTGTGCCTTCCGCCATTATTTGCCCCTTGTGCATGATGACGATACGATCGCACAGGTGGGCAGCCTCGTCCATATAGTGCGTGGTCAGAAGCATGGTGACGCCCTGAGAACGCAAGAACCTGAGCTTCCGCCAGACCAGGTGACGGGCCTGAGGGTCCAGCCCCGTCGTTGGTTCGTCCAGCACAAGGATTCGCGGCGCGTTGATGAGCCCTCGGGCTATGGTCAGCCGCCGCTTCATACCGCTGGACAGGGAATCGATGCGCTCGTTCTGCTTCTCCGTAAGCTGGAACAGGGCCAGCGACTCGCCGATGCGCTCCTCGGCCACCTCTCGCGGCAGATCGAAATAGCGGCTGTAGACCCGCAGGTTCTGGCGTACGGTAAGGTCCGGGTCCAGGTTCTCATCCTGAGGCACGACACCAAGGGTAGCCTTGATCCGCCGTGGCTCGCGCTGCACGTCCATCCCGTCCACAGTCAGCACTCCCGCCGTGACGGGGGAGACACAGCTGATCATGCGGATGGTTGTTGTCTTACCGGCCCCGTTGGGACCCAGGAAGCCGAAACACTCCCCGGCCCGCACGGAGAAGGAGATGCGATCTACGGCTGTGAAGGAACCGTAGCGCTTTACGAGCTCCTTAGCAACGATGATCTCGGACATGGCACAGCGGGTATCACATCGGCGGGCCGAGGGTATGTTAGCAGACGCTAGGGCCACGGCAAAGGGGCGGCGGAATAGCCAACCTCTACTGGTCTGCCGGGCGGTCTAACGGGCAGCCGGGAGGGGCGAGAGGTCTTTAACCGAGTGGGATGGGTCCGTGGCAGGACAGCGCCTGACGCCGAGGGGGCCGAGGAGGCTATTCCTCTTCTTCCTCCTCATCTCCTTCCTCCTCAACGTCGGCTTCTACGGTGTCGCCCACACGGCCACGGTGGGGGCCATCGGTAGTGGCGTCCGCCGAGTCGCCCTCACCAGCCGGCTCCCACTCGTCACCATCCTCGCCATATACCTCTTCGGCGACCTGACGGGGCATCCGCCGCTTCAAATATGGTCTAACCGATTCGCCCACCGTTGCTGGGAAAGAAAGCTTCCCCACCTGCGAGGGGTGCTGGAAGGTTTCACGTATGAAGAGCCGAACCTCCCGTTCGTCCAGGGCCGAGATGGCGGCTACATACTGGTTGCCACCGTTCATGAACTTGATGAGGCGCTGGGCCATCTTCGGCTCGACGTCGCCCACGTGCTCACCATCCGCGCTCTGGACCACCAAGGAACCGCTCTGCTGGTCGAGGAGTACCTGATCGCCGGCGGTCATGCGGGCGGCCACGGCCATGTTGGGCCGGAGCACGACCGTGACCCCTGTCTTGCCGGTCTCCTCAATGAACATTTGAGGGGAGAGCTTCTGCGTGCCGGATCGGGGTGCCGCCTCCTCGCCCAGAGAGGCTAGGCGCGCCAGGTTCTTGCGGGCGATGGCATTCAGCGAGTCGAACTCCAACGCCTTCATATAGGCTTCCCGCGCCTCACTATAGCGGCCCACCTCCGTCATCGCCTTCCCTAGCCTGTTGAAGGCATCGACATCTGTCGGGAACGACTCGATTATCGCCCGGTTCACCTGAGCCGCGTCGGCCCAGCGGCCCTGAAGGGCCAGTTGTATCGCCAGGTCTGCCTGCTGTCTCTTCACCTTAGCCCTAGCTTCCGCCTGGAAGACCATCTCATCGCCTCCGCCTAGAGTCGGCTCTGCATTCTAGCCCCCTCGCAGCCGTAACTGCAAGAGATCACAGTCATACAATGATTTGAATGTTTTAACGTCAAAAACGCCTGCAGGTTTCCTGACGCTGCTCAGTAAATGACGCTGCTCCCGCCAGAAAATGTTACAGAACCCCATATTCCCCTGCCTCATCGGGTGAGAGCTTAGTCTGCGCCGGTGGACTCAAGATAGCAACCCGCTTGGGCAAAAAACGTCAATTACACGATGAGACAGTTCGCTCTCTACGGTATATACGCTTGGGGTGAGCGGAGGGGTTTCAGCAATTAGGGATGGTCGGGGTGGGCGGATTCGAACCGCCGACCTCACGGTCCCGAACCGTGCGCTCTAGCCTGACTGAGCTACACCCCGACGGCTTGCAGCCACCGGGACTCCCGGACGAACGATACGATCGCAGCAGAGACTTGTCGAAGAAGCGTCAACTACCGATGGCACTGGCATGCTAGCAAAGCAGCGCCCCATTGTCGAGAAGCCGCGGTCGTTCGTGCAGCCTGGCCCTCGGGGCGAAGGCGGCCAGGACCACGAGCCCATCCATCTCGAACGGGATGGAGGCCGTACCGGTTAGGTGGCCTCCTTGTCCGTAGGCCGGGCGCGCGCCCGCAGCCTCCGCAAGAAGTCGCTGTAGAGCCGGAGGTCGCTGGGGCGAACGACCAGCGCCTCCCACACACCGCGGCCGGAGACGCGGCGGTACCAGTAGAGAGTGGCGACCAGGGCCACCACGTAGGCCACGGAAGAGGCGATGGCCGCCCCCTCCACCTCCAGCCAGGGTATGAGGATCAGATCCAGGCCAATCGTCACTCCCAGGGCGATGAAGGTGGCATAGGTGTTGTAGATTATCCGGCCCTGGCTGAACAGGTAGCTACCCAGGACACGGGTAGCGCTGGCGGCGATCACCCCCGGCATCAGCAGCATCATTGGCGTCGTGGCAGCGGTGAACTCGCCGCCGAACAGGAGCCGAATGAGCAGCGGCGAAACGGCCACGAGGCCGGCGGCCGCCCCCACGCTGACCAGCACGGTGTTCCGACAGACCAGGGGGATCATCGCATCGGCCTGCTGGCGGTTCATCTGCGTAAGGCGGGGGAGGAGCACCATGGCCACGGCCGAGGAGATCCACCAAACGCTCTCGCCCAGGCCCACGGCAACGGTGTAATGACCGACCCCGGCGCGGGAGACGAAAGCGGCCACTAGAAACTGGTCCAGACGGTAGTTGAACAGCTGGGCCAGATTGGCCGCCTGCCCCTGGGCCCCGTAGTGAATCTGCTCCTTCAGGGCCTGCCAGGGGGGGTGCAGCAGGCCGCCCAGGTCTGCCTTACGGACACCCACCAGGACCACGGTCAGGAGATCGGCAAGCAAGAAGGAGGCAGCCCAGGCCGCCAGGGCGCTGAAAACGTCCAGCGTATCCGCCAGGTAGAGTGCGCCCACCATGAGGAGCCCGGTCAGCCCCTGAGTGACAGCCACGCTACTCAGGGCCAGGAAGCGGCTGGCACCGTGAAGGAAGGAGGTGAGCAGGATATAGGCCACTATCGCCGGCAGGGCAGAGGCGTACAGCCAGTAGGCGCGACCGGAGACGAACAGCTCCGGCTCGGTTATGAGGCCGAAGGCGGCCACCAGGACCCAAGTGATGATAGAGGCGACGGTCAGAACGAACAGGCTGCCTGCCAGGAGAACCCGATAGGAGTGGGTGCCTTTGTTCAGGAAGTAGATATTGCCGAGCCCGACGCCCAGGCTGGCGATGCCGCCGGCCACCAGGACGGCGACGAAGAAGAGCGAGTAGGTGCCTAGCCCCTCGTCACCGAGGGTACGAGCCAGCACCACCCGGAGGCCGAAGGCCAGCCCGTAGATGACGATCTGGGACAGGACGACCAGGTTGACGTTGACCAGAAAGCTGCCGCCGCTAACATCGTCGAGATCAGACTGCATCGGACTATCCCGGCTCCGGGTGCGGCCGCAGGCAAGAGTCGGCGGCTTTCTGGTCAACGAGAGCCATCACCCAACAGCGTACCACTAACGCTAATGCGCCCTCATAGCGGGTAACTCCTCCCGCCCAGGAGCCGAATGAGCAGCGGCGAAACGGCCACAAGGCCGGCAGCCGCCCCCACGCTGACTAGCACCGTGTTCCGACAGACCAGGGGGATCATCGCATCGGCCGGCTGGCGGTTCATCTGCCTAAGGCGGGGCAGGTTCCCTTCAACCGTAACAGAACGCCTTCGCTCGGCCTCAGCAGCCCAAGACCCCAGCAACCGTAAGAGTGGCTCCTTCCAGGCGCAAGATGACGCTCCCGTTGCTACTTCTACAATTCAAACGTATAATCCGGCGTGCCCGTTACGACTACCGTGAGGAGGTCATTAGATGCCCAACCTGAATCTAGACATAAGCAGCACCGCCGTCATCGCCAGCGAACTGAGCAAAGGGAATACGGCAAACAACCAGATGGCCGAAGAGCGAGACCTCATCGGGAACGCCAGGCGGGTGATGGATGCCGCGCGGGCAGCCGGCATTCCCGTGATTCACGTGGCCATAGGCTTCCGCGAGGGCTATCCGGAGGTGAGCGACCGCAACAAGATGTTCAAGATGATCAAGGAGAACGGCACTCTTAAGGCGAGCAGCGAACAGATGGAGATCCGTGACGAGGTGAAGCCTCTTCCCGGCGAGGTCGTCGTGAGCCGCCCCAGGGTCAACCCCTTCTACAATTCGGAACTCGAATCCATCCTCAAAGCGAGAAACATCAATACGCTGGCGATCATGGGCATCGTGACCAATTTCAGCGTGGAGGCCACCGCCCGACACGCCGCCGACGCCGACTATCGGGTCATCATTCTGGAGGACTGCTGTGCCAGCCGCCAGCGGGAGGATCACGACCATGCCATCAAGTACGTCCTCTCGATGATAGCGGATATCGCCTCTTCCCAGGACTTCGTAGAGAGCGTCCGCTAATCGAGGCCCGCTAGCGCCACTCGACGCGGCGAAACGCCTCCGCCAACTTGTATCCTGGCTCCTTACCCACCGCCGCCATGCGCTCGCGTAGCCGCTTCCTCATCTCCCGGGCCGGGGTACGCCCTACCTGGCTTTTATGTTGGCGGATCGCCTGCATCCTCTTGGCGAAGTAATCGCTTACGTCCACGTAATAGTCGGGCTGCTCGCTCCCCGCCAGTAGCGCCTCCTGCACGCGATGCGGCTCCAGCCCTTCCTCTAAGTGTTCCGGATACGCCAGATGGGAGCGGGCCAGGGGATAGCCGGCATCCAGGGCCGCCCGACCCGTCAGCATGTGGTCGCGGTGGTTGAAGCTGCGGCGGAACGGGTCCCACGTCACGAGCACCTCCGGCCGGAAGCGCCGGATCTCCCGCACGAGTTGTCCCCGAAACTCCGGGGTGTCCTCCACGAAACCGTCCGGGTAACGCAGGAAGACGCACTCGCGCACGCCCAGGACCTTGGCTGCCTGCCGTTGTTCCTTCTCGCGCAGGGGGGCCAGCCGTTCGCGGGTCATCTCCGGATCGTCGCTCCCCATGTCGCCGCTGGTGGCGAGCACGTAGTTGACCTCCCACCCTTCAGCACACCAACGGGCGATGGTGCCGGCGAATAGGAACTCGGCGTCATCGGGATGGGCGACTATGACCAGGGCCTTGCGCGGCTCCTCAGCCATGGGCTGCCGTCAGGCTATGTGTGCCCCTACGGCAACGCCCCGGTACTGAGAGACCAGCTCATGGTAGACATCCTCGACCTGGGCAGCCACCTCCGACCAGCGGAAACGCTCCACGGCGATCCTGGCCTCGCGGCCCAGCTGACGGCGCAGGCGGGCGTCGCTCAGAAGCTGGTCCAACCGTTCGGCGAAGGGCTGTGGGCAGCGCCAGGGGACCAGATATCCCGTCTCACCATCCTGCACAGTCTCCCGGAGACCGCCCACTCGGGAGGCCACGACGGGAACCCCGCAAGCCATCGCTTCCAGAGCGACCAGCCCGAAGCTCTCGTAGTACGAGGGGACGACGCACACGTCGGCGGCGTTGTAGTAGAGGGGCAGATCATCATGGGGCACGGCGTCCAGGAAGCTCACCCGCTCACCGATGCCCAACTCGTCGACCAGCGCTCGTAACTCGGCCTGACGTGCGGCCTCCTTGCCATCGCCGCCCACGGCCAAGAGGCGGAATTCGCCTTCCAGTTTGCTCACGGCCCGCAGCAACACATCGATCCCCTTGAGAGGCTCGATGCGCCCCACGAAGAGCACCAGGGACTCCTTCGCAGGCAGCTTCAGACGCCGGCGGGCACGGGAACGGCTCATGGGCCGGAAATGCTCCGTGTCCACCCCGCAGGGAATGCAGGTGACACGGTCGTCGGGGACGCCGTACAGCTTCAGCAGCGTCTCCCGCTCGCTCTCGCTGGCGCAAATGATGCGGTCCGCGCCCTGAGCCAGGAGCCGCTCGCCGGCGATGCGATCATAGGGCTCCCTCTTAGCCAGTCCGGCCCGATTCTTCGCCTCACCCAGGGTATGGAACATGATGACGTGAGGTGCGCCCCAGCGCACCTTCAGCGCCTGGCCCACCCATCCGGACAGCCAATAATGGCTGTGCACCAGGTCATAGACGCGTCCCTCACCCTCCTGGAAGGCCAGGACGCCGCTTCGGAACTGTGGCAGGTAGCTTCGCAGGGAACCCTTATCGGCATCCGGAGCCCCGGCCTCGATCTGGATAACGCGGGTGCGCTCGTCGATCATCACCACCTCGGGGGTGGCCTGGTCGACACGGCGGGTGAAGATATCCATGGTGTGGGCGCGGCGGCCCATCTCCCGGCTCAGCTCCCGAATGTAGACGTTCATCCCGCCACTGTCCAGAGTGCCGGGGCGGGCAAGCGGCGAAGTGTGAACGGAAACGACGGCGATGTTACACATTAGGTTCCCTCATGATAACACGAACGGTCAACCTCTCCGGATGACGCAGCGGTGTACCCTCAGGTCCTCCGCCCCTAGGTCATACTTGTACGGCTCGGCGCCCCGCAGAAAGTCGAAGCGCCGTCGGCCCTCCGCGATGGTCCGCTGCAAGGCCAGCGCCTTGGAGAGGACGCCAACGGAGAGGCCGGCGTAGGCCGGGTCATAGCCACTGTTGTAGAGGAGGAGCTCGCCCTCGGCCCGAAAACAGAGGACGCCGGCCACCCGCACCTGGTTCAGCGTGAGGAAGATCATCTCCGCCAGCCCCTCTTGGGCCATCGCCGGGACGATACGGCGGAAGAAGTGGGTCATGCGATCCGTCATGAAAGCAGCTTTGTCCGAGCGAGCTGCGCCATGCAAGCGGAGGAAGTCGCCCAGGGCGGCGTCGATATCGGCGGGGGCCTCCAGCACATCGAGCCCTACCGGCCCACCCTGGGGCAGCTTCCGCAGCTTGCGGCGCAGCTCGTGGCGGTCCTTTCGGTTCAGCCCCTGCAGGTACCCCTCCCAGCTATCTGGCAGGCTCACCCGGGGGCAGACATCCTCCACCTCCGTCTCCAAGGAAAGCCCCAAGTCAGCGCATACGGCTGGGAGCGCCTTCAGAGTGGGGGAGTCGTCACGCAGGGCCCACAGAGCCAGCTCCTCCCATGGCTCCGCCAGCAGCGAGCGCAGGACAGCGGCCAGCACCGCCTGCTCCGCGCCGGCCAGGGCCGTGATGTCCATGTAGTCGCAGATCTCCGTATCGCCGGCGAAGCTGAGGCGCCCATCCTCGCGCATGAGGGGCGCCACGCCCACTAGCTCGTCACCGCGGCGGACCGAGAGAAGTACAGACTCGCGGCCCTCTCCGAACTCCTCCCACCAGACCCGCTGCCAGGTGGGCGAGATGAAGACGCAAGGATAGAAGGATTGGGGCAGAACCTGCCGCCACTCCGGCTCTAGCTGGGGCAGCGCCTCTCGCTGGACGGTATAGCTCACGTCACTTCCCCTGCACCAGAGCCAGGAACTCAGAGCGGGTCGCGGCGCGGCGGCGGAATCCGCCCCGGATAGCTGACGTCACCAGGAGCGTGCCCGGCTTCTGGACGCCGCGCATCGTGATGCAGAGGTGCTCGGCTTGGATGATCACGGCCACACCGTCCGGCGACAACCCATCCATGATGCAGTCAGCGATCTGGCTCGTGAGCCGCTCCTGAAGCTGCGGGCGGCGAGCAAGGATATCGACGGCGCGGGCGATCTTGCTGGCCCCCACAATGCGCCCCTCCGGAACGTAGCCAACGTGGGCGCGGCCGTGAAACGGGAGGAAGTGGTGCTCACACAAGGAGTAGAAGGGGATGTCCTTGAGGATCACCATCTCCTTATGGGCCTCCTGGAAGCCCGCGGCGAGCACCTCGCGCGGGTCCTGGTACAGCCCGGCCAGCAGCTCGGCGTACATGGCACCGATGCGCCGGGGCGTGTCCACCAGCCCCTCGCGGCTCGGGTCTTCCCCGATAGCCTCGAGAATCTGGCTCACCGCCTTAGCAATGCGGTCCTGATCGACGCCAGTGGTAATAGCGTTCACTCCAGATGAACCTACGACTCTACGGAACGGACGGATGGAGCGGGACGGTTATCAGGCTCAATTCTAACAGCGAACGGCCCCCTGGTGGAAGATGGGGGCGCCGCTTAGCGCAACCCAATGGCCCTCTCCACGGCCTCCTCATCGGCCGGGACCTCCGTCATCTCCGCCTCGATGCCCAGGGCGGTGTCAGGGTCCTTCAAGCCGTGTCCTGTGATAACACAGACCACAGTCTCGTCCCTCAGGTCGTGCTCCCGGGAATACTTGATCAGGCCGGCCACGGCCGCCGCTGAGGCTGGCTCCGCGAAGAGCCCCTCCTCCTGCGCCAGCAGGCGGTAGGCCTCCAGTATCTCCTCGTCGGTAACGGCACCGATCACCCCGCCCGATTCGTCGCGGGCGGCCAGGGCCCCCTGCCAGCTGGCCGGGTTCCCAATGCGGATGGCGGAGGCGACGGTCTCCGGGTTCTCCACGCGCTCTCCGCGCACGATAGGGGCGGCGCCGCTGGCCTGCCAGCCCATCATGCGGGGTTTCTTGGTGCAGAGCTCGGCCCGGTAGTACTCAACGAAGCCGCGCCAGTAAGCGGTGATGTTGCCAGCGTTGCCCACCGGGATGAACAGCCGGTCCGGGGCGTCCCCCAGGGCATCTACGATCTCGAAGGCGGCGGTCTTCTGCCCTTCCAGGCGGTGAGGGTTGACCGAGTTCACCAGGGCCACCGCATGGTGCTCATCTATGAAGCGGGCGAGGGACAGCGCCTGGTCGAAGTTGCCGTCGATAGCCAGCACGCGGGCGCCGTGGGCGACGGCCTGGGCCAGCTTACCCTGGGCGATGTTTCCTCTAGGCACCAGCACGTACACGTCCAGGCCACAGTGGGCGGCGTAGGCTGCCGCCGAGGCGCTGGTGTTGCCGGTGGAGGCGCAGAGGACGGCCCCGCATCCCGCCTCCATGGCCTTGGCCACAGCCACCACCATCCCTCGATCCTTGAAGGAGCCGGTGGGATTGCACAGCTCCAGCTTGAAAAGCAGATCGCGACAGCGGACGCGCTCCTGGAGGCGGCGGCTGCGCACCAGTGGCGTGTCGCCTTCGCCTAAGGTGATGGACGGAGTGGCTTCGGTGATCGGGAGCCACTCCCTGTATCGGTCCAGCACGCCGACGCCGTGAGCGTCACTCATGGCTGATGATTTCACCTTGGCTCAGCTCCTTGATCTCTTGCGCCAGGGCCTCCACCTGGCGGCGGCGCTGCCGCAGCGTGGCCTGGAAGAGGCGCTTGATCTGGCCCTTCGTCTGATCGTCCAGTTCTCGCAGCTGCTCCGTGACGAGCAGCAGCTGGGTGGCCTGGGACTGACTCCGCTGGTCTAGCCGGGCCAGCCCTTGCACGAACTCCTCGACGCGCTCCAGCTGCTCCTCGCTGAGGCGATCGATGGCCGCCAGGCGTTCTGCCATCTGCCCTCGCTCGAAGCTTGCCCGCTGCAGCAGCTCCCTCGCCTCCTCAGGAAAGTCGTCCGCCGCCTCCAACTGGCCCAGACGCTCTCCCTGGCGGTGGAACTGATCCTGCATAAGGTTCAACCGCTCGCTCAGGGCCTCACCCTCGCCACGTAGGGCCCCGATCTGCCCGTTGGCGCGGCCGAGCTCGTGCTCCAGGCGGGTGCCCCCCTCCAGGGCTCGCGCCGCAACAGTGGACATCTCCTGCAGATCCTGGGCCAGACCCTCGTGCGCCAGCCTCGTGCCAGCCACATCATCCTTAACATGTCGGGAGGCATCCTCCTGAGCTCGATGATGGCTCTCGTACTGGGCGCCCTGTTTGGCCAGAGCCCCCAACTGCATGGTAAAGGCAGTGAGTTCTTGTCGTTCTCGCCCGGCCTCCGCCTGACCCTGGCGGCCCATCTCCTCCACACGATTAGCCAGATCCGTCTGCCGGTCCTGCACCCGGCCGAGATGTTCTCGCACCTGGCGCAGCTCTTCTTTCAGGCTCGGCAAGGCAGCGACAGTCACGCCGGAGGCAGAGAGTGTGTCCGCCAGCCTGTGCAGATCAGATTCCAGAGACCAGACCCGCTTGAGCCCCTGCTCCAGCTCCTCTTCTACCCTCTGCAGACGGGCCTGCGGCTCCTGAAGCTCCGCCTCCGGCCGCTGAGACGGCTTTTCACTGGGCCGCTGCTTTCGGGGCTGACGCTGGGCCACGAGGCCTCAATCCTCCACTCGCAGAAGGTTGCCCACCTGACGCACTCCGGCCAGGCCATTGATCTGGCCGATGGCGGCCTGCACCGCCGCCTCCTGCCCGGCGTGGGTCATGATCACCAGCTCCGCCGTCTGGGCCGCCTCGTCGGTCTCCTTCTGGATCACGGAGGCGATGCTTACCGCGTTGTCTCCCAAGCAGCGGGCGATACCCGCCAGCACTCCCGGCCGGTCGGATACCTCCATCCTTATGTAGTAGCGGCTGATCAGCTCTGAGACGGGCTTTACGGTCATGTCCCCAGTATACCGCCAAGGGGCGGGTCGGTTTCCCTGGACGATTGAGCGAGCCGCATCCAGGACGTCAGCCATGATCGCCGAGGCCGTGGGCTGGGCGCCCGCCCCGGCCCCCTGGAAGAGGACTCGTCCGGTCAGGTCGCCCTCCACCTGCACCGCGTTGAGGACGCCGTCCACCTTGGCCAGCAGCTCAGCCTCCGGCAGCAGCGCGGGGTGCACCCGCACCTGGAGGGCTCCCTCATCGCGCCGGGCTACGGCCAACAGCTTGATGACGTAACCCAGCTCACGAGCGTAGCGGAAGTCGCGGGAGTTGAGGCGGGTGATCCCCTCGCGGTACACATCCTGGGGACGCACGTGGGTATGGAAGGCCAGACTGGCCAGGATGGCCAGCTTGTAGGCGGCATCGTGCCCCTCGATGTCGTTGGCAGGGTCCGACTCGGCATAGCCCAGCTCCTGGGCTTGAGCGAGGGCGGAACCGAAGTCGATCTCCTCGCGGCTCATGCGTGTCAGGATATAGTTGGTGGTGCCGTTGATTATGGCTCTGAGGCTGGCAACCTCGTTGGCCGAAAAGTCCCGTTTCAGGGGCGAGATGATGGGGATGCCGCCGCCCACGCTCGCCTCGTAAAGGATATCGGTTCCGGCTTCAGCCGCCAGTGCCAGCAGCTCCGGGCCGTGCTTGGCGATGACCTCCTTGTTGCCGGTCACAACGTAGTGGCCGGCGGCCAGCCCTTGCCTGATGTAGTCATAGGCCGGACGCTCGCCGCCCATCACCTCGACGACGATGTCGCAGTCCTCGGCGAGGGCCTCCTGCGGATCGGCCGTAAGCAGGGAGCTATCCAGGGGCAGGTGCCGCTCTCTGGAGGTGTCCCTCACCAGCACCCGCCGCAGAACCACGGGGAGGCCCACCCGCTGAGAGTAGCTTTCGGCCTTCTCGACCAGGGCCCGCGCCACGCCGCTGCCCACGACGCCCAGGCCCATGAGCAGGATGTTTATCTGAGAGCGGCCGCTCATACTTGCCGCCTAGGTAGAGTAGGCATGGTCAAATGCCCAGCTCGCCTTCTCCGCATCCTGACTGACAAACTCCCGAATCTCCAGCTGTGTACGCTTCTCGCCCAGCCAGTCCAGAAGCGCACTGTTGGCCAGGGTAAGCCTGTGATCCGGCTCGATCTCCCGCTCCTCCTCCTTCTCCAGCACCTGGAACACCCCCACGACCGAAGATACGAGAATGGTGGTCAGACCGTCCGGCTCAAGGCCAAAGAGTGTATCCTCCACCGTCTCTGCGAGGATACCCCTGGGCACCCATCCCACGTCGCCGCCGTCAGCCGCCGTCGTCGTGTCCAGGGAAAGCTCTAGCGCCAACTCCGCAAAATCCTCCCCCTCCTCCACCCTCCGCACGATGTCGTCAGCGGTGGCCTGGTCGGCTACCAGGATGAGGCGGTAGCGGATGGACTCCGCGGAGGAGGGCACCTCCGCTTCCAGTTTCTCCCGGATCTTATCCCTCAAGACAGCGGCCTCAATCATCTGCGTGTACTGCTCCTCTGAAAAACCGCTCCGTGAGAGTTCCGCCTGAAAGCGCAGGTCAAAACCAGGGTCATCCGCTGTCGTGCCCAGGCGGACCGCCATCTCATCCCTGATCTCCGCCTCGTTGGCAGAAACGTCCATCTCGGAGGCGAACCGGATCAGGATGGTCTCTTCCACAATCTGGTTGGTGACCGTGTTTATCGCCAGCAAGAACTGGGCTGTATTTGCCGGGATGCCTACCTGTTGACCGTGCATCCGGAGACGGTCGCTGAAGTAGCGCAGGGTGAACTTGGTATCGTCCACCTGGACGGCGGTGGAGCCGGGCCTTCGCTGATCGGCCCAGAAGTCTGACAGGAAGGCGAAGCCGACCACAGCCAGAGCCAGGACCACCAGGGCGATGATGCCACCCATGGCATAGAGCCGGAGGTTGCGCCCCGTGAGCCGACCGGCCAGAGTGCCCCCGGAGGACTCCCAGGCAGGGGTAGGTATCCGGCGCCGACGACTCTTCCTAGGCAAGCGCTGAGCCCCTTACCAATGCTAGAACAGGGTGCAACTCACCCTCTGGGGCCGGGACCCCTCGTCCCGCTCTAGCGGGTACGGCCGATCCCCGCACCACGTATGTGGTCTGCCGTGTACGGCAGCAAGGCCAGATGACGGGCCCGCTTGATCGCCTGGGCAAGTGCCCTTTGATGCTTGGCGCAGCAACTGCTCTTCCGGCGGGTGTCTATGCGACCGCGCTCCGACAGATAGCGCCGCAGGAAGACCACATCCTTATAGTCCACAAATTTCATCTTGTCCACGCACATGGCACAGGCCCGACGCCTCCCGCCCCGACCCCGTCGTGGCCTCTCGCCATCGTCCGGAGCGGTAGCCGGCCGGAACTCCCCAGACGGCGGCGATCCTCGGTCTGCAGGCAATTCCCGGACTGCCGGCGCGGCCCCGGCTGGGGGCGGCGATCCTCGGTCTGCAGGCAATTCCCGGACTGCCGGCGCGGCCCCGGCTGGGGGCGGCGACAGATCGGTCTCAGGCGATGCCGGCGCGCCCCCGGCCGGGGGCGGCGACAGTCCGGCCTCAGGCGATGCCGCCGTTAGAACTGGTTCGGCGCCCTCTTCCCTCTCCACTTCGATTGCCATACCCCCTGCCTAACCTACTCGAATGGTACCTCTTCGACGTCTATCTGCTCAGGATCGCCCTGCTCCTCCGGCAGGGGCGCGCCCGGTGCCCGATCCAGAAACATTACGTGATCCGCCACCACCTCCGTGCGATAGCGGCGCTGGCCTTCCGGGGTGTCCCAGGAGCGCGTCTGCAGGCGGCCCTCCACGTATACGCGGCGTCCCTTCTGCAGGAACTGACTACACTGTTCGGCCAGCTTGCGCCAGGTTACAACGGAGAACCACTCCGTCTCCTCGCGACGCTCGCCATCCGGGCTGGTGATGTTTCGGCTGGCAGCTACCCGAAAGCTGGTAAGGGCATTGCCGTCCGCAGTATAGCGCATCTCGGGATCCGCACCCAGGTTCCCGATAATCATGACCTTGTTAAGACCTGCCATCTCGGCGCTCCTTCGGAACTCCCCGCTCTTACTCCTCGAGCCTTACAACGAGGTGCCGGATGACATCCTCTGCCAGCTCGAGGTTTCCCTCCAGAGCTCTCACCGCCTGGGGGTCCAGGCTGAACTGGGCGACCACGTAGTGACCCTCCTGGTGCCGTTGAATGGGATAGGCGAGCTTGCGTCGGCCCCAGGGATCCACCTGCCTGACCTCTCCACCTCGCTCCTGAATGAACTGCTGCACCCGCTCCACGGTGGCCGATAGGTCCTCGTCGGCCACCTCTGGGCTGACTACCATCACCAACTCGTATTCGCGCACTGATACCTCACCGAATAACAAAACTAAACCCCCGCCAGGTCCAGGCCCACAATGGCCACCGCCTTCACGAGTATGGGGGATTATACCATGCAGCAAAGGCAGCAACAAGGCGACTCTTTCACCCACCACCGGCACGAGCGAGCGCCCGCTTTACCCCCCGCGCGATCTCCTTACGCCTTCACCCCTGCCCGATCGCTGATGCCGGGGGCCGGGAAGGCGGAGGCCATCTCCTCCACTTCTCGCCGCACATCCGCCATCACCTTCTCGTCCTCGTCGCCCTCCAGCACCCGCGAGATGAAGGCGGCGATAGACCTGATCTCGTCCGGGCCCATGCCACGGCTGGCGAGCCCCGGGGTGCCCAGGCGAAGCCCGCTGCCCACGGTCGGCGGCCGCTCATCGAAGGGGATCGTGTTCTTGTTAGCGTAGATCCCCACGGCGCCCAGGACCCGCTCCGCCTTGGCGCCGGAGATACCTTTGGCCCCTACGTCCACCAGCACCAGGTGGTTGTCGGTGCCGCCGGAGACGAGGCGCCAGCCCCGGGACTGGAGCTCCTCAGCCAGGATGCGGGCATTCTCCACTACCTGCTCCTGATAGCGCACGAACTCCGGCTTGAGCGCCTCGCCGAAGCAGACAGCCTTGCCGGCCACAACGTGCATGTGAGGCCCGCCCTGAGTGCCGGGGAAGAGGGCCTTGTCGATCTTCGCGGCCAGCTCCTCCTTGCAGAGGATAAAGGCGCTGCGGGGGCCACGGAGGGTCTTATGGGTAGTGGAGGTGACGACGTGAGCGTAGGGGACGGGCGAGGGGTGCAGCCCAGCCGCCACCAGCCCTGCGATGTGAGCCATGTCCACCATCAGGTAGGCCCCCACCTCATCGGCGATCTCCCGCGCCCGGGCGAAGTCTATGAGGCGCGGGTAGGCGGTAGCGCCGACAACGATAACCTTCGGCCTGTGTTCACGGGCCAGGCGAGCCATCTCGTCGTAGTCGATTCGCTCGGTCTCCCGATCGACGCCGTAGTGCACGAAGCTGTACAGGCGAGCGGAGAAGTTCACCTTAAGGCCGTGGCTGAGGTGGCCTCCCTGATCGAGCCTCATAGCCAGAACGGGCTCTCCCAGCTCCAGGAGGGCGAAGTAGGCGGACATGTTCGCCTCGGCACCGGAGTGAGGCTGCACGTTGGCATGCTCGGCCCCGAATATCTGCTTCGCCCGCGAGAGGGCCAGCTCCTCCGCCTGATCCACGAACTGGCAGCCGCCGTAGTAGCGCTTCCCGGGGTAGCCCTCAGCGTACTTGTTGGAGAGGACGGAGCCCACCGCCTCCAGCACCGCCGCGCTGGTGTAGTTCTCCGAGGCGATCATCCCCAGCCCCAGCCGCTGACGCTCCTCCTCCCTGCGGATGATGGCAGCTAATTCCGGATCGGTACGCCCCAGAACACCCATGCTCTCACCCCTACTAAACGGAGAAGGCGGGACGCCGTCCCGCGAGCCGCCGGCTAACGGCCTAGCTAGAACGCCGCTGCCTTGGTTTCGACCCCAGTGTATGTCCGGCCATAGGCGTGGTCAATGAGAGGCTGCCCGCTCCTGCTCCTGCTCCTGCCAGGCGAACTCGTTCAGGGCCATAAGATCACCGGAGAGCAGCGAGTGTCCGCCCAGTAGCACCGGCATCGGCGCCTCCAGCGCGGCCCGCGTGAACTCCCGCAGGAACGGCTCCTGTATCGACTGCCAGCGACCGATGTCCGACAGAAAGCGATCCGCCCTGGAGGCATCCAATCTCAGGTGCGCGAGCAGCACCCGCGTATCGATGAGAGCGGCGTCGCCCAGCTCTGCCAGGGCGCTATAGAAGCGCCCGATGCCCACCGCTTCCAGGAAAAAGCCGACCAGGGAGCGCGCCGTCCCCCCTTGCGCCCGTCCGTCCGCCTGCATCCCCCGCTCCTCGGCGAACAGCCGCACCCGACAGGCCGTCTCCCGCTCCAGATATCGCCAGGCGTGGCTCCCCACCCGCCCGGCCACCACGACCTGCGCCCCCGGGTCGAGAAAGAGAGGCAATAGGCTGCGGTAGCGGTCCAGCTCCAGCTCCAGCCCCTGGAGATACGATCGCAGGCGGGGTCCACCCAGCCCCGTCAGATGGAGCACCGCCAGGTCCGTGGGTCCGTCGATGTCCAACAACGTCGCGATGGTGCGGGGCAAGGGCTCCACCGTCAGTCCGGCCCCCTCCACCAGGGAACGGGATAAGGCGTTATCGCTGGCGACCACCGTGACGGTGTCCATTACCGCCCCGTTGGCCCGAAAGGCCACCATGTCGGAAGAGAACGGATTGTTGGTCACCAGGACCCCGTCCCGCTCCAGGACCCGGGCCAGGGCCGCGAAGTCATCGCCTGTGAACAAGGGCATGCTGCCGCCGCCCAGGTAGACGACGGCATCCAGCGAATGCCCGCGCATCACCTCCGCCAGCCGGCGCCCATAGTGGAAGGGCCCTTCATTTACATCCAGGGTGACGCCGGGCAGGTCGACGGCCCAGGTGGGGTCGTCGGTAACGAGGATGGCGCCGGCGAAGGCCCCGCTGCCCAGAGCCACCTCGATACTGTCCAGGGCCGCGGCGCGACGGGAGCCGCCAACGATCGCCTCGATGGGGCTATCGCCCAAGCCGCCCAGAAAAACGACCAGCGTGGGCTGGCGGGCCACCGCCCTAGCTCCCCGAGGCTACCGGCGACTCGATGGGTTGGACCTTGACGCGGGGGAGGAGCATGTCCACCTCTCGGCGCTCACAGAGCTCGGTCCCCGGAGTAAGGACGGTAGCGGTGCCGGCGGCAATGCCCAGACGCAGCCCCTCCTCCAGGTCACCGCCCTGGCTCAACGTGAGCAGCACGCCGGCAAGCAAGGCGTCGCCCGAACCGACAGCGCTGACCGAACGCACACGGGGCGCCACACCGCGCAAGCAAGAGTTATCGCTCAGCGCTACGGCGCCTTCGCGGCCCCGGGTCACCACCACCCTAGGAATCCCCTGCCGATGCACAGTTCCCGCCGCCTCCAGTGTCGACGCCTCGTCGTCGAGATGCCGGCCCAGCAGCCGCTCCAGCTCACGGCGGTTCGACTTCACCATCTCCGGATGGGCGGACACTCCAGCCTCCAGAGCGGCGCCGTCGGCGTCCAGTACCGGATGGGCGCCCATATCGCGAGCCTCCGTGATGATCTGGGCGTACACCTCAGGCCCGATGGGTGGCGGGATGCTCCCCGCCAGCACCAGCCAGTCGCCCGGCCGCAGCCGCCTGCGCAGGCGCTCCCTCAGCTCCTCGACGTCGCGAGGATCCGTCTCGGGACCGGGGTCGCTGAGGATGGTGTGCATGTGACGCGTCTCATCCAAAATCGTGATGTTGGTCCTGGTCTCCCCCCTGGTGTGCACGAAGTCACAGGCGATACCCTGGGCCCGCGGGGTCTGGGCCTGCAGGGTCTGCTCAATGTATCGGCCCAGCCCTCCCGGCGCCAATCCCATCGCCAGGCTCTCACCGCCCAACTCCCTGATCACCCGCGAGACGTTGATCCCCTTGCCGCCGGGGTCGAAGCGGCTGGACTTCACACGAATGGTATCCCCGGCAACGAATCTGGGGAGCACCAACGTCTGATCGATGGCCGGGTTGAGGGTGACGGTGACGATCATGAGCTTTCGGGCAGGATCATCCCATAGTCTCCGTCCTGACGCCGGTACAGAAGGGCCAGTATATCCTTATCGGCATCGCGGAACAGGAAGAAGGTGTGGCCAAGGAGCTCCATCTGCTATATCGCCTCGGCCTCCGTCATCGGCTTCATGGCGAAGCGCTTGACCTTCACGACGCGACCGGACACCAGCTCGGCTCCGGGTGGCAGCGGCGCTTCCGCTTCGTCGCCTTGGGACGCCGCCAGCCATTCTTCCTTGTTCCTCCGGCGCTCGCTGCGGTATAGCTTCTTCTCCTTGAGCCGCTTCACCTGCTGGGAAAGGGCAGCGGACCTGGCATCGACGGCGACCATCAGATCGAAGTTGCGCTCCTCTGCTCTTAAGAACGTGCCGCTAGCGTTCAGGGTTACCTGCACCACGAACCGGCCGCCATCTCCCTTCGCCTCCCGCCGCACATCTACGATGGCATGTTCCACCGCCGGCAGATAGCGGGCCAACCGGTCGAGCTTCTGGCCCGCGTAGCCGCGGAACTCATCACTAACGGTCACCTGCTTTCCGCGGAAGATCAGCTCCATCCCGCTACCGTACCTCCAGACCCAATATGAGCCTCCAGGTAATCTAATTGTAAGCCCAGCCTAGTGTCCCTTCAAGCGTACTTACGCGTCCGGCCGCTCAATCCTCCCGGGCGAAGGTCAGGGCGAAAACGGGCCCGGCGCCGCCGTCCAGCAGAACACGGGCGCAGGCGTCCAGAGTGGCCCCGCTGGTCAGTACGTCGTCGACCAGCAGCACAGCCCCCTCCACCGCGGCCGGACCCAGCGCGAAAGCCGCGGCCACGTTCTGCCGCCTGGCCGCCTCGCCGGTGCTGCGGGCCTGGGGCATCGTCGACCGCCGGCGCACCAGCGCCCCCGAAGCCAGGGGCAGGCCGCTCAGCCGGGAGAGCTCTCGACCCAACAGCTCCGACTGGTTGTAGCCGCGGAGCCGCCGCCGCTGCCCGGCCAGGGGTACCGGCACGATGACCCCCGCAGGTGGGACCCACTGACGAAGGCACTCGGCCATGGGCAGGGCCATGCTCTCAGCCAGAGCGGAGAGCCCCCGATACTTGAGGGCGTTAACCGCCTCCCGGGTGGCGCCCTCAAAGACGAAGGGGCAGCGGGTAGCCTCAAGGTGGAACGCACGGTCGCGGCAGCGGTGGCAGGGGGCCTCCGGCTCTTGGCTCGGCACCCAGCAGGTCGGGCAGCGCGGTGGCGCCGCCCTCGGTAGCGTGGCCAGGCAGATCGCGCACAGGAAGGCGCCGGTCGCCGCGCAACCCACGCAGCGCCGCGGGAACACCACGTCCAGCGCCCGCTCCCAGAGGCCGCCGATCAGGGCCGACGGTTCCACACGCATCGCCGCGATATTAGCAGCGCCCGCGGCGCTCGACAAGGGGCGGTCGTGCCCTGCCGACGCTCCCGACCCTTGACAGGAGGGAGGAGAGAACTGATACTTAGTATCGATACGTCATGTCCCAGCTTCAATCTATCATCCAGCGCCTCGAGGCCAGCGGCTCCCGGCTGACCGCGTCCCGCCTGGCCGTATTGGCGGCCGTTATGGCCCAGAAAGGCCACTTCTCCGTGGAGGACGTGCTGCGTCGCTGCCCCAGCATCGGCCGGGCTACCGCGTTCCGAACGATGCGCCTCCTGGCGGAGATGGATATCGTTTGCCGAGTCCTGTTGGAGGACGGCAGCCTGCACTATCGGCTCTCGCGCCGCGGCCATCACCATCATCTGATTTGCCAGGCCTGTGGACGCGTCGAGGACCTGGATACCTGTATCGTAAACGACCTTGTGGAGGGGCTGTCGCGCTCGGCTGACTACGAGATCGACGGGCATTGGCTGGAGTTCTACGGCCGCTGCCGCACCTGTCGCAGTGTGGAAAAGGTCGCCGCGGCACAGTAGCGATTTTTTCTGCATGCAGATGAGACTACGTATCGAAAACCGCCTACCAACACCGCTGATGTTCGCCCTCCCCGTGGGCGCGGCCTCGATCCTCCTCGCCGCCTGCGGCAGCGCGGGCGGGGCATCCCCAGACGAAACCAATGGCAGCGCCCCAGCCCAGGTCAGGGTGGTGACCAGCCTTCCCCTGCTCGCTGATTTCGCCCGGCAAATAGGCGCCGCCCGGGTGGAAGTGGCCGCGCTGCTCCCGTCCGGGGCGGACCCGCACACGTTTCAACTCACCCCACGGGACGTACAGAGGATAACGGAGGCGGAGGTGGTGATCGTAAACGGTCTCGGCCTGGAGGCGCCGACACTACGCCTCATCGAGGCCAATTTGCAAAGCGACGCGACCCTGCTGCAACTGGCCGAGGAGGCCGTGGCGGCCGGGGCCGACTCTTTAGGCAACAACCCTCACCTCTGGCTGGACGTGGCGAACGCCCGCCTGTACGCCCACCTCATCAGGGACACCCTGGCGGAGGTCGATCCCCGGGGAGCGCAGGAGTACGAGACCAACTACCGGGGCTTTCTGGTAGAGCTGGATGACCTAGACCGATACGTTCGGGCGCAGGTCGCCGGTGTGTTGCCCGAACGGCGGAAGCTGGTGACCACCCACGACGCCTTTCCCTACTTGGCCCGCTACCTCGACTTTGAGGTGGTGGCTGTGGTCGCCCCTAGCCCGAACCAGGAGCCTAGCCCGCAAGACATCGCCGAGCTCGGCCGGGCCATCGGCCGGGAGGGCGTGGCGGCGGTCTTCGCCGAGCCGCAGTTGGGCTTCCAGGGAGAGATACTGACTCAGGCCGCCGCCGATGCCGGGGCGACGGTCTGCACCCTCTACGCTGATTCCCTGGACGACGAAGTGGAGAGCTACATCGAGATGATGCGCTTCAACGCCCACGAGATCGCCCGCTGCCTGGAAGGGCGCGATGGCTAAACAAGACGAAAACGGAGCGCCCGCAATAGAGGTGAGCGACGTGTGGGCCGGTTATGGACGGCAGGCAGCACTTGAGGGCGTCACCTTCTCCATAGAGCCCGGTTGCCTGGCTGGACTCGTGGGCCCTAACGGCTCCGGCAAATCCACCCTCCTGCGGGTCATACTTGGCCTGCATAAACCATGGCGCGGCGCCGTCCACAGCTTCGGCGAACCTGCCGGTCAGCAGCGTGGACGGATCGGCTACATGCCCCAATCGGAGCTGGTGGACTGGTCCTTCCCCGTTACCGGCCTGGATGTCGTCCTCATGGGCCGTTATGGACGCATCGGGCTCCTGCGAAAGCCCAGCCGCCGAGACCGGGAGATCGCCCTCGAGGCGCTGGAGCGGGTGCGTATGGCGGACCGGGCGCAACGGCGAATCAGCGACCTGTCCGGTGGCGAGCAGCGTCGCGTCCTCATCGCCCGCGCCCTGGCCCAGGAGGCGAATGTCCTACTCCTGGATGAGCCGTTCGCGGGGCTGGACGCCAGCGCCCAGCACGACCTTCTGGGCCTTTTCGACGACCTGCAGGGCGCCGGCCGCACCCTCTTCGTGGCCACCCACGATCTGTCCTGCGTGGCCAGCGCCTTCGATCACGCCGTCTTCCTGAACCGCAAGGTGATCGCCTTTGGACGGTTGCCCCAGGTGTTCACCGAGGAGATCCTCAACGAGACGTTTGAGCGTCATCTGCTGCTGGTCAACGTGGAAGGCAAGGTGTATGCCGCCCATAGATGAGGCCCTGGACATCCTGACGGAACCCTACGCCAGCGAGTTCATGCGTCGGGCCCTCATCGCCGCCGCCCTGGTAAGCGTGGTCGCCGCCGTGGTGGGCAGCTTCATCGTCCTCAAGGGGATGACCTTCGTGGGCGATGCCATTCCCCACGCCAGCTTCGGCGGCGTGGCCGTCGCCTTCGTGCTGGGGGCCAATCTGCAGCTCGGTGGCGCCATCGCCGCCCTCCTCGCCGCGCTGGCCGTCGGTTTCATCACCCGTAGAGGTTTCGTACGACACGATACGGCCATCGGAATCATCCTCCTGGCCGGCTTCGCCCTCGGCATCCTCATCGTGAGCCGCCAGAGCGGCTATACCGTAGACCTGTTCAGCTTCGTCTTCGGCAATGTGCTGGCGGTGACCTGGACCGACGTCTGGATAATCGTGGGACTGGGCGGCCTGATTCTGGCCGTGATAGGCCTGTTCTATAAGGAGCTTCTCTTCACCGCCTACGACCCCAACATGGCCGCCGCAGCCGGGGTGCCCGTAGCGATAATCCACTACGCCCTTCTGGCCCTTGTGGGCCTTACCGTGGTCATCGGACTCCAGGTGATGGGGATCGTCCTGGTGCTGGCCGTCCTGGTGGCGCCGGCCGCCACGGCGCAGCTTCTGGCCCGCAGCCTGCCCGGCATGATGGCGATAGGTTCTCTCGTCGGCGTCGCCTCCGCCCTTAGCGGCCTCTACATCGCCTGGTACGCCGACGTCTCCGCCAGCGCCGCCATCGTCCTGGTATCGACGGGGATATTTCTCGTCGCCTTCCTCCTGGCCCCAGACCACGGGCTACTGCGATCGCAGGGCCCCGCCATCGAAGACGTTGCCGCAGACTAAGCATACGACAGACCGGGAGCGGCGCCGAAGAAGGGCCAACGACCTCGTGACACCGGAGCGCTGGAGGGATTCCGTGCCGCCACATATAATGTTCGCGGGCACGCCCCTACAGTGGCGCGGCGTCAGCAGGCCGGAACGGCCGGGAAGGCAGCTCCAGTGGATGAGGTGATCCTCCGCTTGGAGGATCTCAGGGTCGAATTCGCCACCCCTGATGGGATGGTCAAGGCCGTTAACGGCGTATCGCTATCGCTGAAGCGGGGAACGACCCTGGCGATCACGGGAGAAAGCGGCGCCGGCAAGACCTCCTTGGGTCTGGCCATAGTCAACCTCCTGCCGGCAGCCGGACGCATTGTGGACGGGCGCATCCACTTTCGGGATATGGACATCCTCTCGCTCTCCAAGGAAGAGTTGCGCCGTGTCCGGGGCCGCCAGATCGGCATGATCTTTCAGGACGCAACCACGAGCCTGAACCCGATTCTCTCTATCGGGCAGCAGGTCGAGGAGATGATCACCACCCACATGGACGTGCCCCGGCGAGAGGCCAAGACGCGGACCCTCGATCTTCTGGCCCAGGTGGGCCTGCCCGATCCGGAAGAGGTAGTGAAACGCTACCCCATGCACCTGTCAGGCGGCATGGCGCAAAGGGTGATGATAGCGATTGCTACGGCCCTGAATCCCGATCTCCTCATCGCCGATGAGCCGACCTCGGCCCTGGATGTGACGGTGCAGGCCGCGATCCTGGCTGAGCTAGCCCAATTGCAGCGGCGCCACGGAACATCGATTCTCCTCATCACCCACGACCTCGGGGTGGTTGCCCAGATGGCCGATGAAGTGGCCGTGATGTACGCCGGCTCCATCGTGGAGAGAGCTACCGTAACCACCGTGTTCGAGCGACCGCGCCACCCGTACACGTGGGCCCTCCTGGCCAGCCGGCCCCGTTGGGACATTGAGTCGCGCAAGCCCCTGCCATTGATACGCGGCGCCTCCCCTAACCTGACCCAGCTCCCCAGGGAGTGCGCGTACCTGCCCCGCTGCCCCAAGGCGACCAACATCTGCCGCATGGAGCCGGCGCCGCCGCTGGAGGAGCAGGAGCGCGACCATCCCGTCGCCTGCTATAACCCCGTATTCCACGATAGTGACGCCGACAGCGCAAGCGGCGGGGCAGACGACTAGACGGCCCGCGCAGGGGCCACGCCCAACGCCTGCACCAGGAGCTCCAGCGCCAGCTCCTCATCGTAGATTCCGCGCTTGATCGCCACATCGGCCTCCAAGAGGTGTCGATAGGCCCTTCGCACGCCCGACAGGGGATGACGGGCGGCCTGCTCCAACAGCTTCTCCAGACCGTAGTGGGAGGCGCCGAGCTGCTGGCCGATGGCGCGCGAGGTGGCGCCGCCATCGAGCATCTCGCGGGCGATGGCCAGGCGACGGTATTGACGCTGCAGCATGGAGAGGACGTACGAGGCCTCTCTTCCTTGAGCGAAGAGCCGTCGAAGAAGCTTCAAAGCTGCTGAGGGCCTCCCCTCAACGATCGCATCGAGGAGGCCCCATATCTCTATATCGCCGGCGCTAACCAGGGCCCGCACGTCTTCCTCACGCACGGGCTGGCCGTTGGCGTAGGCGGCCAGCTTCTCCAGTTCGGCGGCCAGCGTCCACAGGTCGTTGTCGACCAGGCTGACCAGAAGGCTGACGGCGCGCCGGTCGATCCGCAGGCCCAGAGCCTGAGCGCGGCGCTGGATCCAGTCAGGCAGGGCGCCACGCTGAGGGGGACGGAACTGTCGAACCCGGCCCTTACCGCTGAGGGCGCTAAGAAGCGGGCCCCCGGACGGCACATCCCCATCCACGAGCACCAACGTCGTGGTGGCGGGCATCCTGTCAACGCAGTCGACCAGGGCCTGCCAGGGGCCCTCGTCCGCCGGCGCCGACGGCCGCCGCGAGCGCCTTCCCTGCGGGCCTCGACCCACGTGCTGAAGGAGCCCTTCGACGATGACCAGCCGCTGGGAGGAGGAGAAGGGTGCGCTTTCACAGGCCGCCACGACCTCCTGCGGCGTAACCTGCCGGCCGTCAAAGACCGAGGTGCCCGATTCCAGCATGCCGTCGCTGTCGAGTTCAGCCTTGAGCGCCCGCAGCGCCTCACGCTGGGAGAAGGAGTCCGGGCCGAAGAAGATGTGCAACATGCGGCCCAAGGGTAGCACAGGAGCGACGGAGCGGGACGATCCCTCGGAAGGCCGAACGGGCTCAGGACGCTTCCGAGGACCTATACGCCACGATGGCGCGCCAGCCGTGATCCTCTAGCACCCGATCCAGGGCTAGGCCACCCTCCGCAAGGGCGCGGGAAAGCCCCTCGACGGCCTCCTCCAGGAAGCCGCTGGCGATGAGGCAGCCGCCGGGCCGGACGGCGCGGGCCAGGACGGGAGCCAGCCGCTCGATGGCCAGGCTACTGATGTTGGCCACGACCAGATCGAACGCCTCTCGGGGGGCGTCCGCCGCGCCCAGTGTGCCCTCGCCAGCCTGAACGACCGCCTCCACGCCGTTGGCAGCGGCATTCTCGCGGGCGGCCTTGACGGCCAGAGGGTCGAGGTCGAGGGCCAGGACGCGGGCGGCGCCGAGCTTGGCGGCGGCGATAGCCAGGATGCCGGAGCCGGTGCCGAGGTCCAGCAGGCGCATACCGGGATGCAGCATCTCCTCCAGGGCGCGCAGGCACATCGCCGTGGTGGGGTGCTGACCGGTGCCGAACGCCATGCCTGGATCGATCTCGATAACGATCTCCCCGGCGCGGGGGGCGTAGCGGCTCCAGGACGGCTTGACGACGAGATTGCGACCCAGCCGCTGCAGGCCGAAGTATCGCTTCCAGGAGTGGCGCCAGGACCGCTCGGCGAGACGGCGGGCGCGCCGCCATCGAGGCGGGCCCTGAAGGGGGGCCAGACTCAGGGCCAGGCGCAGGGAGCGACGGAGGCGAACGGAATCGGGGCCGGCGGGCAGGTATCCCTTTACCAGGGCGCGGGAATCGCCGTCCACTACATACCCCTCGCCGGAGGGATCGGGCCGGACGGTGGGCTCGATAGAGACGCCTCCTGGGCAACTCTGGCGGAAGATGTCGGCCGCCAGCTCGGAATCGATGCCGGCCACCTGAACGGCGATCTCCAGCCAGTGGCCGGCTGCGAGGCCGGCAGAGGGAGCCACGACGCTAGCCGAGGGCGTCCTTGATCTTGCCCAGGAAGCCCTTGTCAGCGTCGGAAACGGGAGTGCCGAAGGTCTCCGCCAGGCGGTACAGAAGCTCTCGCTGCTCATCGTTGAGCTCGGTGGGGATAACGATGCTTGTCCGCACCAGGAGATCGCCGCGGCCGCTGCCATGGAGGCGAGGGACGCCCTTGCCCTTCAGGACGAAGAGGCGTCCGTTCTGGCTGCCGGAGGGGATCTTCAGGGTGGCCGGGTCGCCATCCAGGGTCGGGATCTCAGCGGCGAAGCCCAGGGCGGCCTGAGCTGGGTTCATCTCCAGGTCGTAAACCAGGTCATCGTCATCCCGCTGGAAGAGGGGATGCGGACGGACGTTGATGTTCACGTAGAGGTGGCCGGGGCTACCGCCGCTTGAGCCCACGTCGCCCTCACCGGAGAGGCGCATGCGGGAACCGTCGCTGATCCCGGCCGGGATGTTAACCAGGAGCGAGCGCTGCTCGCGCTGGCGTCCGGAGCCGCGGCAGTCCTTGCAGGGATTAGTGATGATGCGGCCCTCGCCGCGGCACTGGGTGCAGGTGGCAACGTTGACGAACTGGCCGAAGAAGGTGCGGCTCATCCGGCGGACCTGGCCGCTGCCCTCGCAGGTGGGGCAACGGGTGGCCTGGGCGCCCGGCTCGCTGCCGGAGCCGCCACAGCGGTTACAGCGCTCGACCCGTTCGATCTCGATCTCGCGCTCGCAGCCGAAAGCGGCCTCCTCGAAATCGATCTCCAGCTCCAGGCGACGGTCGGCGCCCCGCTGAGCCTGCTGTTGCCGGGTTGAGGTGCCGCCGCCGAAGACGGCGTCGAAGATATCGCCGAAGCCGCCGAAATCGAACCCCTCGAAGGGGCGGCCGAACTCCATGCCCGTGAGGCCGGCGTGGCCAAAGCGGTCGTAGGCGGCCCGTTTCTCAGAGTCCGAGAGCACTTCGTAGGCCTCGCCGATCTCCTTGAACCTGGCCTCGGCGTCAGCCTCTTTATTGCGATCAGGGTGGTACTGCATGGCCAGGCGACGGAACGCCTTCTTGATATCGTCCCCGGAGGCGCCCTGGGGGACGCCAAGCACCTCGTAGTAGTCACGCTTCGTTTGTGCCATATCCAGACCATTTTATCAGAGAATGAAGTCTAGACGTTAGGGGGTAAAGGCCCAAACCGTTTGACGCGCTGGCATGCTCCTTCTACAATGATACGGCGAGGTACCCTTTCCGTGCGAAGAGACCTGGTCGATATTCTGGCTTGTCCCGTCTGCAAAAGCCCCCTCAACCTCGACATCGAAGAGGAGACCGAGCAGGAGGTCGTGAGCGGTCACCTGACCTGTCAACAGTGCTCCGAGCGTTATCCCATCGAGGACCGTATTCCCAACCTTCTGCCCCCAGAGCTACGCCACAGCAGCTAAGAGGTTCGCCATGGAGAAGTCCCAGACCACCGGCCTCATCATCATGATCGTGGCCGTCTTTCAGATGGTCGTGTTCCTCTGGGCGGCGCTCCGTCGTAGCTACCTGGCGTTGGCCGTGCCCGTCCTGAGTGCCCTCGCCGCCATCACCGCCATCGCCTTCTGGATCGGCTGGACGATGTTCACCGACGAAGGTGAGGCGGCGGAAGAGACCACGGAGGAGCCGCCCGCGGCCTAGCCCGCTGGGCGAAACGCTTCTCCCCTCGGTCCCGCCGGCCCGGCCCATTTCGCTCCGGCAATCCGCCGCACCCCCTCCTCACTCGCCGCTTCACACAGCTCCCGCATCGTCCGGCCCAGAGCGGGATGCTGCAATTCCGCCGCGATCTCCGCCAGCGGCATCAGCACGAAGGCACGCTCTGCCAGGAGCGGGTGGGGGATGGCCAGCCCATCCTCGTCCAGGAGGCGCTCCTCGTAAAGCAGGATATCCAGATCGATGGGCCGCGGCCCCCAGCGCTCCCCCCCCGGCCGCCGGCCGATCTCCTGCTCCAGGCTCTGCAGGAAGCGCAGGAGCGGTCGTGGCTCGAGCCCCACCTCGACGCGGCAGACGGCGTTGTAGAAGGGCGGCTGCCGCGGGCCGCCGGCCGGTTCGGCTTCGTACAGCGACGAGACGGCCTCCAGCCGGGCCATGCGGCTAAGGCCGCGCAGAGCCATGCGCAGGTTCGCCTCGCGGTTTCCCAGGTTCGCACCCAGCCCCAGGTAGACGGTCGCCACTAGTCGCTCCCTCTGCGGCTCATCTGGTACCAGCCCGACGTCCCAGCGCTCACTGGCGGCGCCACCCGCGCACTACCGCGTCCGCCATCCGGGCCACCCGCGCCATCTCCTTTACGTCATGCACGCGGACGATATCAACGCCATTGGCGATAGCAAGCGCCACGGTGGCCGCCGTCCCTTCCAGCCGCTCCTCCACCGGCAGGCCCAGCACCGTCCCGATGGTGGACTTGCGAGAGGTGCCGACGAGAATCGGACGGCCCAGGGCCCGCAGCTCGCTTAGCCGCCGCAGCATCTCCAGCGCCTGCTCCTCCGTCCAACCGAAGTTGAACCCCGGGTCCACGATGACCCGCTCCTCCGGCAACCCCTGCTCCCGGGCGACGCGCAGGCTCTCCAGCAGGCCGGCCACCACATCGGCGATGACGTCGTGGTAGTCGCGGCCCCGCTGGTTATGCATGGCCACCGCCGGCGCTCCGAACTCCGCCGCCGCCCGCGCCACGCCCGGCCCCCGGCGAAACCCTTCAACATCGTTCACCAGGTGCGCTCCCGCCGAAAGGGCGGCCCGCGCTACCTCCGCCTTCGACGTATCGATGCTGATAGGCAGATCGATCTCTCGCACCAACCGCTCTATGACCGGCACGGTGCGCCTGATCTCCTCCTCCACCGGGATGGGCTGAAAGCCGGGCCGCGTCGACTCTCCCCCCACATCGACGATGTCCGCCCCTTCGCGAGCCATCGCTACGGCCCGGCGCAGCGCAGCGTCGACGTCCGTCACGCCGTCCCCCGAAAAGGAGTCCGGGGTCACGTTCACTATCCCCATGATGTATGTGCGTCGACCCCAGACGAACTCTCGGCCGCGTATGGCGATGCTCTCCGGATGAGCTAGCCGCTGCACGTTCCACCTCGCGCTATAATGGCCCTGATTTCAGGCGGGCGAACCGCATTATATCGCGAAAGGAATGCTCATGCCTTCCCGCCACTCAGATCCGGGCCTAGACCCCGAAGCGGTTAACCACCGCCATCTCTCCCCTGCGCTGAGACCGGCAACATTGGACGGTCAGCCGCTCCGACGCCTAATATAAGTCACGTAATGACAAGAGAAACCTCCAGACGGATCGCCCTTGACCGGCGAGTGTGCATCGTCAGCGCCAGCCGAATCGAGGTTCGACCCCAGCGGGCGGCCGTGATCGTCCCGATCATCGGCCTGATGCTGGGTATCGGACTATTTGCCGCCGTAGCGGCGTTCGCCAACAGCCTGCCGGTGGTGGCGCTAGCAGCGATGCTCCTGCCGGGGATGATCATCACCCCCTTCTCGGGCATGGGTGTGGTCTACTCGGTAATCGGGATGCACGTGTCTATCGATCCAAAGAAGCGTTCGGTCCGCTTTCAGCAAGGGTTAATGGGCCTGGGGGTGGGGACGGCGGAGTTGGTCCCCTTCGAGAGGATCGACCACATAGAAGTAGCCGACCCACCGACGGACGAAGAGGAGATAGAGGGCGTGGCGCTGCCTATGGAGTTCCGGGCCTGGGACATCGTGCTGGTGAGCACGAGTGAGAGGCGCCACTCCATAGGCCAGGCGGTGGCTTCGAATACAGCCGACCTCATCGATGAGGGGTTCGCGCGAGCCCTGGACACCGCCGAGGCGGTCGCCGAGATCACAGGCAAGAGCTTGACGGTCACCGCAGAGATGGAGGAGTCGGAGGAAGAGATCGAGAACGCGCAGGCGGAGGTGCAGGCGCAAACGCAGCAACAGACGGTGGGCGAGCCGTTAGAGGAGATCCCATGACGGAATCCCTCCCCCAAAGCACGACTCCGACATCCTGCACAACTACCGCAGCGCTAACAGATTAGCGCTTGTTCCACATTGATGCCCCATGCTACAATGCGATTGCTGATAGCGATGAGCATACCAGCGTTTTTGTGCTAGCACACTATTCGTTGAACCAGCTATGCTGTCCCGCAGTTTGGGCGGGGATCGATAGTGCATAGTAGCTGGCAAGAGAAATGCGGCGTTTTCGGCGTCTTTGCGCCGGATGAAGATGTAGCCCGCATAACCTTTTACGGCATCTACGCCCTTCAACACAGAGGCCAGGAAAGCGCGGGCATCGCCACCGCGGACGGCCACCGCATCCACGTCCGCACCGGCATGGGCCTGGTCGCCCAGGTGTTCGACGAGGCGGACCTGGGGCAACTCCCGGGACATATCGCTATCGGCCACAACCGCTACTCCACCACCGGCTCCAACCGTATCGAGAATGCCCAGCCGATATACCTTGATGGCAAGCACGGGCCTCTGGCCCTGGGCCACAACGGCAACCTGATCAACGCCGAGGTGCTGCGCTACGACCTGGAGAACCAGGGCTTCACCTTCGATGGCTCCACGGACACGGAAGTCGTGGCCTGCATGCTGGCCTCGGCTCCTGGAGCCGATTGGCCGGAGCGGGTGAGCAACACCATGCGCGCCATCACCGGCGCCTACTGCCTGATCGCCCTCACCCCCAACGAACTGATAGCCATGCGGGACCCCTACGGCCTGCGGCCCCTCTGCCTGGGACGGCTGAACGCCACCGGCTGGGTGATCGCCTCCGAGAGCTGCGCCCTGGACCACCTGGGCGCCGAGTTCGTGAGGGAGGTAGAGCCGGGCGAGGCGATCATTATCGACCGCGACGGATTGCATTCCATCCAGGCGGTGGAGCGACGGCGCGACGCCCTTTGCGTGTTCGAGTACATCTACTTCGCGCGGCCGGACAGCCTGCTCCGGGAGAAGCTGATCTATCCGACGCGTATGGCCATGGGGCGGGAGCTAGCCCGCCAGAGCCCGGTGGACGCGGACCTGGTGATCGGTGTCCCGGACTCGGCTATCGCCGCTGCCATCGGCTACTCCCACGAGTCGGGCCTCCCTTACGCTGAGGGGCTGGTCAAGAACCGCTATGTGGGCCGGACCTTCATCCAGCCCGACCAGCGGCTGCGAGACCAGGGCGTCTACCTCAAGTTCAATCCACTGAAGCAGGTCATCGAAGGGAAACGGCTGCTGGTGGTGGACGACTCCATCGTGCGGGGAACGACCACGCCGAAGGTGGTGGAGATGCTGCGGCGGGCCGGGGCGCGGGAGATACACATGCGGATTTGTGCCCCGCCCATCCGCCATCCCTGCCACTTCGGCATAGACATGGCCACCCAGTGGGAGCTCATCGCCTCCCATCAGTCGGTGGAGGAGATCCGACAGCACATCGGCGCCGACAGCCTGGCCTACCTGACCATCGAGGGGCTGATGCGGGCCGTGGAGCAGCCCAAGGGGAGCTTCTGCACAGCCTGCTTTACGGGGGAGTACCCGATGCCTGTTCAGCTCCAGATGGACAAGCTTGTGTTCGAACGGGCCGGCCGGGGCGGCCGTCGAGAGCCGGTGGGCGTCAGCTGGAGCTGGGAGCAGGACCGGCGATAGAAGCTCTGCTTAACCCCCGTCAGACTTCGCTGCCGGCCAGCCTCTCTCTCATTCATTGCACATGTCGGCTCTGAGGAAGCTGGCGGTAAGATGCACGCAGACGAGCTCATGGAAGAACTTGGAAGCGCCCGCGAAGAGTTGCTAAGGCAGAGCGAGGGCCTTCCAGATTCAATCCTGCGGCAGAGGCCTGCTACGGACGAATGGTCCATGATCGAGGTACTCGCACATCACATAGATGATGTGGATTATCACTACCTGAACGAGGCATTCGCGATACGCGACAATCCCGAACACACCTTCAAGGTCTTCGATGACGAAAGGTGGAAGGCAGACCATACCGAATTACCAAGAATGCCCGTACAGCAGATCATGGATGATCTCAAGGAATCACATCGCACAGTCTTGGGAGCTGTCGCCCTGATGACGTCAGACGAGCTTGAGCGCGCCGGCATTCACCCACGGAGAGGTGCCTACACGGTCCGGGACGTCCTGCTGCGGTTTCCTGCCCACGACCGCAATCATGCCAAGCAGATAGAGTCTATCCGCAACCGCTTAGGCCTCCATCGATGAGCCAGGAGAAGCCCTCGCAGCACGCTTACGCCGCTGCCGGAGTCGATATCGACGCCGCCGAGCGGCTGGTCTCGCGCTTCGCTGATCTGGCCAAGCTGACCCGTCGCCCGGAGGTCCTTGCCGACGTGGGCCCATTCGGCGGCCTGTTCCGGCTGGGCTCCTACCGAGAGCCCGTCCTGGTGGCCAGCACGGATGGCGTCGGCACCAAGGTGAAGCTGGCCGCCCTGCTGGAGAAGTACCGCGGCATAGGCGAGGATGTCGTGAACCAGAACATCAACGATGTCCTCTGCGCCGGGGCGGAGCCGCTCTTCTTCCTCGACTACATAGGCAGCGCCAGCCTGCCGGACGAGGCCAAGGTCGAGCTGGTGCGAGGCGTGGCGGCGGCCTGCCGGAATGCGGGCTGCGCCCTCCTGGGAGGCGAGACGGCCGACATGCCGGGCGTCTACGCCACCGGCGACTTCGACCTCGTGGGGTTCGTCGTCGGTGTAGTGGAACGGGAGGCCGTCATCGACGGTTCCGGCATTCGGGAGGGCGACATCCTGTTGGGGCTTCCCTCCAGCGGCCTGCACAGCAACGGCTTCTCCCTGGTGCGGAAGGTGTTCGGCGTGGGGATGGGCGGCGATCCGGAGGCGGAGAGGGCGGTGCTGTACGCCAACTTCCCGGGCCTGGGGATGACCCTGGGCGAGGAGCTGCTACGGCGCCATCGCTGCTACTACAACGAGCTGAAACCCGTCCTGCCGCTGCTGAAGGGGATCGCCCACATCACCCAGGGTGGCCTGCCGGGGAACCTCCCTCGCATCCTGCCGGATGGCCTGGCAGCCCGCCTCGACAAGCCTGCCCTGAGCCGGGCCGACCGTTCGGCCTGGCGGCCGCAGCCCCTCTTCCGGCTGATCCAGGAGCGCGGTAACATCGCCGAGGAGGAGATGTACCGGACGTTCAACATGGGGCTGGGCATGGTGCTGGCCGTGGCCCCGGAGAACGTCGACGCCGTGCGCTCGCAGCTGCGGGACGCCCTGCTGGTGGGGCAGGTGGTGCGGGGAGCCGGCGTGGAGTGGGGCTAGACGTGCCCACGTTCCGCGTCTACTACGCCGAGCGGATGCCCCGCGGAGCCCGCGACTGGATGCGGATGTACGGACTGCGCCGCCCCGGCTCAGAGCCCGAGGAGACGCGCCACAGCGAGATAGAGTGGGAGGAGGAGGTAGAGGCGAGAAACCAGGCAGACGCGCTCGACATCTTCTTCAGGGAACACACCACAGATCGCGCACAGGTGATGCGGGTGGACGAGGCGGGCCAGAGCCACAAACTGCTCGGTCTGGAGGATTACGATCCGGAGATCAGATACATCTGGATCGAAGACGACAAGCTGATGCAGTATCAGGGCATGGACGAGGCTACCGCGGGCATGGTCACCTGTCCTCTCTGCGGAGGCGCAGGCGAGGTGGCCCAGCAGTTCTTGGAAGAGGAATAAAGAGGAGAACCCGCTATGATCGCCTTCATCTCTGTTTCCGATAGGACGGGGGTCCAGGAGCTCGCCCTCGCCCTGGCCGAGCTGGGGTACGATATCTACTCCACCGGCGGCACCCAGAGACACCTGGCGGAGGCGGGGCTGGCCGTTCACAGTATCTCCTCCCTCACCGGCTTCCCGGAGATCCTGGGCGGCCGCATCAAGAGCATCCACCCCATCCTCTACGGCGGCGTCCTCGCCCGTCGCGACCTGCCGGAGCACATGGAGGAGCTGCGGCGCAACGACATCCCGCTCATAGACCTGGTATGCGTGAACCTCTACCCCTTCCTGCAGACGGTGGCCTCCGGCGCCGGCCACGACGACTGCCTGGAGCAGATCGACATCGGCGGCCCGGCCATCATTCGCGCCGCCGCCAAGAACTATCCCTTCGTCCTGGTGCTGGTGGACCCGGCAGACTACGCGGAGGCGCTGGATCACCTGCGCACGAACGGCCTGCCCCCGGAGTTCCGGCGCCGCCTGGCCGAGAAGGCCTTCCAGCACACCGCCCACTACGACACGGCGATCGCCCAGTACCTGCGGGGCGACGAGGACAGGTTTCCCGACCGGATCACCATCGCTCTGGACAAGGCGCTCCGGCTGCGCTACGGGGAGAACCCCCACCAGCAGGCCGCCCTCTACCGCGAGGAGCGAGTGGGCCAGCCCCCGAGCGGCATCGCCGCCGCCGAGAAGCTGCACGGGCTGGAGCTCTCCTATATCAACACCATGGATGCCGATGCGGCCTGGCGGGCGGTAACGGAATTCGGAGGGCCCACCGTGGTGATCGTGAAGCACGCTACGCCCTGCGGGATCGCCTCCCACGAGGAGATCGCCGTCGCTTACCAGCGGGCTTACGACTCTGACCCCATCTCCCCTTTCGGCGGTATCATCGCCGCCAACCGCCCGGTCACCTGGGAGATGACGGAGGTGATGAAGGGGATGCGCTACGACGTGATCGTAGCCCCGGAGTACGAGGCGGCGGCACTGGAGCGATTGCAGAAGCGGCGCGACCTGCGCATCCTGCGGATGCCGGAGGGAGAACCGGGACAGAGTCTGGAGTACCGCAGCGTGGCCGGCGGTCTGCTGGTGCAGGAGATCGACCGCATGGACGCCGAGGAGCTAGAGCTGCGGGTGGTGACGAAGCGGGCGCCCACAGCCTTAGAGCTGGCGGACCTGCGCTTCGCCTGGAGAGCAGTGAGGCACGTGAAGTCCAACGCCATCGTCATCGCCCGGGAACAGGCCACCGTCGGGATCGGCGGCGGCCAGCCTAATCGGATCAAGCCCGTGGAGCTGGCCGTCGAGCGGGCCAGCGAGAAGGCGAAGGGAGCGGTGTTGGCCTCGGACGCCTTCTTCCCCTTCGCCCGCAACGACGCCGTGGAGATCGCCTGCCGGGCGGGGGTGACCGCCATCATCCAGCCCGGCGGCGGCGTCCGCGACGAGGAGGCGATGGCGGTCTGCGATGAGTACGGCGTGGCGATGGTGTTCACGGGCGCGCGCGCCTTCCGCCACTAACGCAGAACGGCATCCCCTCCCGTCTCTGACCTACACCGTACCGAACCGATCGCCGGACGCTGATCGGCACGCCCGAGTCCGCCTGCTAGTAAACATTCGGCATCGGGAAGATTTCTGCACCTAACCCTTGACAACAGAACACTTGTGCGTCTATGATTAGCACAACTGTTCCGCTACTAGCCTGGAGATCTATGCCGATGGCCGCCAACAACATCGCGACTCAGCTACGCTTGCCCCTCTTCCGCAGCGCCCGCTGCCCGGACTGCGGCGGCCCGCTGGTCCACGGCGAGGGCTGCCTCTCCTGTCCGGTCTGCGGCTTCTCCCGCTCCGGCTAGCCAACAATAGACGAGGGAGGCACCACGGGGCTATGATGGCCATAGATGTCAGATCAACGCCCCACGGTGGCTATCCTTACCCTGGGCTGCAAGCTGAATCAGGCCGACTCCGAGGCCATAGCCCGGCACCTGGTGAACAGCGGCGCGCGGGTCACGGACCGGCCTCTCCGCGGCGCCGACGCCGTTGTCATTAACAGCTGCTCCGTGACCCACGTGGCGGAGCGCAAGGCGCGGCATCTGGTCCGCCAAGCGAGACGTCTCTCGCCAGGGACACAGATCGTCCTCACGGGCTGTTATGCGGAGACCGCGCCGGCCGACATCGCTGCCCGCACCGGCGCCGACCTGATCCTCCGCAACCATGAGAAACACTCGATTCCCGACTGGCTCCTGAAGCGGTTGGCGCAGAAGGGCGACCCGTCCGCCGGCTGCCCCACGCCCATGCAGAGCGGACTGCGGACGAGGGCCTTTATCAAGATCCAGGAGGGCTGCAACGAGATGTGCGCCTTCTGCATCGTCCCCCGTACCCGAGGCCGTGAACGCAGCGTGCTTATCCCCCAGGTGGTTGACCAGGCGCTGGAGCGCCAGACCGAGGGCGTGCTGGAGATAGTCCTCACGGGCACCCAGCTGGGCAACTACGGGCGGGACCTGGGCTGGACGGAGACTGGACCTCGTCCCCTGCTGGCGGCGCTGCTGGAGCGGACATCGGTGCCGCGGATCCGGCTATCGTCGCTGCAGGCCCAGGACATCTCGACCCCACTCCTAGAGCTGTGGAACGACTCGCGACTCTGCCCCCACTTCCACCTGCCCCTGCAGAGCGGCTCCGATGCCGTCCTCCGCCGCATGCGGCGCCGCTATAGCGCCGATGAGTTCCGGCGGGCGGTGGAGACGATCCGGGAGCGGATGCCGAACGCGGCCGTGACCACGGACGTCATCGCCGGCTTCCCCGGAGAGACAGACGCGGACTTCGAAGCCACCCTGCGGCTGTGCGACGACGTTGGCTTCGCTGCCGTTCACGCCTTCCCCTACTCGCGTCGGCCCGGCACGGGCGCCACCCTCATGGGCGATCAGCTCCCGCCACCGGTGAAGCGGTCTCGACTGGAACGGCTGCTGGCGGCGGGTCGGGCCTCCGCCGAGGCGTTCCGCCGGGGATTCCTGGGCCAAACCCTGCCCGTTCTGTGGGAGCAGAGGAAGGCAGGACGGTGGCAGGGATTGACCGCCAACTACATCCGCGTTTACACTTCCGCCGACGAGGAGTTGGCGAACCGGCTCAGCCCAACACGCCTGCTGGCCCTGGACGGCGAAGGCGTCGTCGGGCTGCCGGAGCGCACCGCGGCACGAAGCGCATGAACGAGACCAACCGCAGCGTCATCATCCTTCTGGCCGGCCTCGGGATCATCGCGATGGCCGTCGTGGTCTTCGCGACCTGGGCCGCCGACGAGGAGGCCGTCGACCGGCTAGGGGACTTCGTCGAGTATCTGGACGCCCACCGCGATGATCCCGAACGGCTGATCCTGAGC
Organism: Dehalococcoidia bacterium; assembly: GCA_963665775.2. Lineage (GTDB taxonomy): Bacteria > Chloroflexota > Dehalococcoidia > SM23-28-2 > RBG-16-64-32 > JACPQO01. The sequence goes on from CAXXTF010000001.1 coordinate 146,237, forward strand.
CTGGGCGCCCTGGTTATGGCCATTCTGGCCCTGCTTGTAATAGTCCTGGAGATCGCCCCAGAAGAGGAGACACGCGAGCTGAGGGTGGAGCAGGCCGGCACGATGGTGGTCGTGCCGGCGGGGGCACTGCGGCTGCGGCTGGAGGAGGCGCTCTCGGCCCTACCCCAGGTGACGGCCGCCAAGGTCCGCGTCTTCTCTCGCGATAAGGGTATAGGTACATCCCTTGAGCTGACCATAACCCCCGATGCTAACGTGGCCGCGGTCACCCAGGAGGCCACCCGCACGGTAGCGGATTCGCTGCAGACGGACCTGGGGCTGCCGGTGGCCGGCCTCCCCTCTGTGCGGATCACCTTCGGCGAGCCCAAGGCAGGGCCTGTGGCCTCTTCGGTACTCCAGCCGCCTCCCGAAGGAAACGAAGGGCCGGTGCAGCCGCCCGCCAGCGGTCAGACGCCCGCCCCTGAATCCGGGGCTCCGGACGAGCCTCCAGACGAGCGCCCGCTGCCGTAGGATACGGCGATGGCCCGCGAAGCTCGTCCGGACATCGTGAAGCTGGTCATCGAGAGCCTCCTCTTCCTGGCTGACGAGCCGGTGGAGCTGGCGGTCCTGGCCCGCGTTGCCGAGGCGAGGGTAGAGGATGCGATGCAGGCCGTCGAGACGATCGCCGCCGAGTGCCAGGGCCGAGGAGTACGCATCCAGCGCGCCGGATCGGCGGTGCAGATGGTGACAGCGCCGGAGACGGCAGCCTACGTGGAGCAGTTCCTGGGAGTGGAGGAGGACCATCGGCTGTCTCACGCCTCGCTGGAGACCCTGGCCATCGTCGCCTACAAACAGCCCATCGCCCGCACCGCCATCGAGGCGATCCGCGGCGTGAACTGCGACCGAGCAGTGGCCTCACTCAAGGCGCGGGGGCTGGTGGCTGAGGTAGGGCGGGCGGCAGGCGCCGGGCGACCATATCTATACGGCACGACCTTCCGCTTCCTGGAGTACTTCGGGTTGGAACAGCCGGGTGATCTGCCGCCCCTGCCGGAGCGACCCCCGGCCCAAGACGAGGACTAACATGAGCATGACGGTAGGTCTGTGTAGCGTCCGGCTGCGCCTACCGGATAACCACACGCTGAAGGGGAAGCGGCAGGTCGTGAAATCGCTGCTGGCCCGCCTCCACAACAAGTTCAACGTGGCCGCAGCCGAGGTTGACGACCAGGACCGCTGGCAGATGGTCTCCCTGGGGTTCACCTGCGTGACCACCAGCGAGCGACATGCCCATCAGATGATGGCCAGCGTCATCGCCTTTATCCAGGCAGAGCGGCTGGACGCGGAGCTGGTGGACTACCGGACCGAGGTGCTGCACGGGCTGGACGACGGGTAGCTCGCGTAATGCGAGGCGGGACAGCCGCCGAACGTCACCGACTGACGACGAGCATGACCAAGTCGCCCGGACCAACCAGGGTACCAGGGCTGGGCAGATGATCGACGACCACACCCGCGAGGGTGTCGCTCCGGCTAACGCCGATGACCACGTAGGAGGCGCCGGTCTCCTCTATCTCATCCACGGCCTTCGCCAGGCTGACACCGGCCAGATCAGGCAGGGCCAGGACCAGGCCCAGGCTTTGGCCACTGAGCCCCCGGCTCTCCGCACTCACACCGAACCCTGACTCTTGCCGAACCAGAGAGCCACTGCTATCTTCACGGCCAACGCTGTAAAGGGCGACTACCAGCAGGACCAGAAGGCCCACCGCGGCCATTGGTATGAGACCCCTCACTGACCACATCCTGGGCTCCCTGACCTTCGGCAGGGGTGCCATCTTCGGCTCTCCCACCTCTCCCACCGGGAACAAGGGAAGCAGCTGGGAGGGGTCCAGACCCAGGTAGCCAGCGTAGGAGCGAAGAAAGCCGCGCGCGTAGACGGGCGCCGGAAGGATGCCGAAGTTCTCTTGCTCCAGAGCCTCGAGATACCTTCTGGAGATCCTCGTGACGCGCTCCGCATCCTCGAAGGTGATCTTCTTCGCTACCCTCGCAAGCCGGAGGGTCTCCCCGAACGGGGACACGCGGGCCTCCTGTAATTGCACGCACTAAGTATACGGGAAGGCCATCATGGCCCGTCAACCCCTGCCAAAGCTAGCATGTCTGCTGATCTGCGGCGTATCCCCTGACGGAGGTCTGCCCGGCGGTGGCTGCTATAATGACAATCGGCCCGGCAACTCGTCGGGCTATGAGTTTAATGATGCACACGATAAGGATACTACCGCTGCTGGCCAAACGGTCCGTGCAGGAGTTCATGGACGACAACTGCAGCCAGATGGCGGCCGCCATCTCTTACTATGTCCTCTTCTCCCTCTTCCCCTTGCTGATCTTCCTGGTGGGCGTCCTCGGTCTACTCCTCACGAGCAGCAGCCTCCAGGAAGACGTCATCGATTCCGTGCTGGACGCCATCCCGCTGAGCGAGACCGAGGGTCGCAACGATGTCACGGACGCCGTCCAGGGCGTGGCCGGAGTTAGCAGCGGGGCGCTGGGCCTCTTTGGCCTCATCGGGATGGCCTGGGCGGGAAGCAACATGTTCGGGGTAATCCGCCGCTCGCTTAACGTGGCGTACGACCTGGAGTACAGCCGACCTTTCGTCCAGCAGAAGCTCCTTGATCTGGTAATGGTAGTCGGCCTGGGCTTCTTCTTCGTGGTCTCCATCGGCGCCACAGCCTTCCTGCGGGCGACCCGCGAGTTCAGCGACGATATCCCCTACGTGGGTGACGCCGCCGAGTGGGCCGGATTCGCCTGGGACGCCGCCTCTTTCTTCATCCCTCTGGGCCTCTCCTTCCTCGCCTTCCTGGTGCTCTACTGGATAGTGCCCGCGACCAACGTCCGGCCCAGGGACGTATGGCCCGGCGCCCTGGTGGCAGCGCTCCTGTTCGAGATAGGTAAAGTCGGCTTCACCTTCTATATTCAGAACTTCGGCAACTATGACGTGGTCTTCGGCTCCCTGGGCGCCGTGGCCGCCTTCCTGTTCTGGATATTCTTCGGCGCCAACATCATGCTGTTCGGCGCCGAGGTGGCATCCGAGTACCCGCGAATTCTCAGGGGCGACTACGCTGAGGCCGAGGCGAAGGAGAAACCCCCGTCACGGCCGCTGCGGGAGACCGTGCGCCGCACTGTGCGCGGCCTGTTCGTCCACGACCGTGACGAGAGCGGGCCAGACCAACGTTAGGCGCCCCACTCTTGCCATTCTGAGTCCGCCCCCGGGCAGGCGAAGAATCCGCAGACCCTTAGCGGAGCTTATCCTAAGGGAAACGAAGGGCTCAGGCGGACAGACCCCACCCTGTCGACCCTAGCCCGCCCGGCGGACGGCCAGCGCCACCGTCTGACCATCGACCGTCTGCTCCTCGCCGTAGGCCTCCGATGGCGGCGATCCCTCGGCGATCTCCCGAGACAGGGTTTCCCGCCGGACGTAGTCGCCGTGCCGGGCCAGCACCTGCCTCAGCCTTTCGCTACCCTGGTAATAGGTCACGATGTGATCCGAGATCTCGAAGCCGGCGGCCTTACGCAAACCCTGGATGCGGTGGACCAGCTCCCGGGCCAGCCCTTCGTCGGCCAGCTCCGGGGTGATCACCGTGTCCAGGCCCACGGTGTAGCCCGCGTCATCGGAAGCCACGACCAGCCCCTCTAGCTCCGGCTCGCCCGCCGCCACGGAGAGGGCGCTGACGTTCAGCTCCTCCAGGAGCTGAGCCTCCAGCCGCCTCAACCCCTCCCCTTCCACCGGGTAGCGAGGCTTCACCACCACGCGCGAGAGGGGCTGGCGCACCTTGATCCCCGCCCGGCTGCGGGCCGCCCGTCCCAGGCTGACGACGCGCATGATCAGCCGGGTCTCGTCCATCAAGGGCTGGTCCACCAGCGAGGAGTCAGCCCTTGGCCAGTCAGCCAGGTGGACGCTCTCCGGCGAGTCCCCGTCCGCCGAACGCACCAGGTTCTGGTACATCTCCTCGGCGACGAAGGGGGTGAAGGGGGCCAGCAGCTTGGTCAGGGTGACCAGGCACTCATAGAGGGTCTGGTAGGCGGCCAGCTTGTCCGCGTCGGACTCGCTCCCTTCGGCCGTGGTCAGGACAGGCTTCCAGAAGCGACGACGGCTGCGGCGGACGTACCAGTTGGAGAGGTCCTCGACGAAGGCCTGGATGGCCCGGCCGGCGTTGGTGGGCTCGTACCCGTCCAGATTATCGGTCACCTTCCCCACCAGGACGTTGAGCTCCGAGAGCAGCCAGCGGTCCAGCTCCGAGCGCTCACCCTGGGGAGCCGCCGTGGGGTCGAAACGGTCGATGTTGGCGTAGGTGACGAAGAAGCTGTAGGTGTTCCAGAGGGTGAGCAGGAAGCGGCGCAAGGACTCGGCCACCAGCCGGGCGGAGAAGCGGCGGGCCTCGCCCGGGCGGGTAGCGGTGTAGAGGTACCAGCGGAGGGCGTCGGCGCCGTGGGCCTCGATAACCTCCATCGGCTCCACCACGTTGCCCACGCTCTTGCTCATCTTGCGACCCTTGTCGTCCTGGATGAGGCCCAGACAGATAACGTTGCGGTAGCCGAGGTTCTCCGGCACTCGATCCGGCACCGCGGCCTGAAGGAGCACCGCCTCCGCGTGGAGGGTATAGAACCAGCCGCGGGTCTGGTCCACGGCCTCGCAGATGAAGTCGGCGGGGAAGCTGCGATCGAAGGTATCGGCGTTCTCGAAGGGGTAGTGCCACTGGGCGTAGGGCATCGCCCCGGAGTCGAACCAGGAGTCCATGACCTCCGGCAGCCGGCTCATCGTGCCGCCGCACTTCCCGCAACTGAGCTCGATACGGTCCACGTAGGGACGGTGCAGGTCAGTCAAAACATCCACCGCCGCCGGGTCCGCCGCCCGCTCGCGCATCTCCGCCCGAGAGCCGAGGCAGCTCACCTCGCCGCAGCTGCCGCAGCGCCAGATGGGCAGGGGAGTACCCCAGTAGCGCTCGCGGCTGAGGGCCCAGTCCACGTTATTGCGCAGCCAGTCGCCGAAGCGGCCGTCTTTGATGTGCTGCGGATACCAGTTGATGCGCTCGTTGCCCTGGTTGAGGCTCTCCTTGACGGCGGTGGTGCGGATGTACCAGGTGGGCTTAGCGTAGTAGAGGAGGGGCGTATTGCAGCGCCAGCAGAAGGGGTAGGTGTGGCGGACGGTCTCCCGGCGCAGGAGGAGGCCCCGCTGCTCCAGGTCGGTCAGGATGGGTTCGTCCGCCTCCTTTACGAACAGGCCAGCGAAGGGCCCGCCCGTCATCTCGCCCTTGAGGTCCACCGGCTGCACGAACAGTAGCTCCTCCGCCCGGCCGAGCTCGAAGTCCTCGGCGCCGAAGGCGGGGGCGATGTGGACGACGCCGGTGCCATCGCTGAGCGATACGAAGTCGGCGGCCACGACGCGGCGGACCGCTCCATCCGGCCAGACGTCTGGATCTCCGGCGAGATCTCTGATCAGGACGGCCTCCAGGTGCGACTCTTTTGCTCCGACGTCCGTCAAGGGTTGACGCGTAAACTGGCGAGCGGTGACGCCCCAACCCCTTTCGGGTTCGTACAGTGGCTCGTAGCGCAGGCCCGCGAGCTCCTCTCCGGTAAGGGTAGCGATCACCGTGTAGCCTTCGTCCAGGGCCGCGCCCAGGAGGGGCGAGCCCAGGATCAACCCCTCGCCGTCCACCTCGGCCACGGCGTACTCGGCGTAGCGCTGGACGGCCAGCGCGGTGTTGCCGGGGAGCGTCCAGGGGGTTGTCGTCCAGGCCACGAGGGAGAGGGGCAGGCCCCGCCCTGAGCCTGTCGAAGGGTCACCCGACACCTTCTCCGTCAGCTGGCGGCGGGAGTCCTCCGTAAGGCGGAACTTGACGTAGACGGAGGGGTCCGGGGTGTTCTCCTGGTAGCCTTGGGCAACCTCGCCGTCCGAGAGGGAGGTGCCGCAGCGAGGGCAGTGGGGCGTCACGCGGTAGTCCTGGTAGAGGAGCTCCTTCTCCCAGAGCTGCTTGACGATCCACCAGACGCTCTCGATATACTCGTTGTCGTAGGTGATGTAGGGGTGCTCCATGTCCAGCCAGAAGCCGATGCGCTCGGTCAGCGCCTCCCACTCCTTCACGTAGCGGAAGACGCTCTCCCGGCAGCGACGGTTGAACTCCTCGATGCCGAACTCCTCGATCTCGGCCTTGCTCTTGAGGCCCAGCTCCCGCTCCACCTCCAGCTCCACCGGCAAGCCGTGGGTATCCCAGCCAGCCTTGCGGGGCACGCGCCGCCCGCGCATCGTCTGGTAGCGGGGGAACAGGTCCTTGAACACGCGGGCGAGGACGTGGTGCACGCCGGGCCGGGCGTTGGCGGTCGGCGGGCCCTCGTAGAAGACGTATGGGTTATCCTCCGGCCGCTCCTCGATGCTGCGGCGGAAGATGTCGTGCTCCTTCCAGAAGCGGAGGATGCGCTGCTCCAGCTCCGGGAAGCTCGCCCTGCTATCGACCGGTTTGAACATGGCTCCTAACCTTCCGCCTGGCAATCGGCGACTGTGACTTCCATCCCAATCATGTCGGAATCGTGCTCGGCTCTCTTTTCAGCGATGAAGCGGAAGATCCAGTGATCATCTGCGTTCCATCGCACTTGGTGGCCCGTTCGCGCTGGCTTGAACAAAACACTACCAATAGCGTCTATGGCTGGCTTCAGTAGATTGTCTAGGTCAGTGACTTCCGCCTTGTCCGGCGGCAGTCGGAAGATAAGGGTCACCTCACATGGGCTCTCTATATGCGGTCTGCCATGCCAAGCGAGTTCCATTTGCTCAGCGACGCTCTCTTTCCATTGCTTCTCGCGCGAAGTTGCAAAGGGAGTCGCGAGACCCTTTAGGAAAACTGGCCCCACATGAACTGTGCCCATATTCGTTCTCCTCCTGCAACCAAAATAGCCCGTCCCCTGAGGGACGGGCCGGATCTTTTACCCGCGGTACCACCCTGGTTCCCCGATGCGCATCGGGGCTCTCTTTGCGGGGCACGCCCGTACGGGTTATACCCCTGCCTTCGCTAACGGCGGCTTCCGGCCGAGCCTACTCGCCCCGGCGACCATAAGTGGCCACACGCGATGGGGGACTTTCGGTCGGCGGCTCGGGAGGGATTTTCAAGCGGAGGTGCCGTGTCCCCTCACACCGATCGGGACTCGCTGGCCGGCCCGGCCCGCCCTAGTCGTCTCCGTCAAAGCCTTTATGGTATATGTAATCAGTTTATGGAGTGGCATAGGCAGTGTCAAACCTTTTGACCCGCCTGACCCCCGCGCCCTATACTGAAGCCGAGTGGAGGTATCTTGACCATGGCCGCAGAAAAAGGGTCCCATCTCCTCAAGAAGGGCCTCGCCCAGATGCTGAAGGGCGGCGTCATCATGGACGTCGTCACGCCGGAGCAGGCCCACATCGCCGAATCCGCCGGCGCCTGCGCCGTCATGGCCTTGGAACGGGTCCCTGCCGATATCCGCGCCGCCGGCGGCGTCGCCCGCATGGCCGAGCCCGAGGTCATCCTCCGCATCATGGATACCGTCAGCATCCCGGTCATGGCCAAATGCCGCATCGGCCACTTTGTGGAGGCCCAGATCCTGCAATCCATCGGCGTCGACTTCATCGATGAGTCCGAGGTGCTAACGCCCGCCGACGAGTCCCACCACATCGATAAGTGGCCCTTCAAGGTGCCCTTCGTCTGCGGCTGCCGCGATCTGGGCGAGGCGCTCCGCCGTATCGGCGAGGGCGCCGCCATGATCCGCACCAAGGGCGAGGCCGGCACCGGCGACATCGTCGAGGCCGTCCGCCACATGCGCTCCGTAATGGGCAACATCCGCAAGCTCCAGACCATGCCCGAAGATGAGCTGATGGCCGAGGCCAGGGCGCTGGGCACCCCCTACGAGCTGCTGAAGGAGACCCGCGAGGGTGGCCGCCTGCCCGTGGTTAACTTCGCCGCCGGCGGCGTGGCCACGCCGGCCGATGCCGCCCTCATGATGCAGTTGGGCGCCGACGGCGTCTTCGTGGGCTCCGGCATCTTCAAGTCGGAGGACCCCGATCGGCGGGCTGCCGCCGTCGTCAAGGCCGTCACGCACTACAACGACCCCGCGATACTGGCCGAGGTCTCCCGCGGTCTCGGCGAGCCGATGCGCGGCCTAGACGTGCAGGCTCTGAACCCAGAGGAGCGGCTGGCCACGCGAGGGTGGTAGGGAGAACAGCCGCAGGTGACCGCCGGTTAAGCACAGATTCAATCTGTGTCCCATCTGTGGCTTTTACTTTCTCCGGCCACATCCTTTCCCCATCCTGCTACAATAGCTTCGGGATATGACCACTATCGGTGTACTCGCCCTTCAGGGCGATTTTCTGGAGCACGAAGCGGTGCTGCGCTGCCTGGACGTAGACGCGGTTCAAGTGCGCACGAGCGAGACTATGCGCGATCTGGACGGCCTCGTCGTACCAGGCGGTGAGAGCACGACGCTCTGTCGTCTCATGGCGGAGTACCAGCTCTACGAGCCGCTGCGGGGACTCCTGCGCTCCGGGCTGCCCACCTGGGGCACCTGCGCCGGTATGATCTTGCTCGCCCAGCGCGTCAAGGACTTGGACTTTCCCACCCTGGATGCCCTCGATGTCACCGTACAGCGTAACGCCTACGGCCGGCAGGTGGACAGCTTCGAGGCCGATCTCAGCGTCCCCATCCTGGGCGAGCTACCCTTCCCAGCCGTCTTCATCCGCGCCCCCGTCGTCACGGACGTCGGCGCCGGCATCGAAGTCCTGGCTCGACTCCCAACGCCGGACGGCGGCAGCGAGGAGGGCTCGCCGGTGGCGGTGCGTCAGGGGAGCGTCCTGGCCACCTCCTTCCACCCGGAGCTTACGGAGGACAGCCGCCTTCATCGCTACTTTCTCGGCATCGTCGAAGCCGCCAAAAGGCGAAACAGCACCAAATGAGCGAGGCGAGAACCGTCCTTCCCACCGATCTGGTGGCCCTGATGTCCTACGATGGGCGTGTATTCCCGAACGAGGCCAAGAGCTGGGACCGCCTGAACCCGGACGGCGGCCGCAGTGGGCCCCACCCACTGGAGACCGCCATCGAGCAGTGGTTCTCCTTCGCTACCGGTAAACACACCTGGGTCAGCGTCCGTGGTGCCACCATCCGGGGCCTCGTCTCGGCTCGCCGCCGCAGCAAGCGCTCCGCCTGGGAGGTGGATTGCCTCATCGACGCCGACGAGGATAAGGGCGTTACCCTCGCCCTGCTGGGCCGTATGGCTGCCGGGCTAACCAAGCTGGGGGCCGAGCGCGTGTTCCTCCGCCTCGACGCCGACAGCCCGCTTGTGGATGTGGTGCGCAGGGCCGGGTTCTTCGCCTACTCCGACGAGACCCTATACGGCGCCGATGACGTGGCCCCTACGCAGGCTCCGGAAATCTCCCTGCGGGCCCGGACGAAGGGCGACGCCTACGGCCTCTTCCAGCTCTATAGCCGGACCATGCCCGCCAACATCCGGGCCATCGAAGGGGCCACACTGCGCGAATGGCAAGCGGCCCTAGAGCCCTGGGGCGGCCGCCCCAAAGATCTCCTCCTGGAAGAGAATGACATCATCGCTGCCTGGCTCCGCATCCTCCCCGGTCAGCGCGGCCGCTTCTCACTCCTAGCCCACACGGAGCGCACCTGTCTGGAGGCGATGATCCAGGTCGCCCTGGCCCGCCTGGCCGACAGCCGTTCCCTACAGTGCCTGGTTCCCTCCTGTGACCCGGCCCTGGCCCAATCTCTGGAGCAGGCCGGCTTTACCCCCGCCGGGGGATACGTTGGCCTGGCCAAGCGCCTGCTCAAGACCAATGAACGGCTGACCCCAGAAAATGTGGGCACTGCGGTGCCTATAAGTTAGCCATGCTCAGGATCACCGACGACCTCGACACTCTCATCAACATCCTGCCGATACGGGTCGCCGGCGCCTTGCGAGACCGGCATAACAACTTCGAGCTGCTGGAGGTGGTGCTTGACCTGGGCCGCTTGCCCCAGGCCCGCTACCCCGGCGAAGAAGCGATCCTCAGTGAGGCCGAAGTGTCCCAGGACGATATCGACCACGTACTGCCGCGCGTCGGGGAGTTCACCTCGGACAACCGGGCCGGGATCGAGCGCACCCTGCACCGCATCTCCTGTATACGTAACCGCAAGGGGCACATCGTCGGCCTTACCTGCCGCGTCGGCCGCGCCGTGTTCGGCACCATCCGCATCATCGAGGATCTGGTGCAGGGGGGAAAGAGCGTTCTCCTTCTGGGACGCCCCGGTGTGGGCAAGACCACCATGCTGCGCGAGGTGGCCCGTTTCCTGGCTGACGACCTCAATAAGCGCGTCATCGTGGTAGACACCTCCAATGAGATCGCCGGCGATGGGGATATCCCTCACGACGGCATCGGCAGCGCCCGGCGTATGCAGGTGCCAGCGCCAAACCTGCAACACCAGGTGATGATAGAGGCGGTGGAGAACCACATGCCGGAGGTCATCATCATCGACGAGATCGGCACCGACCTGGAGGCCGCCGCCGCCCGCACCATCGCCGAAAGGGGTGTCCAGCTCATCGCCACGGCTCACGGGAACAGCTTGGCCAACCTCATCATGAACCCCACCCTCTCTGACCTGGTGGGCGGAATCCAGTCGGTCACCCTGGGCGACGAAGAGGCCCGCCGTCGCGGCAGCCAGAAGGCGATCCTGGAGCGCCGCGCCCCGCCCACCTTCGAGATCCTGGTGGAGATCCAGTCCTTCAACACCGTCGCCGTCCACGGCGATGTGGCGGAGGTGGTGGACGCCGTCTTGCGCGGCTACGACATTCCCGCCCAGAGACGCGAGCTGGACGCGGAAGGGAACATCCGTGAGGCCCAGGCACCCAGCGGTAGCCGGCGGGCCCTGGAGGGGCCCCGAGCCGATGTCACCCCGGTCACCATCGCCGCGGCCGGCCGCGAGCGCCAGATATACCCCTTTGGCATCTCCCGACAGCGGCTGGGCCAGGCCCTACGGCAAACGGACTTCCCCGGCCACACGGTTGACGAGATGGAGGACGCCGACGCCGTAATCACCCTTCGCTCCTATTACCGTCGCAAGCCCCAGACACTGCACGATGCGGAGACTCGCGGCATCCCCATCTACGTCATCAAGAACAACACCATCTTTCAGCTGGAGCATTGCCTCCTATCGATGCGCACGGAGAAGGGCGGCGATCCTGTCGTGGCCGCCCTGCGCGAAGCCGAGGAAGCCATCAGTCAGGTGCTGGGCGCCCAGGGTAGCGCAGACCTTACCCCCCAAAACCCCTACATCCGCCGTCTACAGCATATGCTGGCTCAGCGCTACAGCCTGTCGTCCCACAGCCTGGGCAGAGAGCCCTTCCGCCACGTTCGCATCCTGCCCAGAGAGCCAGGCTAGACGATGTCGCCCCGCCTCAGTCGCGGCGTTCTCATCACCCTGGAAGGCGGCGACGGCTCCGGCAAGTCCACCCAGGCGGCGGCCCTGGCGGAGCTGCTGCGAGGCGACGGATACGCGGTGCTCCTGACTGAGGAGCCCGCCGGAACCGAGCTGGGCCGGGCGATCAAGGGCATCTTCGAGCAGCTGGCAGCTCGAGGCCCGACGCTCTCTATGAGCCCGACCGCGGAGCTGTTCCTTTTCGAGGCGGCCCGCGCCCAGCACGTCGAGGAAGTGATCCGTCCTGCCCTGGAGCGAGGCGAGGTGGTCCTCTGCGACCGCTTCTGCGACTCCACCCTGGCCTATCAAGGCTACGGCCGGGGGCTGAATCTGGACCACATCAGAGCCTGCAACCATATCGCCACCGGCGGCCTGACGCCGGACCTCACACTCGTGTTGGACGTCCCCCCGGAGATAGGGCTGGCCAGGGCGGATACTGGCACCGCCGGGATCGAGGCCCAAGAGAAGGCCCGCGACTCCATAGGCCAGGAATCCCTAGCGTTCCACCAGCGGGTTCGGGAGGGCTTCGCAACTCTATCCCTGAAACAGCCGGATCGTATGATCACCCTGGACGCCACACTACCCCAGGCGGCTGTAACCCAGGCAGCCTGGGAGCATACCGGCAACCGCCTGGAGCACATCCTCTGACGTCAAGGCCGCTCCCTTTCGCTGGACAAACCTGAGCCGCGACCTATATCATGACCGTGGTATCTACCGCCAAGGAGGAGATTTGGCCACTCGATCGGCCGCAAAGGCCCACCGTCAGTCCCTGAAGAAGCGACTCCGCAACCGCCAGATTCGGAGCGCTACCAAGAGCACCGTCAAGCAGGCCGTCACCAGCATCACCAGCATCACCAGCGGCGACATGGATGCGGCGCGGAACGATGTGCGCATCGCCATCCGCGAGCTGGACCGGACAGCCAGTAAGGGTGTCGTCCACCCCAACAACGCGGCCCGACGCAAGTCCCGCTTGCTCCTCAAGTACAACGCCGCCGTAGCCGCCCTTCAGACCACGGCCGCTGAGAAGCCCAAGCAGGCCGCCAAGCGCAAGCCGGCGCAGCGCCGTACCAGCCGCACCGCCAGCGCCAAGAAGGCCAAAGGCTAACCCATAAACCACGCCGTCGCAATCCATAGCGAGGATCGCCCCATGCTTCAACCATTCACCGTAGCTGTGGCTCGCGCGCCCGTCCTAGCCGGGCGGCGGCGATCCCCGGTAGCGGTCCGTATCGCCCGGCCCGGGCAGGAAGGCACGCCGCGACTGTGAAGGTTTGCGTATTTCAGGGCCCCGGCAGGGTCACCGTTGAGTCGCGCTCGATCCCATCGCCGGGCCCTGGCGAGATTCTGATGCGGATGCAGGCCACGGGCATCTGCTACTCCGACATTCGCGTATACAAGGGCCAAAAGCAGGCCCGCCTCGGCGTGATCCCCGGCCACGAAATGGTGGGCGCCGTTGAGGCGCTGGGAGAGGGCGTTGACGGCTTCTCCATCGGCCAGCGAATCGCCGTTTGTCCCATCATCGCCTGCGGGTCCTGCTACTACTGCCTGCGTGGGTTGCGCAACCGTTGTCTGAAGCGGGTGACCATGGGCTACGAGGAGGACGGCGGCCTGGCCGAGTACGCCGTGATTCCCGCCGCCATCGTCGCCATCGGACACGTTTTCCCAGTACCGGAAGGGCTCCCGTCCGAACGGGCCGCGCTGATGGAGCCGCTGGCCTGCGTCCTCAACTCGCTGGAGACCTGCCAACTGGAGCCCGGTGGCTCGCTGGTTCTGCTAGGGGCCGGCCCGATGGGCCTCCTGCACCTCCTTCTCGCCCGCACCATGGGCATCGCCACGGTCATCGTCAGCGAGATGCTGGAGGAGCGACGGGAATACGCCCGCCGTTTCGGCGCCAGCCTGATCCTAGATCCGCAGAAGGACGACCTGACAACCGCGGTTCTGGACGCCACGGGAGGCCTGGGCGCGGACGCCGTCGTGGTCACGACCGGCGTCGGGGAGCTGCTGGCGGCGGCGCTGCCCATCGTGCGGCGCCAGGGGGTCATAAACCTGTTCGCGGGCTTCCCAACGGACACCACCGTGAACTTTGACCCCAACTTCGTCCACTATTCGGAGGTCATCCTCACCGGAAGCCAGAACGCCACATCGGATCAGTACCGGCGAGCGCTGCATCTGCTGACCATCATGCCCCAGGCCACGGAGCTCAACACGCACGTCTTCCCAATAGCGGACGGACCGAAGGCCTACGAATCCCGGCTGGGTATGGACGGCCTGAAGTCGCTGGTGATATTCTAGTCCGCGAACTTTCCCTCAACCAACGATCTCAACGAGGAGGATGTCCCGTGGCCGAAGAGCAAGAGCCGGCCAACTCCATTTCCGAGGTGATGTCCAGGATGCCCACCATCTTCCAGCCCGACAGAGCAGCAGGAGCAACCGCCACTATCCAGTTCAACTTCACCGGTACGGAGCCGGGCAACTGGTGGATTAAGGTTGCCGGCGGCCAGTGCGAGGTGAGTGAGGGCGTCGCTGATAACCCCAACGTCACCATCAACTCCCCCTCCGAAGTCTGGCTCAAGATCAGCCGCCGGGAGATGGACGGCGCCATCGCCTTCATGAGCGGCAAGTTCACCTTCAAAGGTGACATGGGCGTCCTCATGAAGATACCCGGCTGGTTCGGCCAGGGCTAACTCGCGGAGGCCCGCCACGGCACCGTGGGAACGGGTTAGCCGCCGGTAAGAGTGGCCATGCTGGGCAACCGGACGTCAGCGCCGAGCACGATCACCACATCGCCAGAGGAGCCCAGGAACAGCACCGCCTCAGGATCGGCGGCCGTCTTGATCCTGTTCGCCGGTAGGTTGAGCCATTCAGCTATGCGTTCGGCGGATCGCCGGCTAGACGGCCCTAACGGCGGCTCTCAGCCCTTGCGGGGAGGTCAATGTCTCCACCTTCAACAGCTCCCCACCCCGAAAATATAGACGCGGAATCCGCTGAGACATGCCGCACAGAATCTCGTAGCTGATCGTCCCGCACATATCGGCCAGCTCTTCGACCGAGATCTCCAGATCGCCCTGGGAGCCTATGATAACCGCCTCGTCACCCTCGGCCACCCCTGGAATATCGGTTACGTCCACCATGCACATGTCCATGCAGATGCGGCCGACGATGGGGACACGCTTACCCCTTACCAACAACGAACCCCGATTAGAGAGAAGCCGGGGCAGGCCATCAGCGTAACCACACATCACGAGGCCGATGAGGCTGGCACGGCGGGCCCGCCACGTGCGCCCGTAGCTCACGCTATCGCCCGGCGAGAGCCGCGCCAGGCGCGCCAGACGTCCCCTCAGGCTAAGCACCGGTCGCAAATCTAGGTCGCGCCTCCCCTCCGCCGAGGGGTAAAGCCCATATATACCCAAACCTGGCCGGACCATATCCCGGCTCATCTCCGGGCTGTCCAGAAGGATTGCCGTATTGGAGACATGCCGCACAGGGATCCAGGGAAGCTGATCGGCGGTGGACATGAAGGCCTGATATTGCTCCCGCGTGAACGCCTTATCGACATCGTCGGCGGCGGCGAAGTGGGTGTAAATTCCCTCCACGGTCAGGGTGGTGGTCCCCCGTAGGGCCGCCGCTAAGGCCAACGCCTCCTGAGGCGGCAGCCCGTACCGACTCAGCCCGGTATCGATCTTCAGGTGAACCGGCTGAACGAGGCCAGCCGTCTCAGCGCGGGCGGCCAGGGCCAGCGCCAGCTCGCGGGAGTTAACGGTGGGGGTAAGGCGGAGATCGACGATGCGCTCCGCGTCGTCAAGCGGGGTGTGCCCCATCACCAGGATCGGAGCCTCTATTCCGGAACGCCGTAACTGCTCGCCCTCATCGGCGCTGATGACGGCCAGGCGGTCGGCCCCGGCCTCCAGAGCGGCCTGCGCCACGACCGTAGCGCCATGACCGTAGGCGTTGGCCTTCACCACGGCGGCCAGGGCCGCGGTCCCGGCCTGCCGCTTTAGGGCCTTTACGTTATGAGCGAGGGCGTCCAGGTCTATCTCTGCCCAGAGCGAACGCCCTGTCCAATCGCTAGAATCAGAACCAGTACGAGACATTAGCCTCCCAGTGTTACACAACGCTATCACATTGGGGAAAGTTTCTCCAGCGCTGCACCTACGCGACCAGCGCCCGACCTGGCGGCGATCGCTGCCGAGCCGCATGCCGCATCTGGCCTTCAAGCCAAGAATCCGCAGCATCTCTCTGGTCGATGACGGTGCGGCGTAACCCGCCCCCGGGCGCCGAGGGAGATAGGGTGTTTGCCCTCACTTCGAAGCTAGCGTAACATCGGTTTTCGAAGGGTGCCCACGAAACCTCTCCCCGCCCGCGTGCGTCTTCCCCGCCCTCCCTGATGTCGAATCGAGCCGTCCTACGGCGACCGGTCGCACTTGCGGCGACCTTCGCCCTGGCCACGCTAGCTGTTCTCCAGGCCTGTGGCGGCGGCTCCTCACCGCCCCAGGCCTCACCGCCCCCGCCAACCCCAACACTAACCCCAACGCCGACGCCGACGCCGACGCCGACCGCGACGCCCACTCCCACCAGCACGCCGGTCGACCTGGCTCTGACCGACAAACTCTACCACGACGGCGACTTTGAAGATGCCATCGCCATCTACACCGAGGTCGCCCTGGCGGGCGACGACGACCAGCGCCGTCAGGCCCTATGGAGCCTGGCCCAGATTCGATACGACCGCTCCGAGTGGCAGGAGGCGGAGCAGGCCCTGGAGGCCTTACTGGCCCTCGATCCGGAGCCGGAGGAGGAGCGTCGGGCGCACCTTCTCCTGGGGCTCAGCCGCCTGGCGAGAGGGGAGAATGCCAGAGCGCAGGAGAGTCTCAGCCTGTACATCCAGATGGACGGCCCGGCCGCGCCTTACGCGGGCCTCCGACTGGCCGAGGTAGCCAGCCGAAGCGGCGATCCGGATCAGGCGATCCGTCAGGTAGAGACAGCCCTAGCCCAAGGCGTACCTCCCGAGATGGAGACCGACGCCCGCTTCGACCTGGCCGGTTACCAGGACGACGCCGGCGATCTCCCATCAGCCGCCGCCACTTATCGGCGGCTGACCCTCGACGCCGAACGAGCCTCCGAGCGGGCGGAGGCGCTGTGGCTGCTAGCCGACATCTCGCGTCGCGCAGGGAACAGCCAGACGTATCAGGGTTCGCTATACTCCCTGGTCACTCGCTACCCCTGGCATCCGCGGGCGCTGGTGGCCCTGGTGCAGCCGCAGCTGGCCCCTTCCCCCGTTCTCACCAGCTCCGACCGGGCCGTCGTCCTCTTCCGCCACCGGCTGAACGGCCCGGCGACCGACGCCTTCCGCGCCGCCCTGGTCGAGTACGAGGCCGCCAAGGTCGCTCTCCAGGCGAACCCCACCCACGATCTGTACGCGCTCGCCTCTTAGGACAAGGCCATCCTCCTGGAATCCCTCGGCCGCCTGGAGGAGGCGGCTGAGGCCTACGCCGCCCTGGCGGACGCCGCTCCCCTGGCCGAGGAGGCGCCGGACGCTCTGTTCCGGGCTGGGCTGGTCCGCTATCGCCAGGGACGGGTGACGGACGCCATACTGTACTGGGGTCGCTACCTGGATTCGGCGGACGGGCCGGAGGCGGAGGCCCGCGCCCGATTCTGGCTGGCCAAAGCGGCCGAATCTATAGGCGATTCCGCCTCCGCTGCTCGACAGCTGGAAACTGCCGCCGCCGTCGCGCCGTTGGACTACCACGGGCTCAGAGCTCGCTCCCTCGCTGCGGACGAATCCCCGTCGCGAGAGCCTCAGGCCGAAGTCCAGCCGCCCGCCCTCGCCTGGGGGCGGATCGCGATCTGGCTCCTATCCTGGGCCGGTCCCGAAGACTCGCTGGCCCACCTGGCGTTCTTCCAAGGAGCAAACTGGCAGCTCGCCCTGGAGCTGGCGCGGACGGGCCTCCAGAGCGAGGCCGAGAGCGTGTTCGCCGATCTCCTGGATGGGGCAAGGGGAGAGCCCTGGCGCCTGTACCGGATGGCCCGCGCCCTAGGTCAGGAGGGCCAGGTCTCGCTGGCCGCCCGCGCCGCCGCTCGGCTGGTTCGGGTCCATCCCGATCCGCCGCGAGAGCTCCTGACCCTGGCCTACCCCCTCGAATACCTCGACCTCGCCGGCGAATCGGCGGGCGAGTACGGCTTCTCGCCGCTGCTGCTGCTGGCCCTGGTGCGGCAGGAGAGCTTCTTCGATCCCGGCGCCGTCTCATCGGCCAGCGCCCTGGGGCTCACCCAGGTCATCCCCAGCACCGCAGGGGAGATCGCCGGCAGGCTCGATGAGGCCGATTTCCAGAACAGCGACCTCTTCCGGCCCAGGGTGAGCCTGCGCTACGGCGCCTTCTACCTGGGAGCCCAGCTGGAACTGTTCGAAGGTTTCACCTCGGCCGCCCTTGCCGCCTACAACGCCGGCCCCGGCAACGGCCTGCGCTGGTGGGAGACGGCGGCGGACGATCCGGACCTCCTCCTGGAGATCATCGACTTCTCCCAGACCCACGCCTACGTTCGGCTGGTTCTAGAGAACTACGCCCTCTACCGCTATACTTACGGTCAGGCGGAACAGCCGTCCCTGCCCCTGCCCTGAGCTTGTCGAAGGGCACTCGCACAGGCTGGACTGACCCCATCCCACAGGCTACGATGGCCCAGACTCTAGAAGCGAACGCGCCCGCGCCTATGCCACCAACATCTGTCACCGCCCGTGTCCCGGCCACCAGCGCCAATCTGGGCCCCGGCTTCGATTGCCTGGGCCTGGCCCTGGACCTGTGGGGCTCCGTCACGCTCAGTCGGGAAGGGGAGCGCTCCGGCAGGGGCGGTAGCATGGATCGCATGATCCTGGGTGCCGCCCAACGCCTCTACGAGCGGTACGGCCGCGAGGCACCCGACCTGACTGTGCGCTATGACAGCACCATCCCCATCGCCCGCGGTCTGGGAGCCAGCGCCGTGGCCCGCGTGGGCGCCCTTCTCGCCGCCAACGCGCTGGAGGGCGAACCGTTCGACCGTGAGGAGGTTCTGGCCCTCGCCACTGACCTGGAGGGCCACGCCGATAACGCCGCCCCCGCCCTCTTCGGCGGCCTCCAGGTCGTGGTCCAAGACGGCGACCGCATCCTGCACACGGCAGCCCCTGTGGTGGGCGATCTGAAGGCTATCCTGTTCGTGCCGGAGCTGCGCATACCCACCGACCAGAGCCGCGAACTCCTTCCTCGCACCCTGTCGCGAGCCGACGCCGTGTACAACCTGAGCCGGGCGGCCCTCTTAGTGGCCGCGCTCTCGCGCGGTCGTCTGGACCTCCTGGACGAGGCCACCAAAGACCGCCTGCACCAGCCGGCCCGCTCCCAGCTTTTCCCGGCCATGTACGCCATCTTCGAGGCGGCGCGGGCCGCCGGCGCCCACTGCGCCTACCTCTCCGGCGGCGGCTCGACGATCTGCGCCCTGGCCAGCGCCAACGAAGCGGCCATCGCCGAGGCGATGGCGGCGGCGGCCGGCAGCCGGGAGGTCACCGGCCGGACGATAATTACGGCGCCCACAGAGCGCGGGGCGGAAGTCACGGAGGGCATCTAATGGCCCTCGTCGTCCAGAAGTACGGTGGCAGCTCGGTAGCCAACGCCGAACGCCTGAAGGCGGTGGCCGAGCGGATCAGCCGGCGGGCCCGGGCCGGCGACCGGCCGGTCGTCGTGGTCTCCGCCATGGCCGACACCACCGATGAGCTTATCGAGCTGGCCGCGCAAATGACCGATAAGCCCGAACCGCGGGAGATGGACCTGCTCCTTTCCACCGGGGAGGTCGTCTCCTCGTCCCTTCTCGCCATGGCCCTGAACCACGTGGGATGTCGGGCCGTGGCCCTCTCCGGCGCCCAGGCCGGTATCGGCACCGACCGGCGCTACGGCCGCGCCCGCATCCTCAAGGTGGACCCGCAGCGGGTACAGCGGGAGATTGAGGCCGAGAACGTGGTCATAGTAGCCGGCTTCCAGGGGATCACGGAGGAGGCGGATATCACGACCCTGGGTCGCGGCGCCTCCGATACGACGGCGGTGGCCCTGGCTGCCGTCCTCGGATCCGAGCGGTGCGAGATCTATACCGACGTGGAAGGAGTCTACACCGCCGACCCCCGCATCGAGCCCGAGGCGCGCAAGCTGCCGGAGATCAGATACGAGGAGATGCTGGAGCTGGCCAGCCACGGGGCGAAGGTAATACATAGCCAGGCGGTGGGGCTGGGATCGGTCTACAATGTGCCTATCTACGTCGCTTCCAGCTTCACGGAGTCGCCCGGCACCCTGATCCACGGAGGAACGCCCATGATGGAACAACACAACAAGGTGATGGGTATCGCCCAGGATACGGATGTGGCCCGCATCACCATCCGCGGCGTACCGGACCGCCCCGGCATCGCGGCGACCCTGTTCGAGCCCCTGGGAGAGGCGGGGATCAGCGTGGACACCATTGTGCAGAACGCCAGCGTTGAGCGGCTAACCGACCTCACGTTCACCGTATCGCGATCGGACCTGGACCGGGCCCTGGAGATCGTGCGTCCGGTGGCGGCCAGCATCGAGGCGCCGGAAGTGCTGGCGGACACACATCTGGCGAAGATAAGCGTCGTGGGGTCGGGGATGATCTCCAGCCCCGGCTACGCGGGCCGGATGTTCCGCACCCTGTTCACCGCAGGGATCAACATCGAGCTGATCACGACCAGCGAGATCCGGATCACCTGCCTGGTGGACGCCGCCAAGGTACCGGAGGCGGTGCGGGCGCTGCACAAGGCGTTCGAGCTCGAGAAGGGGTAAGGGCTGGCTGTCCGTCTGCCGGTTCGCCCCGGAGGATGGTGACCACCTGGCCCCCTAGGTACACACGCCCGCTCCTCGCCCGCGCGGACCCGTACTACACCCCTCGTGCGGCCTGCGGAACGGCTCATCTTCGGATAAGCTCACTCTTCGACAAGCTCCGTCCACGTTCAAATAAGCGGCACGCTAATCCTGACATCGCTTGCGGGAACTTTTGCGGCCTCCTCTCCGTCAGAAAAGTAGCGGACCGAAGGCGAACGGAGGTAGCGCGAGATGCGAATCAATCGGAGAGTGGCGATCGTCCTGGTGGTAGTGGCAGCAGCGCTGGGCTCAGTGCTCGGCTTCACGTTCGACCGCGCGTCCGGCGACAGAGCGCCCCAATACGAGGTGACGGTGCGGTTCAACACCTCGGTAACACAGGGCGATCTCGATGAGGCATTCGCGCTGCTGCGCAGCTATGACCAGGATGTCGAGTTCCTCATCATGGAGAGCTTCCCGCCCATAGGCGGGGCGGTGCTAGAGACCGATGCGGCCGAGTTCTGCGGGACTATCGAGGCGGAGCTGGAGGCCAAGAGCTACGTTGAGAGCGCTTCTTGCCAGCCATGGCAGGAGAGGGACGGCGGCAACCCTGATACTCCGGTGACGACAACCGCAGAGTAAGAGATGTCTGGCCACCGTCGCTGGGCGATGTCTTTCGTTTCGGACCCTGTCCTCGCCCCTAGGGTTCCAGCTGCCTCAGCGTCCATAGCGTCGGGTCCACCCGCACGCCGCCGACGATCGCTTCCCAGTGTAGGTGCGGCCCGCTCACCAGCCCCGTCGCGCCCATGTACCCCAGCAGATCACCCGCCGCCGCCGCCTGCCCTTCCACTACCGCTATGCTCTCCAGATGGTGGTACCCGCTGAACACCCCCGCACCGTGGTCGATGATGACCGAGTTCCCCCGCAAGTACAGCGACCCGGCGAAGGCCACCTGCCCCCTGCTCGCTGCCGCTATCGGCGTCCCTGCCTCCGCTGCGATGTCCGTCCCCGAGTGGGGGCTGAACGGGCCCCCGTTTATCGACCGCTGCAGCCCGAAGGGGTTGGTGATGAGCCCCTCCGCCGGCATAATCCAGGCCCCGGACCAGAGCCGCTCCAGCGTGAACCCGGCATAGATCTGGGCCAGGATGCGCTTCTCCTCCGCGATAGCCTCCGCATCGCTGAGGAGGTCCACGCTATCCGGCGGCAGCTCAATGTACTCCTGCGCGAATGCACCGGGGCCGATGCCGACCGTAGCTGAGGCCAGTGCCCCGCCCGCTGCTGTCACCTCCAGGGCGTAGTCGCCGGGAACGAACTCCGTCCCCAGACCGATGACCGCGTACCAGCGGTCGCCCTCCGGCAGCATCGGGTAGGAGCCATCGGCGAACCGGACGGCGACCTCGGACAGCCCCGCCGGCGGATTCAGCAGCCGCACCAGCAAAGTGCCCCCTTGCTGCGGGAAGCTCTCCGCCAAATCGACGATCGGTGCCGGCGTCGGCGAGGGTGTGGGCGTTGGCGTCGGCGTTGGCGTCGGCGTCGGCGTCGGCGTCGGCGTCGGCGTCGGCGTCAGGATCCGGATCACCACCGGCGGCGTGGGCGTAGAAGCGTCGCCGCCCAGGCAGGCAACGACCAGAGGAAGGAGGCAGACCAAGGCAAGCGGCAATCGCACCAGCGTATCTTACCCCGCCGGCCATCCGTGGGGCCACCAGC
The DNA here is from genome assembly GCA_963665775.2 of Dehalococcoidia bacterium. Taxonomy (GTDB): domain Bacteria; phylum Chloroflexota; class Dehalococcoidia; order SM23-28-2; family RBG-16-64-32; genus JACPQO01. Next base: position 168,192 of record CAXXTF010000001.1, read on the forward strand.
GGGGTGATACGCCGAGCTGCTATAATCGTGTGAAGCTGCCCGCTTCAGCGGGCCTCAGTGTTACGGAAAGGTAGTGACGGGCCGACGTTGAAATTCCACCTGTGCGATACGGTCCTGGGCTGCGTGGGTCTGGTCGTCTCTACCAGGGGCCTGAGAGTCGCCACCCTGCCGCACCTCACCCGCGACGAGGCCCTCCGGGAGGTCACGGAGCTAGGCGCGCTGGAACCGGCCTCGGCCGCCGACCTGGGCCAGCTACCACTTATCGTCCGCGCCCTGGCGGAGGGCCAGCGGGCGAGCCAGGAAGCCACCATCGACTGGGACGGCCTGTCGCCCTTCCGACGGGCGGTGCTGGAGGAGACGCTGCGCATCCCTGCCGGAGAGACGCGCAGCTACGGCTGACTGGCCCGTCGGGTGGGCCGGCCCCGGGCCGCCCGCGCCGTGGGCCGGGTAATGGCCACGAATCCGCTGCCTCTGGTGATTCCATGCCATCGCGTAGTGGCCAGCGACGGCTCCTTGGGGGGCTACGGCGGCGGCCGGCCGCTGAAGGAGGCGCTGCTGCGGGCGGAAGGGGCGAGGTAGTAGAGTAGAATGTTTGACATGGTGACCAGCCTGTGACACAGCCGAGGCGACGCGAGTTCCGGTTCGGGATCGGTGAATGGTATGGACGGGACTTCACGGCACTGTCTCCCGAAGAAAGAAGGGACCTAGCTCAGATTCAGTTTGTGCCCAAGAGTGAACGGCCTTTTCTACGATGCCCGTTCATGTCGTCCCGGTTGACATTCTTACGTATGTATTCAATGCCGTCACTGTGGCAGAAGGTGATACGTTCTCTTTGCGAGTGGATAGCTCGTATTCTGTTCTGGAGGGTCCTGGCGTACCAGCGTGAAGCGACACCGCGGCCGTTCTCTCCATACTTCATGAGACTTGCCCCCGGTGCCATGATGCCGCCGCGCTGAACGCGGTTGCGCACGATTGTCGCGAAAGCGCGGTCTAGCAGGCTATTGGAGGGACGATTTAAAACGGCTCTAACCGACTCGTAAGACACTTGGAAACGGCCAATCTTATTGATTAGTTCCTCGGCATGGCCGTCAAGAATCGTTTCCCACACGGCAGCTACGCTTTCGTCTAGCTCAACGAGCACTAATCTATCAATCAGGCCGTCAAACAGCATCGAAAGGCCCACGTTGGCTCCACCACAGAAAGGCTCACAGAACGTGCGTGGTCCCTTTGGGAGGCTGGTCAGCCACTTTCGGATTTGCGGGATAAGCCACGTCTTACCGCCAGGATAGCGAAACGGACTGTGATGTGGAACCGAAGCCACGTTGGTTATTCGGGCTGCATCCGGCGCATCTAGCAAGGCCATCTTCCGCTCAAACATTTGTCCTATATCTTACACGATTCCGTGTACTTGTCAAGCCCCCTACACCCCCACCATCCCCCAATCCCCCACGATCTCCCCCAGCCGCTGCGACAGCTCCGCACAGTAGCGCGCCCGCGGCAGCTCCAGCTCCACCTCCTCACCGTCCCGCTGCCGGATCGCCAGCCGCACCTCCCCCTCCCCCGAGTACTCCCGCAGCGCGTTCACCAACGCCCGCAATCGCTCCTGGTCCTCCTCAGCATCGTCCGTCTCCTCCAGCAGGATGCGCATGGGCCCGCCCCTTTCCGCGACCGGCGGGGCGACACTACCCTCGTTCTCGCCAGCCGCCGGGCCAACATCATACCGCCGCGAGCCGTTACTGCCGTTCGACGCCACTAGCGCCGACGGGTCGAACTGTCCCTCTCCGTATAGCACCGCCTTCTGTACCGAAATCTGGAGGCGATCGCCCCGCGACCGCACCCGCGCGCCGACCACCACCAGGCTATTGGGCTGCCACAGCTCCCGCGTCTCCTCGTACGTCTCGGGCCACACGGTGACCTCCAGGCTCCCCGTCAGATCCTCGATCTCCGCCGAGAGGAACAGGCGGCCGTCCCTCGTCGTCAGGGAGCGCGTGCCCGTCACTATGCCACCCAGGAGCAATTCGCGGCCCGTTAGCTCCGCCCTCACATCGACCAGCCCGCAGCTCAGGTGAGGTCTCAGCTCCGCCGCCGCCCGGGCGAACGGGTGCTCCGACAGGTATATCCCCAACAACTCCTTCTCCCAGGTCAGCTTCTCCTGCTGGGGCGTCTCCCGCGCTGCCTCCAGCTGCAGCCCACCCAGGCCGGCCTGCCCCTGGGCCCCCGGCAGGTCGAACAGCGAGGTCTGACCAGACTCCCGCTGCCTCTGGGCCCGCTGTCCGTAGGCGATGAGCCGGTCCAGGCTGGCCAACAGGGCCCCTCGCTCCCCGAACTGATCGAGGGCCCCAACCTTGAACAGGCTCTCCAGAGCCCGCTTGTTCAGGTGGCGCACGCTCACTCGCTCGAAAAAGTCCTCGATCCCGGCGAACGGCCCGCCGGCCTCCCGCGCTTCCACCACCCCCTGGGCCATAGCGACGCCCACGTTCTTGACGTTGGCCAGCCCGAACCGAATCGCCCTCGTCCCATCGGCCCGGGCCCCCAGCCCGAAGTTGACCCCGCTCTCCGTCACATCCGGCGGCAGCAGCTGGATGTGAAGACGTTCGCACTCCGCGTAGGCCTCCGCCACCCGTTGGGCGGCGCCGGCCGGATGGTGCTCCGCCATCATTAGGACGGCCGTTAGGTACTCCTCGGCATAGTTCGCCATCAGGTAGGCCGTCTGGTAGGCGATGGTCCCGTAAGAGACGGCGTGAGCCTTGTTGAAAGCGTAGCCAGCAAAGGGCTCGATGAGGTTGAATATCTCCTGGGCCTGGGCCTTAGCGTACCCCTTCTTCTGCGCCCCGTTGATGAACTGCTGCTCCTCGGCCCGCATGATGGAGCGGACCTTCTTCCCCATCGCCTTGCGCATGACGTCCGCCTGACCCAGCGAGTAGCCAGCGAATAGCCGAGCGATGAGCAGAACCTGATCCTGATACACGATAACCCCATGCGTCTCGTCCAGGATCTCCGCCAGGTCGGGATGCGGATAGCTCACCGCCGCCAGGCCGTGCTTGGCCCGAATGTAGGTGGGGATGTGCTGCATGGGCCCGGGGCGATACAGGGCCACCATCACCGCCAGGTCCTTGATGGATGTCGGCTTCAGCTCCTGGACGTACCTCCGCATACCTGCTGACTCCAGCTGGAACACGCCGAAGGTCTCCCCCTGAGCCAGCATCCTGTACGTCTTGGCGTCCCCGTCAGGTAGCGCCGTGACGTCTACATCCACCCCACGGGCCTGGCGGATCACCTCCACCGTCTTGCCCAGGATCGTCAGGTTGGTCAGCCCCAGGAAGTCCATCTTCAGCAGCCCTAAGTCCGCCACCTCGTTCATAGCGTATTGGGTGGTGGGCAAGGCGGTGGCATCCCCAGACGAGGGCCGCTGCAAGGGGAGGAAGTGAACCAGCGGCTCCGGCGCGATGACCACGCCCGCCGCGTGGGTGCTAGCGTGGCGGGCCACCCCCTCCAGCACCCGCGCCGTATCGATCAGCTTGGCGGTCGGTGGGTCCCCCTCGTACAGCTGCCGTATCTCCGGTCCCTCCTGCAACGCCTTCTCGATAGTCATTACCCCGAAGGACGCCGGCATGTTCGGCACCAGCCGCGCCACCCTGTCCACATCGGCGTAGGGCATCCCCAGAGCCCGCCCCACGTCGCGAATAGAGGCCTTGGCGCCCAGCGTGCCAAAGGTGATGATCTGCGCCACCCGATCGTGTCCGTACTTCTCGGCGGCGTAGCGAATCATCTCGTCCCGGCGGTCCTCGGCGAAGTCGAGATCCACGTCCGGCATCTCCCGCCGCTCCACGTTCAGGAATCGCTCGAACACCAACCCGTGCTCCAGGGGATCGATATCCGTCACCCTCAAGCAGTACAGGATCACCGCGGCCGCGGCCGAGCCTCGCACGGCCATGAGGATTCCGCGGCTACGGGCGAACTGGGCGAAGTCGTGCACGACCAGAATGTAATCGGCGAACCCGGTCTCGCGAACGACATCCAGCTCATAGTCCAGCCGCTGGCGGGCGCCCTCCGCCCCCTCCGGATAGCGCTGGGCCAGCCCCTGATAGCAAAGCTGGGCCAGATACTCCCAGGCGGAGAGGCCCGGCGGCACCTCCGCCTGGGGCAGGCGCAAGCGGCCGAACTCCAGGTTCAGATCACACATCTCGGCGATACGACCGGTGTTGTCGATAGCGTCCGGCAGCTCAGGGTACAGCTGCCGCATCTCGTCTTCCGACTTCAGGTGGTAGGAGTCCGCCTCTCCACCCATCCGCATCCGCTTCTCGTCCAGGACCGAGGTGTTGGTGCCGATGCAAAGGAGGATATCCTGGAAGGAGGCGTCCTCCCGCCGCACGTAATGCACGTCGTTGGTGGCCGCCAGCGGCAGTCCTGTCTCCCGGGCCAGACGGACCAGCCTCTGATTCAGCGGCTCGTGCTCCGGGATGCCGTGCTCCTGCACCTCGATGTAGAACTCCCCGAACAGCTCCTTGTAGTGGCGGGCGGCCTCGACAGCCTCCGCGAATCGGTCGTCCAGCAGGTAGCGCGATATCTCGCTGCTGGCGCAGCCGGAGAGGGCGATAATCCCCTCGTGGTGCTGCTCCAGCAGCTCTTTGTCCATGCGGGGCTTGTAGTAGTAGCCCTCCAGGTGGGCCTTGGTGACCAGGGCCAGCAGGTTTCGGTATCCCGTCTCGTTCCGGGCCAGCAACGTGATGTGGTTGTTCTGCTTGTCGCTGGGCTCGCGGGAGTGGCGCGACCCCTGGGCCACGTACGCCTCGACGCCGATGATGGGCTTAATGTCGCGGGCCTTCGCCTCCTTGTAGAACTGGATTGCCCCGTACAGCACCCCGTGGTCCGTCAGGGCGACAGCCTCCTGGCCCAGCTCCTTCGCCCGGTCCATGAGGAGGGGGATGCGGGACAGGCCGTCCAGCAGGGAGTACTCGGTGTGAAGGTGAAGGTGCGTATACATTTGCCTGAATGTTGTCTCCGGAACGGCCCTATTATAGCGACCCCAGGCGGCCAGCGGTCACCCCTTATGTTAATTCAGCGGCGAAATTTTGGGAAAGCGTCGCGGGGCGATGGCCCGGTCCGGAGCTGGCCTCCCGCCCCTACTCCGTGACGGACAGCCCGATGAGCCGGTAGGTCAGCCTGGCGGCGAACTGGGCGTTGGCGCGCGGCCCCAGGGAGGGGGCCAGCTCCGTCACGTCGAAGCCCACGATGCGCCTCTGGCCGGCCACCGTCTCCAGCAGCTCGCTCACCTCGTCCCAGAGGAGGCCGCCCGGCTCCGGCGTGCCCACGGCCGCCACCTGCGAGGGGTCGAAGGCGTCCAGGTCGATAGTCACGTAAACGCTCCCCGATAGCTGCTCGGCCAGCCCCTGCGGGCCCAAGCTGCGGAACTCCTGGGGGCTGTAGAAGGGGAGACCCCGCTCCCGAATATAGTCGTGCTCCTGCCGCTCCGCGCTGCGTAGCCCCACCTGGACCACGGGAGCCGCTTCCAGGACGCGCCGTAGTGTGCAGGCGTGGTTGTAAGGGGTGTCCAGATAGGAGTCCCGCAGGTCGGCGTTGGCGTCGAAGGCCAGCACCGAAAGGTCGGGAAAGCGACGGGCGTGGGCCCGGGCCGCCCCCACCGCCACCGTATGCTCGCCGCCCAGGGTCACCACGAACTTGCCATCGTCGATCAGCTCGCCGACTACCGCCTCGATGCGCTCCACCATCGCCTGCGGGTTGCCGGAGTGGACGGCCACCTCGGGCAGCGTATGGATGCCCACCCGATACGGCTCGCAGCCGATGCCGATGTCGTACAGCTCCATGTTCTCGGAGGCGTCGATGATAGCGGACGGCCCCTCACGGGAGCCGACCCAGCCGGAGGCGGTGGCGTCGTAGGGGACCGGGAGGATGACGACGCGGGAGAGGGCGAAGTCGCTGTGCTCCGGGGGGAGGGCGGCGAAGTTGCGGGGCGGGAAGAAGCGCTCGTCGGTCATGATGGAGAACGCTAGTGCGGACCCCGGTCGGCGGCTGGAGACCGCGCCTCCCCCTTCTCCCACTCCCAGTCCAGAACGGGCAGCTTGCGGGAGTCGATGGCGTCCCGGGCGCTCTCAGCCAGGGCGCTGACGATGAGGGGCATAGCGATGGTGGCCTCCGCGTAGACGGTGACGGAGCGGGCGTCCGGAGCGATCTTGCGCCAGGACTGCGCCTCCTCAAAGGTGCAGCCAGAGAGGCCGCCCCACTGGGGTTGGTCCATCGTGACCTGGATGCCGTAGCTGTGGCCGGGCCGCTCGCGGCCGAACAGGTAGCCGGCCACCCCAGACTGCTGGATGTAGTTCTTGGGGGTACCGCCGCCGATGTAGACAACGGCGGACTTGGTAGCCGTCAAGGAGAGATGGGCCATCTCCAGGAGATCGCCGATGATGTCGAAGGCCACTCGTTTGCCCGTCCGCAGCCGTCCCTCGGCGATGGCCAGGCCATGGACGCTATCGCCCAGGGCTGGGCAGTAGACGGGAACCCCGTGCTTGGCGGCGGACGTGAGGATACCTTCCTCCTTCGCCACGGGGGCCAGCGCCTTACCCATCAGGTGAAAGTACTCGCGGCTGGTGTAGAGCCGGTCCTCGTCCAGGGTGAAGGAGAAGTCGGTGCAGAACCGCTCGCCGATGGCGAACTCGTGCTCCGGGGCCAGCACGTCGAAGAAGCGAACTACGCGCAGGTGGGCGAGGCGAACGTCGTCACCGCCGGGATCGCCCTGAGAGTGGGGAAAGCCCAGGGTCTCGTAGACGTCGTGGTAGAGATTGGCGCCCGTGCTGACCAGAACATCGATCAGGCGGTGCTCGATGAGATAGACCAGGAGGGGGCGCATGCCGGCGGGGACCATGGCCCCTGCCAGACCCAGGAAGATGGTGCAGTCGTCCTTTAGCATCGCCCCCCAGACGCGAGCAGCCTGGCCCAGATTGCGGGCCTGGAAGGCCGTATCGGCCATCCGCTCCACGATCTCGGCGGCGGAGGTGCCCTCCGTCAGCGGGAAAGGGGTGATGTCTCCGGGCTGGTGGCCCTGCATGGCTAGACCCTGGTCGGCGCCTCCAAGCCACGCTCCAGGATATTGACGTCCATCTCGCGCAGGAGGAAGCGCCGCTTAAGATCCTCGAAGATGGGCGCGGCGTCGAAATCCTTGCAGGAGAAGATGTCGATCCAGATAAGGCGCCGCTCCGGAAACGTGTGCAACGCGATGTGGCTCTCGGCGATCATGACGTAGCCGGAGATACCCCAGTCCTCTGGTTTAGTGCCCTTAAAACGGACTACGGATGGTTGCGTGATCTTGGTCATCCCCATCTCATCGGGGTAACGATCCAGGATCACGCGCACCACATTTTCATCCGCAAGCTGGTCCGGATCACCCCCGTATCCGTCGATTATGACGTGCATAGATCCCCCCTTCAGGCTTGATGGCCCCCCGCCATGTCCTCCAATACAGTCAGGGGATCCGTGGGGGCCACGGAGATTCCTGCTCGGTTCTCAAACGAAAGGCATGATATCACAGGCGACCTACCAATGCAAAGAGCACGGCGGCCACCGCCGGTTCTCAGCGTTGTCCGGCGGAAATCAGCGACCTCGGAGCCTCCAGCAGGAGCGCCTCCAGCGCCAGTCGTGGCTGCGCGTTCTCCTCCAGATGCCGGCGGGCGGCGAGCAACGCCCGGACGAAAGCCGACACCTCTTCCCGGCCGTAGTGCCCGGCGTCCTCCCGCAGCTCGGCCAGCAGGTCGACGTTGGCCAGGCCATCCTCGGCCCCGGCCTGCACCAAGAGGAGATCGCGCCACCAACCCTGCCACTCCAGCAGCAACTCCAGCACGGCCTCGCGTCCCTGACGGAAGTCCGAGGCCACCCGTTCGGCCAGATCGAGGCGCTCGGCGATCGTCATCGCGCTCAGGGAGCGGGCCCCGGCCAGGGCCTTCCGCCTCCCTTCCATCCGGGACGCGTCGCGGGCCATCTCCAGGGCCCAGCCGATGCGCCCGCGGGAGAGGCGGGCCAATAGCCGGGCTTTCTCGACCTCGACGCCCTCCGCCAGCAGCGCTTCCCCGACGGCGCCCAGGGGCAGGACACGAAACTCTATTCGCTGACAGCGAGAGCGGATGGTGGGGAGCAGCCGCTCCTCCTGCGCGGCCACCAGAACGAAAGCTACATGGGGCGGCGGCTCCTCCAGGGTCTTGAGGAGGGCGTTCTGGGCCTCCGTGTTCATGGCGTCAGCCGGGTCGATGATGACGACGCGGGTACGCCCCTCGAACGGGTTGAGGGCGATCGCGCGCTCCACCTCCCGTATCTGGCCAACGCTGATGCCTTTGTGCTGGGGCCCCTCGTCCGAGGGTTCGACCGACACCACCTGAACGTCGGCGTGGATACCGCCGGCGATGCGTCGACAGGGCTGACAGTCCTGACAGGGGGGCTCAGCACCGGTGCAGTTAAGGGCCTGGGCCAGCCGCAGGGCCAGGGTAGCCTTGCCCACGCTTGCCGGCCCCACAAACAGGTAGGCGTGGGCAGCCGTCCCACCCGAAAGGGCGCGTGTGAGGGCGTCGACGGCGCGCTCCTGGCCGATTATTTCCCAGGTCATAGCATTGCCACCGGCGAATAGGAAAGGGGCTTCATCTGCTGACGCATGCCTGCCAGGACCCATGTTTGCAGACAGCGCGAAGAATCCCTGCCATGTCCCTTACTCCAGGGGCCAGACGTCACAGCGCATCAGGTCGTCGTAGGTCTCACGACGGCGCATCAGCCTGGCCTGGCCGTCCTTCACCAGGACGACGGCCGGGCGGAGGGCGATGTTGTAGTTGCTGGCCATGGATAGGTTGTAGGCGCCGGCCGTCAGCACGGCGAGCACGTCGCCCGGCTCCAAGGGCGGTAGGTCGGCGTCCCGAATAAGGATGTCGCCCGACTCGCAGTACTTCCCGGCGATGGTCACCTTCTCGCAGCGCTCGTCCGTGATCTTGTTAGCCACCAGCGCCGAATACTGGGAGCCGTAGAGGGCGGGACGGATGTTATCGGCCATGCCGCCGTCCACGGAGACGAAGCGGCGCACCTCCGGCACCTCCTTGGAGGAGCCTACGGTGTAGAGGGCGACGGCGGCCCGGGCCACAATGGCCCGGCCCGGCTCGATGATCAGCCCGGGCAGGGGCAAGCCGTGCTGACGGCCGGCCTCCTTCAGGGCAGAGACGATCTCCTCCGCGTAGTCGGCCGGCGACGGAGCGGGCGGCCCGGTGCCGTAGTCGACGGCGAAGCCGCCGCCGGGGCTGAACTCCCGCATCTCGAACCCGTGCTTGCGCTTCATCTCGGCGGCAAAGGCGAAGACGACCTCCACGGCCCGCCGGTACGGCGTGAGCTCGAAGATGGGCGAACCCAGGTGCACGTGCAACCCCACCGGCTCCAGGCCGGGCATCTCCAGCGCCTGCCGCACCGCCGCCTCCGCCTGGCCGGTGGGCAGCGGGATGCCGAACTTGCTGTCCAGGGTGCCCGTGGTGGTGTGAGCGTGCGTGTGCGGGTCTATGCCGGGCGAAAGGCGGAGGAGCACCTTCTGCCGGAAGCCACGGGCCTGGGCCAGGCCATTCAGGAGCTGAAGCTCGTGGAAGTTGTCGATGACGATACGACCGACGCCGCAGTCCAGGGCCTCGCCCAGCTCCTCCTCGGACTTGTTGTTGCCGTGGAAATGGATGCGCTCAGGCGGAAAGTTGACGGAGCGGGCGATCGCCAGCTCGCCGCCAGAGACCACGTCCAGGGACAGCCCCTCCTGGGCCAGGATGGCGCCGAGGGCCCGCCCCAGGTAGGCCTTGGCCGCGTAGGCGACCTCTGTGTCGGCGTGTCGGGCGCGGAACTCGCCCTGGAAGGCGCGGCACTGGCGCCGCAGCGTCTCCTCATCGAAGACGTAGAGGGGGGTGCCGAACTCCCGGGCCAGCTCTACGCTGTCGCAGCCACCCAGGGCCAGGTGACCGGCCTCGTTAAGGGCGGCGGTCAGCGGCAGAATGTTGGCCAGGGGAACCTCGGTCGCCTTCACCAAGTGAACCGCCTCCTCTTTAGGCTTGCTCAAGTAGAGACAGCATTGCACCGTCAGAAGCGCTGCGCAACTACATCGGCAGCGCCCACTCGTCTTCGCCGGCGCGCTCGACGCGGCCCTCACCGAGGAGTTTCGCCAGGTGCGCCTCGACCTGGCGCACGGCGCTGGGGACGGTACGCTGATCCAGCTCCGGGTAGATAGCGTTCACCATCGCCTGGGGCGTGCGAGGGCCGTCGGCCATGAGCTTGAGGATCTGCTCCTCCCGCTCGTGTCGGTGATCGATGATCTCCTGGAGCTTGCGCGCCACATCGTGCACCGGCGGCCCGTGGCCCGCCAGCATCACGGCGGAGTCGTACCCCTTGAGCCGCTCCAGGGACTGCAGGTAGATGGCCATGTCCCCGTGGGGCGGCGGCGAGATGGCCACCGTGCCTAGGCCCAGAGCGGTGTCCCCCATGAACAGCGCCCGCTCCTGCGGAACGTAGACGCAAATCGAACCCTGGGTGTGGCCCGGCGTGTGCACGATCTCCAGGGTCAGGCCGCCCACGCTGAGGGACTCACCGTCCTCCAGGAGAAGGTCCGGCGCGGCGTCCGCTGCCATTCGGCGGAAGCGTTTGAACCGCTCGAACATCTCCTTACGCTCCTCCGGCACCTCCATATCCTGCGGTATCTCACCCTGCCAGTCGAGCAGTTGACGCTCCTCCTTAGGGTGGATCACGATCTGGGCGCCCGTCGCCTCGCGAAGCTGGTGGGCGCCGCTGGAGTGATCGAAGTGGTGATGGCTGAGGACGATGTAGCGCACCTTGATCTGCGGCCTCTCACGCAGGTACTCCAGCCGCGCCCGGATCGACTCCTCGTCGCCGAAGCCGCTGTCGACGAGGGCGCCCTCGCCGCCGTCGGTCACCAGATACACGTTCGGGGCGAAGGTGCTGGTGAAGAACGAGACCTTGGCGGGGATCGAGTGGATGCGCGACGTTATCTCCATGGCTGCACCTCGTAATCTTCTCGCAGGACACTCATGGGCACGGCGTTCACGGGCTGGCCCAAGCGCAGGCGGTGGGCCCGGAGGAGACCCTCCCGCACGAACCCGCACTTCTCGTAGCAACGAATGGCCCGCAGGTTATCCTCATCGGTATGGAGCTCAACCAGGCGGAGCTCCAGCTCCTCGAAACCGTACCGCAGCACCCGCCTTATGGCGTCCGTGCCATGACCCTCGCTCCAATGATCCTTCTCGCCGATAACGATGCCCAGGGTGGCCCGGCGGTTAGTCTCATCGACGTGGTTGAGCCCCAGGTTGCCCATAGGCTTCCCTTCCGCGGTCTCGATCACCCAGACGACGCCCTCGGCATCGGCGCGCATCTCCTCATACCACTCCCGCTCCGACTCCATCGTGAGCTCCGGCCCCTCCGATATCGCCAGCCAGTAGCGAACGTCGGGGTCGTTGAGCCAGCGCACGAAGAGAGGCAGGTCGCGCTCCTCCACCGGCCGCAGACGCACCTTCTCGCCCTCCAGAATGCATTCGGAGATCACGGTGCGCCTATGTTATCATGACCCCTCAGGGAGAAGAAACATGCAGACCTACGAGGACGGAATCCTGCGGATTACGCGGTTCGGACCCCTGGGCCCGTACGCCAACAACGCCTACATCATCGCCGACGGCCGATCCGGCGAGGCGGTCATCGTCGACATGCCCGTCGACAGCGAGGAGCTCCTGGCGGCGACCGAGGGGCTCCGGATCGGCGGCATCCTGCTGACCCACACGCACTCCGACCACTGGGCTGCCTACGAGCTGGTCAAGGGAGCCACCGGCGCTCCGGTTTACGGCCACCCGGCGGAGCAGCTGATGCCCGCCGAGAAGATCGACCGGCCCCTGGCGGACGGCGAGGTTATCGCGGTGGGCGGCCTGAGCATCGGGGCCATCCACACGCCGGGCCACACGCCGGGCGGCACCTGCTTCCTGGTCGGCCGCCACCTCTTCTCCGGCGACACCCTCTTCCCCGGCGGCCCCGGACACACCCGCAGCCCCCAGTACCTCCAGGAGATCGTCCGCTCCATCACGGAACGGCTCTACGTCCTGCCGGGCGATACGCTGGTCCTCCCCGGACACGGCGACGACACCACCATCGCCCGTTCGAAACAGGAGTACGCCGTCTTCTCCTCGCGGCCGCACCCGGCGGACCTCAGCGGCGATATCCTCTGGGAGTCGTCCTGAATGAGAGCGCCCGGCCACACCCCGAAAAGTGTAGCATCATGGCTTCTCTGATACCTCAGGCATTAGCCGGGGGTACTGACCCCAACTGCCGCCGTTGACCCGGCTAACGGTGTCGCCTACACTAGTTGCAGACATCCTTCACCGGCGCCGGTCCCGACAGGCCGGGCCCTATTTTCTGCGGTTCGCTCGCCGGTGGGACCCGTCCATTTAGATGAGTACCAACTCCTTCTACCAGCGTACTACCCTCCCCAACGGTCTGCGCATCCTCACCTCTTCCATGCCCCACACGCACTCCGTATCCGTTTCCGTTTACGTGGGCGCCGGCTCCCGCTACGAGCGTGACAACGAGGCCGGACTTTCCCACTTCCTGGAACACCTGCTGTTCAAAGGCACTGAGAAGCGACCCACCGCCAAGGAGATCTCCGAGGCGATCGATGGGGTTGGCGGGATGATGAACGGCGGCACGGACCGCGAGTACACGGTCTACTACATCAAGGTGGCCAGACCTCACCTGGACCTCGCCCTGGATATCCTCCTTGAGCTGGTCCGCCGACCTCTCATAGACCCCATGGAGATCGATAAGGAGCGCCAGGTGGTTCTCGAGGAGCTGGCGATGGTCGCCGATTCTCCGGCCCAGATGGCCGATCTCCTGGTGGATGTTACCCTCTGGCCCGACCAGCCGCTGGGCCGGGACGTGGCCGGCACGCCGGACTCCGTACGCCAGGTCAGCCGGGAGATGGCGCTGGGCTACCTGCACAGCCAGTACGTTCCGAACAATATCGTCATGGCTCTGGCTGGAAACGTTGAACACCAGGAGATCGTGGACTCCATAGGGCAGGCCCTCGGTGATTGGCCCGCCGGCTCCCCCTCCACCTGGTTTCCCGCTAGAGATGCTATCGGACCCCGCTGCGCCGTCCGCTACAAGTCAACGGAGCAGGCCCACATCTGCCTGGCGCTGCGCGGCCTTCCCCTCAATCACCCGGACCGCTACGCCCTCTCTTTCCTCTCCATCATCCTGGGAGAGGGGATGTCCTCCCGCCTATTCATGGAGCTCCGCGAGAAGCGAGGGCTGGTGTACGACGTTCACTCCTACGTCTCCCACTTCCTGGACACGGGCGCCTTTAGCGTATACACGGGGGTGGACCCCAAGAGGGCGGTACAGGCCCTGCAAGTGGTGCTGGCGGAGCTGGCGCGGCTTCGGGACGAGGGCCCTTCTATCGAGGAGCTGACCAAGGCCAGGGAGCTGTCCAAGGGCCGCCTCCTCCTGCGCATGGAGGACACCCGCGACGTCTCCAGCTGGATCGGCGGACAGGAGCTGCTCCTGGAAAAGGTGTTCGGCGTCGAACAGGCCGTGGAAGAGATGGACGCCGTGACCCTCGAAGATCTGAGCCGCGTGTCCCGCCAGCTCATCGTCTCAGAGCAGCTCCATCTCGCCGTGGTCGGACCTTACCGCTCGGATAAGCGGTTTGCGCCCCTCCTGCGCCTGTAAGCGACAGGCCTTCGAATCAAGCCCAACCTACCGTTCTGAACCCTTCGCGTCTGAACCCTTCGCGCCCGACCAATGTGAGCCCGCCGCTCTGTCATTCTGAGCCCGTCGCTCTGTCATTCTGAGCGACGCGAAGAATCTGGCACCCCGCTCAGGATAAACTTCGCGAAGAATCGGCATGCGAAGTGGCCAGACCCTTCGCTGCGCTCCGGGTGCAGATTCTGGCAAGGCCAAGAGCAGAGGGGGCCGTTAGGCCCAGCTGTACCGCCACAGATGCCAGCCGCCCCGCCTAAACAGCGGGGCGGAATCTAGCGTCCAACTTCCGGCTTAAGGCCCGGAGGCTCCTAGTACTCCATGGGTGGCGGCGCCGCCGCGGCGGCGGGCGGCGCCGGTATCTCAACCACCAGGGACTCCGTGGTCAGGAGTAGCGTGGCGATGGACACAGCGTTCTCCAGGGCAGCCCGGGTGACCTTAGCCGGATCGATGATGCCGCTGGCGTAGAGGTCGCAGTACTCATCGACGGCGGCATCATAACCGAAGTTCGGCTCCTTGCTCTGACGCACCCTGTCGACGACGACCATCCCTTCCTGGCCAGCGTTCTCAGCGATCATGCGCAGGGGCTCCTCCGCGGCCTTCCTAAGGATCTGCACGCCGGTGCGCTCATCGCCCTTAAGCTTCTTTTCCAGCACCTCTAGCGCCGGCTGGATGTGAATCAGGGCCGCGCCTCCGCCCGCTACGGTGCCCTCTTCCACAGCCGCCCGGGTGGCCGAGAGGGCATCCTCCACCCGCAGCTTGCGCTCCTTCAGCTCCACCTCAGTGGGGGCGCCAACCTTGATTACGCCCACCCCTCCGGCCAGCTTGGCCAGCCGCTCCTGGAGCTTCTCGCGGTCGAACTCGGAGGCGGTGTCATCGATCTGCGCCTTGATCTGCCTGATGCGCGTCTGGATCTCCTCGTCGGAGCCGTGCCCCTCGATGATGACGGTGTCGTCTTTGCTAGACACAACGCGACGAGCACGGCCCAGGTCCGTGATCTCGGCGTTCTCCAGCTTAGTGCCCATGTCTTCGGTGATGAGGGTGCCACCGGTGAGGATGGCGATATCCTCCAGCATCGCTTTGCGGCGGTCGCCGAAGGAGGGAGACTTGATGGCCAGGATGTTGACGGTGCCACGGAGCTTGTTAACCACCAGGGTGGCCAGAGCCTCGCCATCGCAGTCATCGCAAATGATAACGACGTTCTTGGTGACCTGGAGGATGCGCTCCAGGGTCGGCAGCAGATCCTGGACGGAACTGATGCGCTTGTCCGTGATGAGGATGTAAGGCTCCTCCAGGACGGCCTCCATGCGCTCGGTGTTGGTAACGAAGTAGGGAGAGATATAGCCGCGATCCAGCTGCAGCCCCTCGACGAACTCCTTCTCCATATAGGTGCCTTTGCCGTCCTCGACGGTGATGACGCCGTCCTTCCCCACCTTCTCCATGACATCGGCGATAATGTCGCCGATCTCAGGGTCGTGGCCGGAGATATTGGCCACCTGGGCAATCTGCTCCTTACCGGACACGGGCATGGCGATCTTCCCTATTTCCGCCACGACAGTGCTCATGCCCTTCTCGATGCCGCGCTTGAGGCCCAACGGGTTGGCACCGGCCGCCACGTTGCGCATCCCCTCGCGGACGATGGCCTGGGCGAGAACAGTGGCGGTTGTGGTGCCATCACCGGCCACGTCGTTGGTCTTGGTGGCCACCTCGCGCGCCAGAGAAGCGCCCAAATTCTCGAACGGGTCCCTGAGCTCTACCTCCCTGGCCACGCTGACGCCGTCATCCACCACGGCGGGAGCGCCGAATTTCTTCTCTAGGATTACGTTCCGGCCGCGGGGGCCGAGGGTGACGCGGACGGCGTCAGCCAGGGCGTCCACACCATCCTTCAGCTTACGGCGGGCCTCTTCATCAAATAGCAGTTGCTTGGCGGACATGATCCCTCCTCCTCAGTTTTGGCCACGGAACTACACGGATGGGCCGCAGATACTGTTGAGCAGTTATCAGTGCCTAATCTGCGTCCATCTTTGGCTAAGGTTCGTTATAAGGTTCGTTAGGCCAGCTTGGCCAGGATGTCGGACTCTTTGAGGACGAGATAGTCTTCGTCCTCAGCGCTGAAGATACCCCGGGGGACCTCCTGGCCGGTGTACTTGGCGTAGAGGATGCGGTCGCCAATCTTGAGATCTATGGGCAGCCGCTTGCCGTTATCATCGAGACGACCGGGGCCGACAGCCAGCACTTCGCCTAACAGGGGCTTCTCGCGAGCGGTGTCCGGAATGACGAGGCCGCTGGCCCTGATCTCCTGCTGCTTGGTCTGCCTGACCACGATGCGTTCGCCCAGGGGTACGAGCTTCGCCGCGTTTGCGGTCTTGGTTGCCACTAGGGAGTCCCTCCTTCTTGCCATTAGGTTTGCGGGGCGCCTGTTAGCACTCAGCACATAGGAGTGCTAACGGTAAAATAATAGTTCAGACGAAGGCGAGGCGCAAGACCCAGGGCCGCGTTCGCGGGGCGAATTTTCCCGATCGCCGCCGGCCTCCAAGCGCCGGACTTCTAAGCTATTGCCCTTCAGCAGGCTGAAAACCTACCGGAAGTTGGACTCTATCCGCACTAGGAGGCTAGGAAAGGTCTGGCTGCAGGTGGCGCTTAGCGTGCTCGTGATGAATGTGGCGGCGATGGCGAGCGCGGCGCCTGATTTGGCGCCGATACGAAGGTGTGGGGCCTAATTCGCGGGTACGGCTTCTGAGTTTGCGAGCCTGGCCATAGCCTCCTCCCAAGAGCGCATCTGTACTGCCTGAGGGAGGCAGTAGAACAAATTCTCTTTGGGTCCGATCACCCAACACTCCTTCTGCGACTGAAGTGCGATGCCAAATTCTACATGCCGGCCGCCACCGGAAGGGCGGCCCGCCTCTTCAGTGAAGAAGATGCAGATCTCCGCTTTCCGAATGTCTTCCCAGTCCACCTGGGCCAATTGCCGATAGTCCTCTTGATAGGATTCCACGTCACCAAGTCTACTTGCGGGGATTCTATTCTGACCGTTGAGCCACCGACAGGTGACCTCGTGACCAGCAGCTCGCGCCTGGTTAGCATATTCCAATATCTGCTCACGACGAGAATAGCACGCGGCGAAATAAATACTGGCCATTTCGCTCCTCTTTCTGATGGCGGGCTGCCTCTGGGAATTCTACGATCATTCGTCAATTCTTGCTAGCTCACCCTGCAACTAGTTTCGCAACGGGCTACTTGTCCTCTTACACGGTATCATGTAAAATGGGGGCGTGAGGGGGAAGCGAGGGCCAAAGGCGCGGCCCGCGGCGAAGGGCAAGCGGCAGGGGGCCAGCTGGGACGCCGGCCAGGTGCGAGCCCTGCGCCGCCACCTGGGCCTGAGCCAACAGGGGATGGCCCAGGAGATGGGCACCCGCCAGCAGACGGTGAGCGAGTGGGAGACGGACCAATACCGGCCGCGGGGTGCCTCGGCGCGCCTGCTAGCGATCATCGCCGAGCAGGCCGGATTCGAGTACCGGGCGGACGCCCCAAGGCCGGGCAGGGACGGAGGGGAGCAGGGTCAGGGCGACCGGGGCGAGGGTTCGCCCGGCCGGACAGGCCCATCGACCCGGTCAGAGCCCTGAGGCGGGAGGCGTTATGCCGAAGGTAGCGAAGCGCCTATCAGCCCTCCGGGAGGAGGGGGCGCCCTGGGAGATGGGTTCGCCGGGCGGGCTGCCGCTGTCGAGCCTGGGGGCCCCTAAATCGCCGCTCCGGGAGCGGCACCTGGTCCACATCTGGGAGGGGCAGCGCTTCCCGCCCTCGGCCCTCAGCACACGGGACGGCCAGCGCCTGGGGGTTGTGTACCGGGGCCGCCTCGTGGGCGGGCCGGGGCCGGACTTCCGGGACGCCATCATCGCCGCTCCCTGGGGCCTCCTCCGGGGCGATGTGGAGCTACACGTCAGGGCTAGCGATTTCCATCGCCATCGCCACGGCCAGGACGCCACCTATAACGGGCTAGCCTTGCACGTGGTGTTCTGGGACGACGAGGGGGAGGACACCCTGCTGGCCGGCGGGCGGCGGGCGCCGGTGGCAACCCTGGTTCCCCAGACGGAAACCGGGGTTGAAGATGTCCGCCACTGGCTGAGCGGGCCGGTGCTGTGGCAGGAGCCCTGCCGTAGCGCCCTGGAGCGGCTGGGCAGCGACACGGTGGCCGCCACCCTGGACAGCCTGGGACAGCAACGTTTTCGAGAGAAGGCCGAGGCGATGCGACAGCTCCTGGAGAGGGAGCCGGCGGATGAGGTGATCTGGCAGGGGCTGCTGAGGGCGCTGGGCTACGGCGGTGACCGGCAGTCGCCAGGGGCCAGTTTCGCCAGGGGAGGCCGGGAAACGCGGGCTGGCGACGGCTAGAAGGGGCCGCCCGGCTGGCGGCACGGTTCTGTTGCAAAGGGCTGGCCTCCAGGCTAGTGAAGATCCTGTCCGACACGCCGGAGCAGGGCGCTTCTACCCTTCTCGCCTCCCTGCAGGTGAGCGGCGACCGGCAGGCCTTCATCGGCCGGTCGCGGGCCCTGGAGATCGTCACCAACGTGGTTCTGCCGTACGCCGCTGGCAGCGGCGACGCGGCCCTGGCCCGGAAGGCGGAGGCGGTGTACGAGCGGCTGCCGCGACCGGCCGCCTACGGCGCCGTGCGCCACCTGGACAGGGCGGTAGGCCAGGGCGTACGGGTGGACGCGCGCCGCCAGCAGGGGATGCTTCGTCTCCTGCGTCAGGACTGCACCCAGGGCGGCTGCGGCCGCTGTCCGCTGTCGTAGGGGAGGCCGGACAGAGGACTCGTGATGACAGAGGGTTCGTCTCGCCCTTCCCTACCGCCCAGGCGGCCCGTACCGATAGGGCTTCAGCCGATGCGCAGGCCGGGCCGGACGTCGACATCCAGGGGAGCGATGTCGCCGGCCTGAAGACGCTGCCAGCCACAGGCGGCGACCATGGCCCCGTTGTCGGTACAGAGAGCCGGCGGCGGTACCCGGAGCGGCACCGGCGAGCGCTCTTCCAGGGCTTGTCGGAGGACGGAGTTGGCCGCGACGCCGCCGGAGAGGATGACCTGTCGTACGCCGTGATCCTGGGCCGCCCGCACGGCCTTGGTGACCAGCGAGTCCACCACGGCCTCCTGGAAGGCGGCGGCTAGCTCGGGAGCCGGGGGCACGTCTCCCTCCTGGCCGCGGACCAGACGCAGGACCTTCGTCTTGAGACCGCTAAAGCTGAAATCGTAGGGGCGGTCGAGGCGGGCCCGGGGAAGGCGCAGGGAGGGGGCGCCGCTGGTGGCGGCCAGCCGCTCTACGGCGGGGCCGCCGGGGAAGCCCAGCCCCAGTAGGCGGGCCACCTTGTCGAAGGCCTCGCCGGCGGCGTCGTCCACCGTCTGGCCCAGCCGACGGTAGCGGCCGTGTCCCGCCATGAGGACGACATCGCTGTGGCCCCCGGAGACGGTGAGACAGAGAGCCGGGAAGCGGGGCTCCGGATCGCTGTCCAGCCAGGCGCCGTAGATGTGGCCCTCCAGGTGGTTGACGGCCACGAGGGGGAGGGCGCGCGCGTAGGCCAGGGCCTTGGCAAAGTTAGCCCCTACCAGCAGCGCACCGGCCAGGCCCGGGCCGGTGGTTACTGCCACGGCGTCGATATCGGCCAGGCGGCAGCGGGCGCGCTCCAGGGCCTCCTCTAGGACGGGCGCTATCGCCTGCACGTGCTGGCGGGAGGCCAGCTCAGGGACGACGCCACCGTAGCGGGCGTGCATCTCCACCTGGGAGGCGATCACGTTGGAGAGGATTCGCCGCCCGTCCCGGACTACGGCCACGGCGGTCTCGTCACAGGAGGTCTCGATGCCCAGGACGTTCATGGGCTGGGATCAGGGAGGATGGCTACCAGCAGGGCACCGCAGTTGGTCAGGGAGCGCGCCTGGCGGTAGAGGGCGGGCAGCGCCTCATCGGGCGGCGAATCCAGGGCGGCGACCAGCTCTTCTGGGGACAGCGCCCCGGCCAGGGTAGGGCTGAGGAGAAGAAGCCGGTCGCCCTCGGTGAGCTCCAGGCGGGAGAACTGGGGCCTGAAGTCGTCATGGAGGCCCAGGGGCTCGACGGCGTCTGGGATGGTGGGATGCAGGGCCAGAGGCGAGCCCGAGCCCTGGTGGTAGAGGACGGCGCTGGCGGGCCCTACCTGGGCCAGGTAAGCCTCGTGGGCACGCAGCGCCAAGCAGGAGGCGCCGGCAGCCACCCGATGCTCCTTGAGGCTCCGGCGGTTCCACTCGTGCAGGTCAGAGTGAGCCGCCTTAAGGGCGCGCAGGAGGGCGCCGGTGATGGAGGTTCGGCGCTGGTGGAAGACGTTGCCTATCGCCTCCGTCAGCTCCCCGCAGAACTCCTCGCTGCCCGGAAGGGCGGGCTCCACGACGACGTAGAGGTCGGTCGCATCGTCGCCGAGGCTGCGGTCGACAAATGCGCCGACCCAGGGCGTGCGCTCCCGCGCCTCGCCCTCAACGATGCCGAACTGGCCGATCCACAGCATTCCAATACGATTATATGCCCAGGACCAGCGACCGTTCGACCGGTGTGATGTGTGAGGACATGTAAGACAAGAGAGGGGATGAAGGCGGAACCGCTCACCGCGAGCCTTTCAGACTCGTCTCTGGGGCTGTCGTGCGCGCGGGGACGGCCAGGGGATTAGCCGGCGACGGCGGACGGCTCGGCAACGGGCCGGAGGCGATAGGTGCACGAGCGCTCGCCGCGGAGGATGCTGTGGCTGAGGCGAGTGTCGCTCCCGGTCAGGATGCGAACGAACTCCACATGCAGAGCGCAGACCGCGCGGTCCCGCTGGGCGACGGCGAGGAAGGGACAAGTAAACTCGTCGATGCACCACTCGCCGTTCGTCTCACCGTACTCTACCAGGCTGCCCAGCTCCTCCATGATACTAGCCGTTTCCGTGACCCGCTGAGCCTGGGGCTTACCTTCCACGCGTTCGAGATAGGGGGAGGCGAGCCGAAAAGCCACCCGGTGTAAGAGCTGATACAGCTTCTCGTTGCCCTCGCTGGCCCGGATCTCGTCCAGGACCACGCTGGCCAGGAGATCGTAGCTCTTCGGAAAAAGGCCATCGGCCGTCGCCGTGAGGGAGTACACCAGGGTGGGCCGTCCTACGCGGCCCCGTTCCTCATTGGCATCCACCAGGCCATCCCGCTCCAGCACCGTGAGGTGCTGACGGATGCCTGTCGAGGCCAGCCCCAGGAGCTGCCCCAACTCCTTCACGGTGGCCCGCCCCTGCCGCTGCAAGTGTCCCAGTATCTGCTGGCGGGTCGTCTGCATCTGGATGCTGCTTGTCACCACGTTAAGATTTTATCACATTAGCAAACATTAGAAAACAGTATTAGGTAAAACTGTTTTCAAACCCGAATCTAGGGGGAGTTGGGAGAGGCGGAGATGGACTAGGCCGGGCACTCGCGCAGCGTCGCCCGGAAAGCTGCGCTTACTCCAGCACGATTTCGCCGCTCTTGCCGCCCCGCTTGCGCACCAGCCGTATCTCCTCGATGCGCATGTCCCGCTGCACCGCCTTGGCCATGTCGTAGACAGTGAGGGCGGTCACCGCCACGGCCGTAAGGGCCTCCATCTCCACGCCGGTCTTGCCGGTGGTGCGAACCGTGGCGCTGATGTCGATGGCGCTCCGGGCCTCGTCCGGCTGGAGCGAGACGTCGATATGGGTCAGCAGGAGGGGATGACAGAGGGGGATCAGCTCGTGGGTGCGTTTGGCGGCCATGACTCCGGCCAGGCGGGCGGTGGTCAGGACGTCCCCCTTGGCGGTCGCGCCGGATAGGATGAGGGCCAGGGTCTCCGGCTTCATGTAGATGCTGCCCCGGGCCACAGCCTCCCGCGCGGTGTCCGCCTTGGCGGAGATGTCCACCATGCGGGGCTGGCCGGCCTCGTCCACGTGGGTCAACTGCCCTGGGTCACGACTCACCTCGTTACCTCCCTAGTCGACGATCGTCGCGCGGCGACGCCGAGCGACGGCTACGGTCGCAAAGAAACTTACGACAACCGCGCCTGCCACGCCACCGACAACCCACGGCAGAATAGAGATGGAGCCGCCGCCGTGAGGCGGGTCCGCAGGGATGATTTCAAGGAATATCAAGTCCTCTGCCTGGAAGCCCTGTCCCTCCACAGTGACAACCGTTCCAGCGGGCCCATTTGTTGGAGAAACTTCAACCGCGCCGGGGGCGTCGGCTAACTGTGTCAGCATCCGCTGCAAGGACGGCGATGCCTCGAATACCTGCACCGGGTTGCGGAAGTTGTTGGCCGCGTCAAGAGGCGCTAGGTCGACGAGGTAACCCAGCGATTTAACGTAGCGAAGCGACAAGACGCGGCCCTCCGGTAGACGAAACCTCACATCCACGTCGCCGGTATCCTCTAACGCCTTTGGGAGGTCAATCTCCGGATAGTGGAGGGTTTCCGTTCGTGCGGCAGCAGCCGCAAGCTCCTCCCATAACGCCCGCGCCTCAGCGCCGCCCGGTTCTAGCGGGTGGCCTGCCACCTCGACAGCGATCTGCTCTCCGCTACGTATCGTGGCTATAAGCACATCGAGAACTGTCGGTGCGGCAGGCAGGAACCCCTGGCCAGCGAGGGTAATATATCTTTTCAGGAGTGCATCGCGGCCTTCGTCCAGTGCGAGCCAGACAACATATTCGTTACCCGAACTCACGCGGACGACACCGTGTGCCGGATAGTAGATGGCCTCATCGATGTCCACTTCGGGCCAGTAGCCATTGTCCCTCAAGGGGACATTCCAGTACCAAGAGCTAACGAGATACTCGGTTCCAAGCTCGGCCGAAGGGGCTGATACCTGTGGCGGCGGCCACCACCTGCGCCAGAAGGCCCGGTCGTCCTGAAACGTGAGAGCTATCGGATGGGCCATATCGCCGCCGGATATAGTGGTAGGGAGAGTTTTTGCCAGGCCAACGTCTGACCCCTCGATGAAAACCAGAGCCACGGCCAGCAAGGCAAGAACAGCCAAACGGAACATCAGAAGTGGACCGGACCCCTCTACTAAGCCCAGACTTAGGGCAATTATAGCACAGGCGTTGCCCCCGCCTAGCCGCCGATGTACGACATCTCGATCTTCTGCAGGCCCGGAGTCTCGCTGGCCCGCAGATCGGAGTAGCGGTCGTCGCGGACAGACCAGATGGAGCGCAGGACGGCGGCGATCTCGCCGTCGGTCTTGCCGGAGCGGAGCAGCTCCCGAAAGTCGTGCCCGGCGGCGGCGAAGAGGCAGGTGTACAGGCTGCCGTCAGCGGACAGCCGGGCCCGCGTGCAGTCGCCGCAGAAGGGCTGAGAGACCGAGGTGATGATGCCGATCTCGCCGGCCCCATCCTTGTAGCGGTAGCGGTTGGCCACCTCGCCCCGATACTGGGATTTCGCCGGCTCCAGGGGAAACTCTCGGCCGATCATCTCCACGATCTCCTTGGCCGTCACCACCTGATCCATCCGCCAGCCGTTGCTGGTGCCCACATCCATGAACTCAATGTAGCGCACGATGTGGCCGGTGCCCCGGAAGTATCGGGCCATATCGACGATAGTGTGGTCGTTGATGCCCTTTTTCACCACCACGTTAATCTTGACGGGAGACAGGCCCGCCTTGTGGGCCGCCTCGATCCCGTCCAGCACTCGCCTTACGGGGAAATCCACGTCGTTCATGGAGCGAAAGACCTCGTCTTCCAGACTATCCAGGCTGACGTTGATGCGTTTCAGGCCCGCCTCCTTGAGGGGCTGGGCCACGTGCACGAGGCGGGAGCCGTTGGTGGTCAGGGTGAGGTCCTTGAGGTCGGGAATGGCCGTCAGCATCTCGATTAGCTTGGGCAGATCGGCCCGCACCGTGGGCTCCCCACCCGTGAGGCGGATCTTCTCCACTCCGTGCTGGACGAAGATGCGGGCCAGGCGGGCGATCTCCTCGTATGTGAGGATCTCCTCTCGCTTCAGGAACTGGTATCCGCGGCCGAACACCTCCTTGGGCATGCAGTAGACGCAGCGGAAGTTGCAGCGATCCGTGATGGAGATGCGCAGATCGTGCATCGGCCGCCGGAAGGCATCGACCATAGCCACCTGCTCCTGCTGGCCGCCCTCCCGAACCGGGCCGGACGCACCGTCGGCGCTTCGGGAGCGATCCCGCGCGTTGGCGGACGGCGGTTTCGAGGAGTTAGGCTTTCTCACCTTACTCATGTATCAGTTCCCTCAGCACCTGCGCGGCCAGCGCAGCGGCCCTGCCCCGGTGACTGATGAGGTTCTTCTCCTGAGGAGAGATCTCAGCCATTGTAGCCGAGTGCTGCGATACCCGGAAGATCGGATCGTAGCCGAATCCCCCTTCTCCCCGCGGTTCTTCGATGATAATTCCCTCGACCTCTCCCCGCACGAAGCGGACATCCGTAGAGCCCGGACTGGCGATGGCGATGACGCACACGAAGCGCGCCCGCCGCTTCTCCTCTGGTAGCCCCTGGAGCCGCCGCTCGATCTCCTGAAACCGCTCCGGGTAGCCGGTCTCCTCTCCCATGAAACGGGCCGAGGCGACCCCCAACGCTCCCGCCAGGGCCTCGATCTCCAGACCCGAGTCGTCGCCCAGGGTAACGAGGCCACTGGCCTGGGCACCCGCTACTGCCTTTATTTTAGCATTCTCCTCGTATGTATCGCCAGTTTCGACAGTAGAAAGCTGCATTCCCAATCGCCTGGGCGTCACAACCTGCCAGCCGCAGCCTTCGAGGAGGGCACAATACTCGGTGGCCTTGCCGGGGTTGTTGGTGGCGATAAGGAGTCGGGGCATTTGGTCGCCAGGTCTTACGGGACGCTCTTAGGCGGAGGTTACCTTCGCTTCCTCTCTGAGGAAGGTGATCATGCGGCTGGCGATCTCCTCGCCGGCGTCCTCCTGCAGATAATGGCCCGCGCCATGCACAACCTGGAACCGACCATCAGGGACCATGTGAGCGATCCGCTGCCCCTCCTCCAGGCTAGACCGGGGCGGCGGCCTCTTCTTCCATGGGCTGCCAGCGGTCAGCCAGCTTGCCGGCGACCACGGGCATGGTGGTGTACTCCATCTCCTCCAGGGGCAGCCGGTGCGGCTCGAAGGGGCCATGGGCGCGCAGGTAGTCGGCGACCTCATTCGCCTTCGCCCGGACATGGTCGTAGGCGGGGTCATCAAACATGTCGCGGGGGCCGATGAACTTCCCGTTGGCTAGCTGGAAACCCAGGGCCACGAGGCGGGGCGGCCCGTCGAAGCGGCTGGGATGGGCATCGGCTAGGCTCACGGGCATAAGGGGCCCGTGGTGGGAGCCGCGCATCCACCCTTCGACTAAGAAGGGGAGGCTGAAGGGCTCCAGCACCTCGCCGACCGCCGGGAAGCTACCCTGGCAGCGGACGATCATCGTCGGGTCGTCCTTCCCCACATAGCGCCCAGCGATGAGGGAGAGCTTATCCGTGCTGGAGCAAGCGCCGATCTCGCCGCTACTGCGGCAGAAGACGCGCTTTACGGCGTAGCGATTGGGGGCGCCCAGGAAGATAAGCATGTCGTAGATCTCCTCTGGCGCGTTCAGGGTAATCTGGACGTGCTCCCGCACGTCCTGGACCTCAAAGGCGAACCCCTGGTGGAGCCCTTCGGCGATGATGAGGCCGGGGGTATTGAAGGGATCGGCAAACATCTTGTAGAGAGGAAAGTTGAAGGCACCGGCGGAGGTCTTATCACCCATGAAGACGATTATCGGCTCCGACGGACGCTCATCGATCTCCATCTCGGCGGTGCCGGGCCCGGCGCCACGAATGTTGCCGGAGAAGGCGTCTACCAGGATGTCCTGGCCGGCCCCGTACAGCTTCAGCTTCTTGGCCAGCTCCGTCCCCTTCTGGAAGGTGTCCCAGGCCAGCCGGTGTATCTCTTCGTTGTTCTCGCCCCGGTCGTGGGACATGATCAGGAACATGTCGTCGCCGCAGTGGCTGACGTGATAGTCGATGAGGAGACCACGCTGCTTCGCCCCCTCCATCTCCTGCCGGCCCAGATCCAGGATATCCGGGTGTGACTCCGAATGCCCAACGTAGCCGCCGATGTCGGCCTTGATAACGCTCAGGGTAACCATGGACGCACCTCGTTCCAGCTGAAATCTCGCCTGACAGGGAGCCGTCCTCTGGGTCCGCAGGCTCTAGCCTTGACCCCGGCAGGGCGTGGACGGATCGCCTCAGCCATGTTACGGAGGAGGGCCGAAGGTGTCAAGGCGACGCTCCGCACCTCCCCGGACGGCAACACGCGGACAGCAGCGATCCCTCTCGCCGCCCGCTTATTCTCGGGCCAGCGCTCTTAGCACCTCCCGCGCCACGCGACGGGCCGCCCGCCCCCGCTCGCCGTGCTGGGGCGCCGGCGGCCGCGACAAGAGCGCCGACAGCTCGCGGTGAAGCGCCTCCGACCGCGCCACGGCAACGGCCTCGTCCAGTGGCTTGAACCCCTGGAGCTTGCGGGGCCCCTCGCGGCCGCCTTCCGAGATGTACCAGTCGCGGAAGGAACGGCAGCCGGCCTGAAACAGCAGGCGACCCAGGGGCGTGGTCGCCGGCGGGTAGCCCAACGCCAGCAGGCGTTCGCTCTCCCTCTGGCCGGGCGATTCGTACTCCACCATCAGGTGGCCGCCCGGCGGCACCAGCTCCGAGAGAGAGCGAAAGAGGCGGCGGGCCCGCCCCTTTTCCGCCAGCTCGACGACCTCGCCTTCGAAGGCGGGCGCCCCCTGGTAGCGGATCAGGTCGATCCAGTTGTAGCCGGGGTAGCGCCCGGCGTTATGGAGGCCCAGGGCCACGAAATCATCGCTCAGACGGCCCCGATCGTCCGTCAGGAAGAGCTGAAAGTAGCGGGAACCGACATTGTTCTTGGGCCCTAGAAGCACCAGCAGCCGGCAGGCGCCCAGGCTTCGGTCCTGGAGACGACCGAGGGGATGCTCCTCGGCCGGCAGCGACCAGCCCCGAGCCAGCAGTGGTTCCAACCGCTGCCGATCAGATTCCCGCAGCCGAAAGCGCGCAAGGGGATGCACACCCCATATTATAACGGACAGCCCGGCGACACCCGATGTTATAATGCGAGCGAGATCTGACGTGGAGTACCAGCAGGCTGTAGACTACCTCCTCTCCTTCACCGACTTCGAGCGAAGCGGTCGCTTCCAGGACCGCCCGGACGTGCTTCCCATGCTCTCGCTCCTGCGCCGCCTGGGCGACCCCCATCTCGGACCGCTTACGATCCACGTCGCCGGCAGCAAGGGGAAGGGCAGCGTGGCGGCGATGCTGGACGGCGTACTCCGCGCCGCCGGCTTGGCCAGCGGCCTCTACACTAGCCCCCATCTCCACTCCTACTGCGAGCGTATCCGCCTGAACGGCGAGCCGATTGCGGAGGAGCGCTTCGCCCGCCTCACGGAACGGCTGCAGCCGGTGGCCGAGAGCGAGCGGCGGGCCGGCGGCGGCAGGCAGTTGGTCACTTTCGACCTGCTGACGGCGCTGGCCTTCCTGGCCTTCCGCGAGCGGGAAATGCAGGTTCAGGTGCTGGAGGTGGGCCTGGGCGGACGAGTCGACAGCACCAACGTTTTCGAGGAGAAGGATATCTGCGTTATCACCCCGATCAGCCTGGAGCACACGGCGATCCTGGGCGACACGGTCGAGAAGATCGCCCAAGAAAAGGCGGCCATCATTCGCCCCGGTTCGACGGTGGTGCTGGCGCCGCAAGCCCACGAAGAGGCCGCCCGTGTCGTGCGCCGGGCGGCGGCCGAGGCGGGCGCTTCCCTGGTGGAGGTGGCCTGCCACTATCGCTGGCAGCACCTCTCCCACGACCGGCGAGGCCAGCTGTTTCGCCTGGACGGGCCCCATGACACCCTCCAGATCAGGCTCCCCCTACTGGGTGAGCACCAGATGGAGAACGCCGCCACCGCCGTGGCCGGCACGGCCGCACTGCGCCAGCGCGGCTGCCCTGTCCCGTCGGAGGCCATCGTCCGGGGCCTGGCTGGCGTCTCCTGGCCGGGCCGGCTGGAGGTACTGGCAGAACGCCCGCTGATCATCGCCGACGGCGCCCATAACCGAGACTCGGCGCGGCGGCTTCGGCAGGCCCTGGACGACTACTTCGCCTGCCGGCGGGCGTTCTTCATTATCGGGACATCGACCGACAAGGAGGTGGACAGCCTGGCGGAAGAGCTGGCGCCGGTGGCCGCTCGCGTGGTCGTGACCCAGGCCCGGCACCCGCGGGCGATGCCGCCGGAGCAGATAGCCACCGCCTTCGCCAGGCTGGGAGTGGAAACGGAGACGGCGGCGACGGTGGAAGCGGCCCTGGACGGAGCGGTAGCGGCAGGAGAGGAGCAAGCGGTAATATGTTTGACGGGCTCCCTTTTCCTGGTGGCCGAGGCTCGGGAGCTTCTCCTGGGAGTTACGGTACAGAGATAGCATCTGGGAGGTGGGCGG
Source organism: Dehalococcoidia bacterium (assembly GCA_963665775.2). GTDB lineage: Bacteria > Chloroflexota > Dehalococcoidia > SM23-28-2 > RBG-16-64-32 > JACPQO01. Next base: position 196,412 of record CAXXTF010000001.1, read on the forward strand.
CATGGCCAATAGGGCAGCAAGCAGCAATGGCGTCCGCGCGGTGGTCACCGGCATGGGCGCCTTTACACCGCTGGGCAACTCTGTGTCCGAGTTCTGGCAGGGTTGCCTGGAGGGCCGGTCCGGGATAGGCCCCGTGAGCTTATTCGACGCTTCCAGTTATCCGTCTCGAATTACCGGTGAGGTGCGTGGGTTCGACCCCCAGGACTACATGGACCGTCGCGACGCCCGCCGTATGGCCCGCTTCAGCCAGTTTGCCGTGGCTGCCGCTCGCGAGGCCATTCAGGACGCCGAGCTAAAGCTGGATCGAGTTGACGAAGGCCGCGTAGGAGTGGTCCTGGGAAACGGTATCGGCGGCCTGGGCGATTCCCAAGAGGCGGCCGATATCATCCGAGACAAGGGCGGAATGCGCATAGACCCCTTCTTCCTACCCAAGATGCTTCCCAATATGGCCGCTGCCCAGCTCAGCCTGACCTTCGGCATCAAAGGCTACTCCAACACGGTAGCCACGGCCTGCGCCGCCGGCACCCAGGCGATCGGCGACGCCATGGACATCATCCGCGCCGGACGCGCCGATGTGGTGATCACCGGCGGCGCCGAGGCCGCCCTCTGTGAGCTGGGCCTCTCCGGCTTCGCTGTCATACGGGCCCTCTCTACCCGCAACGACGAGCCGGAGAGGGCGAGCCGCCCCTTCGACGCCGACCGGGACGGCTTCGTGGCCGCGGAGGGAGCGGCCATTTTCATACTGGAGAGCCTGGAACACGCCCAGCGCCGCAACGCTCACATCCTGGCCGAGCTGGCTGGCTTCGGGGCCTGCAACGACGCCTACCACCTGACGGCTCCCAGCGCCGATGGCGAGGGCGCCGTTCGCGCCATGCAGTGGGCCCTGGACGACGCCGGCGTGGCCCCAGGCGATGTAGACTACATCAATGCCCATGGCACGTCCACCAAGCTCAACGATGCCGCAGAAACCATGGCCATTAAGAAGGTCTTCGGGGAAATATCATACCGGATCCCCATCAGCGCCACCAAATCGATGGTGGGCCACTCCTTCGGAGCCTCCGGGGCGATAGAGGTCGTGGCCTGCATTCAGACTCTTCGCACCGGCACCATCCACCCTACGGTCAATTACGAGAGCCCGGACCCGGATTGCGACCTGGACTACGTGCCCAACCAGTCCCGTGCCGCCGACGTATCGGTAATCCTCAAGAACAGCTTTGGCTTCGGCGGGCAGAACGCCTGCCTCGTCTTCAAGCGGTCCGAACAGTGACATCCGGGCCCCGTGACTCTTCGCCGACTGCTCCGCCCCCGGAACCGTAGACGATGAGGCTCCTTGTCGTCGGCGGCGCCGGTTATATCGGCAGCGTGACCGTCGATCAGCTCCTGGCCGCCGACCACGAGGTGACCGTCCTGGACAGCCTTGTCTCCGGCCACCGCCAGGCCATCAACCCAGAGGCCGAGCTCGTACAGGCGGACGTCCGCGACGAGGAAAACCTCAACCGCCTCCTGGCCAGCCACAGCTTCCAGGCCGTCGTCTACTACGCGGGCTACATCCAGGCCGGGGAGTCCATGCGGCAACCGGGCCGCTACTTCGCGAACAACGTCGGCGGCTGTATCGCCCTCCTCAACGCCATGGCCGCCTACGGGGTGGAGCGCTTTGTGTTCAGCTCCAGCGCCGCCGTCTACGGCGAGCCGGAGGCCGTGCCCATCTCCGAAGAGGCTCCCATCCGTGCCATCAATCCCTACGGCGAGAGCAAGGCGATGGTGGAGCGTATCCTCTCTTGGTACGAACGCCAGTCCGGCCTGCGCTACGTCTGCCTGCGCTACTTCAACGCCGCCGGCGCCACCGATCGGTGCGGGGAAGACCACCGTCCCGAGACCCATCTGATCCCCACCGTCCTCCAGGTCGCTCTGGGCCAGCGGCCTTCCCTCGCCCTGTACGGAAGCGACTACCCGACCGCGGACGGCACCTGCGTCCGTGACTACATCCATGTCACGGACCTGGCGGCGGCCCACTTGCTGGCACTGGAGAGGACGGAGAAGGCGAGCGACGTGTACAACCTGGGCAACGGACGCGGATTCTCCAACCGCCAGGTCGTCGAGACGGCCCGCCGCGTCACCGGCTCGCCCATCAAGGTGACAGAGGAGGAACGTCGGCCGGGCGACCCGGCAGCCCTGGTCGCCTCCTACGAGCGGGCCCAGCGCGACCTTGGCTGGCAGCCCCAGGTCACCGACCTGGAGGAGATCATCGCCAGCGCCTGGCGCTGGCAGCAGGCCCATCCCAACGGCTACGGAGACTGACCTCCGGCGTCAGCCCAGGGCGAAGGCAGACAGTCGCTGGTAGACAGCGCCGCCCGTCTGCAGGGTGCTCCGCATGAGCGCTAACTCCCGCACCTCCAGCTCCGCCCGCGGCACCGGCACCACCGGCAGCGCCTCAGCGATGCGCGGCGCCAGCCCCCGCGCCGACTCCGGTCGCACCCGGGCCAGCGTCAGGTGAGGGGCGAACCCCCGTCTCTCCCTGGCGAAGCCTGCCGCCGTCAACGCCTGCTCCAGTCGCAGCCGGAGCAGGCCCAGAAACTCCAGGTCACCCTCCAGATCCACCCATACGACCTGGGGGCCGCGTCTGCTCCCGAAACTGCCCAAGCAGCCCAGCGAGAGCCGGTGCGGCGGCACCCCTTTCACCGACTCCGCCAGCGCCTCGTGGATGATGGGCAGCTTATCGGATGGCGTCTCGCCCAGAAACTTAAGGGTGAGGTGTATCCCCTCCGGCCGCACCCAGCGCAGCGAGTCCAGCTGTCGCTGCCGAAGCTGGGCCTGGAGCTCCGCCAGCGCCTCCCGCACCGGCTGCGACAGCTCGACCGCGACGAAGAGCCGCAGCGACTCACCCGGGCCGGTCGTCATCGCCCAGCCGCAGCAACCGCTGCGCGTTCTCACCCAGGATCAGCCGCTGGGCGTCTATATCGGGAACGGCGGAACGGACCTCATCGACCTGCCGCCGCTGCGAGATGAGGGGGTAGTCGCTGCCCAGGAGCAGCCGCTCCGGGCCCACGAGCCGGCCCACCTGCTCGTAGACAGAGGGCTCGTACAGCGGCGGCTGCGCTGCCGTATCGAGGTACAGCTGGCCGGCGAAGGCGCGCCGCACCTCTGGCATAGAGGCGTAGAGGGGCAGGCCCCCCGCTAGATGAGCCCCAACCGTCGCTACCGTAGGGTGGCGGACCACGAACTCATAGAAGGCAGGCAGCCTGCCACCCTGCTTTCCCGGATAGTCATGGCCCACGGGCTCCGTCACGTGGAACAGCAAGATCAGGCTGAGGCGAATGGCCAGGCTCGCTAGGGTGTCTCCCTCTGATCCTGGAAGATCCCAACCCTGGCTGTCCGGGCGCAGCTCGCCGAGGCCTCGGGCGCCGGCCGCCACACAGCGTTCGATCTCCCGCTCGACCCCGGCCTCAGCCATGTTGACTGTGCAGAAGGGCACGATGCGATGCCCGCTCCGGGCCGCCGATTCCAGGAGGTAGTCGTTATGGCGACGACACAGTTCGTTCTCCCCCCAGGCGAAACCCAGGGCGACACTGACGTCCACGCCCGCCCCATCCATGCTGCCCAGGAGGTCGTCGGCGGTGGCGATCTTCGCCTTGGGGTCCCCGTACATCTCGGCGAAGGTCGCATCGCGCCGGAGGTAATCCTGCCGCTGGTCACGGACCTCAGGCGGGAAGATATGGGTGTGGAAGTCCACGATCACAGGGCGAATGATAGCACCGGCTGTCGTTGCACGGAACGTAAGGCGATACCTGTAATGACTTCAGCCGGCCCGGGAGCGCCCGCTGCCAATCGCGGCAGCGGGCCGTGAGCTGAGATTCTTCGCCGCCCCCAGAATGGCATAAGTTTATGTGTCACCCTGAGCGCAGTGAACGGTCTAGCTACTAGTCGCCAGGTGACCGTTCCCTTCCAGCTCCTCATCGTCATGACCCTCGAAGTCTTCATCGGAGAAGAAGGCAGCTTCCCGGCCGGCCCAGACAGTGACCACGAAGTCCTCCCGGAAGGGGTCCGTAGTCAGCACCAGCCGCTCGTCGATCTCGCTGACCAGATCGCGGGTCTCCTGATCCGTCAGGCTCTCAGGGACGCAGAGCGTAGCGTAGGCCACGGAAGCCGTGTAGTGAATGTCGATGCGGCCGATCTCATCGTCCTGCACCTCGATAACGTAGCTCTCAGAGTAGGGCGTCCGGCTCTCGCGCTCAAAGCGATAGTCGCTCATCCTGTGTCTCCCTTCGATCGATCGCGGCAGGCGACCCGGTACGCCAGTCTCCTACCTGGTCTCTCACGCTACGCCCTGGTCTGACCGCTGCCCTGGACGATCCACTTATACGTGGTGATCTCGCGCAGGCCCACCGGCCCCCGGGCGATCGTCTTCTGTGTGGAGTCGATGATCTCCGCCCCCAGCCCGAACTGGGCGCCGTCCGTGAACTGGGTGCTGGCGTTGACGTAGACGACCGCCGTATCGACCTCGTCCAGGAAGCGCCTGGCCGCCGAGATCTCCTCGGTGACGATGGCGTCGGAGTGGCCCGTCCCGTAGCGGTAGATGTGCTCCAGCGCCTCGTCCAGCGAGTCCACGACCTTCACCGCGGCCACGGGCGCCAGGAACTCCCGGCCGAAGTCGTCCTCGGCGGCGGGCCGCAGATTCAGCTCGGCGATCGCCGCGGCGCTGAGAATGCGCAGGGCCCGTTCGTCGCAGCGCATCTCCACCCCGGCCGGCGACCAGCTACGGCCTATCGCGGGAAGGAAGGCCTCGGCGATACCCTCATGCACCAGGAGCGTATCCAGGGCGTTGCAGACACTGAACTTCCGGCACTTGGCGTTGTGGACGATGGGAACGGCCTTATCCAGGTCGGCAGCGCGGTCCACGTAGGTGTAACAGACGCCGGTGCCGCCGGTGAGGACGGGCATGGTGGCGTTCTCCGACACGTAGCGGATCAGCTCGACGCCGCCCCTGGGCACCACCAGGTCGATGACATCTCGCATCTTCAGGAGATCCCCCACCAGCGCCCGGTCCGGGCTCTCGATGAGCTGAACGGCATCCGTGGGCACACCGGCGGCGGCGATCGCCTCCCGCACGATGCGGGCCAGGATCCGGTTCGAGTTGATCGCCTCCTTGCCGCCGCGCAGGATGCAGCCGTTGCCCGACTTCAAGCAGAGGGAGGCGATGTCCACGGTGACGTTGGGCCGGCTCTCGTAGATGGCGGCGATAACGCCCAGGGGCACCCGTACGCGGCCCACCCGGAGGCCGTTGGGCAGCGTCCATCCGTCGATCATCTCGCCTACCGGATCGGGCAGCGCCGCTACCTGTCGCACGTCGGCGGCGACCCCCGCCAGCCGCTCGCGGTCGAGGAGCAGCCGGTCCAGCACTGCCTCCGAGAGCCCCCCCTGACGGGCGGCCTGAACGTCCAGCTGGTTGGCGGCCAGGATGTCCGACTCCCGCTGCAGCAGCACCTCCGCCACACCCTGCAGGGCGCGGCTCTTGACGTCGCTGGAGAGGCGGGCGAGCTGTCGCGCCGCCTGCCGCGCGGCCGCCCCGATGGCCTGGAGTTCGGATGCGGTGGTGGTCATAGCAGGGCCTCCTGTTCCGCACTCTGCTTCTCCGTCGGGGCACTGGCGAAGGGAGCCTTGCCCCAGAATCGCATCAGGTTTGGTACCACTGCTTCCATTGACATCACTGATAACACATGTAATACTATATACGGAATTGGCCCGGCTCTGAACTGTCGCCTTCATGGTGTGCGTGCCCTTTGGGATAGGAGTCGGGTTTCGCTATTTCTAGGGCCACACACGCGCCGTGATTTCATGGCTCGCGATGAGCCTACGGTACATCGCGGCGTCAAGCTTCTCGCTTACGTGGCGATTCACTACTCCGGCCACGTAGTCCGCTAATTGCAATAGATGATTTGTTCCAAACTCCTCCATCTTGATCTTGCGAATTCGATTCCCATCCGCCTCTTTCATCTTGCGACGTAGATAGGCGGCCAGTTGATTCCGGAACTCTCGGTCACCACACTCGTCGATTATCACCGTTGCGTCTGACAGGTAGGGCTTCGCGTTTTCAAACACGAGTCCACAGACGTACTTGTAGAGCGGGCCTTTGAAATTGAAGCCCTTGCCATATAGTTTCTGCGGGTCCTTGTTTAAGACGAACGCGTGATAAAAGAACTCGTAGGGTGCAACCGCTTCCAGAAACGCCAGCCTCACACGGCGCGAATTCGTGCTGAAGTGGAACTCGTAGTCTCTGGGAAGACCGATCTCGTACCGGAGGAGGCTGATCCGCTCATCACAGGCCGCCGCTACCTCCATTTCTCCAAAGGTGACCATCGCCACCGTGAAGAATGGGCTCGACCCTTGGCTTATTTTCCTACCTGGATCGCCAGACTCATCGATGAAAGCCAGCATAATCGGCCCGGCGGTCGCCGGCGCCTACTTGTGGCGTCGCTGCCAGCGGGTCTTCTTCAGCATCTTGCGGTGCTTGTGCTTGCTCATCTTCTTGCGCCGCTTCTTTATGACAGAGCCCATGTAACCTCCACTGATTCACCTCCGGCCCCAGCGACCGCTCGGGACTCGAGGCAGTGAACCCCATCGTATGTCGCTTTCGCGGGGCTGTCTACCCGCGTCTGCCCCGGTCGGGAGCCGTCGCTACAGCAGCACCAGGTTGTCCCGGTGCACGGCCTCGCCGCCGTAGTGATGTCCGAGCTCGTTCTCGATCCGGTCCGAGTGAAGGCCCCGGATGCGCATGATCTCCGCCGAGTCGTAGTTAGCGATGCCGCAGGCCACGCGCTCGCCCTCGCCGTCCACGATAGCCACGGCATCCCCCCGCTGGAACGAGCCCTGCACGTCCCGCACGCCGGCCGGGAGGAGGCTCCGCTTCTCCTTGCGTAAGGCCCTAGCGGCGCCCTTGTCCACCACGATCGTCCCCTTCACGGAGAGGCCGGCCAGCATCCAGCGCTTGCGGCTCTCCAGGCGGTCCGCGCTGGCCGGGAAGAAGGTGCCCATCTGCTCGCCTTGGGCCAGGCGGACCAGGACATCCGGCTCGCTGCCGGCGGCGATGACCGTGTCGGCACCCCCGGCCGTGACCAGGCGGGCGGCCTGGAGCTTGGTGACCATACCGCCCACACCGGGACCGCTCGTGTCCCCGGCCAGGGCCTCGATCTCGGCATCGATCTGATCGACGCGGGGGATGAGCTGAGCGGCGGGATCACGCCGAGGGTCCGCCGTATACAGGCCGCTCGTGTCGGTGAGGAGCGCCAGCAGGTCGGCGTCTACCAGGTTGGCCACCAGAGCAGAGAGGCTGTCGTTGTCCCCGATCTTGGCCCCCTCGATCTCCTCCACAGCCACCACGTCATTCTCGTTGACGACGGGGACGACCCTGAGGGCCAGGAGGGCCAGCAGGGTGTTGCGGGCGTTAAGGTAGCCCTGACGGTCGGACAGGTCGCGGCGGGTGAGCAGGGTCTGGGCCACGATGATGTCGTGCTGGGCGAATAGCTCCTGATAGGCGTGCAGCAGATCGCCCTGCCCCACGGCGGCCAGGACCTGGCGGAAAGGCATCTCCTTGCGCTCCCGGTGCAACCCCAGCCGGTACCACCCGGCGGCGATCGCCCCGGAGGTCACCACGATGACATCGGCACCGCGCCTGTGCAGGCGGGCAACCTGCTCCACCAGGGCCGACATCACCTCCGGGTTGAGGCGGTCGCTGCCGGCGGTGAGGACGCTGGTACCGAACTTGGCCACGATCCGGCCGTAACGCAGCGATATCTCCCCATTCTGGGGCTCTCGTCCACCGACAACACCTCTAGCCATAAACAGTACCTATCACAGACATGCGTTCGCATTATATCAGGGAAGAGCCTACGACGAAACGCGCCACTGTGATACTATTCACCCTCAGGATGGCTAGGAGGTCTCCCATGCGCTGGTGGATCACGACTACGGCTCTCTTCTTGGCTCTGGCCATCGCCTGGCATGGCCTGGGCGCCACCGCCTGGGCCCAGTCCGAGAGCGGCGTCACTCTGTCCGCGGTCGCCGCCAGCCAGGACGGGAGCGATGATGGCCCTGACGTCGCCCTCCTGTCCTACGTTACGCTAGGCTCCTTCCTGGGAGCCGCCGCTATCGCCTTGGTCCTCTACCTGGTACGGACGCGCCTCGGCTTCTGGCTGCACCGCCCGCCGCCTCCGGAGGAAGGCGCCGGCCCGCAGCACCACTAGCGGCTCAGGGCTGTAACTCCAGTATAAGGTCGGATTCTTCGCAGAGTTTATCCTGCAGCGGGGCGCCGGAGTCTTCGCTTCGCTCAGAATGACCGGGCTCACCACCAGCGGCTGCGTTCGCCCACCCCGCGCCCTGTCTTAACCGCAACCGACGGGGCTACCCCCGACCGGCCACCGCCTCTTGCTCCAGCCCCTCCAGCTCCGCCATCCGCTCCGCGAACCTCTTGAGGCGCTTCTCCAGGTCCGCCCTCATCTCCTGCATCTGCTCTACCTTTTGCCGGACGATCGCGTACTGCTTCTCCACCACCTCAGTGGCTCTTTGGAGCTGTCGCTTCTTTTCAACCACATCGGCTTCGTGCCGGTACTGGGCCTTGATCTCCCTCAGAACCTCGTCGGCGTCCACCATCTCCTTGATCTCGGCCAGGGCTATGCCCAGAAGATTTTGGAGCCGGCGGATCTGCTCCACCCGCACTACGTCATCCTCGAAATAGAGGCGGAAACCGCCCTCCATCCGAGTTGGCGGCTTGAGGAGGCCTTTCTCCTCATAGAACCGGAGCGTGCGTTGAGTGACACCGGTCCGGTCCGCCACCTCGCCGATCTGCAGATACGCTTTGCTTGCCTCAGGCATAGCTACACCCCATACAACCTATGCAAGTCGTTACCTGATATGCAGTATAGGGGGAGCCTAACCTCCACGTCAAGGTTACGGATGCCTCAGTCGTTAGTCGGATGCTGGCGGGCCAGTTGTCACAAGAAGATAGTGTGCTCTATATTGTGACGGGGATAGCCCCCCGAGAGCTGCTAAAACGTGAGTGATATACCGCTTTACCAGGGCCTATCAGTCTTCACTGGCAACGCGCACCCCGCTCTGGCCGGTGCCATATGCAACTATCTCGAAATCTCGCGGGGCGAGTGCGAGGTGTTTGAGTTCTCCAACGAGAACATCTTCGTTCGCTTCAACGAGAACGTCCGCGCCCGCGACGTCTTCCTCATTCAGCCGATGGTCTCGCCCGTGAACACGCGCATCATGGAGTTGCTGATCATGATCGACGCCGTCAAGCGAGCCTCGGCCGGGCGAATCACGGCCGTAGTCCCCTACTACGCATACGGCCGCAGCGATAAGAAGGACCAGCCTCGCGTGCCGATCACCGCTCGCCTGCTGGCGAACCTGATCGAGACGGCGGGGGCGGACCGCCTTCTGACCGTCGACCTGCACGCGGGCCAGATCCAGGGCTTCTTCAACATCCCCGTCGACGAGCTCACCGCTCTGTACATGATCAGCCGGCACTTCAAGGATAAAGAGCTGACCGACATCGTCGTCGTCGCGGCGGACGAAGGCGCGTCCAAGCGCGCTCGCAACGTCGCCCAGTCGTTGAAGGCGCCGCTCGCCATCGTCGAGAAGCGGCGATCAGCGAACGACGAGCACGCCGAGGCGCTCAACGTCATCGGCGATGTGAAAGGACAGCAAGCGATCCTCATCGACGACGAGAGCCTGAGCGGCAGCACCTTGGTCGAGGGGGCGGCGCTGCTCCGTGAGCAGGGGGCGACGGCGGTCTACGCCGGCGTCACCCACGCCATCCTTTCAGGGGAGGCCTCAGAGCGTATCGAGGGGAGCAAGATCGAGGAGTTAGTGATCACCGATACCATCCCCCTGCCGCCGGAGAAGCGGCTGCCCAACATCACCGTCCTCTCCGTAGCCCCCCTCTTAGGGGAAGCGATCCGCCGCATCCACACCGGCCAGTCCGTAGGCGCCCTGTTTAACGAGCCGTAGAGGGCCGGCCATTAGGCGGCCCGTATCCCCCCCCACGATCTCACCGAAGCTGGTATCATTAGGGTAGGTGATCGCCCAGCGGCGATCACCTCAGGCACACCCGTGAACGGCGAGAGGGATGGCAAACGCTGATGGCGCTGGGCATAGTTAAGAAGATCCTGGGAGACTACAACGAGAAGGAGCTGCGCAAGCTCTGGCCGCTCGTTACCGAGGTCAACGAGTGGGATGAGGAGACCTCCGCCCTCTCCGATGACGACCTCCGGGCGAAGACGGACGAATTCCGCCAGCGGCTAGACCAGGGGGAGACGTTGGCGGAGCTGCTGCCAGAGGCCTTCGCGGTAGTGCGGGTGGCGTCCTGGCGACGCATCGGCCTGCGCCCCTTCGATGTGCAGATCCTAGGCGGCATCGTCCTCCACCAGGGGAAGATCACCGAGATGAAGACGGGCGAGGGGAAGACCCTGGTGGCTACCCTGGCTATGTATCTGAACGCCCTGCCGGGCAAGGGCGCTCACCTGGTCACGGTGAACGACTACCTGGCCAAGCGAGACACGCAGTGGATGGGCCCCCTATACGACAGCCTAGGGCTCAGCATAGGCGTCCTGCAGCACGATTCAGCCTACCTCTTCGACCTCACAGCCAACCTCGATAATCCTAGCCTCCGTTATCTCGTCCCGGTGAGCCGCCGCGAGGCCTACGCCGCCGACATCACCTACGGCACAAACAACGAGTTCGGCTTCGACTACCTGCGCGACAACATGATTGTCGATCTCTCCCAGGTGGTGCAGCGGCGCGACGATAGCCACTACTACACGATCGTGGACGAGGTGGACAACATCCTCATCGATGAGGCCCGCACCCCCCTGATCATCAGCGGCCCGGCGGAGGAGACGGAAGATGTATACCACACCTTCTTCCGCATCGTGCCGCGGCTGGTCGCCGGCACCGACTTCGTCGTCGATGCCAAGCACCGTACCGTGTCTCTTACCGACGATGGGTCAACCAAGGTAGAGAAGAGTCTGGGTATCCGCAACATCTACGACCCAGACAACTATCGGCTCACCCGCTTCCTGGACGCGGCCCTGAGGGCGTACTGCCTGTTCCAGCGCGATCATCACTACGTGGTCAAGGACGGCGAAGTGATCATCGTGGACGAATTCACGGGACGGCTCATGCCCGGCCGACGCTGGTCGGACGGTCTACATCAGGCGGTGGAGGCGAAGGAAGGGGTCAAGGTTCAGCGGGAGAGCGTGACCTACGCCACTATCACCCTGCAGAACTACTTCCGCCTGTACCAGAAGCTGGCCGGCATGACGGGAACGGCCTGGACGGAGCGGGAGGAATTCAACACCATCTACGGGCTGGACGTCCTCGTCATCCCCACCCACCGGACCATGGTCCGCGAAGACAGCCAGGATACCATCTATCGGACGGCAGACGGCAAGTATCGGGCGGTCGTGGACGAGATCGAAGAGATGCACGCCCAGGGACGGCCGGTGCTCGTGGGTACGGTCTCCATCGAGAACTCGGAGCGGCTGGCCGACATGCTGAAGCGCCTCTCCACCTGCCGTCTGGAAGGGTGCGGCGGCAACCGCCAGGTGTGCACCCTGAAAGAGCCTCAGGTGTTGAACGCCAAGCACCACGAGCGGGAGGCCATCATCGTCTCCCAGGCCGGCCGCTACGCCGCCGTCACCATCGCCACCAACATGGCGGGCCGCGGCACGGACATCATCCTCGGCGGCAACCCCGAGCAGCTAGCCGAGGAGGTCGCGCGCAAGCGCGGAGAGGACCTGCGGACCGCGGAGCCGGAGAGGGCGGAGGAGGTCCAACGCCAGGCCCGGGAAGAATGGCAGATAGAGCACGACAAGGTGGTGGAAGCGGGTGGCCTGCACATCATCGGGACGGAGCGGCACGAGGCCCGCCGCATCGACAACCAGCTGCGGGGCCGGGCCGGCCGCCAGGGCGACGAGGGCAGCTCCCGCTTCTTCGTCTCCTTCGACGATGACGTGATGCGCCGCTTCTCCCCGGACTGGGTGCCCGGTCTGCTCGGCCGTTTGGGGATGGATGAGGAGATGCCCCTGGAGAGCGGGATGGTCTCCAAGGCGATCGAGCAGGCCCAGACCAAGGTGGAGGGGCACAACTTCGACATCCGCAAGCACGTGGTCCAGTACGACGATGTGATGAACGCCCAGCGCGACCTCATCTACACACAGCGGCGGCTGGCCCTGCAGGGAGTCAGCCTCAAGTCTACGATGATCGAGATGACCGAGAAGGAGATCGCGCACGCCTTCGATGCCTTCGCAGCCGATGAGAACCCCGCCGACTGGGATTACGACGGGCTGCTGGCCGAGCTGAGAACTATCTTTCCTCTGCCCGCCCGTTTCACCCAAGAGCACTTCCAGCAGCTAGGGGAAGAGGCGGCCCCTGACGAGGAGGTGCTGGAGCAGGCCCTGCAAGCCTACGAGGAGAAGGAGAAGGAGCTTGACCCGGAAAAGATGCGCACGCTGGAGCGCCTCCTCCTTCTTGGCACCATCGACCGGCTATGGGTGTATCACCTGACCGCGCTGGACGAGATGCGGCAAGGCATCGGCCTCGCCGGTTACGGCGGGCGCGACCCGTTGGTGGAGTTCAAGCGAGAGGCCCACGACATGTGGGAGCAGCTAACGGATCACATTCGGCAGGACATAGTGCGGCGGATTTTTCATGTGACCCTGGCCCCGCAGACGGCGCCCCAACCGCGGGCCCCACGTCAGGTGCAGGAGAGCGGCCCCGCTAAAGAGACTGCCGCACTCACCCCGGCCGCCGCCCAGGCCGCCGCGGCCGGACAGGCGGTCGCTCTTCACTCGCGGACGAGTACGGCCACGGTTCGTAAGGTGGGGCGGAACGACCCCTGCCCCTGCGGCAGCGGCAAGAAATACAAGAAGTGCTGCAGCAGCGGAGGGGTCGCCGTCTGAGGACGGCTGGCAAGAGATGGCACGGGCAAGCACTAGGGAGGCTCCGAACCTCCAACAAGAGGCGCAGACGATCGTCGCTCAAATGCGAGAAACGGTCGCCCGGGGCGACGGCCGTTGGCTCCTCGCCGTGCTGGAGGCTATCGGCCGCTGGCCCCTGGCCCAGGAGCAGGTCGGTGACCGCCACTACTCCTACCTGGTGGGCGGCGAGGCCTTCGACTGGCTGCTGCTTGCCGAGCGGCTGTGCGATGAACTGGAAGGGCTCATCCCGCAGGACGAGTGCGACGACCTCTTGTTCCGCGGGTGGCTGCCCGTGGAGGTGGCGGATGACGACTTCCAGCGCTGCCTGGGCATGGCCAAGTACCGGGCGCACCTGAACTTCCTATACGGAGTTCGGGTGGAGGAAGCGGTGCAGTTGGCGATGCAGGAAGAGGTCCAGAAGGAGAGGCTCTCCCGCATATGGGAGAACGGCCGCGTAGACGACGAAGTCTGCCGGCGGCTGTACGGCCGCACCAGGGACGAGCTGCTCCAGCCGTTCCGCAGCGAGCACCCCCTCTCCGCCGGCCACCTGTCGTTGGCGGAATGGACGGAGTTCACCTACTGGCTCTTCCGCTACCGTGTGGGCCACGCGGACCCGGCCCGGGTGGCCAGCGACACGCGCAAGGGGGTGGCCCTCCTAAGCTACCTGGAGGCGCGGGCCAGACGAGCGGCCTCTTTCGGTTTGCGCTAGCACCTTCGCCGTCAATATAATGTAGGCCATCTCGCAGGGAGGGAGCCCCTATGCCGCCTACTCCTTACGCCTACTTCAAGAAGCAGATAATGCCCCTGGCCGACGCCAAGATCGGGATCATGACCCACGCCTTCAACTACGGCACGGCGGTATTCGAAGGTATCCGCGGCAACTGGAACGAGGACGAGCAGCAGATCTACGTCTTCCGCCTGAAGGACCATTACGACCGGCTCCGCAAGAGCTGTCGCGTCATGCGGATCGACTTCCCCTACTCCGACGAGGAGCTGCACTCCCTCACTACCACACTGGTGGAGCGCTCCGGCTATCGTGAGGATATCTACATTCGCCCCCTGGCCTACAAGAGCTCGGAGGTGCTGGGCGTGCGGCTGCACAACCTGGAGGACGACTTCCTTATCTTCGTGCAGCCCTTCGGCCCCTACCTGGACATCGAGAAGGGGGCCCGCTGCTGCACCTCTACCTGGCGCCGCGTGGAGGACACCGGTATCCCCGCCCGCGCCAAGATCACCGGCCTCTACGCCAACTCCGCCCTGGCCAAGACCGAGGCCCAGCTCAACGGCTTCGACGAGGCGATCATGCTGGACGAGCGCGGCCACGTGTCCGAAGGGTCCGGCGAGAACATCTTCATGGTCATTGACGGAAAGCTTGTCACGCCGCCGCCCTCCTCCAACATCCTGGTGGGCATCACGCGCGACACCGCCATGATCCTGGCCCAGCAGGAGCTGGGACTGGCGGCAGTGGAACGGGACATCGACCGCAGCGAGCTGTACGTGGCGGACGAGTGCTTCATGACTGGCACGGCGGCACACCTGACGCCCGTAGTGGAGCTGGACCACCGGCCGATAGCCGACGGGAAGATGGGGCCGGTGACGGCAAGGCTGGTCGAACTCTACTTTGACGTCATCAGGGGAAAGAACGCCAAATACGGCCACTGGTGCCAGCCGTGCTACTCGAGCGTCAAGGCCTGATGATCGAGCGGCCCCAGCGGGGCCAGGGCACGCTGGTAGGCGCCGTCTCATCCCTGGGAGCGCTGGCCCTCGCCGCGGCCCTGCTGGCCAAAGCCAGCGGCTGGCCCATCTCCTTCCCCCAGTTTCTGGCTTATGCCGGCGCCGGCGCGCTTGTCGTCCTTGCCCTCGTCTTCGCTTTCTGGGCTTACGGCTGCGCCAGCCTGCGCTATGCGCTGGAGGCGAAGGGGCTAACCCTGACCTGGGGCCCACTGAAGCACTTCGTCTCTAGCGACCGCATCGAGGATATGGTGCCCGGCCGCGGCGAGCACCAGCCCAGGGTGCAGGGGCTGAGCTGGTGGGGCTACCACGTCGGCCGCGGCCATGCGCAAGGACTGGGGCCGGTCCTGTTCTTCTCGACGCACCGCGCGCCCGAGGAGCTAGTATACGTGCGAACGCCGGGGGCCACCTACGGCCTCAGTCCTCAGGACCCGCTGCGCTTCATCGCGGCGGTCAAACGGCTTCGGGAGGCGATCCCCGCCGCGAACCCGGCCGAAGGCCAGGCCGGCGGCCGCCCCGCCGTACAACGGGGTCTCCTGGCAACCCATCCCCTCTGGGCCGACCGGGTAGGTCAGGGCCTGATAGGGGTCGCCCTGGCGGTGAATCTCGGCCTCTGGGGCTACGTGTTCGCCATCTACCCCGACCTGAGCAACGAGATCACCATCGACTTCCCGCCCATCGGCGACATTACCACGTTGCACTCTCGTCTGGAAATCCTCAAGGTCCCCGGCACGGCGACTGCGTTCCTGGCCGTGAACCTGCTGGCGGCACTGGGCTTCCAATGGCGAGACCGCGCCGTCGCCCACCTCGTGCTGAGCGGGACCATATTCCTCCAGGTCGTTTTCTGGATAGCCGCCGGCATCGCCGTTACCAATGCCTAGCACAGCGGTGCGCTGGCTCGATCGACGGGGCCGGCCAGCGGAGGCTCTCGCCGACGCGGCTCCGCCGCTGCCACTTTGCCATCGCGCCCTCAGATCGATATATTCGAATCCACAGGGGTGAGCCCGATGAGTAAGCCGAAAAGGCCGCCGCCGCCAAGAGCGGCAAGCATTAGTCTGACCAAAAGTCGTACAATAAGACCACAATGATCTACGATGCCATCGTGGTAGGCGCCGGACCGGCCGGCAGTACCGCTGCCCGTATCCTGGCTCGGGAGGGCGCCTCCGTGCTCCTTCTTGATCGCTCTCAGTTTCCTCGCGATAAGCCCTGCGGCGGCGCCGTCACGCCACGTGCCGCCGCCAGCCAGGAGCTGAACCTTTCCCCCGTGGTGGAGAGAACGGTGTTTGGCGCTCGCTTCTCCCTGCGGCTGGGACCAAGCTTCGACCGGCGGTTCGGAGAGCCCCTAACCTACATGACGCGACGCTCCCACCTAGACGCCTTCCTGGCTCAGGCAGCCGCCGAGGTCGGCGCCGACTTCCACGACGCAGACCCGGTTCGTGACCTGGAGATCGCCTCTGCCAACGCCGGCTCCGGCTCAGCCCTGGCCCCCGCGGTGACCGTACGCACCGCCGGCGGCTCCTACGCCGCCCGTGTCCTCGTCGGCGCCGACGGTGCCAACGGCATCGTCGGACGGGCCGCGGCGATATTCCCCAGCTTCGACGAGGGGGTGGCCCTGGAGGGGAACGCCCCCCTCTCGCCGGATATGGAGAGCCGCTGGCAAGAGGTGCTGGGCCTGGACCTGGGCGGGCTGGCGGGCGGATACGGCTGGCTGTTTCCCAAGGGGGACCACCTGAACGTCGGCGTCGGCGCCTGGAAATACGCCGCCTTCACCCTCCGCCCCAAGCTGGCCGACCTTTGCCGCCGCTACGGGGTAGATCCCGAGCGGCTGAGCGGGCTCCGGGGCCACCACCTGCCACTGCGGGTGCCGGGCACGCCCATCGCCCGAGGACCGGTGGCCCTGGTGGGAGACGCTGCGGGCCTGATAGACCCCCTCTCCGGCGAAGGGATTCAGAGCGCCTTCGCCAGTGGTCGTCTCGCCGCCGAGACGACACTTCGCTTTCTGGCCGGTCACGAACCGGACCTCTCGGCCTACCAGCGGGCCGTCGATCGGCACCTGCAACCGGACCTAACGATCTCGCGGCAACTCCAGGAGGTATTCCACTTCGCGCCCCCGCCCTTCGTGGCGGTGATGCACCGGAGCCAAAGGTTCTGGCGCTCCTTCTGCTACCTCATACGAGGCGAGATCACGTACGTGGACTTTTTCCGCATCATAGGCCCCATGCGGCTGGCCGTGGCGTTCTTCGCCGGGGTAGCCCAACAGCGGCGGCTATCACGGCTTGCGATGCTGGCGACCGGGCACCAAGGCCTCCAACACGAGAGAGGCTAGACTAGAGGCTGCCGACGGGGCTACTCGGCGACCACGGCCGTGCCGTATACCAGGACTTCAGAGGCGCCGCCCATTATCTGGGATGTGCTGAGGCGCACCGCCACAATGGCGTTCGCTCCCAGCTTCTCGGCCACCTCGGTCATCTCGTTCATCGCCTCTTCGCGACTCTCCTCCAGAAGCTCCGCGTAGACTCCCACCCTGCCGCCAACGATAGCGCGAACGCCGGCCTGAAGGTCCCGGCCAAGATTACGGGCCCGCACCGAGTGGCCACGCACCAGGCCCAGCGCCTTAACAATCTTACGGCCGGCCACCTCCTCAGAACTGACCACCAGGACCGGGCCTTCGGCCATATCGTACCTCCTGTCAGGAAATCCCAGTTATTCCAAAGTATACATGGCGTGCCCTGATTCATATAGATCCCGATACCGTAGCCGCTTACCCACCATTCCGGCGATGATCCTCCGTATCTGCTCCTTGGTGTCGGCCGGACGGTCGTTGTGCCGCCCCGAGAACTCGCTGACGTAGCGATCTAAGTGCTTGGCGCTCATCTGGTGATAGGTGCCGACATAGCCCCGTTTCAGCATCGACCAGAACGACTCCATTCCGTTCACGTGGGCTTGACCCTTCACGAACTCTCCCACACTGTGCTTAACGGCTTCGTGATTTGGGAGGCCGCGATAAGCGGCGTGCTCGTCCGTGTAGACCTTCGCTCCTGGGGCAACACGCTCACCCATGAAGCCCTGTAGGGTCTCACTCGTGGTGTCAGGGACCGGCCTGGCAGCTACCTGGTTGGTCTCGCGGTCTTTGATGCCGGCCACGGCGACCTTTCCCACCGGGCCGGAGAACAAGCCGCCGCCACTCTCCCAAGCCCTGCGGATACGGTGGGCCATGTGCCACGCCGTCTTCTGGGTTACCCCTAGGTCGCGGTGCAACTTCATGGAGCTTACACCCTTGAGACTGGTCGTCATCAGGTAGGAGCATAGCACCCACTTGCTCAGAGGGAGATTTGAGCCCTGCATAACGGTATCGGTCTTGATCGTGAAATCGAACCGGCAGGCTCGGCACCGAAAGGTCCTGGGCTGACCCGTGCGATCCTGGATGTTTGGGGACTCGCACCGGGGGCACCGAACCCCGTTCGGCCACCTGGCTTCCATGAACATTCTCTCCATATCTTCCTCGTCCGAAAACTGCCTGACCGCCTCTACGAGCGGTAGACCCTTCCGATAGTGCTTACCTGGTGCCTTGTGTGCCATTGCTCTTCAACCCTCCCGATAGCTCTATTATGCACTATTTTGGTGAGGATTGTTAAGCACTTTCACACTTGTTTGGGGCAGATTGTATATAATTCCCTTTCGAATAGGCGTGCTTGACTTGGACAGCCTCCCCTACTACAATCGTTCTTACAATTCCTTACTACAATCGTTCTTACAATCCCCCTGATAGACAGTGGCGGAGACGGGGAGTAGTAGGGGCCGATCCGCTCCCAGAGAGTCGGGCCCAGGTGGAAGCCCGGCAGCGGTAAGCGCTGAACTCGCCCCTGAGCCATCGGGCTGAATCAGAGTAGGCTCGATCGGGAGGCGCCCGTTACAGCGTTAGAGGGCCCTGAGGTGTTGCTGAGAGAAGGGTACCGCCCCGTCCCAAGCGGGATAGTTGAAGGCGGGTCTTTTTATTGGCGCGCCAGACCGTCACCTTGGGGAAGAAGGGTGGTACCGCGAGACGACCAAGTCCCGTCCCTTTGGGGCCGGGACTTTATATTCAAGGGAGATCGATGGCAACGACGAACCGAACCCTGAGAAGCGACCGCATCAAGAAGGGCTTCCGGCGGGCCGCCGCTCGCTCCTACCTGCGGGCGATGGGCCTGGGAGACGAGGATATCGGCAAGCCCCTGGTGGCCGTGACCAGCTCCTGGAACGAGGCCACGCCCTGCAACGTGCACCTGGACCGGCTGGCTGGCTGGGCCAAGGAAGGGGTGACGGCCGCCGGCGGGACGCCGCGCGAGTTCACCACCATCGCCGTCTCCGATGGCATCGCTATGGGATACGAGGGGATGAAGGCCTCCCTGGTCAGCCGCGAGGTCATCGCCGACTCCATTGAGCTGATGGTGATGGCCCACGGTTACGACGGCGTGGTGGGCATCGCTGGCTGCGACAAGAGCCTGCCCGGGGCGCTCATGGCCATGGCCCGCCTGAACGTGCCCTCGATCTTCCTCTACGGCGGCACGATCCAGCCCGGCCATTTCCAGGGACGAGAAGTGACCGTGCAGGATGTGTTCGAGGGGGTGGGTGCGGTGGAGGCCGGACGTATGTCCGAGGAGGAGCTGTACGAGCTGGAATGCGCCGCCTGCCCCGGCGAGGGCTCCTGCGGTGGCATGTATACGGCCAATACCATGGCCTGCGCCAGCGAGGCGCTGGGCATGGCCTTACCCTTCAGCGCCTCCATCCCGGCCACGGCCCCGGAGCGCCACGATATCTGCCGGCGCACGGGAGAGACCGTCCTGCGCCTGATCGACCAGGACCTCAAACCGCGAGATCTCCTCACCCGTAAGGCGTTCGAGAACGCCACCGCCGTAGTGGTGGCCATCGGCGGCTCCACCAACGCCGCCCTCCACCTGCCGGCCATCGCCCACGAAGCGGGGCTGGAGCTGCCGCTGGACGACTTCGATCGTATCGCCCGGCGGGTGCCCCACATCGCCGACACCAGGCCCGGCGGACGCTACGTCATGACGGACCTTCATCGCGTTGGCGGCACGCCGCGGGTGATGAAGGAGCTACTGGACGCCGGCCTGTTGCACGGCGACGCCCTGACAGTCACCGGCCTGACGGTGGCCGAAAACCTGGCCGACCTGACCTTTGACGATGACCAGGACGTGATTCTGCCCACCGAGTCCCCCCTGAAGGCGAGCGGCACGATGGTGATCCTCAAGGGGAACCTGGCCACCGAAGGCTCTGTGATGAAGACCAGTGGCCTCAAGAAGGAGCATCACAGCGGCCCGGCCCGCGTCTTCGACTCCGAGGATCGGGCGGCCGAGGCAGTGGCCCGCCGCGAGATTCGCTCCGGCGACGTGGTGGTCATCCGCTACGAGGGGCCTATCGGTGGTCCCGGCATGCGGGAGATGCTGGCCGTGACGGCGTCTCTCGCCGGCCAGGGGCTGGGCGAAGAGGTGGCCCTCATAACGGACGGCCGCTTCTCCGGCGCCACCCACGGCTTCATGGTGGGACACGTGGCGCCGGAGGCGGCGGTGGGCGGCCCCATCGCCGCTCTAGAGGATGGAGACACCATCACCCTGGACATACCCCAACGGCTGATACAGGTGGAGTTAGGGGAGGAGGAGATACAACGGCGACTTGGTCAGTGGGCACCGCCCACCCCCAACTACCTCTCGGGGGCGCTGGCCAAGTACGCCCGCCTGGTATCCTCGGCTGCCAGGGGCGCCGTTTGCAGCTAGCCTGATCGGGAGCGGTCGCCCTTACCTCTACGGGTGGGAACTTTCCCCCATCCCCTCGATTCCAGCCGAGAAACCGACGAAAGGGAACAGGCCATGGAGATGACCGGTGCACAGATGGTGATGGAAGGCCTCCTACGGGAGGGGGTGGAGCACGTCTTCGGTCTGCCCGGGGGCGCCAATCTGCCCCTGTACGACGCTATCCCCCAGTACGAACCGAAAATCCGCCACTACCTAGTGAAGCACGAGCAGGCCGCCGCCCACGCCGCCGACGCCTATGCCCGGGTAGCCAACAAGGCCGGGGTCTGCTTCGCCACATCCGGGCCGGGAGCCACTAACCTCGTTACCGGCATCGCCAACGCCTGGATGGACTCGGTGCCCCTGATCTGTATCACGGGCGCTGTCATCAAGGCCCTCCTAGGGCGCGACGGCTTCCAGGAGGCGGACATCACCGGTATCACCATCCCCATAACCAAGCACAACTACCTGATCATGGACGCGCGGGAGATACCGCAGGCGATGAAGGAGGCGTTCCACATCGCCACCACGGGCCGGCCGGGGCCGGTCCTCATCGACATCCCCCGCGATGTCCTGCAGCAGGTGGCAGAGTTCGACTTGCCGGAGCGGCTGGACCTGCCCGGCTACCGCCCCCGCCTCTACCCGGACCCGGAGGAGGTGACCAAGGCCGTCCAGCTCATCGACGAGTCCGAGCGACCGGTTATCCTGGCCGGCCACGGCGTGCGCATCGCCCAGGCCTACGACGAGCTGCGGGAGCTGGCGGAGAAGGCGAACCTGCCGGTGATCACCACCCTCCTGGGCATCAGCGGCTTCCCCGGAACCCACCCCCTCTATATGGGAATGCCGGGGATGCACGGCATGTACTGGAACAACATCGCTATCAGCGAGTCTGACCTCCTGGTCGCCGTAGGCATGCGCTTCGACGACCGGGTGACGGGCCGCCTGAAGGACTTCGCGCCCAACGCTAAGATCATCCACATGGAGGTCGACCCGGCGGAGGTGGGCAAGAACGTGCGACCCACGGCCACCCTGCAAGGGGACGCCCGCTTCTGCCTCCAGGCGCTGAACAAGGGGATCACGCACAAGGATCGGCCCGACTGGTTCGCCCACTTGGATCAGCTGAAGCGAGAGCACCCCTCTATCACCATCCGGGAGACGGCGGAGATCCTGCCCCAGTACGCCATCGATAAGATATACGAGGCCACCAAGGGAGACTGCTACGTGGTGACGGGGGTGGGACAGCACCAGATGTGGGCCGCCCAGTACTTCTGGTACGACAAGCCCAACAGCTTCGTGACCTCCGGCGGCCTGGGCACCATGGGGTTCGAGGTGCCGGCGGCCATGGGGGTGCAGGTAGCGAAGCCGGACGAGATGGTCTGGTCCATCTGCGGCGACGGCGGCTTCCAAATGACGCTTCAGGAGCTAGCCACCATCGCCGAATACGGATGGCCTATCAAGTTCGCCATCTTGAACAACAACTACCTGGGCATGGTCCGTCAATGGCAGGAGCTGTTCTACCACCAGAACGTAGTGGCGACGCCCCTCAAGAACCCGGACTTTGTAAAGCTGGCTGAGGCCTTCGGCATCCTGGGGCTGCGGGCCAGCCGCCGGGAAGAGGTAGCGCCGGCGATCGCCCAGGCGATGGAGCATCCCGGGCCAGTGGTTCTCGACATTCAGACCACGGAGGATGAGAACACCTACCCGATGGTGCCGCCCGGCGCCGCGCTCGGGGAAACCGTCGACCTACCAGACCTGGCGCCTAAAGAAGTGGGGGTGGGAGAGTGACGAACGACAACAATCTGCGCAAACACACGATCATCGCTCTGGTGGAAGACCGCCCAGGCGTCCTCAATCGCATCGCCTCCAAGTGGCGGCAGCGGGGCTTCAACATCGAGAGCCTGGCCGTGGGCCGCTCGGAGAAGCCAGGGCTATCCCGGATGACCTTCGTAGTGGACGCCAGCACAGACGCGGAGCAGGTGGTGAAGCAGGTGGACAAGCTGGTGAACGTGGTGGACATCCGGGACATCTCGGACGAGAGCATGGTGACGCGGGAGATGGCCCTCATCAAGGTGGGCGTCGACGCCGGCAACCGGGGCCATATCATCGAAATCGCGGACCTCTTCCGAGCCAACATCGTGGATGTCTCGCCAGGCTCGGTCATTCTGGAGGTGACAGGCGACGAGGCGAAGGTAGAGGCCATCTTCGAGCTGCTGCGGGACTACACCGTCATCGAGCTGGTGCGCACCGGCCGGGTCGCGATGCTGCGGGGCTCAGCGGTGTCCCACCCGCACCCGCAGGAGCAGCCGGAGCGCTACGAGGGCCAGCACACGTGGTAGGCATAGACGGTCCACAACAACCACGCCGGCCGCCCTATAATCCAAGCAAGTAGGAGGAGTGAGTCCGTGGCCAAGATCTACTACGGCAGCGACGCTAACCTGGAGCTGCTAAACGGAAAGACCATCGGCATCATCGGCTTCGGTTCGCAGGGGCACGCTCATGCCCTGAACCTGAAGGACAGCGGCGGCGACGTGATGGTGGGGCTGTACACGGGCTCCAAGTCGTGGCCCCAGGCCCAGGAGGCCGGGCTGAGGGTAGGTACCGTAGAGGCGGTGGCCCGGGAAGCAGACATCATCATGATGCTCGCCCCGGACCAGGCCCAGCGTCAGATCTACCTCGAGAGCATCGAGCCCGGATTGCGGGCCGGGAAGATGCTGATGTTCGCGCACGGCTTCAACATCCACTTCAACCAGATCGTGCCGCCGCCGGACGTGGACGTGACAATGATCGCCCCCAAGGCGCCGGGCCACCGCATGCGGGAGATGTTCGCGGAGGGGATGGGCGTTCCCGCCCTCGTCGCCGTCCATCAGAACGCCAGCGAGACCGCTAAAGAGGTGGCCCTGGCCTACGCTAAGGGCGTGGGCTGCACCAAGGCCGGCGTCCTTGAGACGACCTTCGCCGAGGAGACGGAGACGGACCTGTTCGGTGAGCAGGTGGTCCTCTGCGGCGGCATCACCTCCCTGGTGAAGACCGCTTTCGAGACGCTGGTGGCCGCCGGCTACCAGCCGGAGATCGCCTACTTTGAGTGCATGCACGAGCTGAAGCTGCTGGTGGACATGATGCACGAGGGCGGTATGGCCTACATGCGCTACTCCATCTCCGACACGGCTGAGTACGGAGACTACACCCGCGGGCCCAAGGTCATCGACGACCACGTGCGGCAGTCGATGCGCCAGGTCCTGGGCAATATCCAATCGGGCGCCTTCGCGCGGGAGTGGGTCCTGGAGGGCCAGGCCGGCCGGCCCAGCTTCCTGGCCCTGCGCAGGCAGAACGCCGAGCACCCTATCGAGACGGTCGGTAAGGAGCTGCGATCAATGATGCCCTGGCTCCAGAAGCGCGATTAGGACTGAACTGAAAAAGTGATCTCGCTAACCCGCAACGGTCTGCCCACCCTCAACCTTAGCCGGCCCTCCTCGACCACCGTCGAGCGAGGGCCCGCCTGGAGTCCATTCCGATCATCCCACTCCCAAGGAGGTTGAGCCGACCGTGACAGATAAGGTACGAATATTCGATACGACCCTGAGGGACGGCGAGCAGTCCCCCGGCGTAGCCCTGAACGGCGAGGAGAAGCTGGAGATCGCCCGCGCCCTGGAACGGTTGCGGGTGGACTTCATCGAGGCCGGCTTCCCCGCCTCTTCCCCCGGCGATCTGGAGTCCGTCACCACCATCGCCAAAGAGGTGCGCGGCACCGCCATCGCCGGCCTGGCCCGCGCCATCTCGGCGGATGTCGACGCCTGCTGGGAGGCCGTTCGCCACGCCGCCCAGCCACGCATCCACGTCTTCCTCTCCAGCTCAGACATCCACATCCTGCACCAGCTACAGAAGGACCGGGAGCAGGTGCTGGAGATGGCCCGCAGCCAGGTGGCGCACGCCAAGAAGTACTGCTCCGATGTGGAGTTCTCCCCGATGGACGCCACCCGCTCCGAGCCCGATTACGTCTTCCGCATGCTGACCGAGTGCATCGAGGCCGGCGCCACCACGGTCAACATCCCCGATACCGTAGGCTACGCCATCCCTGAGGAGTTCGGGGAGTTCATCCGTAGCATCCAGGAGAACGTGCCCAATATCCATAAGGCCGTGATCTCCGTCCACTGCCACAATGACCTGGGGCTTTCGGTGGCCAACAGCCTGGCCGCCGTGCGCGCCGGCGCCCGCCAGGTGGAGACCTGCATCAACGGCATCGGCGAGCGGGCCGGGAACGCCTCCCTGGAGGAGGTGGTTATGGCCATCAAGACCCGCGCCGACTTCTTCGACCTCAGCACTGACCTGGACACCACGCAGATCCACCGCACCAGCCGCCTGGTCTCGCAGCGCACCGGCATGATGGTACAGCCCAACAAGGCGATCGTGGGCGCCAACGCCTTCCGCCATCAGTCTGGCATCCACCAGCACGGCATCACCAGGCTGCTGGAAACGTATGAGATCATCAACGCCCAGGATATCGGCCTGCCCCGGGGCGGCCTCCTGGTCCTGAACAAGAACTCGGGTCGTCACGGCCTCAAGGCCCGCCTGGACGAGCTGGGCTACGAGATCGCCGGCGAGGAGATGAACCGCCTGTTCGAGGCCTTCAAGGAGCTGGCCGACAAGAAGGGCGAGATCGACGACCGCGACCTGGATGCCCTGGTGTCCGAGGAAAGGCGGACGGTGGAGGAGAACTACCGGCTCGACCTCCTCCAGGTCTCCTGCGGGAACCATCTGCTGCCCACGGCCACCGTACGCATTATCGGCCCGGAGGGGAAGACCGCAGAGACTACGTCCACCGGCACCGGCCCCATAGACGCCACCTTTCAGGCGATTAACCAGCTCATCGGGGTGCCCAACCGGCTGCTGGAGTATACGGTCAACAGCGTCACCGAGGGAATCGACGCCCAGGGCGAGGTGGCCGTGCGCATCGAGACCGACGACCGCACCTTCGTGGGCCGCGGCGCCGACACGGACATCGTCGTCGCCTCCGCCAAGGCGTTGATGAACGCCCTCAACCGCGCCCTGGCCTACAGGCCGCGCGAGGAGCAGGTGTGGGCAAACCCCTAGCGCACACAGCCGGGGAGGGCGATGGCATCTCCTCCCTCCCTGGGTTATCCTGATATATGCCCAATTGAATACGCCGAACTGAATTCATAAGTAATAGGAACACACTGAAGTGCAACCGAGTACGCTGTTCGAAAAGATCTGGGACTCGCACGTGGTGCACCAGGAGGAGGGGAAGCCCTCCCTCCTGTACGTGGACCTGCACCTGGTGCACGAGGTGACCTCCCCTCAGGCGTTCGAGGGGCTCCGGCTGGCCGATCGAACCGTGCGCCGCCCGGACCTGACGATCGCCACCGTGGACCACAACGTCCCCACCACCGACCGCCGCCTGCCGGTCCGTGACGAGATCTCCCGCCGGCAGATCGAGACGCTGAGCCGGAACTGCGCCGAGTTCGGCGTCAAGCTCTACGATATGCACTCCGACCGGCAAGGCATCGTCCACGTCATCGGCCCGGAGCTAGGCTACACCCGCCCGGGGATGGTGATCGTGTGCGGCGACAGCCACACCTCCACGCACGGCGCCCTGGGCGCCTTCGCCATGCCCATCGGCACCTCGCAGGTGGAGCACGTCCTGGCGACTCAGTGCCTGGTTCAGGCTAAACCGAGGAGTATGGAGGTACGGGTGGAGGGTGCGCTGCCCAGGGGGGTCACCGCCAAGGATATGATCCTAGGCATCATCGGGCGAATCGGTGTGGACGGTGCCGCCGGCCACGTGGTCGAGTACACCGGAGAAGCGATCCGCGCCCTCTCAATGGATGGACGGATGACGGTCTGCAATATGTCCATCGAGGCCGGGGCGCGAGTGGGAATGGTCGCCCCGGACGACACGACCTTCGAGTACCTGCGCGGCCGGCCGTACGTCCCCAGCGGGGCGGACTGGGATGCCGCGGTCGAGGCCTGGAAGGCGCTGCCGACGGACCCCGGTGCCGTGTTCGACAAGACCCTCATAATCGACGCCTCGGAGCTGGAGCCGTACGTCACCTGGGGCACTAACCCGGGGATGGTCGTCCCGGTGGGCGGAAGCGTGCCGGAGCCCGCCTCCTTCTCCTCGCCCAGCGATAGATCGGCCGCGGAGCAGGCGCTGGCGTACATGGGCCTGGAACCCGGCACGCCGATTCAGGACATCCAGATCGACCGGGTGTTCATCGGCTCCTGCACTAACGCCCGCATCGAGGACCTACGCGCGGCGGCCCAGATCGTGCGGGGCCGAAAGGTACACGGCGGCGTGCAGGCGATGGTGGTCCCCGGCTCGACCCAGGTCAAGCTCGAGGCGGAGCGAGAGGGGCTGGACCGCGTATTCGTGGAGGCGGGACTGGAATGGCGAGAGGCGGGCTGCTCCATGTGCCTGGGCATGAACCCGGACATCCTGGCGCCCGGAGAGCGCTGTGCCTCCACCTCCAACCGCAACTTTGAGGGCCGACAGGGTAAGGGTGGGCGCACCCATCTCGTGAGCCCCGAGACGGCCGCCGCCGCGGCTATCGCTGGGCACTTCGTGGACATCCGGGAGTGGGAATGATAACACTGCGACGACACAAGAGCGGAGCTGTCATTCTGAGCGACAATAGGGAGCGAAGGTTCCTATCCTCCGGTTTCAGCGTACGCCGCCGGGCCGCTAGATTCTCCCTCGCTCCACTCCTCAGAATGACGGGCGGGTCATTGGGATTGTAGGTCATCAGCATGGAACCCTTTACCAAAGTCGCCGGCATCGTCGCCCCTCTGGAACGGGTGAACATCGATACCGACTCGATCGTGCCGGCCCGGTTCCTCAAACACATCGAGCGCGAAGGATGGGGCGAGTACCTTTTCTTCGACTGGCGGTTCCTGGCGGACGGCCGCCCGAACCCGGAATTCATCCTGAACGGCCCCGCCTATCGGGAGGCCTCGATCCTGGTAGTCGGCCGGAACTTCGGGAGCGGCTCGTCGCGGGAGCATGCGGTGTGGGCCATCCTGCAGTACGGGATTCGCGCTGTCATCGCCCACAGCCTCGCCGACATCTTCCAAAAGAACTCTTTCGAGAACGGTCTCGTTCCCGTCCTCCTGTCGGAACAGCAGATCGAAGCGATCATGGCCAAGGCGCAGGCCTCCCCGGGATACCGGCTCACCGTAGATCTGGAGCGATGCGAGGTCTGGGACGATTACGGCTTTCGCTCCCCCTTCGTGGTGCACAACGATCCCGGCACTCACAAGTTCCGGCGGTCATGCCTTCTGGGCGGGCTGGACGAGATCGCCCTCACGCTTGAGCATGAGGAGAAGATAAGCGCCTTCGAAGGACAGCGTACTTCTGGCTAACGCCGGTAGGGATTGAGCCATGCCTTCTGACCCCGTACGCGATGTCTGGAACCGGCTGCGCGGATTGGGGCGCGTCGTGGAGGAGGAGCTGTACGACTTCTCTGAGGAGGATGAGTTGGAGGAGGAGCCGCGCGGCCGTAATACACTCATCGCCCTGCTGAACGCCTTCCTCACCATGTGGAAGGCGAGCCAGGCGAACGTGGCGGAGCGCACCCTGGGCACCCTAGGCTTCGGCGGCCTTCTCTGGCTCATCGTGGGGGATCGTGGTCTGGGCGCCCGGCGCTTACCCTTGCGCCTGGCCGCCACCACCTTCGCCCTCATCTGGTTCGTGCCGGGGCTTATCGCCGCTGCCTGGACCCTGGGCGTCAACCTCGGCGTCGAGAACCTGCGACGGGCCCGCACCTGGCCGCTCCTCCTGGTCTTCGCCGCCGGCGGACTCATCACCTTCCGCACCGTCTTCAGCGACCTGGCCCGCCGGCGGCTCCGGCCGCTGCCACGGGCCAAAGACCCACCCGAACCGGCGGCCTAGAGATGAGCATCCCCCTCCGATCAACCCATCGCGGAGACGCTCGGCTCGTATGTCCATCATCTTTTGAGGGTTCATCAGGTTGATCGCGGCGAACCGGCACGGATATAATCATGGATACAACTAGGGACGCGTTCTGAGCATCGAGAGCTGGGACCGGGTATTTGGAACACAATTCTCTGCAGCTTAAGGAGATACTGGTACCAGTAGATGGCTCACGAGCCAGCCTCGATGCATTGGCTCTGGCCTGCGTCCTGGCCAAACGCAACAGGGGTAGGGTGCACGCCGTATATGTGATCGAGGTGGCGCGGAGGTTGCCCCTGGACGCCGATCTGAGCCCGGAGGCGAAGCGCGGGGAGGAGATCCTCAAAGAGGCCCGGCAGATAGCTGACTCCCAGGACTCCGACATAGAGGACGATCTGCTGCAGGCTCGAGACGCCGGTCACGCCATCGTCGATGAGGCGATCGAGCGGGCCGTCGACGGGATAATCCTGGGGACGAACTACAGGCGGCCGCTAGGGGAGTACAAGATTGGCGACGCCGCCCAGTACGTCCTCAAGAACGCGCCCTGCCCGGTCATCGTCTACCGGGCGCCGGTGGAAGGATCGACCCCGTGAAGGTGGTGATCATGGGCTGTGGCCGCGTGGGCGCCGCCCTGGCGATGTCGTTGGACCAGGAAGGCTACGACGTCACGGTCCTGGATGTAAACCCGAACGCCTTCCGCCGGCTGCCGCCGCAGTACAAGGGGCATCGGGAGGTCGGGAACGGGATCGACCAAGATGTGCTGGCCCGCATCGGTGTGGGGGAGGCGGACTCCTTCGTCGCGGTGACGCAGGGCGACAACCGCAACGTGATGGCAGCCCAGATGGCGAAACACCTGTTCGGGGTGCCGCGGGCGGTCTGCCGGATCTACGACCCGATCCGGGAAGAGATATATCACAAGTTAGGTCTGGAGACTATCAGCCCAACCCTGGTGGGGGCCAGCCTCCTGAAGGATCTGCTGGAGAGGGAGCCCGTAGCCCGGAGAGGTGAACGGTAGCATGTATATCATCGTCATAGGCGCGGGAAAGGTCGGCTACTACCTGGCCAAGGAGCTCGTGGAGGAGGAGCACGAGGTGCTCGTCATCGAGAAAGACGGCGCCAAGTGCGACCTGATCGCCGAGGAGCTGGGGGATATAGTGCTGCCGGGGGACGGCTGCGAGGCGGCCACCATGGAGACGGCCGGCTTCGGCCGCGCCGATATGGTTATCGCGGTTACGGGAGATGACGAGGACAACCTAGTGGTCTGCCAGGTAGCGAAGGCGAACTTCAACGTGCCGCGCACCGTGGCCCGTATCAACAACCCGAAGAACGAGGAGATCTTCAAGCGGCTGGGGATCGACACGACGGTCAGCGCTACGGCGGCCATCCTGGCCCACATCGAGCAGGAGCTACCAACGCACCCGCTGATTCCGCTGCTAACCCTGAAGGGCGGCAGCCTGGAGATCGTGGAGGTCAAGGTGCCGGGCAGCGCGGCCGTAGTGGGTAAGCCGATCAGCGACATCTCACTGCCCCAGCAATCCCTCATCGTCCTGATCGTCGATCAGGACGGAACGCCGCGGGTGCCCAGCAGCGACGCGGTGATCAGAGCCGGGGACGAGGTGGTGGCGGTGGCCCGGACAGAGGCGGAGGACGCCCTGCGGACGGTGCTGGCGGCGCCAGCAGCGGGATCATCCTACGGCCCCATCGGCACACCCCGGCAATGACACGCCGTCTGGCCTTCCTGGGGCCGCACGGAACCTTCGCTGAGGAGGCTGCCCTCCAGTACGACCCCCAGGCCGAACTACTTCCCCTGGCCAGCATCTCGGCAGTAGCGGGCGCGCTGGCGGCGAGCCTGGCCGACGAGGGCGTTGTCCCCATCGAGAACAGCCTGGAGGGGTCGGTTACGGAGACGCTGGACACCCTCATCCACCCCGACTTGTCGGGGCCGCTGGCGGTGCGGAACGAGGTTGTGCTGCCCATCGAGCACTATCTACTAGTGAAGCCCGGCCTGACCGCGGACCGGGTGAAGAGGGTATTCTCCCACCCGCAGGCGCTGGCCCAGTGTCGGAGCTTCGTGGAGCGCCGCTTCCCCGAGGCGACTCTAGAGGCGGCCCTTTCCACGGCCGCAGCGGTGGAGGAGATCATGGCCAGAGAGGACGCTGCGGCCATAGGGAACCGGCGGGCGGCAGAGCTGTACGGAGCGGAGGCGCTGGCGCAGGGGATTCAGGACCGAAGCCCCAACGTGACCCGCTTCGTGGTGCTAGCAGGGGAAGATCATCAACCCACTGGGGACGATAAGACCTCTCTAGCCTTCGCCTTTGCGGTAGAGGACCGGCCGGGGCTGCTGGTGGCCACCCTGAACGAGTTCTCGCGGCGCTCCATCAATCTCTCAAAGATAGAATCGCGGCCCAGCAAGGAGCGGCTGGGGACGTACATCTTCCTGGTAGACGTGGCCGGTCACCGGACTGACGAGCCTCTGGCCGAGGCGCTGGAGCGCGTGCGGGAGAAGTGCTCCTTCTTCCGCGTGCTGGGGTCGTACCCACGCTACCGGGAGGCGGCGTAAGAGCGAGCGTTGCCGGAGATTCCGGATCTGGAGGGCTACCGGGCGTACTTCAACCGCCGACTACCCGGCCTGAAGGTGGAGGCCGCTGAGGTGACCATACCCATCGTCGTTCGAGCGCCGAGGGAGGAGTTCGCCGCCAGGCTCAGCGGCAACCGCCTGGGCCAAGTGGAGCGGCTGGGCAAGTACCTGCTCTTCCCCTTCCAGAGCGGCGACTGGCTGATCGTACACGCCATGCTCACGGGCCGCTTCCAGTACTGCAACCCGAAGGAGAGGAGACGGAAGAAGACGGCCTTCGTCCTGGGCCTGGAAACCGGAATGGAGCTGCGCTACTGCGATGATCGGCTGATGGGGAAGGCGTACCTGGCCCGCCAGGAGGAGTTCGGTCAGAAGGTGCCGCGCTGGCTGGAGATGGGGCCGGACGCCATGAGCGCGAAGCTCTCCCAGGACGGGTTCGTGGAGCGGCTGCGGACGCGTCGCGGTCAGATCAAGAACGTGCTGACGACAGAGCAGTGCCTGGCCGGCATCGGCAATGCCTACTCGGACGAGGTGCTGTGGGAGGCGGGGATCCACCCCTACCGAAAGCGGACGGAGCTGTCGGCGGAGGCGCTGGCGGGACTGTACCGAGCCGTGCATGCCGTGATGGAGTGGGCGACGCCGATCGTGGCGGAGCGGATGGAGAACGAGGGGCTACCGTCGGGCCATTACCAAGACCACCTGCGGGTGCATCGCCAGGGCGGACAGCCGTGCCCCTGCTGCGGCACCAGGATAACGGAGATCGCGGCGGGGCAACGGATCACGAACTTCTGCCGCAGCTGTCAGAGGTAGCGGCCAGCCCAGGCTAAGCGACGCTCAGAGCATCGCCAGCGCCAGCTGTCCAGCCTCCTTAGGTGAAGTCGCCGTCGGCTTCCCAGCCGGGGACGAACTTCCGCCACTCCTCCTGCTGCTCCAGATACGGGTAGAAGGTGTGGAAGAAGCTGGAGCGAGGCCGGACGGGCTGGCGCTCGAGATGCATGCGAGCCTCCGCAGGTGTCCGGCCGGCCTTGCGGTGATTGCAGAGCTTGCAGGCCGCGACGACGTTCTCCCAATCGTGGGTGCCGCCGCGGTGGCGCGGCAGCACGTGGTCCAGAGTCAGATCCCTGGTCTCCTTGCCGCAGTATTGGCAGGTAAAGCGATCGCGTAGAAACAGCTCACGGCGGGTAAGGCGCCCCTGAGGCCGCGGGCGGCGGATGAGGTAGATGAGGCGAATGACGGAGGGGATCTCGAACAGGGCGGAGGGGGTGTGAAGGTAGCCGCGGCCGTTCTCTATGATCTCCGCCTTACCGCGGTCGACAAGGACGAACGCCCGCCGAACGTTGCACACATTCAGCGGTTCGTAGTTTTGGTTGAGCACCAATACAGGAGAAGCTGTTCCCATCGCCCAGTTACCACCGAGGCCAATAGTAGCAGAGCGGGCTAGCCCGGGCAATTCCGGCCGGTCAGGGAGACAGGAACTGGTCGACCCGGTCACCGATCTCGCCGGGAAGGAGGCGGAGGATGAAGTCCACATCGTCCAGGAAAACGGAGGCGAGCCCGGAACCATCGATAGCGTCGTCCAGGCCCAGCTGTGGGTAGGCGGCGAAGACGATCAGCAGGATTTGCGCGACGAGAAGGCCCTTTAAGAGGCCGAAGAAGGCGCCGCCAAACTGGTCGGCCCAGCCCAGCATGAGAAGCGAGGCGGTCCGTTTCAGGACGTAGGCAGTGACCTGTCCCAGGAGAAAGACAGCCCCAAACAGCACAAGGAAGGAAACGGCCAGGGCGGCCTCGTCGCTGTCGATGAACACGAGGACGTCGGTGGCCAGGTTGCGATACAACTGGCCCGCCACCACGATCCCGATCACGACAGCGACGAGGGTGATGATCTCCCGGATCAGCCCCGCGCTATAGGAGCTGTAGGTGAAGCCCAGAACGACGACGATGATGACGATATCGAGCCAGTTCATGTATCACGCAACTGCAGGCCAAGTGAACCGCGGCTATATTACTCCGGAAGGGGCAAGGATGACCAGTCCGTTCGGGGCGCCCGGCCATTATCCGGGCCGGCCCCTGCGTTTACGCCAACAGACGGCCGGTGGTAAAATACGGGCCTGCCTGGTTTGGAGACGAGCAAGGGCATCCTGAGCCGTTCGACTGTGTCATTCTGAGCGGAGCGAAAAATCTCACATCGGCGGTCAGACCCCCACTTCGCTCAGGGTGACAGCCGCTCAAGCTGACAGAATTGGGCGCTGTCAATCGAATCGGACAGGGATCGGCAGGTCAAAGAGAAGAAGGAACGAGGCAGAGGGAACAGGAGGCCGAAGATCGACGAGGCGAAGTTGCGAGCGCTGCTGGAGTCCCTCCGCCAGGGCGCCCTGTCAGTGGACGAGGCGCTGAGCCGGCTGAGCCACCTTCCCTATGAGGAGCTAGGATTCGCCGAGGTGGACCATCACCGTGCCCTGCGCACGGGCTTCCCTGAGGTCGTGCTGGCAGAAGGAAAGACCACGGAGCAGGTGACGGCCATCGCCGAGCGGCTGGCGGCTCATCAAGACCGGCTCCTCATCACCAGGGCTGACGCTGACTGCTATCGGGCAGTCAAGGAACGGGTGCCGGACGCCATCTACCACACCTCGGCCAGGGCGGTGACGATGGACCGTAGCGGGCAACGGCATCGGCCGGGGGTGGCCATCCTCTGTGCGGGCACCTCAGACCTGCCGGTAGCGGAGGAAGCGGCGGTGACGGCCGAGCTTATGGGCAGCGAGGCGGACCGCCTGTACGACGTCGGCGTGGCCGGCATACACCGGCTGCTGGACAAGATGGAGCGGATAAGGACGGCCAAAGCGTTGGTCGTGGTGGCGGGCATGGAGGGAGCGCTCCCCAGCGTAGTGGCCGGGCTGGTCGCCGCCCCGATCATCGCCGTTCCGACCTCGGTGGGATACGGGGCGAGCTTCCACGGATTGGCGCCCCTCCTGACGATGCTAAACAGCTGCGCCGCCGGAGTGGCGGTGGTCAACATCGACAACGGTTTCGGGGCCGGCTACCTGGCGGCGGTGATCAACCGGCAATCGTGGGCCTCGGAAGGGCCACCGGAGTAGGCATGAGGACGCCGGAGGTTTGCCGCTGGTAGATCGAGCATTCGGTCTCCCACGTACATCGGCCTGCGATCAACCATGACGCGCATCGCATACCTGGACTGCTTCTCGGGAGTGAGCGGCGACATGCTGCTGGGCGCGCTGCTGGACGCCGGGCTGCCCCTGGAGGAGCTGCGCGGCGAGCTGGCGAAGCTGCCGCTGGACGGATACGGCCTGAGTTCGCGCCCGGTGCAGCGGGCCGGTTTGGCCGCCACGCAGGCTATGGTAGAGGTGCGAGAGGAGCAACCGCCGCGCACCCTGAGAGACGTCCTCGACCTGATCGAAGGGGCGTCCCTACCGGCGTCGGACCGTGAGCAGGCGACAGCGGTGTTCCAGCGGCTGGCGGAAGCGGAGGCGACCGTGCACGGCGAGACGGTGGAGACGGTGCACCTTCACGACGTGGGGGCCGTGGACGCCGTTGTGGATGTCATGGGAACGGTGATCGGACTGCGGCTGCTGGGGGTGGAGCAGGTATACGCCTCGGCGCTGCCGCTGGGGAAGGGGGAGGTGGAAGGGCGGCACGGTAGGCTGCCCCTGCCGGCCCCGGCAACGCTGGAGCTGCTGGCGCGGGCCGGGGCGCCGCTCGCCGCCGCCGCGGGCGAACCGGCGGGCGAGCTGGTGACGCCGACCGGCGCCGCCATCGTGACGACGCTGGCCCGGTTCGAGCGGCCAGAGATGACCCTGGAGCGGATCGGCTACGGGGCCGGTTCGCGGGACCCGGAGGGCCGTCCCAACGTGCTCAGGCTGTGGCTGGGCGAGGGTGTCCATTCGGCTGCGCTCAGGACAGGCCCTTCGGCCCCAAAACCGATGCTGCTCATCGAGACGAACATCGACGACATGACGGCCGAGATGCTGGCCTACGTTCAAGAGAAGCTGATGGCGTCCGGGGCGGCCGACGCCTGGTTCACGTCCATCCAGATGAAGAAGGGCCGCCCGGGGGTGATGCTCTCCGTCATCTGCAGCGAGGCGGTGGAGGAGACGATGGCGCGCCTGCTGCTGCGGGAGACCTCGACCCTGGGGGTGCGCGTGCGCGCCGTGCACCGATGGGAAGCGGAGCGGGAGGCGCTGGCGTTCGAGTCGTCCCTGGGACCGGCGGCGGCCAAGGTGAAACGGCTGCCGGGGGAGCCGCCGCGCCTGGCTCCGGAATACGAGGCGTGCCGGGGGCTGGCGGAGCGCTCAGGGCTGCCGCTGGCGGAGGTGTACCGTATCGTGCAGGCGGAGGGAGAGGCGGAACTGGACCGGCGGTCTCACTAGCACGCCGCCCGACTGCCCCAGCGATGCCGTCCTCGTCGTTAGGGGGCGCGGCAGAGGGCTAGGAGCTTGATACGCGTCACGCCTTCGGTTCGTCCCCCGCCTTGCCGCCGGCGCCGCCGTCGCCACCCAACATTCTGGTGAAGGGGCGGATGAGGTTAGTGAACTCCATGGGGAAGATCCACTTGGTGGAGGGGCTCTCCCCTACGTCCTTCAGGGTCTCCAGGTACTGGAGGCTCAGGGTGTTCTGGTCCACGCCGCGGGCGACCTCGTTGATCTTGTTGAGGGCGGTGCTGAAGCCCTCCGCCCGGAGGATCTCGGCCTGGCGGTTCCCCTCAGCGCGGAGGATATCGGCCTGCCTCTCGCCTTCCGCCTCGAGGATGGCGGCCTGCTTCTGCCCCTCGGCTACCGTGATGTTCGCCTCCTTCTGACCGTCGGCCTCGGTGACCTGGGCGCGTCGGTTACGCTCGGCGGACATCTGGCGGCTCATCGCCTCCTGGATATCGCGTGGCGGCTGGATCTCGCGGATCTCCACTGCTGTCACCTTGACGCCCCAGCGGTCGGTCACCTCATCCAGCTTCTCCTGCATGGTCTGGTTGATCTGGTCGCGCTTGGCCAGGACGTCGTCCAGGGTGATGTCGCCGACCACGGCGCGGAGGTTGGTGATGGCCATGCCGCGGGCGGCCAGCATGTAGTTCTCCACCTTGAGGACGCTGGCCTCAGGGTCGACGACTTTCATGTAGACGAGCATGTCCACGGAGACGGGGGCGTTATCCTTGGTGATGCAGGTCTGGGGAGGCACGTCCAGGACGTCCTCTCGCAGGTCGACCACAATCACCTGGTCGATGATGGGGAAAAGAGGGAAGACCAAGCCGGGTCCCTTCAAGCCCATGAAGCGGCCGAAGCGCAAGTGGACGAGGCGCCTATACTCGGGGACAACGCTGAGGAAGAAGGGCATTGGGGGTCTCCTTTCGAAACGGTCAGGCCGGATGTGGGCTCATTATAGCGCTAACGGACAGGCGGCGTTTATACCGACCGCTAAGCCGTATCGAAGCCCAGGCCGCGCTCCTTGAGGCTGACGAAGCCCTGGCGGGCGATTACCACATGGTCCAGGACGTCGATGCCGAGGAGAGCGCCGGCCTCGACCATCTGTTTGGTGATGGCGACGTCGTCAGCGCTCGGGGTCGGGTCACCGGAAGGGTGGTTGTGGACGACGATGACAGCGGGGCAGCCCTCCCGAACGGCGTCCCGAAGGAGCTCGCCTACGCGGACGACGGCGCTGTTGACGTTGCCCTTGTACACCTCCGGGATGGCCAGAACCTGGTTGCGGGTGTTGAGGAGGATAACCCGCAGGTGCTCCTGTTCCAGAAGGGCCATCTCCGCCATAAGGAGGTTGTTGACGTCCTGGGGAGAACGCACGGTGGCGCGCTCGTTAGGCTGAGTGGAAAC
This sequence comes from Dehalococcoidia bacterium, assembly GCA_963665775.2. Classification (GTDB taxonomy): domain Bacteria; phylum Chloroflexota; class Dehalococcoidia; order SM23-28-2; family RBG-16-64-32; genus JACPQO01. Next base: position 233,233 of record CAXXTF010000001.1, read on the forward strand.
GAGCCGTTTGCCCAGCTCCAGAGCGGCCAGGAGTTGGGCGGCCTTCGCTTCCCCCACGGCGTGCTCAGCGCAAAGCTCGCCGAAGGAGGCGCGGGCCAGGCCGGGCAACCCCTCGAAGCGGATCAGAATGCGCGTGGCCAGCGCCAGAACGTTCTCGCCGGTGCTGCCGGTGCGGAGGAGGATGGCCAGGAGCTCCGCGTTAGAGAGCGAGGAGGCACCGCGGAGGCGCAGCCGCTCCCGAGGCCGCTCATCGGAGAGCATATCACGGATGAGGGGGCGATAATCGAGGTTGGCTTCTGGCATCGGCGGACCTCAGGCGGGAGACGCAGTGAGTTTAGCGCGAGCGGGCCGGGCGAGTAAAGGGTCAGGCGGCTCCTTCGCCCGATTCGTCGGCAGGAATCTCCCCAGCTTTAGGGCTTGCTTTCGGTTATCCGCCCAGGTATAATTCCCGTCGCGTAAAGGTTATGTACGCTAATAATACACTGACGAACACCGAGTTCGTCTGGAGGCGAGACAGGCTGACAGGGTGACTGAGCGACAACAAGGCCGTACCGATGGTGGCTGTGCCTAAGTTCCGTTCTTCGGAGCATCTGCTGCAATCACTGACCCTAGTGGTGATACTGTCTGGCTGAGCGGGGCGAGCGGTCATCTTCCCCCGTCAGCCACAACCCCAGACACCCATCACAGCGAGAAGAAGCCCGGGCTGGTCGCCCCTTCTCCGCCGCGCATCCGAGCCGGCCAGCGCTTAGGTTTATCCGCCGGCTGAGGCGGGTAGCGGCAGAGCTATCACCAGCATCGAGCTTCTGAGGAGGGATGATCATGGCGACCAACACGCCGGAGGAGATGCTCCAGGAGGCACGCAAGCTCATAGGCTGGGAAACTGAGCCCGTGCCCAGCCGCTACCCTGTGGAGTACGACCCCATCCGCCGCTACTGCCACATGGTCGGCGACGACAACCCCCTATTCATGGACCCCGAGCACGCGGCGAACGCTCGATACGGCTCCGTCATCGCCCCGCCCTTCTTTATCCGCCAGACCAGCGGGCCCGGCCCCTGGCCGCCGCGGAGCCAGGAGATACCCACCGCCTCGGGTAGGGTGCTCAGCCCGGGCGACCGCAACATCGTCCTCAACACCGAGTTTGAGTTACTCAAGCCCGTCAAGGTGGGCGATCGTATCAGCCAGACCCAGCGGCTCGTCGACGTCTACATCAAGCCCATCCGGCTGGACCCGAAGACCTTCTGGCTGGTGAACGAGACTATCTTCAGGAACCAGGACGACGAAGTCGTCGCCACCATGCGCAACACTATGGTGCGCCACCGCACTCCCGAACAGGTCAAAGCGGCCGGAGACGCCGAGGCGTGAGCCGGAGAGGATGGATGAAACCATGACTACCGAAGCAAAGCGAGAGCAGCGTTACTGGGACGACGTAAACGAGGGTGACGAGGTGCCCGGCTTCGAGCGACCCGTCACGCCCACCCAGATCGCCCTCCAGGTCAGCGGATCACAGGACTTCTACGAAGTCCACCACGACCAGGAGTTCGCCCGCGCCGGCGGCCACCCGGACATCTTCGTCAACACCGGTTTTACGACGGCCTGCTTCGGCCGGCTCCTTAGCTCCTTCGTCGGCGAAGCGGGGTGGGTCAAGAAGTTTCACATGGAGATGCGACGCATGAACCACCCCGGCGATGTGATGAAGCTCACCGGTAAGGTGATCCGCAAGTACACCGAGGGAGATGAGCACCTGCTGGAGCTGGAGATCTGGTCGGAGAACGAGCGGATAGGGGTGACCACGCCCTCCACCGCCACCGTCCTCCTACCCTCTCGCCGGCAGGCCACAAGCTAGCGAAAGAGAACGGATAAGCGGCAAGGAGATTCAGGGAGAGAGCATCATGGCAGACAAGACCCCCGAAGATATACTGGAAGATGCGCGCAAGTTCATAGGCATCGAATCGCAGACGGTGGCCAGCCGCTACGCGGTGGAGTACGACCCCATACGGCGCTACTGCCACATGGTGGACGACGACAATCCCCTGTTCCTCGACCCGGAGTACGCTGCCACCACCGAATTCGGATCGGTCGTAGCGCCTCCCTTCTTTATCCGCCAGACGGCCGGGCCGGGCCCCTGGCCGCCGCGGACGGAGGAGGTTCCCGGCGTCCTGGCGCAGGTACCGTCTCCCGGGGACCGTACCATCAACCTCAACACGGAGTTCGAGTGCTACAAGCCGATCAAGGTGGGCGACCGCATCAGCCATAAGCAACGGCTTGTGGACATCTACATCAAGGCGATCCGGCTGGATCCCAAGTCCTTCTGGACCGTATATGACACCATCTACACCAATCAGGACGGCGAGGTGGTCCTGGTCATGCGTAATACCCTGTGCCGCCATCGCACTCCGGAAGAGGTCAAGGCCGCCGGAGATGCTCCAGAGACGAGCAGCAGCTAGCCAAGAGAGGGTGGACGAAACCATGACTACCGAAGTGAAGCGAGAGCAGCGGTACTGGGACGATGTAAACGAGGGCGATGAGATCCCCGGCTTCGAGCTAGCCATCACCGCCACGCGGATCGCGCTGCATGTTTCGGGATCGCAGGACTACAACCCGGTGCACCACGACCAAGAGTTCGCCCGCTCCAGCGGCCATCCGGATGTCTTCGTCAACACCGGCTTTATGACGGCCAGCTTCGGCCGGCTCCTCAGCTCCTACGTCGGAAACAAGGGATGGATCAAGAAGTTCCATATGGAAATGCGACGCATGAACCACCCCGGCGATGTGATGAAGCTCATGGGAAAGGTGGTCCGCAAGTACACCGAAGGGGATGAGCACCTGCTGGAGCTGGAGATCTGGGTGGAGAACCAGCGCATTGGCGTGACCACGCCCTCCACCGCCACCGTCCGCCTCCCGTCCCGTTAGCGGAGGCGAACGTGGAGTACGGGATGATAGTTGGCTGCCTGTTGAGACATTCAGCCCTGGGCTGGCGAAGGAGATAGATAGCAGTGGAATTCGGGTGGACCAAGGAAGACGAGGCCTTCAGGGAAGAGGTGCGGGGCTTCATTAAAGAGGTTCTGCCGGCGGACTGGAGCGGCCTCGGCGGCGAGAGCAGCGAGAACCTGGCCTTCTCCCGCGCGGTCGAGCGCAAGCTGGGGGACCGAAGGTGGTTGGTGCTGGCCTGGCCCAAGGAGTACGGCGGCCTGGGCGCTACCCACTGGCAGCAGCTCATCTTCAAGGAGGAGGGGAGCTACAACCGGCTGCCGGGGATGGGCAACCTGGGGATCAACGTCATCGGTCCCAGCATCATGATCTACGGCAACGATGAGCAGAAGGAGAAGTATCTGCCCGGCATCGCCAGCGGGGAGATCCACTTCTGTCAGATGTTCACGGAGCCGGGCGCCGGCTCGGACCTGGGCGGCCTCACGACCCGCGCCACCAGGGACGGCGATTTCTACATCATCAACGGCCAGAAGACCTTCACCAGCGGCGCCCATCAGGCCGACTACGGCTGGCTGGCGGCGCGCACCGATCCCGACGCCCCCAAGCACAAGGGCGTCAGCACGTTCGTCATCCCCACAGACCTCCCCGGGATAACGATCACCCCCCAGATCAACGTCATGGGGGAGCACCACCAGAACCACATCTTCTTCGATAACGTCCGGCTGCCCCGAGAGCAGCTCGTCGGCGTCGAGAACCGTGGCTTCTACCAGGTGATGACCACCCTCGACTTCGAGCGGTCCGGCGTCGAGCGCTGGGCCGGTGGGAGACGCCTGCTGGACGACCTGGTGTCGTACGTGATCAGCGAGCGTGGAAGTAAGGGGGTAGCCGCCCTGCCATCCGGTGTTCGCGACAAGCTGGCCGAGGCCGCGATCACCGCCGAGGCCGGCCGCTATATCTGCTACCGCATAACCCACATGCAGAGCCAGGGCATGATCCCCAACAAGGAAGCGTCCATGTCGAAGGTGCTTAACGCGCACTTCTACCAAGGGATAGCGAATCTGGGGGTCAACGTCCTGGGGATGTACGGCCCGCTGCATGGCGATTCCAAATGGGCGAAGCTGCGCGGCCTCTTCGAGTACCAGATCCTCTCTACCATCCCAACCACTATCTCCGGCGGCAGCGTAGAGATAAACCGCAACATCATCGCCAACCGTGGTCTGGAGCTACCGCGGCAATGAGCCGCTCTCTGCCCGGAATGGCGTTACTGAAGGAGGCCGTGTGCCGGTACTAGACGGAGTGAAGATACTGGACCTGTCGCAGCATATGCCCGGGCACCACTGCACGCTGCTTCTCGGCGATATGGGTGCGGACATCCTGAAGATAGAGGCCCCGACGATGCCCAGCAGAGGCGGCCTCTCCGCCCGCCGCGAGGCTCCGCCCGAAGAACGGAAGCGATCGCAGGCGTACGATGCGCTGGGCCGTAACAAGCGGAGCATCGGCCTTAACCTGAAGGAGGAGCGGGGGAAGGAGATCTTCTATAAGCTCGCACGGGAAACGGATGTGGTGCTGGAGGGGTTCCGGCCGGGCGTGGTCAAGCGGCTTGGGGTGGACTACGGGACGATATCGAAGCTGAACCCCCGCCTCGTTTACGCTTCGATAAGCGGCTACGGCCAAGACGGGCCTTACAGCCAGCTGGCCGGGCACGACATCAACTACATCGCCCAGAGCGGCACCCTGAACATCATCGGCCCGGACCGGGATGGGCCGCCCGCCATACCGATGAACTTTCTGGCAGACCTGGCCGGAGGCGGAACTACAGCCGCCCTGGGTATCGTGGCTGCCCTGTTCCACCGCGAGCAAAGCGGCCGCGGGCAGTTCATCGATATCAGCATGGCCGAGGGCGCCATGCAGCTGACCTCGGCCATGCTGAGCGGCTTCTTGGGATCCGGGCGGCTGCCGGTCCGGGGCGGGGAATCGTTCAGCGGCAACGTCGTCTACTACAACGTGTATCAATGCAAGGACGACAAGTGGATCAGCATCGGCTGTATCGAGCCGTATTTCTACGAGAGCTTCTGCCGCGAGCTGGGACGGGAGGACTGGCTCCCCCATCAACACGCGGAGCCGGAGAAGCAGGCCGAAATGATCACGGCGGCCCGGGAGATCTTCCGGACGCGCACCCGGGACGAGTGGCACGAAGCCCTCAACCAGCATGACCTGTGCGCCATGCGCATCCTGGATGCCGCCGAGATAGTGGCGGACCCCCACGTCCGGGCGCGAGAGATGATCATCGAGCTGCAGCACCCGGAGATGGGGCCCGTAAAGCAGATAGGGTCCGCCCTGAAGTTCTCGGAGGGCCAGTCGCCGTTCCGTTTCTTCGCCCCCGGCAAGGGCCAGAATACCGACGAGGTTCTGGCGGAGTTGGGATACGGCGCGGAGCCGATCGCCGCCCTGCGCGCCGACGGCGTGGTGGTCTGATGGCAGGAGTTACCTATTCATAGCGAAAACGGCTAAGCAGAGGACCAGGATCAAACCGTCAAAAGCGAACAAACCATAGATGGAGGTACACCAGAAAATGGCTTGGGAAGCACGAGATAAGGCCTGTATCGTAGGCATCGGGGAGACGGAATACACCAAATGGGGAGGGATTAAGGACAGGTCCGAGTTCCAGTTAGCCTGCGAGGCGATCCTCAAAGCCCTGGACGATGCGGGCCTTACCACTGACGAACTGGACGGCTTCTCTTCCTACTCCAGCGACCGCAACTCTGGCGTCGATCTTGCCGCTGCCCTTGGGGTTCCGCAGCTTCGATTCGCGTCAATCCTGACGATGGGCGGCGGCGGCGGCGGCGCGGCCGCCATAATGAACGCAGTCCTGGCCGTAACTACCGGGACGGCTAATGTGGTGGCCTGTTACCGTTCTCTCTGCCAGGGGCAGTTCGGCCGCTTCGGTCAGAGCCGCGCTGCGGGCGCCGTCGCCGGCGGCCCCGCGTTCACAGCCCCCTTTGGCTTGATGAGCCCGCCGGGAAGCTACGGTATACGGGCTCGCCGCTATATGCATGAGTACGGTATTACCAGCGAGCAGTTCGGTCACATCTCGGTAGCCTCATACAAGCACGCCCAGACCAACCCGCGGGCGGTGATGTACGGACGGCCCATCACCCTCAAGGACCATCAGGAATCGCGCATCATCGTCGATCCCCTGCACCTATTCGACTGCTGCCAGGAGAACGACGGCGCTGCCGCCGTTATCGTCACTTCGGCAGAGCGAGCAAAGAACCTGAAGCAGCGCCCGGTATACATCATGGGCGCCGCCCAGGGCAGCGGCTTCCGCTCCCAGGTGGCTGCCGGCAACCGTCCCGACTTCGTCTCTTCCACCTTCACCACGGTGGCCAAAGACCTCTATGACCGGGCGGGCGTGGGCCCTAAAGATATCGATGTGGCCCAGATCTACGAGAACTTCACCCCAATGAGCATGATGTCTATCGAGGAGCACGGGTTCTGCAAGCGGGGTGAGGGTGGCGCCTTCGTCGAGAACGGACGCATCGAGTGGCCGGACGGCGAGTTGCCCATCAACACCAGCGGCGGCAACCTGGCCGAGGCCTATATCCACGGCTTCGAGCTCTACACCGAGGGCGCCCGACAGATGCGCGGCACCTCCACCTGCCAGGTGGAGAACGCCCAGATCTGCCTCTGCGCCGCCGGTCCCGGTACTGAGTACGCCAGCGACGTGATTCTGCGGCGTTAGCGGTTTACTGATAACGTAATGCGTCATAAGGGAGGATAAACCGATGGCCTATTTCCCCGACGGGATGCCAGTGCCTGACGCCACGATGGACACGCAGGAGTTCTGGGATCACTGCAAGCAAGAGGAGTTGCGCATCCAGCGCTGCAACCGCTGCTGGACGTACCGCTTCCCACCGTCACCCGTCTGCCACAACTGCCACTCCTTCGAGTATGAGTGGGTGAAATCGCGCGGTGAGGCCCGCGTCTATAGCTACGTCATCGTGCATCATCCCCCGCACCCGGCCGTGCGTGAGGTAGTGCCCTACAACGTAGCGATAATCGAGCTGGACGACTGTGGGCAGACAAGGTTCACGAGTAACATCGTGGACTGCCCCAACGAAGAGGTGAAGGTTGGCTTGCCCGTGGAGCTGGTCTGGGAATCAGCAAGTCCCGAGATCAACCTGTACCGCTTCCGCCCCCGTAAGTAGCATCTAGGCCGGTCAGCTGCCCTGCCGCGCCAGCCGGTCAGGCGCCTCCCGGCGAGAGCGGGGCAGCTACCGACGGCAGCCGCCGGTGCCACCGGGTCGCCTGCTCGTAAGCGCGAGCGACCCGCAGCACCGCTCCCTCCTCGAACCAGCGGCCCACCAGCTGCAATCCCACCGGGAGACCGGCCCTCGTGAAGCCACACGGCACCGAGACGGCGGGCAGACCGGCCACATTGAAGGGATTGGTGAGGCGCACCAGCGCCATCGTGGTCCGCAGATCGCTCGCCTCGATAGGGGGCGCCGGGATGGCCGTCGTCGGCGTGGCCAGGATATCGATCTTCCGAAACAGCCCCGTCCGCCACTCCTGCACGATGCGCTCGCGCAGCCGCTGAGCCTGCTCGTAGCTCGCGGCTGATGACGCTCGCCCCATCTCCAGCCGCTGCCGCACATCGTCGCCGTAGTCCTGGGGACGCTCCTCCAGCCAGGCCTGGTGATAGGCGAACGCCTCCGGAAGCATAATATCTCTCGCCGCCGCCGGCATCTCGGAGATGTGGGGCAACGAGACTTCCTCCACCTCCGCCCCCAGCTCCGCCAGCACGCGTAGGGCTTCCTGTACCGCCGCCAGCACCTCTCCATCTGCATCCTCGAAGAAGGGCCGGCGGGGCAGCCCCACTCGCGTCCCATCCAGCCCTCGATCCCGCCGCAGCTCCCGGCGGTAGTCCGGCACGGGCTCATCGAGGGACGAATCGTCCTTGGGGTCCCTCCCGGCGATGGCGGCCAGGACGATAGCGGCATCCTCTACGGTGCGGGTCAAAGGCCCCACGTGATCCAGAGACGAGCTCAACGGTACTACGCCCCAGCGGCTCACCCGGCCATACGTCGGCTTAAACCCCACGATGCCGCACAGGGCCGCCGGGATGCGGACAGAGCCACCGGTATCGGTCCCCAGGGCGGCGAAGCACTCGCCTGAGGCCACGGCGACCGCCGAGCCGGAGCTGGAGCCACCCGCGATACGGCTAGTATCCCAGGGGTTGCGGGCCGGGCCGTAGTGCGGATTCACCCCCGTGGCGCCAAAGGCGAACTCGTGCAGGTTCAGCTTGCCGAGAACCACCGCCCCGGCCGCCCGCAGCCGCGCCGTCGCCTCGGCGTCCTCTCCGGGCACACGGTCGGCCATGATCCTGGAGCCGGCCGTTGTGCGCACCCCCTTTGTGGCGAACATATCTTTAAGGGCCACCGGTACACCGTGCAGAGGCCCCCTGTAGCGTCCCCGGGCGATCTCCTGGGCCGCCCGTCGCGCCTCCTCTAGCGCCTCTTTCCGGGTCACCGTAATGAAAGCGTTCAGCGCGGCGTCCACCCGATCGATGCGCTCCAGACAGGCCTCCGTCAGCTCCAGCGGCGACAGCTCCCGGCGGCGGATCATCTCCCCCGCCCGGGCCAGGGAGAGCTGGGTCAGCTCGGCACCGCTCATCGCGCAGGCACCCTCCTTCTTGACACCCGTCACAGGCGTTTTGGCTAATGCCACTCTAGCAACGGGCCGGCGGGTGTCAAGAAGGGGCCCCCAGCCACCTGACTGATTACCTGAATATACACTTGACAACGACGCTCCAACCCGCTAGCTTTCAGGGTGATTCATAAGGAGGATTCGTATGCCGACAGAGGAAATGGTGGCCCGGCTCAGGCGGGCCCTCTCCCTGGACCAGTCAGCCTTCGAGGAGGTGCGGGACGACGCCTCCTTCACGGCCTTTGTCGCCGGGCTAGCAGCGGTAGTGATCCTAGTAGCAGGGCTGGGCGCCTGGCTCTATGGCGAAGTGGTCCAGGACTTCACGTCGGACGGTTACTTCGTCGACACGGTGATCCTGGGTTCCATATTCACGATCTTCCTCTGGCTCGCCGGCGTGGCCGTGATCTACACCGTCCTTACCCGGTTCTACGACGAGACGATGCGCCCTGATGCCCTGTTCAGGGTCTGCGCTGTGGGGTTTCTGCCCTTCGTGATTGGCGCCCTCGTCTTCATACCGGAGATCGGCTTCGGGTTCGGTTTCCTGTCCGCCGCCTTCGTGTTCTACCTGACCGTCTTCGGATTGGGCGCGGCCTTCTCCGTCAGCCCGATGCACGCCGTCGTGGCCACCGCGGCCGGCTTCGCCGTATTGGGAATGATTCTACCCCTGATAACCGGATTCGACAACAGCTATGTCACGGGCATCTTCGTATACAGCCTGTTAGACTGATCCAGACCGGACCTGAGCTGCCTCGCCGGGCGCGCCCGGGATCCCTGGCCGTCAGGTCTCCTAGCCCGCCCTGATCTCCTCCTCGCTCACCGCGCCGTCCAGGATGCGGAAGGCCCTGACAATAGGCCTCTCCGCGTCCTGAAGCGATATCAGGACGTAATACGCCTCCGGCCAGAAGGCCAGCCTTACGTCCGTCGACGAGGGGTACGCCTCGCTGGCGGTGTGGGAGTGGTAGATGACCAGGAACTCCCAGTCGTTCTCCTCGCACTCGCGGTAGATGCGGAACAGGTCCTCGGTATCGACGTTATAGCGGAACGGGCTGGCCTCGGCATTCCGCGCCTGGAACAGCTTCGTCGCCAGACCGTCCTTGCCGGCGATAATGCCACAGCACTCGTTGGGCGCTTCTGCCTGCGCCTGGGCGGCAATGTCGTCGATGATCTGCTTGGGAAGCGTCAGCATGGCGTTATCGCCGCCTCAGCCGTTCCAGATACGGCAGACCGGTATCCTGACACCCTGACGTCTGCTTCGCCTCCACAGCGGATACGAGGGTGCGGCCACTCACCTACCACCAGATCTTCTCCTCCACGCCGGCAGACTTCATCTCCTCGTATTCCTTCGTCCACAAGCTGGTCGAGAGATACTTCCAGCCCCCATCCGCCAACAGCACAACGATGTTCCCGCGCTCCATTCGCTCCGCCACCCGGAGGGCAGTACGAACGGCCGCGCCGGAGGAGATGCCGGCGAAGATCGCCTCCTTCTCCATCAGCTCCTTCACCACAGCGAAGGAGGACTGGGAGTCCACAACTATGCGCCCGTCCAGCACCGACTCGTCCAGGATGGGCGGAATGAACCCATCCTCCAGACTACGCAGCCCCTGCACCAGATCCCCCGGGTGAGGAACGGCGGCGATGATCTTCACGTTCGGGAGCCGCTCTTTCAGGTAGCGACCGACGCCGGTAAGGGTGCCGCCGGTGCCCAGCCCAGCCACGAAGGCGTCTACCTGCGACAGCTCCCGCAATATCTCCGGGCCGGTCGTCTCGTAGTGGGACCGGGGGTTATTCTCGTTGCCATACTGGTACGGCATGTAGTAACGCTCAGGCTCCTCGGCCGCCATTCGCTGGGCCAGGAAGATAGCGTCGTTAGTGCTCCGCGCCCCTTTCGCGTACACCACATCGGCGCCGAAGGCGCGCAGCAGCTGCTCCCGCTCCGGCGTCAGGATATCCGGCAGAACGCAGAGGAGCCGGTACCCCTTGACCCGCGCCACCATGGCCAGGCTGATGCCGGTGTTACCACTCGTCGGTTCCAGGATCGTCTTGTCGGGGGTCAGCTCGCCGCTCTCCTCCGCGGCCCGAAGCATGTAGAGGGCGATCCGATCCTTCAGGCTGCCGGTGGGGTTGTGACCCTCCAGCTTGCCGTAGATGTTAACCTCCGGCTTCGGGCTCATCCGCTGCAAACGCACGAGCGGCGTGTTACCGATGGCGTCCAGGATGGAGTCGTAGGGCACGGCTATACGATCATAGCGGTCAGCGGCGCCCGCCCGCCAGCGCCGGCAGGATGGAGAGCACGTCGCCCTCGCTCAGGGGTGTATCCATCTGGCGCAGGAAGCGGATGTCCTCATCGTTCAGGTAGATGTTCACGAAGCGATGGATATGGCCGTTGCTCTCCAGCTTCTCCTTGAACCCCGGGTAGCTGCTCTCCAGGTTATCCAACAGCTCGCGAACCGTTGAGCCCTCGATCTGGACGGAGCGCTGGCCGTTCACCAGGTCCCGGAGGTTTGCCGTTATCTGCACCTTTACTGTCATTCCATCCCCTCCTAGGCGCCGTCATGGGCGGGGAAGGGCGCCCCGCAGAACCCCTCATAATCGATCAGCTTATCTATAGTAGGATCGTCGCCACACAGCGGGCACTTGGGATCCCGCCGCAGATTCACCACTCGAAACTCCATAGTCAGCGCGTCGAACAGGAGTAGGCGGCCGGCCAGGGAGTCGCCGATGTCCAGGATCAGCTTCAGCACCTCGATGGCCTGAACGGAGCCGATGACGCCGGTGAGGGCCCCTAGGACACCGGCCTCAGCGCAGCTGGGCACCAGCCCCGGCGGCGGCGGGGAGGGAAACAGACAGCGATAGCAGCCCGTTTCGGGCGTGTACACCATCGCCTGTCCATCGAAGAGCAGGATGCTGCCGTCCACCAACGGCTTACCGGCTAGGTAAGAGGCATCGTTCACCAGGTAGCGGGTCGTGAAGTTATCGGCACCATTCACTATGATGTCGTACTGGGGAATGATCTCCATGGCATTGTCGGAGGTCAGAGGGGTGTTATGGACCACCACGTTCACCTCCGGGTTGTAGGCGTTGAGGGTGTCCTTGGCCGACTCGGTCTTAAGGCGCCCCACATCGCTATTCCGGTGGAGGAGCTGGCGCTGCAGGTTGGACAGGTCTACTACGTCGAAGTCCACGACGCCGATAGTGCCCACGCCGGCGAGGGCCACGTAGAGCGCCACCGGCCCACCCAGGCCGCCGGCCCCCACGACCAGTACCTTGGCGGCCATCAACTTCCGCTGGCCCACCGGACCCACCTGAGGCATGATGATATGCCTGGAGTACCGCTCCACTTGCTCGGGTGTCAGCACCTGCCCCCCGGCTATCGCCGGGATCACGGCCAGCTCGTCCCCATCCTTGACCGGGGTCTGCTTACCCTGTAGGGAATGCACCTCCTGCTTGTTCAAATAGATGCTGATGTGCGCGGGGATCTCTTCCATCTCGTCGTAAACCATGTTCCGCAGGGGCGGATACTGGCTCGCCAGACTCTCCAGCACCTCGGCCACGGTTCCTCCCTCGGCCCGAACGTATACCTGGTTTCCGGCGAAGCGCCGGAACGGCGTCGGAATATACACCATGATCGACATGCCGCCACTCCTCTCAGCCAAAATCTACGCCTCCATTGTCAGATAGCGTTCGCCTGTGTCAGGCAGCATGGTGACTATCCGCTTCCCCTCGCCCAGCTTCTTGGCCACCTTAAGTGCGGCGAAGACGTTGGCCCCAGCGGATATCCCCGCCAGCAACCCTTCCTCCCGCGTAAGCCGCCTGGCCATCTCTATCGCTTCCTCATCACGCACGGATATGATCTCATCTAGGAGCTCCTGGTTGAGGATGCTCGGGACGAAGCTGGCACCGATGCCCTGGATGGCGTGCACCCCAGCCCGTCCCCCCTGAAGCACGGGCGACTTGGCAGGCTCTACCGCGACGATACGAACGTCCGCGTTCAGCTGCTTCAACACCTCGCCCACGCCGGTGATGGTGCCGCCGGTGCCGACCCCGGCCACGAAGGCGTCCACCTTACCCCCGGTGGCCTTCACGATCTCCTGGGCCGTGGTGCGGCGGTGGATCTCCGGGTTGGCCGGATTCTCGAACTGCTGCGGCATGAAGTAACTTGAGTCGCCATTGACAAGCTCCTGGGCGGCGTAGACGGCACCCGTCATGCCCTCGATTGCAGGGGTCAGTATCACCTCGACGCCGTAGCGGCTCAGCAGGTCCCGCCGGGCCAGGCTCATGTCCTCCGGCATGGTCACGATAAGGCGATACCCCTTTACGGCGGCCACCATCGCCAGGCCGATCCCCGTGTTGCCGCTGGTGGGCTCCACGATGGTATCGCCCGGATTGAGGCGGCCTTCCTTCTCGGCCGTCTCAATCATGCTCAGCGCTATGCGATCCTTAACGCTGCCGGCCGGATTGAACGACTCCACCTTCGCCACCACCTCAGCCCATCCGGGCTGCACCACGCGGCTCAGCCGGACCATAGGCGTGTCGCCCACCAGATTCAGCACTGAGTTCGCGATCTTCTCATCTTTGGGCATCGTTTCCCCTAGATTACGTAGCGGCTGCCCCGAGACTCTAGCGCCCGGTCCCGCTCCGCCATCTCACCGATGGTGGCGCTGTCCAGCACCTTCAGAATAGCCGCCTGGACATCCTTCCACATCTCCCTCTGGGCACAACCGCCGCGTCTTGAACAAACGCTGGCATCATCCAGACATTCGACGGGCATAATAGAGCCCTCCAGCGCCATGATCACCTCACTGGCTCGCAGCCCCTGCGGGTCGCGCACCAGGGCGTGGCCGCCCTGAGGACCGCGCACGCTGCGGATGAAGCCGGCCCGGCGCAGGTTCGTGAGCAGCTGCTCAAGATACGACTCCGGGATGTTCTGGCAGCTGGCGATCTCGCTGCTCTGTATCGGCCGCACCTCCCCAAAGTGATGCGCCAGCTCGATGAGAGCACGAATACCGTAGTCACCTTTGGTAGAGATTCTCATGGCGAGATGAACCCGGGACGAAAGTAGAGTAAACCCATCAACAATGCTAGCATAGGCCCCTCTGTCCGTCTACACGTCACCATAAAAGTAGCGCCCCCGGCACCAAGAAGATGGCCCCCAGGAACAGCGCGAACCCCCGCCGACTATGCGTCACGCGGGTGGCCACGGCCAGCATCGCTCGGGAGTACGGACGATAGGCCAGGAGGAGCACGGCCAGGGAGACGCCGAGACCGACGGCCACCTGGGTAAAGACGATGGTAAAGGCCCGAGGATCGTCCAGCAGTAGCGCCGCCACCATGGTATCCACCCAGGTGGCGATGTTAGCACCCATAACGTAGGGGATGATTCCGTCTCGCCGTATGTACCCCTTGAGGGATAGGGGGATCAGCAGCGTCAGGGAGATGGAGACCGAGAGGGTCATAGCGGTGACGAGGGCGCCCAACAGGAACATGGCCAGGGGATGGTGCACCAGCTCCTTGATGCGCTCCACCCGCAGGCTTGGCTGCTCAAGGTTGGGCAACGCCCGGTCGAACACGGTGAAGCTGGCTAGGAGCAGACCAACCCCCAGAGCGAATACGAGCAGCAACCGGTGAAGGTGGTCTACAGCGAAGTCCACCACCGGGTCGTAGGCGACACCTACGAAGGAGGTGACGGCGCCCGGCGCGGACAGCTGGACGCCATCGAACCATCCAGAGCGCAGGACCAGAATACCGATGGGTAGCACCGGCAGCCACAGGGTAAAGGCGGTGAGCACAGCCACCACACCGATGTACAGGCCGTCCGCCGTGTGGCGGTGCACCACGTACAGCACGAATCCTATGAACAGGACGATAAAAGACGCGCCCAGACGGGAGCCGTTGATCATCGCGAATGCTTCGATGTCGGAGATCGTGCCCCCGACGAATAGGCTGAGGGCGATGGCGGCCACCGGCGATCCGCTCATGACGGCGTAGGCACCCGTCCAACCGAATCCCAGCAGGTTCAGTGTCCCGTCGGCGGAGACAGCGCTGAGGACCGGCTTCACGCCGGCAGCGCTGCGCTTCAACAGCTCCAGGGCCAGCACGAACAGGAATAGACCGCTCAATGCGTACCCTATCCTGATCGCCGGGGCGACCCACACCGTTCCCCACCCTAACGGCCGGAGAGCGGGCGCCATCTCCCCTGCGGCGCGCGCCAACGTCCCGCTGGCCACTTCGTCCGGCGATCCCGACTGAGGGTTTATCGCTTCTCTCGGCACTCCCTCAGACCGCATAGTGGGGGGTTGTTTTCTCCTGCGTCGCCGCGATGAGCACTTCGGCCACCTCTGGACGCGTAAACTCCAGCGGCGGCGTCAGCCCGCCCTGTAGCATCTCCCTCACCTGGGTACCGGAGAGGTTCAGCCGATCCTCCTGGTTGTGGGGGCAGGTCTTGGCGCTGGCCATCTCGCCGCACTTCTTGCAGAAGAAGGTGTGGTCGAAGAACATGGGCGTGATCCCCAGATCAGCCGATGTGAACTCATCGAAGATGCGCTGGGCGTCGTAGGTGCCGTAGTACTGGCCTACGCCGGCGTGGTCCCGCCCCACGATGAAGTGGGAGCAGCCGAAATTCTTCCGCACCAGCGCGTGGAATACCGCCTCCCGCGGACCGGCGTAGCGCATGGCGGCCGGGTTCACGGCCAGGACCACCCGATCGTGCGGGTAGTAGTTCTGGATGAGCACCTCATAGCAGCGCATGCGTACCCCGGCGGGGATATCGCCGGCCTTCGTCTCTCCCACCAGGGGATGCAACAGCAGGCCGTCTACCATCTCCATGGCGCACTTCTGGATGTACTCGTGAGCCCGATGCACGGGGTTACGGGTCTGAAAGCCGACCACCGTCCGCCAGCCCCGCTCCAGGAATGCCGCCCGTGTGCGGGAGGGCGTCAACCGATACTCGAGGAAATCATCGTACCCGGGCAAGGCCAGAGCGCGCAGCCGCCCCCCCAGCAGGACGTCCCCCTGCGCATAGAGCGCCGCTACGCCTGGGTGCGCTTCCTCCTCCGTCCGATACACCTGGCTGGCCTCCCGGCGCTTGTCGTAGCCGAACTTCTGGGCCAACTCCAGCACGGCCATTACCATGCCCGTTTCGTCCGCCAGGGATATCTCCTGCCCCTCCCGCAGCCCTGAGGCCTCATCCTGAGATACCGCCAGGGTGATGGGCATGGGCCACACGAGCCCGGAGTCCAACCGCATCTCCGCCACCACACCGGTATAGTCGGCCTCCGTCATGAACCCGTCCAGGGGACTGTAGCCCCCTGTCACCAACAGCTCCACGTCCGATAGTGCCCGCGCCGACAGCCGGATGGCGGGAAGAGTGGCCGCCCGCTCCCGCAGAGCCTCTCTTTCCGGCTCAGCGACCAACAAATCCACCAGCTGCCCCCCGTGCGGCGGAACAGTCTCTTCCAGCGTCATCCTCAATCTACCTCTTAAACTTGCCGTTTCTAATACAGGGCCACAGGCGGCGGCCCGTGGCCCTGTATTGGTTCTTTCGGTGACCGTCTACGGTCGCCTAGTGGTGCAGTCCACACTCCTTGCTATCAGGCAGCTCCCACCACCAACGACCGGCGCGAATATCCTCGCCCGGCTCAATGGCCCGCGTGCAGGGCGCGCAGCCGATGCTGGGGAAGCCCTGGTCGTGCAGGCGGTTGTAGGGGACATCGTTGGTCCGGATGTACTCCCACACCTGCTCGTTGCTCCAATCGACAAGCGGGTTCACCTTCGCCAGCCCGTTACCCTCGTCCCACTCCACTGCGCCCGTATCGCCGCGGGTGGCCGCCTGGTCTCGACGCAGGCCGGTCATCCAGGCTTTGTGCCCGGACAAGGCGCGCCGCAGCGGCTCCACCTTGCGGACGGCGCAGCACTCACGACGATTCTCGACGCTCTCCCGGAAAGAGTAGAACCCCTTCTCCCGCTCCAGCTTCTCCACCGCCGCTCGCTCCGGGAACATGGACACCAGCTCGATCCCGTAGCGGGTGCGGACCCCCTCCATCACCTCGTACGTCTCGTCGTTCAGGCGGCCGGTGTCCAGGGTGAACGTCGATATCTGCGGCGCCACCTTGGCGATCATGTCGATGACCACCACATCCTCGGCACCGAAGCTGCTGGCGAACTTCATCTCCGACCCGAAGGTCTCGGCCGCCCAGCGGATGATCTCTTCCGGCGCCTTGCCAGCGAACCGCTCGTTTATCGCCTTCAGCTGCCCCGCCGTATAGGCTGCTGTCTCAGCCTGAGTCACTTCTGCCTACCTCCTGCTATTACTGGTCTCCAAAACACTCTATCTATACCGAGCATTCACCCTCGCCGCGGACGACCTCGAACATCTCGTCCTTGCCCCAATCCATGTACACATCGATCTCCTCGTGGACGGGGCCAACATCCTTAAACTCGGTAAGCAGCGGATCGAAGCTCTTGGGCCCTACCCGATCCACGAAATCGAGGAAGGGCTCCCCATCCTGTCGCTCATCGAGGTAGACCTGAATGATCTTTCGCACCGCTTGGGGCGCCCTCTTGGCGGGCACCCGGGTGACTCTGGTGCCGAACTTGCCGCCACCGATGTAGTTGCCGCCGCCCAGGAAGATGTCGTAGCAAGGAATCTCCGCCAAACCCGACTTAACCGATGCCCCCTGCAGCCCGATGGCCGCCAGGTGGTGGTGGCCACAGCCGTTGGGGCAGCCGCTGACCTTGATGGTGATCTCCTGCACCAGCGGATCGTCGATTCCCCAATCGAGGACCGCCTCTCGCAGGGCCTTGCCGATCCCCGGAGAGGAGGTGATGCCCATCTTGCAGGAGTCGGTGCCCGGGCAGGCCACGGTATCGGCGATGAGCCCGGCGTCCGGCGCTCCCAGCTCCAGGGCTCCGAGTTCGGCGTGCAGGGCTGGCAGGGCCTCCTCCCTCACCCAGCGCAGCACCAGGTTCTGGTTCGGCTGCGTGCGGGCGGTGCCGCCGGCGTAGCGTCGCATCAGGTCCCCCAGCCCACGGAACTGCTCCGGCGAGAGGTTGCCTTGGAGGACGGTGACGGTGACCGCCACGTAGCCCGGCTGCCGTTGGGACACCACGTTTGTGCGCTGCCACCGTTCGAACTCCGGCGATGGCGCGTGACCGTTCTTGGGCGGCTCGCCGACGGTGGGGCCCTCGGCGGAAAGCTGAGTCAGGGCCTCCATGTCCAGCGGCTCCCACGCCCACGGCGCATCCAGCTCCTCCTCCACCTGCCGCTTGAACTCCTCAACCCCGAGCTTCTTGACCAGGAACTTGACCCGCGCCTTGTTCAGGTTCTTGCGCAGGAGGTTGGGGAGACCGCCCTCCTTGTCGAACACCCGGAGCATCGCTTCCGCCACCCGGATGTACTGGCCCTTCTCCACGGGCACAAAGTCGTAGATCACGTCGGCCGCGCGGACCATAGTGGACGTGCCGCCGCCGCACCGGATCTCGAACCCGAGGATCTCCTGCCCGTCCTCCGACCGCTGAACCTTGGCTAGGAACCCCAGGTCGTGGAAGGGCGTTCCCGCGCAGTCGCTCGGGCAGGAGGAGAAAGCGGTCTTCCACTTCCGGGGCAGGTTCTGAGAGATGGGGCTCCGCATCACAGCGCGGGCGAAAGCCGCCGCGTATGGCGTCGCGTCGAACGTCTCATCGGGGCAGACGCCCGCGTAGGGGCATCCCGTAACGTTACGCACCGCATGGCCGCAGGCTTCACGAGTAGTGATACCGGCGTCCTGTAGCAGGCGCAGGACATCCGCGGCCTTATCCAGGTTCACGAAGTGGAACTGGATATTCTCGCGGGTGGTGATGTGGCCTCGGCGCATCCCCGTGTATTTCTCGGCGATCTCCGCCAGCACGTCCATCTGGTCGGCCGAGACGCCGCCGAAGGGCAGCTTCACCCGTATCATCTGCTGGTCGGCCTGCCGCTGGCCGTAGACGCCCTGCCGCAGCCGGAGGGGTGTGAACTCGTCTCCCAGCCCCTCTTCATCCTGTCGGAAGCGGCGGGCCTCCCGCGCGATGTTATCGATCTCCTCGTCTATGGTGACGAAGACGTGGCCCGGCTTAAGGTCAGCCGGCACCGCGGGATGACCTTTTCGATCCCCCCCATAAATCCTTTCCTCAACCTGCATCACTTCCCCCGATCTAGACTTAGAGCGCCGCGTTCGACAAAGTCGAGTATGTCAATGTGATAAATCAACAATATATCTGACGGCGGCACATGTCAAGCGTAATACCCAGACAGAAGAGGGAGGAAAGCCTACCCGTGAAGGAGGCCCGGCGGCGGCGGCCCGCACCAACGCTCCGGGCTGCTCCAGGGGCTCGCTAACCGCCCGCCACGGCGGGAACGATGCTAACCTCGTCACCGGAGCTCAGGGCCGTGTGCATCCCATCCTGGAAGCGCACGTCCTCCCCGTTCACGTATACGTTCAGGAACCGCCGCAGCTCCCCCGTCTCGTCCAGGAGCCGCTCCTTAAGCCCTGGGAACTGCTGATCCAGGGCCTCGATGCAGGCCCTGAGGGTGCCACCGTCGCTGGACACCACGTCTTGCTCGTCGGTCAGCTTGCGCAGGGGCGTCGGAATTCGCACAGTAACACTCATTCTCAGTCTCCTCTACCCCTCCACGATGTCTCCGGGCACCGGGTCTACCCGCACCCCCTGCTCCTGCACCCAGCTAACCCCCTGCTCGATCTCAGCCATCTCCCCCTCCAGCTCCAGGACTACCCAGCCCCGATCTTCCGTCACCTCCGCGCGGCGGATATTGGTCACCAGGTTGAACTCCCGGCCCAATTTCCAGATCACCGGCACCTTGATGAGCCCGGCCGGGAAGGTGAACTTCATTCGTTGCGTAGCCATCTCGTCCTCGATCTTTAGCCGTTTCGACTGGTTGGCAGCGCTCCCACGCGCTCCGTCAGCGCCTGCTCAAAGGAGGCCATGGTTGGCCTCACCGCGAGGGGCGGCTCTAAGTGCGGGGCCACCGCCTCCTGCGTCTTGAGACCGGCGCCAGTAATAAAGACTACCACCACCTCCTCAGGATCGATACGCCCCCCCTGGACTAATCTCCTGAGCCCGGCCACAACCACCCCTCCCGCCGTCTCCGCGAACACCCCCTCCGTCTCTGCCAGTAGCTTCATCCCCTCGATCACCTCATCATCGCTGACCGCGGCGACGGCGCCCCCGGTCTCCTGGAGAACCTTGAGGGCGTAGTAGCCATCCGCCGGGTTGCCGATGGCCAGGGACTTGGCGATGGTGTTAGGCTTCTGAGGGCGTACGTCGAAGCTCTCCCGCTCCCAGGCCTCGGCGATGGGCGAGCAGCCCTGCGCCTGAGCCCCGCTCATACGGGTCTCCCGCCAGTCGATGAGCCCCAACCAGGCCAGCTCCTTGATCCCCTTATGGATCTTGGTGAAGAGCGATCCGCTGGCCATGGGGACAAGGCAATGATCCGGGGCCCGCCAGCCCAGCTGCTCGCACACCTCGAAGGCCAGGGTCTTGCTCCCCTCCGCGTAGTAGGGGCGCACGTTGATGTTTACGAAGGCCCAGGGATACTTGTCCGACAGCTCGCTGCACAGCCGGTTAACCTCGTCATAGTTTCCGTCCACCGCCACCAGAGTCGGCCCGTAGACGGCCGAGCCCACCACCTTCCCCTGCTCCAGATCCGAGGGTATGAAGACGATGGCCTTCATGCCGGCTCGGGCGGCGTGAGCGGAGACGCTGTTGGCCAGATTCCCCGTCGAGGCGCAGGCCAGAGTGTCGAACTCGAACTCGCGCGCCACGCTACTGGCCACGGAGACCACCCGGTCTTTGAAGGACCAGGTGGGGTTCATACAGTCGTTCTTGATGTAGAGGTTGTCAAGCCCCAGCAGGCGCCCCAGGTTGTTGGCGCGCAGCAGCGGGGTGAACCCCGTGCCTATGTCCACCGCCGTCTCCGCCCGGCAGGGGAGAAGGTCGGCATAGCGCCAGATGGTGGGCGGCCCCCGCCTAATTCGTTCCCGGCTTAACGTCCGCCTCAGCGCCTCGTAGTCGTAGAAGACCTCCAGGGGCCCGAAACAGAACTCGCAAACGTGCGCCGGCTCCAGCGGGTATACCCGCCCGCATTCCTTACATGTTAGGTTCTTGGCAAAAGACATGGCGGCGATCCTCCCTCACCACAACAGCCGACCCGCTAACACTGGCCTCCCCTCCCCGGCCGGGCCGGAGCGGAGGCCAGTGTCATCGCCATCCGTGTGTCCATACCGAACTGATCCTCTCCTGAACCTTTCGATCCCACTAAGAAGACCTCTTCCAGCGATGAGAAGAGGTCTGTAACCTCCCCTTATCGATCCCGATCTGCTGATCGGGACGGCATTGGCACCGTGCTGGGGCGCGCCGCACTCTCGTCTTCAGCGCATCCACGGCTGGTTGCCGGGCTTCATAGGGCCGTACCCTCCACCTGTCTGGATAAGAGGTCCTTTTATTCGGTTGTGTGATGGGATGCTAGCATAGATACAAAAACCGTGTCAACGCGACCCCAACCGGGCTCGCCGCCCCTCTAGACCGCAGCCGATAGAGCCTTCTGTAGCAGCTCCTCATCCAGAGGGGCCGCCGCTACCTCCTCCCCCACCGCCACCACCACCGGCACCCGCGCCCAGTAGCGCTCGTACAGCGCCGGATCGGACTCTATATCCACAATCTCGATCTCCAAGAGAAGCGTCTTCCCCAACCGGCGCAACATCTCCTCTGCCTGGTCACACAGGCCACATTCAGACTTGCTATAGAGCGTTACATTCAACCCGTCGGCCGCTCCTCTGGCCCCTTCTCTCGGGTTTGCCGCCTCCTCTCGGATCGGGTTTGGCGCTGCTCCGGCGGCGGCGTCCGCAAGAAGTAGATCATACCCGCCAGCCCCAGCGGCATGGTCACTATCGCTATGATCTGAGCGGTGCGCAGCCCCGCCAGCACGATATCGTCCAGACGCAGGAAGCTCACCAGCACCCGTAGGAGCCCGTACAGGAACACCCAGGCGAAGAAGGTGACCCCGGCCCGGTTCACCCTATAGTAGACGAAAACCAGCAGGGCGAAGATCAGCAGATCGCCGATGAGCTCGTAGGCCACCGCCGGGTGCTGCGCCAACGCCTGCGGGCCGAACCGAATGAAGCTGGGATTATTCAGGTCCGTGTAGACCACACCCCAGGGCAGGCCCGTGGTGCTGGCGAAGTGCTCGCCGTTGACGATGTCGCCGATTCGCCCGACGGCCATCCCGATGATCCCGCCCATCGCCCCTATGTCCGCCACCCGCGGGATGTTGGGCACCTTTCTGATTACGGCGTACAGCCAGGCGCCTACGGTCCCCCCCACGAGAGCTCCGTAGATCGATATCCCTCCGGCGTTCAGGTTAAAGATCTCCGCTGGATCATCGCGGAAGCTGTCCAGATGCTCCAGCACAAACAGCCCACGGGCGCCGATAATACCGCCGACGACGAGAGCCAGCGCCAGATTATAGATGGTGTCTTCCTCAAACGCGGCCCGGCGAGCGAACCAGGCTGCGGTCCCCACGCCAAGGAGCACCCCCGCGGCCGTAAACAGCCCATGCCAGGAGATCTCTAGCCCGACCAGCTCGAACAGGTTCGGGTCCAGACCAATCTTGATGGTTAGCAGCAGCGTGTCAATCATCGTCTTCCGTCACGATCGTATCTCAGGCACGATCGTATCTCAGGGCGTCGAAAACGCCCGCTCTAGGAGGGCTCGCACCTGCGCCGGGGGCAGTCCCTTACCCAGGTAGGACTCGTCTACCCTTATCTCGAAATGGAGATGCATCTCGGTTCCTGGTTCGGTTAGCGCCTCCGGCGTCCCCGAATCGCCAACGTAGCCCACGACCTGTCCCACCGGAACCGTCATCCCCTCACCAACCCCAGGCGCTATCTCGCCCAGGTGAGCGTACCGCGTTACGATCCCGCCTCCATGATCGATCCAGACCTGGCGGCCACGGAAGCGGTCCAGGGCCGCCGCGTCAGTATAGCCCTGGGTCTTCGAGCGGGTCAACAACTCGTCCAGCTCTTCCGCCGTCATCTCCTCGAATCCCCAGTCTGCCCGGACGACCTCCCCAGCCTCGACCGCCAGCACCGGTGTCCCCTCCCCGATGGCCGCGCAGGACAGGCCCGGGTAGAAGTCCACCCCCTCATGGATGCCCGCCCGATACACCCGAGGCGCGTTGGGCATCAGGTTTTCGTTGGCGGGGAGGCAGACCCCCTCGATGGGGTAGACCAGGCCCGACACGGTGGATCTTATCGGCGTGCGCTCTCCTACAGCGGGAGTGGGCGAAGGCGTTGCCACAGCGGTAGGCGATACAGCAGAAGTCATCGTTGGCTCCGGCTCCGCCGACGGGGTAGGCGTGGAGACCGTGGCGGAAGAGCCGGTACAGGCGCCCATAAGGAACACCGCCGCCACTACCGTGGCCGTCGCTAGCGTCGCCGTCCTCTGCCCCACCGTTAAGCGCACCCGCTTACTTCTTGACCGGGTACCCTTCTTCCTCCATCGCCTCCTCGACCGCTTCCATCTGCACCGCGGATGGGTCGTACTCCAACGTCACCTGCTTACTGTCCGGGTTCCCCTCAAGGAATTGCACGCTCGGCAACTTCGTCACGGCCTTGCGGATACTGGCGATACAGTGGTCGCAGGTGATGTCAGGGGCCTCCAGGGTCACTCTGTTCATAGAACCAACCTCCTACTCGATGATACTGTGGTGGGTGGCCAGGCGCACGGCCTCAGCGTGGGCCGCTTCCTCCACCCTGTCGTCCAGCTTGCTTAAGGTCACATCCGGATGGCGGCGACGCAGCGCCGTCTCTATGAGATGGTCAGCGAAGAGCGGGTTCTTCGGCAGTAGCGAGCCGTGCAGGTACGTCCCGTAGGCGTTGCGGTACACTGCCCCCTCGCCGCCGTCCTCGCCGTTGTTCCCGAAACCGGCGATCACCCGGCCCAGGGGCTCCATCCCCTCGCCTAGATGGGTGCGGCCACCGTGGTTCTCGAATCCAGCCAGGGTACTACCCCGCCACTCCACCACCACGTTGCCGATGAACCGCCGCGCCCGCGGCCCGGGGTGCGCCGTCCACAGGTCGAACACGCCGACGCCCGGCAGCTCCTCACCCTCGCCCGTGCGGTAGAAGCGGCCCATCAGCTGATAGCCGCCGCACACCGCCAGCAGCGCCGCGCCCTCTTCGATCGCCTCCCGCAGGGCCTCGCCCTTCCCAGCCACCAGGTCTTCGGCCACCCGCCGCTGCTCCCTGTCCTGCGCCCCACCGATGAAGGCCAGATCGAATCGCTTCGCCGCCAGCTTGTCGCCCAGCTCCAACTCTTCCACCTCGAAACCGATGTCCCTCTGCTGACAGCGGCGCTGCAGGCACATGATGTTGCCTCGATCGCCGTAGATGTTCATCAGTTTCGGATAGAGATGGGCCAGCCGCAGTTTGATCTCCACCTCAGTCCTCCTGCCAGAGGGCGGACCGCCCGCCCCAGCGAGCCAGCAGCCCGCGCAACTCCAGCATGGCTGTGTAGGTCGGGATCACGTACAGAGTGGCCTCCCCCGGCGTCTCCCTCAGCGCCTGCTGCAGGGCCTGAGAGGCGTCCGGCTCCACCCGCGATAAGGAGTCCATCCCCGCGTACTTGAGGCGCAGCGCCATGTCCCAGGCGCGAGTGCCGGAGACGGTGAGCGAGCGGGTGACTCCGGCCAGGAGCTCGAAATCTACGTCCCATATCCAGGAAACGTCCCGGCCGTCGGCGATGTTGTCGTTCAGGAAGAGGAGCAAGTCCTTCTGCGAGCCGTCAGCGGTGATCGTTCGCAACACCTGATTCAGCCCGGCCGGGTTCTTGGCCAGGATCACCTGCACCTGCCGCCCCTCCACTGTCAGCCGCTCCTGCCGCCCGAAGCCAGCCGTAAACGACCCCATCCCCTTATCGATCTGCTCCGCCTTCACTCCCAGGGCCACGGCCGCTGCCGCTGCCGCCAGGGCGTTGTAGGCATTATACAGCCCCATCAGGGGCAGGCTGGCCGCCACTTCCCCCTCTGGCAACGATAGCGCCACGTTCAAGCCCTCTAGCCCGCTCTCCAGCCGCCGGCAGGCCACAGCCAGCGCCGGTCGCGATGCCCCGCAGTCCTGGCATCGCCAGTGCCCCAGGTGTCCATAGAAGACCGCAGCATAGGATAGCTCGGCCCCGCAGGCGGAACACCAGCGCGCGTCGGCCGCGTGCTCGAGCCGCTCGAGGCGGCAGGAGACGTCCTCCAATCCGTAGAACAGGACATCCCCCTTCGCCGCCTCAGCCAGGGACGCGACCGAAGGGTCGTCGGCGTTGAGGACCAGCGTCGCCGTCTCCGGCAGGGCCTGGACCACCTCGCGCCAGAGGGAGGCCACGTGCTCCACCTCACCGTAGCGGTCCAGCTGATCCCGGAACAGGTTCGTGAAGAGCACCGCCCGCGGACGCAGGGCGGCCACCGCCTGCGGCAGCGTCGCCTCGTCCACCTCGAACAGCCCCAGGCGTCGCCGTCGCGCTGTGAACCCGCCGG
This sequence comes from Dehalococcoidia bacterium, assembly GCA_963665775.2. Lineage (GTDB taxonomy): Bacteria > Chloroflexota > Dehalococcoidia > SM23-28-2 > RBG-16-64-32 > JACPQO01. Next base: position 258,419 of record CAXXTF010000001.1, read on the forward strand.
TTAGCTGCGCCGACTGGACCAGGGCGGCGGCGATTCCCCGCATCAGGTTGGAGCCGGCACGGTTGGCCACCGGCTTCATCCCGGCAGCCTGGACTATGCTCCGCAGCAGCCGCGCCGTCGTCGTCTTGCCGTTGGTCCCGGTGACGAGGAGGCTACCCTGCCCCAGCCCCCGTGACATCCCGGACACGATCCCCGGATCGATGCGCTCTGCCACCAGGCCGGGCAGCGCGGTGCCGCCCCCGAGATGCAGCCGCCGACTGAGGGCGGCCGCCCCCTTGGCGACGGTTATGGCGGCGATGCGTCTCATCCTTCGCTAGTCTACGCCCTTCTTATCCCGCTAGCCGCTTGCGCAGCCACGGCGTCACGGTGGGCATCAGGATGATCATGCTGAGCAGGAACACCCAGCCCGCTCCGCCCACGCGGGCCACCCACGAGTAGTCGCCCGTCAGAATCGTCACCAGGAAGAAGGCCAGCGCCGCCGCCAACGACAACGTCGTGTAGACGAGCGCCGCCAGCCGACCGGAACCGGAATCCTTCGCCCGGAACCTCATCGCCCCACCTCCAGGGCTGGCTCCCACTCTCGCCGCGCCGCCTCCGGCCGGGCTGCCGGCGGACCCCGCTTCACCGGCGGCTTGTAGCCCCGCATGCGCAGGCTGTTCATCGTCACGGAGAAGGAGCTCGTGGCCATCAGCAGGGCCGCCAGCTCCGGGCTCACAATCTGGGCGACGAAGGGGTAGAGGACGCCGGCCGCCAGGGGGATAGCCACCGTGTTGTACCCGAAGGCCCAGAACAGGTTCTGCCTCACCAGCCGCATGGTGGCCTTACCCACCTGGACAGCCGCCACCACGTCCAGGATGTCGTCCCGGATGAGGACCACGTTCCCCGTCTCCTTGGCGACATCGGCGCCGGAGCCGATGGCGATCCCCACGTCCGCCTGGGCCAGGGCCGGAGCGTCGTTGATGCCGTCGCCAACCATGGCCACCACCTTCCCCTCCTCCTGAAGCTCCACCACCCGAGCCGCCTTCTCCTGTGGCAAGACCTCTGCCAGCACCCGGTCGATCCCCAGCTGGCGACCGATCGCCTGGGCCGTACGACGATTATCGCCCGTGATCATCGCCACCTCCAGGCCCAACCGTTTCAGCTCGCTAACCGCCCGCGGAGATGTCTCCTTAATGGTATCGGCCACGGCCACCAGGCCTCTGGCCCGGCCCTCCATGGCCACGAACATCACCGTCTTCCCCTCCGCTTCCAGCCGCTCGGCCTCCGCCGAGAGGCCGTCCACGACCACCTGCCGGTCGGCCATCAGCTTACGCTTCCCCAGGAGCACCATGGCCCCGTCCAGCCTCGCTTCCACGCCGTGGCCCGGGATCGCCTGGAACCCCTCCGGCTCCCCGATGTCGATGCCGCGCTCCTGAGCGCCCCGCATAATCGCTTCACCAAGCGGATGCTCCGAGTTCTTTTCGGCCGCCGCCGCCAAGCGCAGAACCTCGTTGGGAGGGCCCGCCCGAGCCAATACGTCGGTAACCGCGGGCTGGCCCTTAGTGAGGGTGCCGGTCTTGTCCAGCACCACCACCTGCACCTTGGCCGTAGCCTCCATGGCGTCGGCGCCCTTAAACAGGATGCCGTACTCAGCCGCCTTGCCCGTCCCGGCCATCATCGCTGACGGTGTGGCAAGCCCCAGGGCGCAGGGGCAGGAGATTATCAGCACCGTCACCGAGATCAACAAGGCCAAGCCGAAGACCTCCATCTCCGCCAGCCGGTAAGGGGTCAGGATCAGGCGGCTATCCGGGGTGAACCAGAGGTCGAAGCCCACGAAGAACCAGAAGAGGAACACCGCTACGGCCAGCAGATGCACAGCCAGGATGAAGTGACCGGCTACCCTGTCGGCCAGGGCCTGGATCGGCGCCTTGGTGGTCTGCGCCTCCTCCACCAGCTTGATGATCTGCGACAGCGCCGTCTCCGCGCCGACCCGCGTCGACCGGAACCGGAAGGCGCCCGTCTTGTTCAGAGTGCCGCCGATCACCTCATCGCCGGCCCGCTTCTCCACCGGGATGCTCTCCCCCGTGACCATCGACTCATCTACGGCGGAGTAGCCATCGAGCACCATACCATCGACCGGCACGCTCTCGCCCGGACGCACCAGGCAGACTTCGCTTAGCTCCACCTCGTCGGCTGGGACATCCACCTCCTGCCCATCGCGGATCACCCGCGCCCGCTTGGGCTGCAGCTTCATCAGCTTACAGATCGCCTCCGAGGTACGGCCGCGGGTGACCGCCTCCAGGTAGCGCCCCAGAACGATAAACGCCGTCAGCAGGGCCGCCGCCTCGTAGAAGACGACCTTATCGCCGCCGAAGCCGGCGCTCGGCCAGAAGGTATTGATTACGGCGATGAGATAGGCGGCGCCGATACCGGTGGCGTACAGCAGGTTCATATCGGTAACGCCGCGGCGCAGCCCGTTCCAGGAGTTGATAAAGAACTGCCGTCCCGGGCCCACCACGATAGGCGTGGTCAGGGCAAACAGCCACAGCTTCTCCCCCATGAAGGTGGGTACGATGTCATCCAATATCCACTGCTCCCGGAACATCCCCAGCATCACTAGGGCGCCCAGGGGCCAGGCCAGCAGCATGTAGCGCAGCTGCCGCCGGATCTCCTGCTGCCGCAACTGCCGCTCCCTGTCCAGGGCGTCCTCGCCCTCGCCCTTCTCCGTCACCTCGTACCCCAGGCTGCGGACCGTCTTCTTGATGGTCGCCGCCGAGACCAGGGCGTCGGAGAACTCCACCGCCACCGTGTCCGTGGCCAGGTTCACCGCCACAGAGGTGATCCCGGGCAGGCTCCCCAGGGCCTTCCTGAGCCCCTCTTCGCCCTGGCTACCAGTCATCCCCAGCACCAGCAGCGGCAGCCGCGTCCAGGGCACCTCGTAGCCGATCTCTTCGATGACCTGCTGCATCTCCGGCAGGGAGCAGGACTGCGAGTCGAACACCACACCCGCCTTCCCGGCGGCCAGGGAGACCGTCGCCTCCTGCACGCCGGGCAGGCGCTTCAGGGCCTTCTCCACCTTGTTGACGCAGGCGGCGCAGGTCATCCCCGCCACGGGCAGCATGATCTCCTCTATCTTCTGTATATCCTTCTCCTCTGCCTTCATTCCGTTACCTTCTCTAGTGCGTCAGCCCCCGCTCGGCGTCCTTGCGGTACAGGACACCTACCAGCCGCCCCTCAGAGGTCGTAACCAAGATTCTACCCACTCTCCGCCTTCGCACGTGCTCCGTCATCGCTTCCAGTGGGATGTCCGGCCGGATCGTGGTGGGGCCAGACTCCATAACCGATTCGACCGTGGCTTCGGGGTCGGCGTTTAACGCCTCCTTCCCGTCGCGTCACCGGTTCGCCAGATCGTACAGCTCCAGCAGCTCGCTGATCACTTGCTCCTCGCGGCCGTCCCGGACACCCTGGACGACGCAGTTATGCAGGTGCCCGTCCAGCATCAGCGATTCCGTCTTCTCGATGGCGCGGCGCACGGCGAAGGTCTGCTTGAGGATGTCGGGACAGTACTTGTCCTCCTCGATCATCCCCCGAACCCCCTTCAGGTGCCCCTCGATGTAGTTCAGCCGCTTCAGCGCTTCCTGTCGCACGTTATCCTGCATGATACCTCTCCCTAAACCCATACCCCCTGGGAGGGGGTTTGCCAAATACAATCTACCACCCCTGAGGTGGTTCGTCAAGGGGGTCTAGGCTAGCGGCTGCGGCGCCGGCTTACGGATGCCGGAGAGGGTCCGTCCTCGAGTCGGGGCGGGAGCCGATGCGCTCCAGGAAGACGTCCATGACCCCGCCGCAGATCTTGTCTTCGCCGTCAATGGGGTTCGTAAGATCGACGTGCACGAGGCGGGGCTGACCGTCCTTCATGACCTCGCGCGCCTCGGACCAGACTTCGGCCTCGCCGCAGCCGCCGCCGATCGTGCCGGACATGGAGCCATCGAGACGAACGAGCATACGGGCGCCGGCACGACGCGGCGTAGAGCCGCGGGTGGCGGCCACCGTGGCCAGAACGACGGGGACGCCGTCCTTCAGGGACTGCTCTATCTCCTGGAACACCTCGTTCATATCTGCGCCAATCGCTCTCGCCTGCCGGATCAGGACGTTCGGCGAACCGATCACCTACAGTTCTATGGTAGACGAAGCCGGCGAGGATGGCAACGGCGCTGCGTCAGGGCAGGCCGGAGCCTCACTCCTCCTCGGCACGCCACATGAAGAGGAAGTAGTACAGGAGACCGGCCCCACCACCACCGACGAGAGGCCCAGAGACTCCGCTGAGAGCTCGAACTGAGCCACGAGTGCTCCTCTCTAGCTTTTCAGGCCGTCACGTGCGCGAAAAGCCTATCTGGCAACGGCCAAGATGTCAATACGCCCCCTATGGAGGCGAACGGTTGGGATCACTCCTGGGACGTCGGGCGGCGCTCCTCGGACGCGACGCCTCGGCGCACACCCTTAATCTCGCGCATGGGGCGGCCGCTGGCCCCGCGCCGCACCTGGATCACCTCGGCCATGATAGAGACGGCGATCTCCTCCGGAGTCTCGGCGCCGATGTGCAGGCCGATGGGGGTATGGACGCGGGCCACGGCCTCCGGGTCGGCGCCGTCGTCGATGAGGTGCTTGAGAACCGCGCTCACCCGCCGTCGCGAGCCGATCATCCCCACGTAGGCCGCCGTCGAGTCCACCACCTGGCGCAGGCTGGCCTCGTCGTGCTTGTGGCCGCGGGTGACGCAGACGATATAGGTGTTGGCATCGATGGAGAACTCCCGCAGCGTCTCCACGAAGTCGCCACAGATGACCCGATCGGCCTCGGGAAAGCGCTCGGCGTTTGCGTAGTCGGCGCGGTCGTCCACAACGGCCACCGAGAAGCCACAGAGGTTACCGATGGTGGCCAGGGCCTTGCCGATATGGCCGCCGCCGACGACCAGGAGGGTGGCCGCCCGCTCATGCACCTCCAGCATAACCTGATAGGAGGGCCGACCCCCGGCCTCCTGGCGGCTGAGGCTGGCGCCGTCCAGAGCGAAAAACAGGGACTGGACGCCGTGGCGCCGGAAAGCGTCGGCTGCCTCTGCCTGGACGGCGGCCTGCATCGGCCCGTCATCCAGGGCACCCAGGGTGAAGCCGTCGGATCGCAGCAGAAGCTTGGCGCCCACGGCGACCGATGCCTCCGGCGGCGCCGCGATGACCGTGGCCACCAGCACCGGCGGCCCACCCTCTAGGGCTGCCACCACCTCTGCCGCGATGCGGGCCGTAAGGTTATCGCTCATACGTGGAAAAGGAAATGAAGGATGTCGCCATCCTGGACAGCGTACCCCTTCCCCTCAGTACGCAGAAGACCATGCTTCCTCACCTCGGCCAGGGAGCCCAGCTCCAGGAGCTTATCCCAGGTGATGACCTCGGCCCGGATGAACCCTCGCTCCATATCGGTGTGAATGCGGCCGGCGGCCTGCAGGGCGCTGACACCGGTGGGGATGGGCCAGGCGCGGCACTCCTCCCCTACAGAGGTGTAGAAGGTGACCAGATCCAGGAGGTCCTGCGCTAGACGTAGGACGCGCCAGGTGGGGGTGTCCCCGGCCTCCATCTCGCGACGAAACTCAGCCCCTTCCTCGGGCGAAAGCTGCAACAGCTCCTCCTCCAGCCGGGCGCTCATAGCGCCAACGGAGGTCCGGCTGGCGCCGTAACGCCCCAGGTACTCCCCCTCAACGGCGCCGGCGTTGGCCGCCTTGGCCTCATCGATGTTCAGGAGGATGAGCATCGGCTTCAGGGAGAGGAGCCCATAGTTGGCCAGGGCCTTGAGCTCATCGGGGCCCAGCACCTGATTGCGCAGCGGCAGGTCCGACTCCAGGTACTGCCGCACCCGCTGCAGCAGGAGCTGCTCCCGCTCTCCGGCCTCGCGGTCTCCCGGCCGTGCCGAGCGGAAGGTAATGTCCATCTTCTCCAACCGCCGCTCCACGATACCCAGGTCGTTCAGCATCAGGTCGCCCTCGAAGGCCTCGATATCGCGATGGGCGTCGACGCTGCCCCGGGGATGCGGCACATCGTCGCGGTGGAAGGCCCGCACGACATGGATGAGGAGATCTGCCCTGCTCAGGGATTCGGCAGCCTCGCCAGCCGGTCCCGCTCCTGGCTGGAAGAGGGGCGGCAGATCGTGCAGATGCACCTCGATGGGGGTGACCTTCTTGGCTGAAACCAGAGCGGCCAGCTTCTCTAACCGCTCATCGGGGATCCTGACGACGCCGATGTGCTCCTGGCGAGCGCTCCCGCCACCCGTGTGGCCGGCGGTGAGAGCCGAAAAAACGGTGGTCTTGCCGCTCAGCGGCTGCCCGACGATAGCGAGCTCCACAGCACCTCCTTATCCGCCCAGGGCCAGGGTAAGAGCAACGGGGTCAGGGGTCAAGGACACGCCCAGAAACTCCTGTCCAACCCCCTGTTGGTCGCTAACCTCAATAAAGTTTCGCCGACCCCTTGACAAACGGCAGCTAGCTTCTTATCAGCCAGGCATGAAAAGAAAAGCGGGCACCCTCCTACCGATCGAGCTGTCCATCCTGGAAGCGGGCATCGACCAGCACATGCACCAGCGCTATGAGTACGACGGCGATGACTATGTACAAATCAAGTACGATGGCATTGGGGCAGGGAGCGCGCCCGTCACACCGGCTGGCCCCGCGGCGCCGGTACCGCCTAGCGCGTCCGCGGGTCCAAGGCGTCCCGCAGCCCGTCGCCGATGAAGGTAAACGCCATCATGGTAACGGCGATCGCCACGGCCGGGTAGACCACCAGCATCGGGGTGGCGAATACCGCCCGATAGCCGGAGTCCACCATCCCGCCCCAGGTGGCCGTCGGCGGCGCGATGCCGACGCCGATGAAGCTGAGGGCGCTCTCCGCGAAGATGGCCAGAGGCACCCCGAAGGTGAGCACCACGATGAGCGGCCCCATGCTGTTGGGCAGCATATGTACCAGCGTGACGCGAGTGCCGCCGGCCCCTACCGCTCTGGCCGCCGCGACGTACTCCCGCTCCTTGAGGGAAAGCATCTGTCCCCGCACCAGCCGCGCCACCGTCACCCAGCCAACGAGCGAGATGGCGAGGATAATCACCATCAGACTCCCACCGGGCACCTCGACGTCCTCCAGCACTTGCCTCAGCAGAATGATCGCCAGCAGGTCCGGGAAGGCGTAAGTCAGGTCTGTGAAGCGCATCAGCAGATTGTCGACCAGGCGACCGCCCATGGCCGCCGCCGCCCCGATGGGCAGCGCTATGAAGAGAATCGCGACCTGGCTGAGGATGCCGACCGACAGCGAGACGCGGGCGCCGTGGATCAGCCGACTCAGCACATCGCGGCAGGTGCCGTCCGTGCCCAGCAGGTGCTCAGCGCTGGGACCGCGAAGGGCTCCCGTCGCGCAGTCCTGAGCGTTCGGGTCGTGGGGCGCCACAACATCCGCAAAGACCGCCACCAGCACCAGGCTCGCCACGACAATGAGGCCCAGCATGGCCAGCCGGTTCCTTAGCATTCGGCGTAGCGCCTGCCTCCAGAGGGAGCGAGCCTCCTCCGCGGGCTCCAGCCAGCCCGCCCTGGCCGTCTGTGTGATCCCTGCCATACCCTATGTCCTGATCCGCGGATCGACCACGGAGTACATCATGTCCACCATCAGATTCGCCACCACTATCACCGCAGCGTAGAAGAGCGTCACCCCCATGATCACCCCATAGTCTCGCTGGAAGACCGAAGTGACAAACTGCTTACCGATCCCCGGGATCCCGAATACGGTCTCGACGATGAACGATCCGGTCACCAGGCTGGCCGCCAGCGGCCCCGCCACGGTCAGGATCGGGATCGAGGCGTTCCGGGCAACGTGGCGCATGAGAATCGACCGCTCCCGTAGCCCTTTCGCCTCAGCCGTGCGCACATAGTCCTGCTGGAGCACCTCCACCACGGCCGCTCGCGTGACTCGAGCCAGATAGGCGGCTGGCAGCATCCCCAGGGTGATGGTAGGCAAGATCGCCTGCCTGGGGTCGGGCAAGAGCCACCACTTCTGCTCCCAGCCGAACACCGGAAGCCATCCCAACTGCACGCCGAACACCACGATAAGCAGGATCCCTAGCACAAAGCTGGGAGTGCTGGCGCCCAACGTGGCGAAGGTCACGGACAGGTAGTCCACGAGGGTGTTCTGTTTCAGGGCAGCCAAGACGCCCAGGGAGACCCCCACCACCACCGCGAACACCAGGGCGAACAGCCCCAGGACGGCCGTTACCCCCAGACCATCCACGATAATGCCGGACACGGAACGACCCTGTAGCTGAAAGGAGATGCCCAGATCGCCCTGGATGGCGTTCCCGCTAAAGGTGAGGAACTGCCGCCAGAGGGGTTCATCCAGGCCGTACTTAGCGTCCAGCTGCCGCTCCAGCGTGCTGGAAACGGGCCGTCCACTGGAATCCCACGGGCCTCCCGGCACCGCGTGCATAAGCAAGAAGGTGACGACGGCTACGAAAAACAGAACCGGCGCCAGCCAGAGCAGCCGCCGGAGAACGAATGCCATCATAGCGAGCATGGGCAGGGGGCTGCCTTAGGCAACCCCCTGCCCCGCCGTCCCTATCGCTCGATTATCGCGGTCTGCCAGTAGAAGAAGTCACCAGGAATACCGTCGGCACCGGTCATCAGCAGGTCCTGGACGTAGGGCTTGACCAGCCAAGCCGTCTCGTCATTGAACAGCGCACACAGGGCGACGTCCTCGTCGATGAGGACCCCCTCAGCCCGCTGCCAGAGCCTCACCGCCTCCTGGGGATCGTCCGCGGCCAGGGCGGACTCCACGGCGGCATCGTACTCGGGGTTGCTGTAACCGCCGGTGTTCAGAGCGCCATCCTCCGTCCAGAGGAGAAGCCAGTTCTGGGGATGGTGGTAGTCCTGGGTGAAGCCGATGAAGGTAAGGTCATAGTCGCCACCGAAGAACGCCTCGAAAAAGGCCGCTCCATCCAGGGGCTCAAGGTCAACGCTTAGGCCCAGGTTCTGCTTCCACTGGCCCTGTAGAAACTCCGCCCGGGTGGGGTTAGGGTCAGTGTTGAAGTAGGTCAGTTCGACGGAGGAGGTGAAGTCGGCAGGCGGCTTGGGGTCAGAACCCGATACCTGCACCGAGTCGGGATCGAACACCAGCCCCTGTCCCCGCTCAGCATCGTAGTAGGGGAGAAGGCCGGGCGGGAGCCAGGCGGTAGTAGGATTACCAAGACCCTGCTGTACTTCGTTCACGAGGGTCTCACGATCGATTGCCTGACAGACACTCTCCCGGGCGTTGAGCGTATCGAATGGTGGGTGGGTCTGGTTGAACACAATGGCGACCGTAGTGGCCTGGGCCACCCGCCGCAATTCCGGGTCGTCAGACAGTCCCCGAAGACTGGCCAGGGGCACCGGAGCCATATCCAGCCCGCCACTCTGGTAGGCGGCATAGGCTGTATTCTCATCCTGGATGATCGAAAAGACGATGCGCTCCAGGGTCGGACGCATATCCTGGTCCCAGAAGTTAGGGTTCCGCTCCAGGACGATGCGTTCGCCGTGATCCCAGGCCGCCAATCGGAAGGGTCCACTGGCCACCAGGTTGCCGGCTTCCGTCCAAACAGTGTTGGCGATGTCACCATGGCTCTCGATGACGTCCTGACGGAGGGCGGCAGTGGGCCAGAGGGACATTTGAAGGTTGAAGGTCGGTGTCGGCTGGATGAGCGTTACCTGAAGGGTGTGATCGTCCAGGGCACGGACGGCCAGGGCCTGGCGCAACGACTCGATCGTCCCCTCGTCCGCGTCGACAGCCTGGGAAAGCTCAGCCCCACCCTCGACGATGGTGGTGTAGTAGGTGTTGCCGTAGTAGGAGCCAATACTGGGGTCCATGAGCCGCTGGAGGCCGTAGACGAAGTCCTTGGCCTGGATCGGCCGCCCGTCCTCCCAGACGGCATCCTCGCGCAGCTTGCGCGCAGCTTGAAGGTATAGGTAAGACCGTCCCCGCTGATGCCACCGTTCTCCCGGTTGGGGACCTCCACGGCCACATATGGATAGAGCTCATTTACAGTGGGATCGAAGCGGAGAAGCGTGGCAAAGATGTTCTTGGCCACCATCGCCTCCTCAGGGAAGGCGGCGAGGCTCGGATCGATGTAGTCGGGCTCGGCGCCTAGGGCCACGCGCAGGGTCTGGTCTTCGGCCAGCCGGCCGAAGGATCCGCCATCCCCATCTTGCCCACAAGCAATCGCAGCAACAAGGGCGGCCAGAGCCACCAGAGCGATCGGCCAGAAACGCCATCTGTTAGGTAACAATCTCATTGCGCGCCATCCCCTTAACCTACTTACCTGCGGCAGGACACATCTTGTCCCACCTAAATAAAAAGATGGTCTGCGCGGGTTTGTGTTACATGTTCTGGCCGGAACTTTTGAGAAATCTCAGGAGAACGATGGATAATTAGATGAGTGATCGGGCGGGCCTAGCCGCCGTATCCGCGGCAGGAACAGCTCTCCTAGAGTGATCACCAAGCCGGCGGCGATGACCAGATCGCCAACGCTGAAGGCGTTGATCGAAGTTGGGTTTTTCCAAACCAGCGTATCGGTGAGAAACCAGAGGCGGGTGTCCTCTCGGGCCAAGAGGACATCTTTAGATTGCGGCACCCACTCACCTAGGGCTAGACCTTCTGACGGCCGGCCGATCCGCTCCAGGGTGTCGGGGCTCACGGGCATCAAGCCGCCATTGCTGGCGATAGCGACGAAGTTCAACAGCAGGCCCACGCCGATGATCATGAGCCCCGGTCGCCGCAGGTTGGCCAAGACGAACACCAGCAGCAAGGGATAGGAAGAGACAAGCAGAACCCGCCGCGGGATATCGCTGAAGCCCAGCGGGCCAAAGATGGCGAGCAACTGCAGGGCAAGGGCCAAAAAAGCCAGTGGCCCGAGGCGGATCACCACCTTCGGGAACCACAAGCGCACGCCGAACCTAAGACAGCGCAAACCGGGGAGGCGAAACCCCTCCGCGCAAGCCGGGACGGCCTATTCTGTTGTGGGCGATCGAACTCCTATCCTCGCCAGAGCGGTGCCGCAGCGGCGGCGACGAGGGCGCCGATCACTAGAAGCGAGTAGGCCATATAAGTAAGTCGTGCCTTCATGATACCCCTCCCTCTCGGTATTACCCGAGTCAATGTAACCTATTAGTATACCAATTGCTAAAGGGATGTCAAGGGATAAATATAAGGATTTCGAAAAAAAAGCCCGTAAAGGACTTTTGCGAGCTATTATCGTCAACCGAAGCTATTACGGTCAACTGGAGGCGCCATCCGCTTCCCCTCGGGCTAGTATCCCCGGCGTCCCTCCCCAGATCAGCTGTCAGCGCACCAGATGGCCACCATCGGTTCGCCATCGGGGCTTTCGGCCGGCACGTATCGCACCATGTGCAGGTCCGCCCCGCTGCAACCGCCAACGTAAATGGCGTACTCCACCGTCACATCCGAGGTGCTGCCCGGCCAGGGCCATGAACACTCATCTTCAGACACGGCACAGCTAGTGACGGCCGAAGGAGGGCTCTCCGCGTCCGCAGACCGCGACCCGATGCTCTGACCGGCCACCAGGGCGAACAGCAGCATCGCCAACAACGCGAAAAAGCCTAATCGCATTGTCTCCCCTAGAATAGAGGACTTTGGCCGGCCACAGTGGCCAGCATCAGGGCCAGCATGGTTACCACTAAGTTAAGATTCATGAAGTTAAGATTCATATCGCTCCTCCTCTGCCACCAGTCTCCCAGAGCCCTCTCGCCAAAATCTCGCCGAAAGACCGAGAGGTGACGCGCGAAGGGGAAAAAGGAAGCGGCCCCCTCATCGGGGGCCGCTATCGAGGCTACCGTCTCTTGCTCTAGGCCGGCGATCTACCTCTGCTGATCTGGCGCTGAATCTCGTCGAAGTCCTGAGCTGTTTCCCCGCCGAGGTTTTCGGAGATGATTTGAGCATAGCGATTGTAGCTGTACTTAGCGGCTTCCAGGTGACCGGACTGAATGTAGTTGGTCATCAGACGATACCAGGCCGCCTCATTCAACTCGTCCACGCCGAGGATGCGCTGGCAGAGCTCGGCGCTACGCTTGAATTCGCCTGCCTGGCTGTAGGCCGCCGCCAGCGTCGTGAGGAGCCGCATGTACTGCTCCTCTGTCTGCCAGCGCAGCGTCTCCGCCCACTCCGAGTAGAAGTCCGAGGCGAAGGGACCGTTGTACTGCGCCAGCGCCTTCTCCTGCAAGGCCAACGCCTCTGGGCCGCCCTTCGGCGCCCTGTCCGCCTGCTGCAACGCCTGCTGAAATGCTGCCACGTCAAAGGGGAAATGCCCCTGGGGATCCAGGATGTACCGTCCTGAGTCCTTGGCGATGCAGTCAGGATAGAGGGCCTGCCGCAGGCGATAGAGGTTCGAGTGGAAGGCGCTGCCGGTCTTTTCGTCGGGAAGGTCGGGCCAGAGTGCGGCCACGATCTCATCCTTGCGCAAGGGGCGCCGGTGGCAGAGGAAGAAGAAGAACATCTCCTTGCTCTTCTCGCTGCGCCACTCCAGATCCGTGATCTCTCGTCCGTCGATCTCCACGCGAAGGTTGCCCAATCCGTACGCCTGTACCGTCGTGCCGGCGGACTCCGGCTGCGCTGTCTCCTGCGAAGCCTCCGCCTGCGCTCCCGCTGGGGCCCTGATCACCTTCAGCAACTGTCCAAAGTAACCATCGGCTATCTTGTTGGCGGCCGCATACTGAACCAGCAGCGGATTCCGCGCAGCCTCGACTTTCAGGAAGTGATCGTAGCCCAACCCCTGCACCAGGTTGGCCACAGTCTCCAGGCTCTCCAGGGCCAGCCGCTTGCGCTTAAGCGAGAAGTAGACACCGCCCAGATGGAAGTGCGCGGTGGCCAGCTCTCGCTTGGCGTCCGCCTGCTTGAGGAGGCGACTGGTCTCTTCCAGAGACGATACCGCCTCCTTAGGCTGACCGCGGTCGCGCTGGATGAGGCCCCGCGTTAGAGTGCAAAGGCCCAACTCAAACACGCCCCCCCGCTCTTCCGCCTCAGCGGTGGCCCGATTCGCCCAAGACTCCCCATCGGTGATATCTCCCATGAGCCGGTATGTATTAGCGATGGCGTCCATAGTATAGATGCGAATGTAGGCCTCGTCCAAGTCGGAACCCCGTTCCAAGGCGGAGTTGTACAACTCCTGGGCGCCCTGGTACTCGCCCCTGTCCCGGCGGATATCGCCCAGGCAGGTCAGGAGATAGGCCTCTGCCTCCGAGCGTATCTCCTCCTCCACCTTCTCCAGGGCCTGCCGGAAGACCGCGTCGGCTTGATCGAAGTCACCCTGGAGGTAGTGCAGCATGCCCAGGTTATTCAGATTCTGCACTAGCTTCTTGTCGTTGCCCAGCTTGGACCAGCGCTGGCGCGCCCGCATCAGATAGTCCGCTGCCTCCGAAAGCCGGCCCAGGGCTACCAAGGCAACGCCGATCTGGTCGCTCACGTGGGCAATGTCATAGGACTCGCCCTGAGCCTCGTAGACCTCCAGCGCACCCCTCAGCTCGTTCAGCTCCTTGTCGAACTCGCCGCACATTCCGTAGGTGATACCCAACTCCTTGCGGGCCTCAGTCAAGAGAGAGGTAGGTCCATCGTGTTTGAGGAGTAGGGAGCGAGCCCTCGTCAGCACTTCCTCCGATTCCTTGTAGTCACCCTTGACCCGCAGGCACATTCCCTTCGTGACCAACGCCTCGGCCAGGGAAACCCACTCCTTCTCGGCCTCAAAGGAGACGATCGCCTCGGCCAGCAATGATAGGGCCCTGTCCATCTGATGCAGATAGTGAAGCATGCGCGCCTTCCACAGAATCAGCTTCGGCTGCGCCGCCAGCTCCTCCGGCGGGATCGCCTCCAGCCAGCCGGCAAGGGTATCCCACTTCCCCTCTCTGAACAGCTGCCAGCCGACCCGCTCCGTAACTTGCACGATTCGCTCCCAGGCGCTGGCCTGAAGGTAATGGTACACGGCCTCTTCCCACTCCTCCGCCTTCTCCTGGAGGCCGGCCGCCCTGAGGTTCAAGTCCCGGAAGCGCTGCGGCTCCTGGGCCCGCAAATGGCTCATGAGGAAGGCCCGTACCAGCTTGTTATAGCGATAGCGCGTCCGACCGTCGTCCTCCTGGACGATGAACAGATTCCGCCGCTCCAGGAAGTTGATCGTCTCTTCAGCATCGTCAATCTCGAGCAGTTCATTCATGAATTCCGATTCGACCGTTCTAGGCACCGCGCTGCCCAACAGGAACTCCCGCACCTCCGACGGCAGCGAGTCAAACTGCTCCACCTTAATGTATGTGGCCAGCGTGTCCGAGCCCCGGAGCTGCTCCGGCGAGATGGAGGTGCGGGCTAGTCGCACCTTATCCGCCAGGAGAATGAGAGCTGCTGCCCAGCCCTCCGTGACCTCCGCAAGATGCTGACCATCGTCCAGGGAGATTTCCTTCCCCAGAACCTCTCGGAATAGACGTACGACTTCTTCGCAGCTGAAGGCGAAATCGGAGCTGGCGATCGTGGCCACCTCCTGGCGGGCGGACATCAGAGGCAGCACCGAAAGCTGGGGCATAGTGCGGGCAGCCAGGATCAGGTGGCAGTTCTCCGGCACCCGGTAGATCCACCCCTCCAGCGCCTGCCGCAGCTCCGGCGGCGCGCCGTCCAGATAGTGGAAGTCGTCGAGGATCATCAGGTAAGGCTCCCCGACGGCCTGCACAGCCGTGATCAACAGGTCGACCGCCTCTTCCGGGGATATCGGTTGGCCCTGGCGAAGGGCATGGGCCAGATTCCCTCCGAAGCTGGGGAATTGACGCTGGCCGGAGGCGAGGAGGTAGCGCAGGAAGCTCTCCAGATCCTGCTCCCTCTCGTCCAGGGAGTACCAGCAGACGGGAAGATCACAGGACCGGGCGAAGTCTAGGATGAGGGATGTCTTGCCGTATCCAGCGGGGGCGCTGATGATGGTGACTCGGCGCTCCAGCCCCTGGGCCACCAAGTCGAGCAGGCGCTGGCGGCGGATTATGGGAGGGCGACGGACAGGTAGAGCTACCTTGGAGGGATAGGGCACCTCCAGGGTCACTGGACCGCTACTATGCTTCTCAATAGTGTCAGCCATCACACCCTGCTGGACGCGGGCATCGCCGATGTTTGGCGTCCAATGTTAAGACGGGCTGAGCGGCCCGGTGTTACTGCCGGCCGGCATGATTAATCTGCACATCTTCCGGCTCGGCTGCCCCGGCACGATCGGGTCGGGTAGCCTCGACGCATGATTCGGCCGCGTCCGCCGGTGGCGCTGGATATCCCTGCCGGCTCCCGATACGAGAGTTGGTGCCATCATCTTCGGGCGCCGCCAAGGTCACCCGGTTGCGGCCGTTCAACTTGCTGCGATAGAGAGCCACGTCAGCCTCGTACAGCAGCTGATCGGGTCGCCGACAGGGCTCCGGAAAGGCAGCCACGCCCAGGCTTATGGTGACCCGCAGCGGCTCTGGCGAATCGCGGAGAGGGCGCTGATCATGGCCTCCACGGCCGCCCGCAGCCGCCCGGCCATGATCAGCGCCCTCTCCGCATCAGTGTCATGCAGCAGGATAAAGAACTCCTCGCCCCCGAAGCGTCCGGCCACATCGTCACCGCGCAGGGTCCGGCGCAGCACGCCGCCCACCACCCGCAACACCTCGTCACCGGCCAGATGGCCCAGAGAGTTGTTGACGTTTCGCAGGAGATCCAGATCGGCCATTATTACCGCCGTCGGTCGCGGCTCCCTCTGCAAGAGGGCGACCTCTTCCCGGAAAGCGTCCAGAGACCTTCGCGCTGTGAGCAGCCCGGTCTTGGCATCGTGGTACGCCTCTTCCTGAAGCCCGGGCACAAACAGGGCTCGGTAGAAGAGGAAAAGAGGCGCGATGGCCAGGGCGACGAAAGGCGGGGTCACCGTCCACATGACGGCCATGCCGACCCCCACACAGGCCAGGGAAATATCCGTCCCTACGCTCTGCCAGGCCAGGATACCCGATTCCCTGATCCCTATTCCCCGCGCCAGGCGCAGGACCGTCGCCACCATGGCGTGATTCAGGACAGTAAGGGTGGATGCGGTCACTAACGCGGCCCATACCACCTGCCAGGACCCGATCTCGACGCTGTCACCCGCTACGATACGGAAATTGGCCCAGGCGACCAGGACGTTCAGCAGGTACGTGGCCATGTTGAACGTCTGGATGTACCAGGGGTAGCGATACTTTAGCCACTCCGGCAGCATGGCCAGCACCACAAGCAAGACCAGCAGCGGCGGCTCCAGGAGCAGAATCGCGGCCAGGAGGAAGGCCGGTGTGGCGTGATACGATTGTCGGTTGGGAGCATCGACCATGAAGAGCTGGGCCGCCGCCGTCAGGGGTACCAGCAGCGCGAAGGCCAGCAGCGCCTCCGTATCCGGCAGGCCAGGGCGGTCCCCTATAGAGGGGCGGACCACTACAAAAAGGATGACAGCGCCCACGGCCAGGGCGTAGATGACCGCCAGGTATATCCGGGCCAACGTCGACAGAGCAAGCGGTGGATTCTCCTCCGCCGGCATCGCGGCCGATGGTTCAGCGGGCGTTTCTGCGGGCAGAGCCTGCTTCCTTACCCCACGGCTTCACCTCAGTCGCCCACGAGGACGCTCCGCCACAAAACGCTGTCGTAGAGGATTTCGCCTGTCTCCGGGTCGATAAGGTCATTGGGGGTAGCGCCATGGTTGGCCTGACCATGGGTTTTGGCATGGATAGCGGCAAAAGCATCGACCCGCGGCGCCTGGGAACCGTCCAGTGGCTGGCCCGTCCGCATGAGACGGAACTTGACTTGGTCCGGCGTGAGATCCGGGTCATCCTCCAGCATGAGAGCGACGACTCCAGAGACGACGGCCGCCGAAGGAGATGTACCGCTCAGGCGCAGGTAGCGGCCATCCACCACGGCCTCCGGCATCGCCCGCGCTAGGTAGGAGCCACGGCTGGCCAGAGCGGAGAGGATCCCCTGACCCGGGGCAATCACCTCCGGCTTGGCGTAACCGTCCACGGTCCGGCCGCGGCTGGACCAATCGACCACCGTATCGTCGGCGGTATCGGCAGTGCCGGCGTCATCAAAGGCGCCCACGGTGATGACGTAGGGATCGTTAGCCGGGGCGTGATCCACGGCGAACTCCTCATCGCCGTCGTTGCCGGCTGCCACAACGACCACAATGTCGTGGAACCAGGCCTGCTCCACCGCCGCGTCCAGCGGGTCCTGGAGGTAGCTGTCGGCGACGGAGGAGACGAGGAGTTCGCCACCCGGATGTCGTACTCATCCCGGTGGTCCACCGCCCACTGCAAGGCGGCTACCACGTCGCTGGCCAGGGCGCGACCCTCGCGGTCGGCCACCTTAAGGCTTAATATCTGGGCCCCGGGGGCTATCCCCGTGTAGGCATCCGCCTCACCGGCGATCCCACCGGCCAGGCTGCCGCTAAGGTCATTCCCATCCGCGACACCGCTGTCGATAACGGCGACCGTTATGCCCTCGCCGCTGATCCCCTCGTCCCAAGCGGCGACGGCGTTGACAGCGAACGGGTACGCCACTCCCAGATCAGATGTGCCGTCCTGGTCGTCGTCATTGCCAGACGCCATCATTTCGGCGTCCAGCGACACCACCAGTACGGCCGGATCGCGGGCCAGCCGGTCGATCTCCGTTGGCGGCAGCGTCGCCGCGAAGCCATCGATCAGCGGCAGCTGCGCCGAGGTCTCGACCGAGCCCGCCAGTTGGCCGCCCGCCCGGGCGGTCCCCTCCCGCACCCGCACTATCACGGGTACGTCTTCCCCTGGGTGCTGCGCCGTGTAGACGGCCACCCCGAGACGCACCCTCTCCTGCGACCCCATATCCGCTTCGCCGAGCCCCATCCAGACCAGGGCAGCCAAGACGGCAAAGGCGGTCAATCCCCGAATCAAGTTGCGCCCAGACATCCTCTTCATGCTCCTGCCCTCACTATCAAGCCATACCCGACCGAATCTTTACCCCGAATCCACCGAAGGACGGCCTTGGGGACAGTCCTTGAAGAAGCCATCGGGTGCTCCTCTGAATCTGGGATAATGGTTTTGGAACAGAAACCAGCCCGGAAACAAGGAGCACCCAATAGATGCTGCCACAGAACAAACCCGACCGTATCCGCATCCTCTTTGACGACCATCGCCTGGTGGCCAATGCCGGCCTGCTCCTGCCAGCCACCCTAGCCCGGCACCTGGGCCTGCGGGAACTCGTCGACCATCACCTTGACCTCGGCGGAGCGCCGGGACGGGCGAACACTGGGGACAAGATGCTGACGCTGGTCGCTTCCGCGCTGGCAGGCGGCGACTGCATCGACGACGCCGATGCGCTGCGCGCTGGTGGGACGGTCGGTGTTCTAGGCTGCGTGGTCAAGGCGCCATCCACCCTGGGGACCTTCCTGCGCAGCTTCCGGTGGGGGCATGTCCGTCAACTCGACCGCGTGAGCCGCCAGTTGTTGGCCCGGGCCTGGGCCGCTGGGGCCGGACCCGGCGACTCGCCCCTGACCATCGACCTGGACTCGACCATCTGCGAAACCTATGGACTGGCCAAGGAGGGAGCGCGCCACCACGGCTATACCGGCGCCCGCGGCTATCACCCGCTGCTGGCCATTGCCGCCGGCACCGGCGAGGTGCTGATGTCCCGGCTGCGCGAGGGCCGGGCCAACACCGCCCGTGGCGCCGCCCACTTCCTGCGTGAGACGGTGGGGCGGGTGCGCTACGGCGGGGCCAGGGGACAACTCACGGTGCGGGCCGACAGCGGCTTCTACGCCCACACTGTCGTTGCCGCCTGCCGGGAAATGGATGTCCGCTTCTCTATCACCATCCGCCAGCGCGCCAGCCTGCGGGACCTGATCGAGGCGATACCAGAGGAGGACTGGACTCCCATTCCCTACTGGATGGACGGCGCCGCCGATGTCGCCGAGACGACTTACACCCCGTTCCAGACCAAGCCGGACGCCGCGCCGGTGCGGCTCATTGTCCGGCGGGTGAAGCCGATGCCCGGTTCCCAGCTCGCCCTCTTCGCCAGATACAGCTATCACGCCTTCATCACCGACCGCGATGGGGAGACGCTGGAACTGGAGGCCGATCATCGCCGCCACGCCGAGGTCGAGAACGCCATACGCGACCTCAAGTACGGCGTCGGGCTGAACCACATGCCGTCGGGGCGCTTCGCCGCCAACGGCGCCTGGCTGGCGGTCCAGGTGATGGCGCATAACCTGGCCCGCTGGACAGCCCGCATCGGCCTGGGTCAGCAGATCGTGACCACCAAGACCCTCAGGCGGCGGGTCTTCGCTCTCGTGGGACGGATCACCCGCTCGGCGCGCCGCCTCACTTTGCATCTCCCCCGGCGCTGGCCTTGAGAAACCCAGTTCAGTCGCGCCTTGGCCCGGCTGCAAGCCATTCCATTCCCGGCCTGACGGCCAGCCTGCAACTGACCCAACGTCCCCGCAATCTCGCGCCACCCCGGTCGCGAGAGTCCCCTGCTGCGTATCCTCTCGCCATCCCGCGCATCGCAACTCCCGCATAGGGCCTTAGGGGCCCTGTGCGGCGACTGAAGACCGTCCGCCGGCCTCCCATCTACCCCAAGACCCCAGGCCATCTCCCCTGTAGCTCCCTCACCCACCCCCTTCCGCTGTCCTCACGCCGTCCATCCGTGTCCTTCGGTGGATTCGGGTTTACACCAAGCATGGATGCGCGGCGCAACTTATCTCTTACGGCCAACGCGTTGAGGAGCAGTTAAGTGCTGGTTGACAGATAGTTTGCGCCACCCGCGGGTCGAACTGCTGGCCGCCGCAGCGCTCCAGCTCTTGAGTCGCCATCTGCAGGGAGAGGACGTTGCGGTAGGAGCGGTGGGTGGTCATGGCATCGAAGGCGTCGCTCACCAGGATGATACGGGACCCGATGGGGATATCCTCACCCGACAAGCCGTCCGGATAGCCGCCGCCATCGTAATGCTCGTGGTGATGGCCTACTATAGGTGCCGCCGCTGCCAGGGCTGGTATCCGGTTGAGGATGTCCCTGCCCACCAGCGGGTGATTCCGCACTACCGTCTTCTCTTCCTCGGTGAGGGGACCCCCCTTGAGCAGTATTCGATCGGGCATGGCCAGCTTCCCGATGTCGTGCAGGAGAGCGGCCTCCTCGATCAGGTTCTGACGGGCTGGGGAGAGGCCTATCTCCTTCGCCACCCGCTTAGCGTACCAGGCAGCGCGGCTCGTCTGGCCGGCCAGAGCCCCCGTCTTCCGCTCCAGCGCGGCCACCAGGGCCGTTATGGGATCGCTCACCCTGCGCTTGCGCCTCCAGGCGCTGTCTTCGGCGCAGACCAGATCACCCCAGTAGCCTACTTTGTTACCGCCCACGGCCTTGGCCCAGTACATCGCCGCCTCCGCACCGTACACCAACTCCGCCTCCGAATGGGCAGACTCGGGATAGCTGGCCACCCCCAGACTGACCATCGCCTCGCCGATGGGCGTTCGCACGGCGCTCGCCACCTTCGCCCGCAGTTTCTCGGCCAGCAAGACGGCGGCCCGCGCCGACACCTCCGGGAGGAGGGACGCCAACATGTCTCCGCCCACTCGATAGGCGGGCCCAGCCCGCGAAGCGATGACGACCCGGAACTCTTGCAGAACCCTATCGCCTATCTCCCAGCCGATGGAGTCGTTCACGAGCCGGAAGCTGTCCAGCCCGGCAACGATGACGCTTAGCGCGGTGCCTTCCTGCTCCGCCTGCCTGAAGAAGGCCGCTACCTGCTCACCGAACGCCTGATGGTCATCACCGGCAGAACCCAGGTCCAACGCCGTAGCCGGCAGGTTCACCTCTAGTGGACTCATGATCCCTCTATCGCCACTTTTCTTCTACACAACGCCACAATGAGAAGGATGCCGGAGTGGCGAAGACGTTACACTGAAAAGACCCCCAGCGCCCGACAGCCCGTAAGAGGCCAGGACGGCCTCTGGGCAAGACCGTCGGTCTACTGATTTAACGGAATAAGCTGGTGATGGCTGCTGCGAGCAAAGCAGAAGCTCTTCGCGAGACTGGGCAGGCATGGAGACTTCCTTCTGGCTGCGATGACTCCATGGATTATCGAGGGACCGGAAGAGACGCGCGGCGGCAGCTCTAAGCCGCAGCCTGGGATGGTGACCACATCCCTGTTCGCCGCTCCCTGGTATACTCTAGTCTGCCTTTCGAAGCCATGGATTTGAAACGCTTTATCCGAGACGTGCCGGACTTCCCGGAGCCCGGTGTCCTATTCCGTGATATCACGCCCCTTCTCCAGAACCCAGAGGCGTTCCAGCACGCCATCGGGAAGCTGACGGATCGGTTCCAGGGCAGAGGCTTGGAGGCCGTCGTGGGCATCGAATCGCGCGGCTTCCTGTTCGCGGCGCCGCTGGCGATTAACCTGGGAGTGCCCCTGGTGCCTGTGCGCAAGACCGGCAAGCTACCGGCGGCCCACCTGACCGTGGAGTACTCCCTGGAATACGGCACCGGCCAGTTGGAAATCCACAGCGATGCCCTGGAGAGCGGTGCGGTGGTGATCATCGTTGACGATCTAATTGCGACGGGCGGGTCTGCTTTGGCCGCCGCCAAGCTGGTGGAGTCTCTGGGGGCGGTGGTGCACGCCTTCGCCTTCCTGGTGGAGCTCGTCGGCCTGGGCGGACGGGAACGGCTACAGGGCTACGAAGTAGTGTCGCTGACGCGCTACCAGTAGGCCTCGGATGTCCACAGTGTAATCGGACCCGACCTCGGCGCGGATGGAATCGATGACCTCATCCGAGCCTTCAGTCCTCCTTGCAGACGATCACGTTTCTGGCCTTCAGAGCGTCTATCTGGTCTGGACCGTACCCCAACTCCTCCAGGATCGCCCTGGTGCTGGCCCCCAGCGGCTCCAGTACACCGACCTCGCCCGGCGTCTTTAGCAGATCGACATGCATGCCCGTCTGCTGCATACAGTCTACTAAACCCGGATAACTATAGGTGGTGATGTCCTGCTCGTAGCGCCCGTCCCATTCGTCGAGGAGGAAGTCAGGCCAGGCGCCATTGGCCACGGCGCAGGCCACGTCCCTGGCCTGGAGCAGCTCCTCCCATTCCTGGGCACCCCGCTCCTTGAACAACGGCTCCAGAAGGGCCAGCAGAGCCTCCTTATGGGCCTTGCGTCCCCCCTTGCTGGAGAAGCGAGGATCGTCGTGCCACTCGGGGTGGCCGACCGCCTCACAGAAGGCCGACCACTCCTCATCGGTCAGGACGGCCAGGAACACCCAGCCCTCTTTGGCCCGATAGAGGCGATACAGGGGACCCAGGCCGTACTGCCCCTTGTCGGGGATAGGCCGCGGCGGCTTGCCCTCGTAGCGCAGGAAGTCGTCTGAGAAGAGGTAGGCCGCACTGCACAGCATGGTGGTCTCCAGGTTCTGGCTGTCGCCACTCAGCTCCCGCGCTCGTAGGCCTAGCAGAAGCGCCACCGTCACCCCCAGGAGGCCACCGTGGTCACTGGTCCGCTTATCCTGAGGGGGGTTCCCTTCGCCCGCCTGAAGGACCTCCCCGCCGGCCATGGCCGAGATTACCCCATCGAAGGCGGGCCGACGGGCATCGGGGCCGCTGGAGCCGAAGGAGGCGGAATTCAGGTACACCAGCCGCGGGTTGATCTTCCGAAGGGTTTCGTAATCTATGGCTAGCCGCTCCGGCACCCCGGGCCGGAAGTTATGGATAAAGATGTCGGCACCAGCCACGAGCTGGCGCAGGATCTCCATGCCCTCGGACGTCTTCAGGTCGATGGAGATCCGCTCCTTCCCCCGATTCACCCGCAAGAAGAGCTCACCAATGTGAGCAGCAAAGGGGTCGCCCTCCAGGGTCTCTACCTTGATGACCCGGGCCCCCAGGTCTCTTAGGATGGCGGGGCCACCGGGCGCCGCCGCCCACGTGGCTAGGTCGAGGATGGTGACTCCGTTCAAGGCCCCCTGGGGCAAGGCCGGCGCTGGGGAGACCCGGGCAGGCTTAGCGACGGGAGCGGGCGCACCCTTCACTCTGGCCAGTACCTCCCCGGTGTGCTGCCCCAGCAGGGGCGCCGGGCCCGGAAATTGCCATTCTCGCCCCACAAACTTCACCAGGGGACCTACCTGCTTCATCCTCCCCACCATCGGGTCGTCCACCTCGATAACGTGGCCGTTGTGCAGTATTTGCGGGTAGTCCATAAGCTCCTGGGTGGTCATGATGACCCCGCAGGCCGCGTCCTGCTCATTCAATATCCTCATCCACTCGTCCCGAGACTTGGTCCTGTAGGCGGCATCTATCAAGGAATTGAGATAGGCTGCGTCTTCGGGAGAAAGCCGGGTACCGCGCCCCTGAAAGCGGGGGTCGGTGAAATACTCCTGGATGCCCAGGGCCCGCATCATATTCTCAACGATGCGCCCTGCGCTGTGGGAATGGATCCACTTGCCGTCGGCGCATTCGCCAATCCGAGTCGCGCCGCTGTTGCGGGGGTCCCTTCCCGCAATAGAGGTCAGGGACTTGTAGAGTTCTGGTGTTTCGCACCGAAATCCGCCGTATGAGAAGACGTATAGTGCCTGTACCATCGTGGACTCGACCTTCTGGCCCACCCCGGTCTTCTCTTTCAGGTGAAGGGCAGCCAGGATGCCGACGAGCCCCTGGATCGCCGACCCGAAGCTGCACTTGAACACGGCATCGTAGTGGAGCTCATCGCCCCGATAACCGTTCTGGATGACGTGCTGGCCACACTTGGCCGAAACGATCCCCTCGTACCCCTTATAGTGGCGGTACTTGCCCTTCTGACCAAAGGCCGAAATCGAAAGGTAGATGAGGCCCAGGTTCACCTGAGCTAGCCCCTCGTAGCCGAGGCCCAACCGCTCGGCTACCCCTGGCCGGAAGTTCTCTATGACTACGTCGCTCTCTCTGGCCAGGGCCTGGGCCGCCTGGCGGCCCTCCTCCGTCTTCAGGTCCAGGATGACGCTCTTCTTCCCCCGGTTCCACTGGAGGAAAGCAGGCAGATGTCGAAACGCCTCCCCCGCAGGGGGCTCCACCTTAATGACTTCGGCCCCGTAGTCGGCCAGGATCATGCCGGGGATGGCCCCGTATCCCTGGCCGAGGTCCAGGACTCTCAGGCCGTCACAAGCTATAACCGTCACGGCATCCTCCAGCATCGCCCCCAACGTAGGAGCGCAGATGTCAGAATACAAGAGCCGGAAGTCATCTTCAACGTTTGTGATGTTTAAGGAGGGCCTTGCTGAAGCGGCTTTCTGGATGTAACAGAAAGCGTCCCCATTCGGTCTCGGCAGGTGAGAGGGGTAGGAATGCCCGCTACAAGATTCTTCAGAATTTTGGCGTTTGGTGCTTGCCGGCGCTATCTCAGATCCAGACCGACACCGGTACGCTCTAGGGTGGCGACCTGAGGCAAGCGACTAGGGTACAATCGACGGCATGGAGAATGACCCGCCTCCTGCCGAGGCAGTGCCCAAGAACGGCGTCACCTACTTCATCCGCCATCTCACTGAGGTCGCACAGATTCTGCCCCGGCTGGAGAAAGACCGCCTTTTCTGCGTCTACGCCATCTGCCAACTTGAGCCTGAGCGGTTTCCCCACACTAGGTGGTACGTCGCGGAGGGCGAAGCTGGTGAGGCGCTGGTCATGCACGGCACGGGCAGCTTGAGGAGCAGTCTATACGGCTATGGCGCGGACCTCTTCTGCATGGGAGACCCAGGCGCGTTAGACGTCGTGTTGTCGCTCCATCCGGGCCCGCGCTATGTGTCCCGATTGTGGGCTCAGGTCGAGCATGGCCCAATTCTGAGGCGTCGCTTCCGCCTAGTTGATGACTACCCGATGGCCCTTAATCGATCCGGCAGTGAGGAGGAAGGGCCGGTCGAGCCACCGGTCCAACGACTTACGGGAGATGACATTGGGGAGGTCAACCGTCTGTACCGGGCCTGTGGCGGCTCGCTAGGGCGTTATCGCAGGGAGCTAATAGAACGCGGACTCTGGTACGGGATTTATGAGGATGGGCACATAGTTGCCCTCAATTCTGCAGATGCCAACTCGCCCACGCATGGAATGTTGCTGCACGGCCGAACCCTAGTGCACCCCAAGTACAGGGGCGGCACTATTTGGACCTCCTGCGCACTGCTCGACTACGAGACACGTCAAAGACATACCCCCTGCACGTGGGCACACAGGATACCAGGAACGAAGGTGTGCAGCGGGTGCTTGCGCGCAGAGGCAAAATCTCAACAGGGGTTGGGCAAGTCCTGGAGACGCGGGCCTACCGTCGCGACCCAGTGGGCCTGGCCAGCCTCATCCGGCGGGTGCTGGCACGGCGGCGGGCGATGAGAGCTCAGGGCAGTGGATCTTCACCCGACGAACAGGAGAGTTAGAGCCGATAACTTCGGTTGACGAAGTTGGAAGTCCGCAGAACCGCCGCCCTATTTGTCAGCCTTGAGGGGTGACGATGGCCAAGTCCTCGATTGAGAAGGCCATCGAGCAGTACGGACGGGATATAGACGAGCTTCCGACGTTCCTGGCTCGGAAGGACACCGATAAAGTCGGTTTCGTGACCCTGAAACACCACAACGAGGGAGCGGCTGAAGTGCTTGTGATGACCGTATCACCTGATCTGCACCGTCAGGGGGTCGGTCAGCACACTCTGCGTCGGGCGGAGCAGTGGCTGAATGAGTCTGGCACCCGATACCTCCAAGTCAAGATCCTTGGCCCTTCCCATCCGGACGAGAACTACGCGAAGACGCGGGAGTTCTATTCGGCGATGGGTTCTGGCCACTGGAAGAGCTGAAGGCACTATGGGGCGAGTCCAATCCGGCTATAGTGATGGTCAAGGCCTTGTAGTGAGTTCACTTTTGATATCTCTGACCGCTACGGTATAGATGATGCAGGAGAAAGGCGATCAAGAATCCTGGATACACCCTGAGGTCGAGTTACGGACGTCTCCTATTCACGGGCGAGGGATGTTCGCTAAGTCTCCACTGAAGACCTACGAGGTGGTTGTCGTCTGGGCCCGCAGTTTCGTGACGCGTGAGGCTGCCCAGCGAGCAAGGGCTCAAGGAAAGATCGTCATGCAGCTCGACGATGACCTCTATAGCATTGAAGAACGGGGCACCGACGACACCTACTTCATGAACCACTCGTGCGATCCCAGTGTCTGGATGGTAGACGCAGTGACCTTGGTCGCCCACCGTGATATCCTGCCTGGCGAGGAGTTGACCGTCGACTACGCCCTTTTCGAAGCGGATGAGAGTTTCGTCGCCGCTTGGGAGTGTAGCTGCCGCTCAGCAAAATGCCGTAGCCTGGTTACGGGCATAGACTGGACGCATCCAGAGCTCCAAGTGCGGTATCAAGGTCATTTCTCGCCCCTGATCAATAAGCGGATAGCGGACCTGAATTCCGGCAGCAGGTGACCGAATCGCCACGGGGATAACGATGAAGCCGAGGACAACCTCAACCCTCCTGCAGAAGGACGCCACAGAGGCACTGGACGCCCTGCTCAGGACCTAATCGTCTCCGGGTTGCCGCCAACGTTGCCGTCAAACGGCCTCGCCCGCACCGGCTGACCCATGTCGAAGCAGGATTTCAGATACAAAAACTGGAGCCACCGGGGAGATTCGAACTCCCGACCTGCGGTTTACGAAACCGCTGCTCTACCGCTGAGCTACAGTGGCCTCTGCGCTATTTTAGATACAAAATGTGGACTATGGCTAGCGTCCCTGTTCTTTCGCCGGCCAGGTTGACCCCAATTCTGACCCCAACCCGCTCACGATTGCGGCCACAGGGCCACTGCTACCTTGCCAGCGGCTTCCTTCTGTATGTCCAGGGCCACATGGGCATAGATGTTCATGGTGGTGCTGATCTGGGCGTGTCCAAGTATCTCCATTGCCACTCTCGCCGGTACGCCCTGGGCTGCCATTAGGGAGGCGCTTGCGTGGCGCAGATCATGGTAGCGCATTCCAGGAACGGCTGCCACCTCCAACAGCTTGCGGAATCGCCGGCTGACGTGGAAGCCCGCTAGGGGACAGCCTCTTTCGTCGGTGAACACGAGGTCGCCCCAGGCGTCGCCTTCCCAGGCCGGACCGATCCTCAGGCGTTCCTCCGTCTGGCGGCTCCGGTGCTGCCTGAGAGACGCAGCCACGGGCGCGGGCAGGGCCACTGTACGGCGGGAACGCGCCGTCTTGGGTTCAAAGAACTCGTACCTACCGTTGACCCGCTGTATTGTTCGCTGAACGGTTAGCTTGCCACCCTCCAGGTCCACGTCGCCCCACCTTAAGCCCAGGGCCTCGCTCTGCCGCAGCCCACAGGCCAGGGCCACCGTGAAAAGTCCTTCCAGGCGATCGCCCATGACAGCAGCCAGTATGCGACGGGCGTCCTCGGATGTAAGGGCCAGAACCTCACGCTCTGGCACATGAGGCGCATCTGCCAGACTTGCCACGTTCCGGCCCACCAGGCCAAGGCGCATGGCATGGTTGAGGGCGTTGCGTAGGACTGCCCGGCTGTGAGCCACGGTGCGCGGGGAGACTCCCTTGCTGGACACGGTGCTTAGCATCGCTTCCACTTGCTGGGGGGTGAGCCGGGCTAGGCGGATACGTCCTATCTCTGGCACTATGTGGAGCCGCGTGATCTCATGATAGCGCCGGAAGGTCTTGGGCCTCACCTTGTGGACCGCGCTATCCCTCAACCACGCTTCCAAGAAAGCGCCGATTGTCTGGCGCTCGCCGGACGCGGGTAGCCCCTCGGCAATGGCCCTCTGAGCCTGGAGTAGCCTCTGGCCGGCTTCTCGGCGCGTCTTGGCAAACAGAGACTTGCGTTTACCTCCGGGGAGCGAAATCCGCGCTTCCCAGCGGCCATCCGCTCGCTTGCGTAGGTTGCCTTCCGAGTTGCCTCGCCTATTTGCCATCACGGTCCTCCGCTTCGGGCTCCTTAGACGCCTGCTCGCTTAGCTTGAGGCCCTGCAGGGCTCTACTGATCCATAGATCATCCAGCCCTTGTTTGGCTGCTACCTGGGGGTCTCTTAGGGCCGCTTCTGCTTCGTCGCACTGCCCGGACAGCGCATTTTCTACGTAGGCCCAAACGTCGCTAGAGGCCTTGTCCAGGATGTTTTGAACCTGCTCCTCGGCTCTTTCAGCTGGGATACCTTTCTCCCGTGCCTTATCTAGTAATTTGGCCTTAAGGCGATCTCGGCCGGCCTCCACAGCTCTGTCGTGAACACTCTTGACATAGTCGCGGGCCGCAGCGTATATTTCCGGGCGTCCTCGCGTGAGGAGGTGCATCAGGTGCATTGGCGCCACGAGTATGTGCCCAGCCTGAACTGCTTCGTAGTAGGGGCGCCGCTGCTCCACTCCCCGCCAGGGAGCGAAGGCCAAGAAGGTGTCAAGGTCAGCGGTAGTCTCGCCTCGCTCGGTTCGCACCATGTAGTTGTGCGCCATCACGTAAACGGCCCACAGATCAAAATCAGGCGCGGCCAGCCTGATTCGCGTGATCCATTCCGCTTCTTTCTCTGTCACGTCACTGCGTCGCCCCTCCGACCGGATAATTAGCTCCGCCAGGACTGAGGGGACAGAGGCGGCTTCAGTGGGTGCGGCCTTGGCTAGGCTCCACGGTTGTGACCGGTCGCGGGGGAGGCCCTCGTCTATTATGCGCCGGATGTGTCTGGGGTCAGGGGCCGAGAGACCTTGATTTTCTAGCTCGATCTGAATCTCTTCCGGAGACTTCCCAAGTCGACGTTGCTCTGCGACTACACGCCGAACATCGTCCCCATACTTCCTTGGCGCACCCCGCTTCTTCGGCGTACTCTCCGGTTTCTCAGCCTGTAATTCTGTCATTATATCCTCCTTGACGCATTAACAAAGGATCCAATAACCTTTAGCTGTCTAAGAAATTATAGCCGGATATAGGTGGTTAGGTCAAGATCACCCAAGAACACGGAGGGAGCCATGGATGACAAGCTACTAGTGAACCTGATCCAAGGTGCGAACCGGATTTCAGTGAGCAGAAGCACCCTGTACAAGCTGATCCAGTCAGGCCAAATCAGGCCGATTCGGATTGGACGATCAGTACGAATATCTGTCGAGGAGCTCGATCGCTTCGTCGAGCAGCTGCAACGGGAGCAGGCGGAAATGGATGGTGAACGATGACGGGGGCCACAAATGCCAACGGCGGGGAACAATCACAAATCACACCCCCTAGGGGTTTGGGAATGAATGAAACATTCCCCGCCGGGGTTGTGACGGTATCTGGTCTGAAGGTCATAGCTGAGAAGGAGTCCGCTCGGGGATGGACCCTGGATGGGGTGCTGCGCCGAGGGTCACTGGCCATCCTCGCCGCTCCGCCGAAGACTGGCAAGTCCACATTGGCGCTGGAATTGGCCCTGTCGGTGTTCCAGGGAGTCGACTTCCTGGAGCGGGCAACCAGCCAAGGCAGGGTGCTCTACATCCAGGCTGAGGACGCCCCCAGCGTTACCTGGGAGAGGCTAGAAAAGATGCTCGGAGAGGAGAAGCAAGATGACTAATCCGGCGG
The DNA here is from genome assembly GCA_963665775.2 of Dehalococcoidia bacterium. Taxonomy (GTDB): domain Bacteria; phylum Chloroflexota; class Dehalococcoidia; order SM23-28-2; family RBG-16-64-32; genus JACPQO01. The sequence continues at coordinate 288,001 of CAXXTF010000001.1, forward strand.
TCAACGACGATGAGGGCCCACTGTCCTACCACGGGCAGTTCGGCCTCAAGGATATTCCAGCTCTAAAGGAGTACATCAAGGAGCACGACCTCGAGCTGGTGGTCATAGACTCCCTTCGGCGCATTCACGGAAACAATGAGAACGAGAGCGATCAGATGGCGTTCGTTTTCGACCCGCTTCGTCAGCTGGCCAGGGATACAGGCTGCACCATCCTCCTTATCCATCACACGCGAAAGAGTGAAGGGAACTCCTTCACCGATCCTTTCAGGGGCTCCACGGAGATCACCGCAGCGGTGGACTGGCTCCTGCTCCTCAAAGAGCAAGGCGGCAACCTGGTCTTAGAGGGGGTGGGTAAGGATGGCCGACTCGAACCGCTCCATGTGGAGAGGATGGAGAACCTGCGACATGTTGTCCGGGGCTCAGCGCAGGTGCCGGGCAGGAAGTTGCTAACGACCGAGATCGAGGACCTGCTGGCTATGCGCGGGCCACAGACGACGAAGGAGCTCGCTGAGCTTCTGGACCGCAACGAGGGGACGACCTCCAACGCCGTCACCAAACTGAAGAATGCTGGCAGGATTGCGTCAGTGGAGAAGGTTCCGGGAAAGGGTGGAGGGAACAAATGGCAGTGGATTACGCAAACATAACATTCATTCACGCACATACCCCTAAGGGGGGTGATGTGATGAATGTTGCCACATGGCCGATATTCGTATTGGGCGGTCGCACCAAATGTATGAATGGCCCATTTGGGTTAGCGGGAATGCCCCCAACCTGCATCATCGGGTGCATTCCTTGCACGTCAGTTTACTAATGTTGGTCGGGTATAGCGTTTGTGTCGGTTGACATCGTGGACACGGTGCCGTGTCCGCCTGTCGCCGGTGACCTCACCGATCACGAATCAGCATCACTATAGGAGGTAACCATGGGACTCGGAGTAGGGTCTAAGAAGGGAATGCTCCCGCCGCTCGTCAGCTGCGATGGCTGTGGTGAGATCGTTGCAGATTGGAGCAGAGGGGTAGTCACATTTGAGCCGCAGGGTGAAGATGGGATCGGGCCGGCCAAGGTCTATCACAAGGGAAAATGTGACCCAGCGGGACTTGGAAGGCCGCGTCCAGCAGACGCCGCTCGATGGATGGAACTTGCTGACTACTTCGCCTACCTCCTCTGGAATTACGGCCTGGGTGAGCGCCTTGCGCTCGGGGAACGTCCCGTCCTTCAGGAAGTCCCGGAAGTCCGCAACGTACCGCGCTATCTCCTCGGTGGTGGGAGGCTCCACCCTCCGCTGCTCAAGCTGAGTGGCGGCGTCCTCCCGCGCAGCCTCCAACTGCTCCTCGCGGTGCCTCGGCGAGAAGATGCGGGGCGACAGGACCTCTAACGTCACCAAGCTCGGCGTCGATGACATCCAGCCGACCGGCCAGCTCTCCGGCCATAGCATCGACTTCCTCCGCCACCAGCGTCACCAGCTCCACGATGGTCTCCTCGGTGAGAATCCGTTCCCTGATCTTCATCCTCTGGACACAATAGACACGAAAAGCTCAGGTGCTCGTGGGAGGTCGATTTGGGTCCATTCAAGATTGCTAGACAGTAGCGTGCCTGCCAGAGAGGGTGGGGCCGTAGGGAATGGCGTGGCGCACAGCCTAGGTACCGAACCCGGCTAGGCCGTCCGAAGCTGAGCTAGACGAGCCGGGATAGATGAGTCGTCTCATCACTGGCCAGTAGTATCCTCGGCCTGGCTACGGATGCGACGGCGTCTTCGCCGAGACCGAGTAGGTCCCGCACAACGCGCTGATCCATCTCAATTATTACTCCGCCCTTTACAGCCGGCCGCTTAAACGGACATTTTCCCTGAACAGCGACACCGTGCCAGCACCATTCAATGCTGTCCTCCATCAACCGCGCGTGGCAATCCAGACGACATGATGTGCGCCTCCCTTGCGGCTGCTTCCACCACGCGCCCGCACCTTGACTTCATCCACCTCGAAACCGGCACGGCGCAAACGTCTGACGAATGGCGGTTGAGAACCGGCAGACCATATCGCCAATACCCCGCCGCGCCGCAACGCCGCGTAGGTGGCGGTCAGCCCCGGCAGGCTGTAAAGCCAGTTGTTGCTCTTTCGGACCATCGCCTCCGCGCCATTGTCGACATCAAGCATGATGGCATCGTAGTCACCTCTGGCGGCCGTTATCAACTGGACAACGTCGGCTTCATGGAGTTCAGTCCGGCGGTCGTCAAGAGGTCGGCCGGCCAAATCGGCAAGCACTCCCCTGTTCCATTCAACCACGGCTGGCACCAGCTCCGCGACCACCACCCGGGCATCCTCGCCAAGGATGTCCAGCGCCGTTCTCACCGAGTAGCCCATTCCCAGACCGCCAATCAGAATGCGGGCCCTCGGCCGTTTTGCCAAGTTCTGACAGCCCAGTCTGGCCATGGCTTCTTCTGACCCATAAACCCGGCTATTCATGAGTTCCAGGTTATCCGCTTTGAGCGAGAACTCAGAGTCATGTTGGTACAAAACGAGCTCCGCTCCTCCGCCAGGGGTTTGGGCCCGGCCGATCAACTGCCAGGGTTTCATTGATACCTCACGATCATGTCTGGAGCAGCCGGGGCAATATCCTAGGCGGGGTCCGATTCCGTGAACCACTGGATCACCCGGGCGATCTCTTCAGGTCTGTTTCAGGACGATAATGCATCTCCCGCAGTCCCTCTCCCGGATGCCGGAATCGTTCCCGGGGGGTTCCCTGAAGGTTTGCTCTCTGTTCCTGGGCAGGGAGCCGCACATGGGTTTCCCTGTCTGTCCCGCTGCCGGGTAGTGTTCCGCCGCCGGCGGTCTGCTCAGGGTCATTTTGCCTCCCCCTCCGCCTCCTTTCGAGAACTGGATGACGTGAGGGATTGCCGCTATTCAGGATCCACTCTATTCTAACCAGCCTGCTTCTCAGCACCAGCCGGACGCAGGGAGAATCCGTTGACGCTTGACCAACCCTTCCCGGCGCAACCGGTCTTCCACGGTCTCCACGTCCGCTTAGTGGGAATCTCAAACCCGGCCAGTTGGTACTCGCAGCATGGTAGGCCAGTGCCAGGCTTTCGAGATCAGACGATGTTACCGTAGCTCAGCGAAGATTTCTTATTACAATTCCGATACCTCGAAGAGAGCGGGCTTCATCGACAGAGGCGGGCTCGGCCGCCAGCATCCGCAGCGCGAGGTTGATCGCCTCGCGCTTGGTAGCGAGCCGGTAACGCCGCATGACCTCGGCGCACGCCTGATCGTCAATGTCCACGTTGGTGCGTGCCATGCACGTATCATACACCCGAAGGTGAAGGCTGGCAAGCCCTCCTACGTGAGCAGACGCCACACCATAAGGATACTGACCCCAGCAGGGCGAACAACATGGCGGCCGCCAGGCCCAGACTGAGAGCCAATCGTCTCGTCCTCCCGTGCGCAGCGCGCTCCTTGCGATACGCCTCCGTCACCTCCTCGTATGCGTCTTCGCTGGCGGATGCGGCGTCCCTGGCCTCGTCCCGTTCCCGCTCCAACTCCGATGCCGTCCGCTCCAGTCCCCGCACGGTCCGCTCAAGGTCTGATCTTGGACTGGGTGAGCAGGTTCGGGTCGAACCGTCGTGAGCGCAACTGATTTGAGGCTGAGTCATAGCGACAGTTGCGGGTACCCTATAGCATACGGAACCGATAGAATCTCCGAGAGGCCAATAGCAATGCAAGATTTACGAGACTCTTCAGGAAGGTAGATCCAGTTTCCGAGAACCATGCCCTCTAGGATTGATTGGACAGACGAAACGTGGAACCCCGTAACCGGTTGCACTCGCGTATCTCCGGGGTGTGACCATTGCTACATGTTCTCGCTCTATCCACGCTTGAAAGCGATGGCGGTCCCCGGTTACGAGTCGGCACCGGATGAGGTTCAGTTGCAGCCCCAAAGGTTGGGTGCACCGTTGTCGTGGCAAACGCCGCGCCGCATCTTCGTCAACAGCATGGCGGACCGATAGTTCCTGCGCAGGCTGTAACCCGAGCCGCCGCCTAGGGTGCTGACCCCTCCCCCTGGATGATGGTGGGAATGCCGCAGGTTTCCTGGGCCGCCATTATCTCGGCCACCGCCATCATCATTTCCGGCGATGGTGTGGGCGGCGCCGCGCTCGACTCCAGGTCGGCAAGGTCGGCAAAGGCCTGGTAGACGATGAACAGGTTCTCCAGGTCCGTCTGCTCGGATACGCAGCGGAGTTGGGAGGGCAAAAGAAATGCGTCTTCTTCCGGAACAGGTCCCGACATGGCTTGCGCTTCTTCGTCGGTCAGGCAGAGCAGCATGGTTATACCGAAGCGCAAGGAGTCTGTCTCGCTCATCGTCTCGCCCGGCACCCCGAGCTCTGCGAAAACGTCCTTGATGCAGGCCTGGCTATCATCGGACAGCCCGCCCGGCTGGAGCGACATCATGGCTAGGCTCAGGTCGATGGCGTTGTCCGGCTCCAGGCATTGCAGTGGGAACGTATCGAATCCCATGGCACTCTCGGACAGGGTCAGATCCTGCATAGCTTCGTAGCTCGCGTCCCCTATCGCAGCGCGCAGGCAGTCGGCTTCACCTTCGGAAAGCGACGCGATCAGTTCGGCCCCCGTGGTGGTCTCGTCGATATCGCTCAGAGACATCATTGCGGGGGCTGCGGTGGGATCGGGGGCCGGCGCTGCGGTGGGATCGGGGGTCGGCGCTGCGGTGGGATCGGGGGCCGGCGCTGCGGTGGGATCGGGGGCCGGCGCTGCGGTGGGATCGGGGGTCGGCGCTGCGGTGGGATCGGGGGCCGGCGCTGCGGTGGGATCGGGGGTCGGCGCTGCGGACTCGCCGCACGCCGCGAAAACCAAAGCCCCCGCCACCAGCGCTACCAGCAGTACGGCAAGGGTTTTTGGCACACAAGTATATAATTCCCTAATTTTACTCCCGCCCCTAGCACGCATAAAAGTAATTTGAAACCCGATCTCAGTCAATTCCCATTATCTAGCGCTTAGAGCGCGCCTGTCAATTCGACCGCTTTCCGTGAGCTTCCAGCTGATAATCCGGCCATCTTTAATGTCGATGGCTAGATTGCCAGTACCGCCAGTCCCTAGTAGGGCGGCGAGTCTCTGTCGTATCTCGGCGGGAAGCGCGTCCTGCATCACTCCTCCGTTACCGGTGCAAGCATCGCTGGATCGCCCCCTAACAGCTGCCAAGCCTGCTCGCGGGACACGCCGGCGTCGATCAACTCCGCCCCACATCCAGGTCGCCGCCCCGCGTCCAGCCGAGCATCGTGTAGGCGGCGCCCCAGAAGGCCCGCAGCGCTGCCGGCTTTGTGCCCCCTGGAATGTTTGGGCACAACGAGGCGTTGGTACCCTCAGCCTTCGACTTGGAGACCGCCAAACAACTGCTGCAGGAGTCCCGCTATGGCGGGGCGGAGAACCTGCCGCCCATCACGTCCTACGCTGATGACGACGCCATCCATTGGGCATGGCGGGACCACTTAGGACTGGAAGTCGAGGCGGTTTCGGTATTCGAGTTCTCCGATTTCCTAGAGCGTTTGGACAACGAGGAGTATGGCGTTTTCACCGCTGGTTGGTGCGCCGACTACCCCGACCCCCAAAACTTCCTGCATGTGCTCTTCCACAGTGAGAGCGCGGAGAACCGGTTCGGCTACGAGAACGAGGAGGTGGACGCACTGTTGGAGGAAGCGGCCGTGGAGCCGGACCCGGACCGTCGCGCCAGCCTCTACAATCAAGCTGAGCAGATGGTCTTGGACGACTGGGTTGCCGTGCCCCTGCGTCACAACAATGATTACTTATTAGTGCGCCCCTACGTAAAGGGGTTTGAGCTCACCCCCATAGGCGTGTCGCAGCTGCAGAACATCTCCATAGAGCGTGGCCAATGAAGCGTACGCTGGTGGCCGCGCTCCTGACTCTCACCGTGGCATTGGCGCTGACGGCTTGCGGTGAACCATCGCCAAAGCCCACGACGACGCCTGCGGTGGAGATCGCTCCCGTTCCCACGCCAATCGCGGAGGTCACACCAACGCCTTCTCCGACGCCTACGCCGGTGAGCACGCCTGCTCCGGTGATCACATCCACGCCGGAGCAGGCGACCCCAGTGGTCACAGAAACGCCTGCTCCAGTGACCACACCCACGCCAGAGCCGACGCCGGAGGTTACACCCGCGCCGCCACCTCCCGAGGCTGATTTCGAGGTGAGTGTCAGCGAGGCGGCGTTGCAGTTGCCGGATTCCATCTCCTTCCATCTGGAGGGCAGCGGAGAACGCCCCATTGAAGTGATTGATGTTGAGTTTGGCACCAAGCACGTCTTCTCATGCGCATCAAGCTCCTACTGGACCGCGCGGACGGACTTCGAGGCTGACGAGGAGGTCTCGGTCACTTGGGACTGGGACATGAGACGGAGTGGCTCCATGCCACCGGGGGCGCTCATCTGGTGGCGATGGAGGGTGGTGGACGACCTGGGTCAGGAGTTCCGCACATCCCGTGAAGAGACGGTGTTTACTGATGACCGCTTCGAGTGGCAGTCCCACACTGACAGCCACATCATCTACTACTGGTACGCTGGAGGGGCCGACTTCGGGCAGCGCCTTGCGGATGGCACTCGTGGCGGTCTGGAGACGCTACAGTTGGGCCGGGAGCATGTGGCGCCCATCAAGGCGTTTGTCTATGAGAGTGCAGGGGACGTGCAGGGCGCCATACTATTCGCACAAGCATGGACTGGAGGCGTGGCCTTTGTGGGCCACAATATCCTGTTGATAGCTGTCAACCCGGATGAGTTCGAGGAGCAACTGCAGGGAGTCATCCACGAGTTGGCCCACCTTCTGGTTGAGGAAGTCACATTCAACTGTTTCGGTGGACTTCCGACTTGGCTTGACGAGGGTCTCGCCGTCTACGCCGAGGGGAGGCTGCCTGATTTTCAGCAGCGTGCGCTTGATGAGGCCATCGCCAACGATTCTCTGATCAGCCTGCGCAGCTTGAGCAGCAGCTTCCCGGCTGCCGACACGGGGGCAACCCTCTCCTACGCCCTTAGCTACAGCCTCGTCGACTACCTGATCGAAGCCCACGGATGGCCCAAGATGCAAGAGCTTCTAGCCGTGTTCGCCGGAGGCTCAACGGACGAGAACGCCATCCGGCAGGTCTATGGCTGGGACTACGCGCAGTTTGAAGCGGCTTGGCGCGAGTCGTTGGGCCTCGAGTAAGTACACGTATCGGATAGTCCTTGATTAGTACCGGCTCCTCCTGAGATTTAGCCCAGCGACCTCTGTCTTTGACGGCCCAATTCGCGACGTTACAATTGCCCAAGGCACCGCTACGATCGAGAAGGAGATATTGTAATGCCGTTTTATGCCAAGGGTAATGTCCGAATCCGCTACGAGGAAGTTGGGGCCGGTTTCCTGCTTCTGGTAAATCCCGGCGGCGGGTTGAACTCTAGAGTGTTGGCAACCAGCAAAAATGGGACAGTGTGAGACCCGAGAGATCAGGGGTCGGATAGAGGTCTCGTAAGCTCCCTGATGGCCCTATTGTGCTGTCTTCGCCGTTGGATTGTTTGGGCCTGCACCTCCTTTCTTCTTAGTAGGATCTCCTGCCGCCTTCCCTTGGGGACATCCGAGGGCGTCACGTTGCCGAGGGCCTTGTGATAGCGTCGGTAGTTGTAGTAGCTGACGAAGGCCACGATGGCCGCCTCCAAGTCTGAAGGCATCTCATACGGCAGTTGGTTCACATCACGCTTGAGGGTCTGGTGGTAGCGCTCCAGCTTGCCGTTGGTCTGAGGATGGAAAGGGGCTGCCAGGATGTGCCTAATGCCCACCATACCCAGGTAGTCTCTGAAGGCTCTGGATACATAGCCGGGGCCGTTGTCGCTCAGCAGCCTGGTCCGGTCTGTTATCGGGATCTGGTCCATGCCGGTCCTGTCCACGGCCTCTTGGACCACCTCTATGAAGGAGTCGGATGTCATATCCCTCTGAAGCCTGTGGGCCAGGCCTGTCCTGAGCTTGTCGAAGGGATGAATCGTGAGTAGTCGTCCATGACGGTGACCATGTAGTAGTAGCCCCAGCCCTCCACCCTGAAGTAGGAGGCATCGGTGGCCCAGGCCGAGGAATCCCGGCTCCGGGACCGGCTCGAACTGGACTCCTCCGGCACCGACCGGCTCATGCTCGACGCGAAGCTGGCCGCCATCGCCTTCGGCGGGACCTTCACCGGAGCGTCCACTCAGCTCTATAAGACTGGTAATTATCGGCTTGCCACACCCAAAGGATCTCACTACAATTCAAGTGATCTAAGGCGAACGGCTGGGTTACAACACAGGTGGCACGCTCGCCTTCGTGGTAGGAACGCTGCCTAAGACCTGCGGCGAAAATTCTAGCCGAGCGAGTCGCGGAGACCGTCCACGCGCTGCGGTAAACCACCAGTCCGCACATCTGGCATCCACCGAATATCAAGCCGACAATGCTTGCGAGAACCAGGCATCCCGACCAAGCACTATTGTCATTACGGGACTGAGATCGATGCTTCGCTGTTCGCTCATCGCAGGGGTCTTCGCGGCGACGGTTGCCCTGTCGGCCTGCGGAGCGAGTGAAGCCGTGCCCCCCACGTCGGCCCCCGTGCAGACACCTCCCACAGTGACGCCGGAAGCCGCCTGGGCAATCGAGGACGCCTATCACAGCTTTGGCAACCCGGACGCCGGCGTGGTGGTGGTGAACAGCCAGGGCGGACCAATGCCGGCCCTTGTCCGAAAGCGTGAGATACTTGAGAAGCTGGGCCTGCTCAACCTCGAACGCATACACCTAGTGAATGTCCATCAAGCCCAGACCATCAACCCCGCCCCATTCACCGCCGCAGACATCACGTTCGACGAAGCCAAGGCGGCTGATGGGGAAAGCGTGGAGGTCCTGGCCGCCCTCGTGGACCACTTCCAGGCTCAAGGCAAGACGGTCTACGTTGTCGGGATATCCTTCGGCGCATTCATGGTCCAGGAGCTCCTCGCCACGCAGGGCAACGTCGCCGAGGGATATCTGATTGCCAATGGACGGCTCGACATGCCGCCTACGATATGGACGGTGTTCGCCGAGGGCCGTACCGTCGGCTTCGTGGACGGCGTGGAGATCGAGGACCCCAGGACTGGAGGGCACGAACCGGCCCCCGAGGGCACGGTCCCGCTCCAGCGCAACATGGCCCGGCTCGCGGCCGGCCTCGGACACTACCGCTACACCGAACGGCTCGCCGGTGTCGACATGACCAACGTGGTATACCTTTCCGGGACCTTAGACGAGCAGGTGGGACGCCTCAGCGATGCCGAGGTCGCGTTCCTCGCCGAACGCGGGGCGGACGTCGTTCAATATGACGGCGGCCATTCCGTGCCCGATGCCGCAGCCCTCGATGCCTTCGGCCGCCTCTTTCCCTCCGGTCTTCTCAACTGATATCTGCTCGGTAGTTTTTGGAGTTTTGCACTTCCCTCCGCACACACCCGCACACAGCGCATAGGGGCGGGCGGGCTGGCCTGATCAAGACTCCGGCCCTCCGGGTTGGAGGCTCCTCCATTCGTTGGAAGCGGTCATGTGGCCCCTAAGTCGGCGACCGTGAGTGACCTTGCCCCCGAAAACGAGTCCAGGCCCAATGTTAGTAATCAGGGGTTCTGGACCAGAGAAAGGGGCAGAAGGATTGGGCAGGCAGCATCACACGGCAGAGGAGATCATCAACAAGTTGAGGGAGGCGGAGGTCGGGCTGGCTAAGGGCCTGGCCGTGCCCGAGGTCTGCAGGAAGCTGGGCGTGGCAGAGCAGACCTACTACCGCTGGCGGAAGGAGTATGGCGGCCTGAGGAGGCAACAGGCCACCGCCTGCCGTCTCTTCGCCGGGCCTGCCAGGTTCTGGGGCAGGAGCGATCGACGCAGCGGCGGTGGGGTTCTCCTCCCGACGATGAAGGGAGGCTGCTGAGGCGGATGGTGGAGCTAGCGACCGAGTACGGGCGCTACGGTTACCGACGGGTCACCGCCTTGCTGCGAAAGGAGGGTTTTCAGGTGAACCACAAGCGGGTAGAGCGACTCTGGCGGCGGGAAGGGCTGAAGGTGCCGGCGAAGCAGCCGAAGCGGAGGCGGCTATGGCTGACCGATGGCTCCTGCGTTAGGCTCAGGCCGACTGAGCCCAACCACGTCTGGAGCTACGACTTCGTGTTTACCCGCACCAGCGACGGCCGTCCCCTGCGGCTCTTGACGGTGCTGGACGAGTTCACAAGGGAGTGCCTGGCTATCCAGGTGGCGAGGCAGATCACCAGTGATGACGTGCTGGCACGCCTGGCCCAGCTCTTCGTCGAGCGCGGGACGCCTCGCTACCTGCGCTCGGACAACGGGCCAGAGTTCACGGCACGGGCGCTCCGGACCTGGCTAGAGCGGGTAGGCGTGCAGACTCTGTATATCGAGCCCGGGAGCCCCTGGGAGAACGGCTACATCGAGTCGTTCAATGGGAAGCTACGTGATGAACTATTGAATGGGGAGGTGTTCGACACGGTGCTGGAAGCACAGGTCCTCTGCGAGCGGTGGCGACGGAACTACAACGAGGTGCGCCCGCATAGCGCTCTCGGCTACCGGCCGCCAGCACCGCAAGCGATCGTGCCATGGCCGGGCTCCACCGCGCCATCCCTGGAGACTACGGCGATGGCCACACTAACATAGCCTGTGGTAGCGTTTATGGGGGCAGGTCACTCTTCGTCGCGACTGCCGCCGGTATGTATCTCACGTTCCGCCCCTACGAGCGCTTCCTATCCTTGCTCGGCGCCTTCGCGTTCTTGGCTGCGGGTGTCTCATTCATGTCGGGGATGGTGGCCAGGCTAACACTCACGCAGTTGGCTCGCGAGTTCGGAGGCACCAGCGGTATCGAGGCCGATCAGATCGTGCCTGCCGCTCGTGCCGTTGCACTCGCGAGCGAGTGGGCGCTTCTCGCAGGGCTCGGCTTCTTCGGCCTGGGCCTTCTGGCGCTCGGCATCCTCATGATCTGGCGACGACCTTTGCCACTCGGGCTCGGCTGGACGGCCGCAGGCTGCGGCATCCTTATAATCGTGGGTATGCCAACGTTTTTCATATCGGTAGCCGGGTCTCTGATAGGCTTCGTGTGGCTCATCGTCGCCGGCGGATGGCTGGTGTGGCGTGGCACTAGTGAGGCTGGTGAGGCTGGCTAGCTGGGTCTGATTAGTCGATAGGGGCTGAGAGGGGTCAGTAGGCCCCGACACCTGGACCTGCTGAGGCGTGCGCGTGAGTTAGAAGACGCCTTATTTATAGTCGCACCATTAGTCATCCTTCATGACAGGACTAAGACTTTGGCTCATGCTAGACTCCCTTGGCGGGAAGCCGACCCCCCTTTTTGCCTTTTTACTTCTCTCAGAATATTAACGTCAACTATATACGTACATGTACGGCACCCCCGTCGTGGGTTCCCGTCGACGCATCGCGGCCTAGCACGGCGGGCGCCTGGACGGACAGGAAACGGAAGAGAAGAGAGAAACGCCAACCTCTCGTGCCTACCATCCGTCGGGTGCGTTTCCTCATGCACTATAACCGTTACGTAAAGTAGGGGAGTGCGCGGAGGGCTTGACTCGCTAGTGTAATGTGATAGCTGACAGGGCTCGCCAGGGCTCTGTCGCCTTTATCCGGCCCTCCTTCGCTGTCTTGTCCTACAGCGAAAGAGGGCCAACTGTTGCCACGGAGCCCTTTTAGGGAGGGCGTATGGAAGAGCGCATGCTTGCGATTAGGCGTTGTAACGGGCGCGAACGAGGGGCGCATTCGTATCTGCGGCGGGGCACAGGGCGGACCTCGTTAATCCCAGTCATGCGCTCTTCGGCGCCCTGCGTCGTGCCAGGACCCGCCGGATGAGGCTCGCCAGGCCCACTGGGTCGCGACGGTAGGCCGAGGTCGCCAGCACCTCCATGGCGAGTCTCTTCGACGATTTTCCCTCCGCTTCTCGCCGCCTTCTGCGCTGCACCACTGTTGAGTTCAAGGGGTCCATAGTATTCACCCTAACCGAGTACACATTATCATCTGACTGGTTTCGGCGATTGGCGTATTCCGGTAGGTCCGCGTAACGGCGCCCCCGATACTTCGGGTGAACCATTGTCCGGCCACCTACCCTGACGCCATACGTAGGGTAGAGAATATCCCCGCCGTAGAGCGCAACAAGGTGCCCATCCTCAAACACTCCGTACCAGGGGCTTCGGTCGATGAGCTTGCCGCGCAGAATCCCGAAGGAGCCCGCTGCACGTCTCAAACGGTTAATTTCGCCAATGTCGGCGCTCGTAAGGCGTCTCGCAAGGTTATCATCCGGCCCGAGGTCAGGATTCCTGCCACCGTCGGTCCTCGCCGAGACCTGATACGGAGAGTCCCGCAGAAGGAAAAAGCACCGCCTAAGTACCGGCCCATGGTTGACCTGAGCCCAGAGTCTGGACACATAGCGCGGGCCGGGGTGCATTGACAGTGTGCCATTCAGTGCCGCAGGGTTGCCCAGGCCGTGCCATGCCAGCGCACAATGGTGTCGGGTTGGACGACGACAACGGCTGAGCGCCAGCGAGACCAGCGGCGGGAGAGCCAGCACCAGAGCAGGCGGTCCGCCGGTTCAAGGCGCGGGCGCCGGGCCGAGCGCATCAGGATGGCGAGCTGATGGCGCAGGGCCAGGTTCTAAAGTTCGACGTCCTGCCGGGCTCGCAAGGCGTTACGTATAGTGCCGATGAGCAGAAAGATGTAGATATTCATTGTCCAGATCCTTCTTGTGGCGAACGCTACGCGAGGCCACTGCGCCTATGCCCCGCCCGATCCAGCCTGCCCGATTCTAGGATGGCGCTGCAACCGGCTCAGGCCAAGTCACCACGCCAGCTTTCTGTAGGCCGTTGATCTCGTTGGTCGTGTAGCCCAGTTCCTCGAGAATCAGCTTAGTATGTTCGCCGGTTCGGTTCCCTGAGCCTGCCACGCCCGGCGTCAGCGAAAGATGAACACCAGGTGCGTTCCGGATGTATTTCCCCCAAACAGGGTGTTCAGCTTCAACAGACAGTTCATTAGCTCGAATCTGTTCGTCGTTCATAAAGAAAGTGTAGTGCTGCCCGGCGTCTGCCACAACGCATCCAATATCGTGTCCTGCTAGATACTGTTCCCATTCCACCGCTGTTCGCCCTTCGAATAACTCTTCCAAGCAAGCAGCCAACTCCGTGTCGTGCTCAGCGCGCGCCGTCGGGCTGACGAAGCGGTGGTCTCCTAGCCACTCTTCCTTGTTCAGGGCCTTACACAAACCTTCCCACTCCCGTCGGACCAAACAAGCCAAGAAAACCCAGCCCTCTCGACAGTGATAGAGCCTATAGAGGGCTCCGAGACCGCGAAGTTCGGTATCGGGAAGGACGCGGGGCGGCTTGCCCTCGTACCTGATGAAGTCGCCAGAGTTAGCATAGGCATTGGAGCGGAGCATGCTGGTCTCCAGATACTGTCCCTGCCCAGTCTTCTCGCGTGCATAAAGGCCCAGCAGCAAGGCGGTACCGACAACGATGGCGCCGGTGGCATCCGGGTTGCCATCGTTCGCTTTGGCGAGATGAACAGATATTCGTTTCACCTCATCTAGGGTGAGCGGCGTGCCCGGCGCGGGCGGAACGCCCGGGCCCGCCTGATAAAGAGCCCCACCACAGATAGCGCCAAAGGTCACCCAGTATGCTGGCCTCGAGGCGAAGGGGCCACTGGACCCATAACCCCCTGCACTCAGATATATGAGTCTGGGATTTATCCTCTTGAGAGTTTCGTACTCCATACCCAGCCGCTCTGGAACTCCTGGGCGGTAGTTGTGCATCAGCAGGTCCGTTTTCTCAACCAGCTTATACAGGATTTCCCTGCCGTTCGCCGTCTTGAGATCGACCGCTAGGCTTTCCTTTCCCTGAACTGTCTTGAGTGCTCCATTTCTGCGCAGCGGATCACCTTCCAGAGGTTCGAGCTTGATCACCCGCGCGCCTAGGTCAGCGAGCAAACTTGCACCGTACGGCCCTCCCCAGTAGGTAGCAAGCTCGAGCAACGTAACTCCTTCCAGCGCATGCCGAGGCAGCGAGCCTCTTCCGAACCGCCGTTCACGGTTCCGTTCTAGCCCGCCAAGGATCTGGCTAGTGTGCTGACCAAGGGTCGGAGCAGACACCAGAGCCTCTGAGGGAGCATCATTGAACTTCACAAGTGGGCTAAGTTGCGCCACCTTCCCGTACTGCTCGTGTTCGACCTCTATTGCGTCACCATTGTGTATGACCTGAGGGTGCTCCATGGCCTGCTGGGTACTCCTGAACGGCTCAACTGAGATGTTTGAATCGGCCATCAATATTTCCATCCACTCGTCCAGGGTCTTCTCCTGGATTCTTAGCAACAGCAACTGCCATAGATCCTCAGCCGCTGTCCCAGTAGAGACGACCCTAGTGGGCATGGCCTGTTCACCAGCAAAAACGTCCTCCATTTCCACGGCCTTGAGAAATGCGCGGAACTCGCGGTCGCCAACGTTCGCAAACTGCAGCCAGTATCCATCCTTCGTGGACGCGATTAATGACCGATAGGAAGGCCCCATGCTGTGATAATTGGTGAATATTTCTGGATAGCGGTCCCTAAGCTGGACTATTAGCCAGTTGAACATTTCATAGCAGCCGAGGGCTTGCAGCAGACTTGTTTGGACGAGCTGCCCCTTGCCTGTTCGTTCCCGGACAAAGAGCGCCGCCACGATTCCTTGGAGCGCAAGTTGGGAGGCACCCATACTGGCCACCGGCACACAAGCGTAAATCGGTCCACCACGCTCTAGTTGCCCTTCGTACTCCATCATGCGACCTGCCTTAGCGTGTACCACTCCCTCGTACGCTTTGTAGCCGGCAATTGGCCCGTTCTCCCCGAACCCAGTAATGGAGCAGTAGACAAGAGATGGGTTTTGCTCTGACAAAGTCTCGTACCCAATGCCGAGGCGGTCGGCAACTCCTGGGCGGAAGTTGTTTATGACAACGTCTGATGTCACTCCTAGTCGCTGGGCGTCTGCCCTGCCTCGCTCTGATTTCAGATCGATGACTACACTCTTTTTCCCTCGGTACCACTGAATAGAAGCGGGAACGTGACGAAATGGGTCCCCGCCCGGGGGCTCCACCTTGATAACCTCGGCGCCGTAATCGGCCATGACCATCGTGGCGATGCCACTCGGCATTCCTGAGCCGAAATCAGTCACTCTGAGGCCCTGAAACACTGGGGCACCTCCGTTCGCTTCAGCGTCGCAACTGGGGGGCGAGGTCGCCCGCAAGCCATCGCCATTCGCTAGTTAACGATGTCGTGCTTGAGTCGCATCTAGCCCGTTCCGATAAGTATGGTCGGCGTATGCACTCTAATTCTCGGCCAGCGCAAGTGTCAACTGTCCAATGGCTATGTGAGTAAATGCACAAGCTTGCTCGGCTTTAAGTCTTTCGAAATATGGTTGACAGAAGCATAGGGTCACATTAGAGTTCTGATAGAATAAGTAAATTGCCGACATAGGAGGCCTTTATGAAGCTGCTCGAAGGTTTCAGAGTTCTGGACATGTCTCGCCTGATCCCGGGACCCCTCGCAACCATGTTCCTCGCCGATCTGGGCGCGGATGTTATCAAGGTCGAAGACCCTAAGGTTGGTGACTACTTTCGACTCTCCGGCGAGGAGTCGCACGGAGGGTGGCGAACGGCATTCGTCTACCTGAATCGTAATAAGCGCAGTGTGACTGCGGATTTCAAGACAGAAGAAGGGCGAAAGGTCGTGTACGACCTCGCGAAGACCTCTGATGCATTCATTGAGGGTGCTCGGCCTGGATCCACCGCCAAGCTCGGATTTGGATACGACGTACTGAAGGCTATTAATTCTAGGATCGTGTATTGCTCATTGACCGGCTTCGGGCAGACAGGTCCTTTTGCGCAGTTAGCAACGCACGGAGGTGCGTATGACGCGGTTACTGGAGTTGCCGTACCGCGCCAGATCAAGGACGGGAGCTTTGTACAGTATCGGCCATATCCTCATATTGGTACGACTTCGGGTCCCTGGCTCGCTGTCATGGCCATGCTCGCCGCACTGTTAAGGGCCCAACGAACTGGAGAAGGGGCATATATCGACATCTCATGCGCTGATGCCAGCCTAGTGGCTCTGGACAGGGAGATTGAGCCGGTTCTAAATGGCGACCATCGGGGCTGGCCAGATCCCGAAGAGAACGTGTCCGTGAAGTACTGCTATTACAAGACGAAGGATGACCGATTCATGTTGATCCAGGCAATCGAGCAGCATTTCTGGGAGCATTTCTGTGAAACCGTCGGGCGCCCGGACCTGAAGGGGAGAGGTGAATGGGGAGCCAGCCGCATGGACAGCTCCTCTGGTGACGCCGAACTCAGGCAAGAATTGATCGGCCTTTTCAGAACCAGGACGCAGGCTGAGTGGACTCAACATTTCCTGGATAACAACATAGCGGGAGCGCCCTACTACCCGCTGGACGAGGTGGCTCACACTGAGCTGTTTCGTTCTCGGGAAATGATCGTAGAGCAAGAGCATCCCGCGGCGGGAAACGTCTCGATGGTCGGCAGCGCCATAAAGATCGAGGGTGAAGCGTTTGAGATCGCGAGGCCGGCGCCTGCGCTGGGTGGGGACACCAAGGAGGTCCTCGCTGAGCTCGGATACAGCGATCAAGAGATACGATCCTTGAAGGATCGTGGATTGGTCTGACCATTGGATAGATTGCCCCCTTGTGCTTACATTGATCTACGGACTCCGTTGAAGTACTGCTTGGGCCGGTGAGGCTCGAAGGAGGGCGGGTAGATGAACGTTACCGGGCTGGACCACATAAGCGTCGCGGTGCGCGACATGGAGCAGGCGGAGCGGAACTGGGAGCAGGTGCTGGGGAGGAAGGCCGGCGCGCATTCGACACCGGAGGAGACCCCCCACACTCAATTCTTCTTCGGCGATGGAAAGCCGTATATTGAGCTGCTCTCCTCCACCTCACCGGACGGGGAGGTAGCCAAGTTTGTGGAGAGGAGGGGTGAGGGGCTATATCTGGCCTGCTTCAGGGTAGACGACGTCTCCGCCGCGGCTGCGGAACTTAAGGACCTCGGTTACCGGGTGTTCCAGTATGGCGAGGAGCACACCACCTTTATCCATCCAAAGGATCTTAACGGCGTACTATTGGAGATCACAGAAAGGGAAGAACGGTGATCGCCATCGCTATGATCGCCACGTGCAGGCCTAAGTTTGCCAGATAGGAGAAGAAAGATGCCGTACGAGAACTATTGGACACGCCTCCAAAGAAGGCGGATGAATCGTCGCTGGTTCCTAAGAACATCTGCGGTTGGAGCGGGAGGACTGGCCGCCGCAGCAGTGGTGGGCTGCGGAGATGATGAGGAAACGGCGATACCTACTCCAACAGCCACTCCCACTCCGGGAGCCACGCCAACAGCTGCGCCGAAGCGGGGCGGAACACTGAAGACTATCAGGCAGCTTGAGCCGCCAAATCTGGACCTCCATACGGTTGCCACTGTCTCTTTATCGGCGTCAGGTCCAGCAATGGCCTATAGCCGACTTGTGAAGCTAGATACGGGACCCGAGGGGCTGCAGAAGAACACCATCATAGTGCTGCCGGATGCGGCTGAGATGTGGGAGGTCCCCGATCCACAGACGTATATCTTTCAGCTTCATCGCGGGATGAAGTTCTTCGATATTGCGCCAGTTAGCGCTCGGGAAGTGGTCGCGGACGACGTCGTGTACAGCTTTAACCGGCAGATCGACGAGGGGGTCAACAAGAGCCAGCTAGGGCCGATCAGCAGTATCGTGGCGGTGGACAGTCACACCGTACGCATCGAGATAACCCGCCCGGACGTCGACCAGCTCGGAACCTTTGCGGAAACTCACAATAGGATCGTTGCCAAAGAGGCGGTGGAGGTGAACGGGCACCTCGAGGACCTGCCGGTGATAGGCAGTGGTGCTTTCATGGTAGATGAGTGGACATCAAAACAGTTCCTGCGATACGTCCGCAACCCCAATTACCACCTGGGCGACCTACCGTACTTCGATGCCATCGAAGAGACGTTTAACAGAGACCGGCCTATATTCTTGGAAGCTTTGCGCCTGGGCAGGATCCACACGAGTGGTGTGCAGGGCACAGGAAATCTTAATCCCGACGAGGCGGCCGCCCTGGCGGATGCTGTGCCCGAGATGGTGATCTTCACGCGAGCGAGCTCGGCGGTGACAGGCCTGTACGCCCATGCTCAGCAGCCCCCAACAAATGACGTGCGTGTGCGTCAAGCCCTCGGGATGGCTATTGACCGCCAGGCCTTCATCAATGACCTCTTGCAGGGTAACGGGCAACTTGGATCGGGGGTCAGACTACCTACCGCCCGGGCAGAGCTGTCCCAGACGGAGCTCGGCACGCTGCTTGCTAGGGATATAGAGGGCGCGAGGAACCTATTAAGCGAAGCGAACGTTACGGACTGGACACCTGAACTGCTGATATCGGCCCGCAATCCGGTGCCCGGTGAATTCGTTCAGGCACAGCTCAGAGAGATCGGGGTCAATGCCACTACCGATACATACGACGTCCCGCGGCTTACTGAGCGAATCTACAATCACGAATTCGAGATACTGTTGGGCGGAAGTGGTCGCGGGTCAACTACAAATGCGGACCTTGATGTTCGTTTTCACAGCGGTGGCTCAATCAACATTCCCGACATCCGTGACGCCCAGTTGGACACATGGATCGAGCAGCAAGCCTCAGAGACCGACGAGGACACGCGCATCGATCTGTTGAAGAGAATCCAGCGGCGAATCATTGAGTTGGCGGTGCCCAGCCCCATCGCGGCCCAAAACCAAATAGGTGCCTACAGACCAGAACTAAAGGACTGGGCGCCCGGTTTGGGCGGCGATTACTGGGTGTCCGAAATCTATGACGGCGCTTGGTTCGATTCAGCGGCCGGTTAATCACTTCCGACCTGGAGAGGTTACTGGAGGTACAGGAGCGGGAAACGAGGGCATCAGCGACAAGCCTACAGAGGGCAAGCCGGCGGCAGATGCCTGCCGAAGACGATCCGATGGGAGCTACCGATGAGAGCGGTTTGCGGGGGACTGCGGGTGATCGACTTCAGCTGGGGAATGGCCGGAGGCATCGCCACGATGGTTCTTGCCGACAATGGCGCTGAGGTCATCAAGGTCGAGCCGCCCACGGGGGATCCGTTCAGACATCTTCCAGCATTCCGTCAGTGGCATCGCGGAAAGAAAAGTTTAGTTCTAGATCTCAAGACCGCGTACGGCAAGCACACCGCTCAAAGTCTGGCAGCAACGGCTGATGTTGTGACAGAGAGCTTCAGGCCGGGCGTCGCTGATCGCCTAGGCATCGGTTACGAAGAGCTCCTAACGAACAACCCAGGTCTGGTGTATTGCTCTATCACCGGCTTCGGCGAGAGTGGCGCCTACGCACAGTACAAAGCCTATGAGGGCGTGGTGCAAGCCAAGGCAGGTCGAATGAGCTGGTTTGGAGGCCAACTAGACCGGCCCGGCCCTGCCTTCGCTGCGGTGCCTGTGGCCAGTTTCGGCGCATCTCAACTGGCCCTCCAGGGTATCCTTGCGGCCCTTTACGTGAGGGAGAAGACGGGCCACGGCCAAAAGGTGCACACCAGTTTGCTCCACGCGGTCGGCTGCTACGATATGTTCAACTGGGCGATTGGGCAGCTACGCGAGCGGTTTCCTAAGGATTTCCCGGCACTGCGGAGCTTGGGCCCATCCTATCATTATCTCGTTGCCGTCACAAAGGACGGCCATTGGATTCAGTTCGCAAACGCGGGTCAGCGGCAATTCAGAGCGTTCCTCCGAGCCGTCGAAATGGAGGAGGTCTTTGAAGCGGTGGGCGCAGGTGATCAGAGAATGGTCTTCCAAGCAACAACCTTTGAGGAACTGTGGGAGCTACTCCTGCTGAAGATTCAGGAACGATCTTTGGCCGAGTGGATGGACATCTTCCTGGCAGACCCAGACATCTCTGTAGAGCCGATCCGTGATACGCAAAGTGCGATGGAGCATCCGCAGATGCTGCATAACGGACACGTCATCGAGATAGAGGACCCTGAGGTCGGAAAGATCAAGGAACTGGGACCATTGGTCCAGTTGGCCGCCACGCCCTCACAGATTGGCGGATCTTCTCCAGAATTGGGGAGGGACGCTGGGATGCTGCCGTTGCAAGGCCGCTCGAGCGCCGCAATTCTCCCCAATACCTCGAAACCGCCCAAGCATGCCCTCGACGGCGTAACTATATTGGAGTTGGCCAGTTTCTATGCCGGCCCATTCGGCACCAGCCTCCTCGCTGACCTTGGGGCACGGGTCATCAAGATCGAGCCACTGGATGGTGATCCTATGCGAGTAAGTGAGAACGCGCTCAAGACCACGCAAGGCAAGGAGAGCATATGTCTCGACCTGAAGAGGCAACAGGGCAAGGAGATCTTCTATAGGTTGGCGGAGAAGGCCGACTTGCTCATGCACACTTATCGCGCCGGAGTGGCAGAACGTCTAGGAATAGACTATGGCACGCTGAAGCAGATCAACCCGAACCTAGTATACCTCTACGCCAGTGCGTACGGGTCCTCCGGACCCTTCGTTCATCGCCCCGCGTACCACCCCACTTTCGGCGCTATAAGCGGCGGGGCCGCCTATCAGGCAGGTGACGGGACTCCACCCACACCTGGGCAAGACATGCCTATGGAAGACGTTCGCCGTATATCGCGCTGCCTATCTAAGGCCAACGAGGGTAATCCTGATCCGACCTCAGCTCTGGTGGCTGGTACAGCCCTCCTAATGGGCCTCCTAGCGCGGCAGCGAACGGGTAAGGGGCAGTATGTGGGGAGAACAATGCTCTGCTCTAACGCGTATGCCAACTCCGATGACTTCATCGAGTTCAAAGGTAAGCGGCCCCGCAAGCCGGTAGATCCCGGCTGCTACGGTTTGGGCGCATTGTATCGGCTGTACCGATGCCGCCAGGGGTGGATCTTCCTCGCCTGCCTAACAGGCGATGAGTGGGAGCGCCTCTGCAGAGCCGTCGATTATAGTGAGCTCTCGGTAGATGGACGATTTAGCAACGCTGAATCGCGCGTGAGGCACGATTCAGAGCTAGTCGCAATTCTAGAGGAAGTGTTTCTGCGTAGAACGGCCACACAGTGGGAGGAAGACCTGACCGACCACGACCTAGGCTGCGTTGTCGCCGATGGCGGGGAATACTGGATCTTCTTCAACACGGATCCCCACGTTGATGCCAATTGCATGGCTGTAGAAGTGGACCATCCAAAGTGGGGCACATATCGCCGCCACACTCCCAACGTCCAGATGTCACTCACGCCTGGTGTTGCTGGGCCGGGCAACCGAGCCGGTGAGCACTCGCGTCAAATCCTAGAAGAGTTGGGCTACAGCGCAACCCAAATCGATGATCTTGGCTTGACGAGTATTGTCGCTTGGCCCGGAGGGGCTGCGGCGCCGTTGGTCGGTGGCGCAGACAGTGGGGTGAGGTAGTCTTGCAGCAGTATTTGATCCGAAGGGTGCTCCTGATGATCCCCACCTTGATAATCGTGACCGTCATTATCTTCTCCATGGTGCGGATCCTGCCGGGCGATGTGGTCCTCCAGCAGGTATCCGAATATCCCGCGTACAGTGAAGACGAAATCGAAGCCCTCCGTGACAAGCTGGGCATCAACAGGTCTTGGCTCGCTCAATATCCCGAATGGCTCGGAGGCGTGGTTGTTGGCAATCTGGGTACATCCCTGTGGTCTAACGATGACATCGGAGCATTGATTATCGATCGAATTCCCGTGACTCTCGAGTTGGCCATCCTAGCATTCATCATGGCCAACAGCATTGCCCTCGTATTTGGTGCTATATCTGCAATTCGACAGGACACATCCGTAGATTATGTCCTACGCGTCCTAAGCATAACTGGCCTGTCAATGCCTAACTTCTGGATAGCCACGATGGTGATTATCTTCGGCGCCCGCCTCTTAAATTATCTACCTCCGCTGAGATATACCCCCTTCATGGATGACCCGCTGACGAACTTAGAGCAATTTATTCTGCCAGCAGGTATTCTTGGTGTCGCCCTGTCGTCTAGCATCATGCGAATGACGCGTTCAGCAGTTCTCGAGGTCCTGCGCCAGGACTATGTCCGCACAGCCTGGGCTAAAGGTCTCCGGGAGCGGCAGATCGTCATCCGCCATGTTCTCAAGAATGCCCTCATGCCAGTAGTTACTCTGCAAGGTACCCAGCTCGCTTTCCTTTTGTCGGGATCCGTCATCATCGAGATCATCTTCAGTCTGCCGGGGATCGGGCTCCTGACATACGACTCCATCTTGAACCGAGACTACACCGTGGTACAGGCGACTACGCTGGTCTTTGGTGCGATCTTCATGTTGATTAATCTAACAGTTGATCTAAGCTATGCCTGGCTCGACCCGCGAGTCAAGTACAACTAGGAAGTGTAAGAGCATGGCAAGATCGTCCAGTTTTCAGAGCCGGGAGGAATTGTTCCATAGACAATCCTATCTGGTTCTCCTTGCCACGATCGGGACTCTTGGAAAAGGCCTGCGCACGTTCGCTCGTACTAAGCCTTTAGGGGCAGCGGGAGCCCTCGTTCTTGTCACAATGATCGTAATGGCGCTTGGCGCCGATTTAATCGCCCCCTATGATCCTCTGGCGATCGATACCCCTATCCGACTGAGCGCACCTAGCTGGGATCACTTTTTTGGCACCGACCAGCTGGGACGCGACCTATTGAGCCGCATCATCCATGCTACTCGGCCATCTCTTTATACGGGCCTCATAGTTGTTACCGCAACCGCCTTTCTCGGCACCGTATTCGGCGTCACATCGGCTTACTTTGGCGGACCCTATGATCTGCTGCTTCAACGGGTCGTTGATGCATTTCAGGCTCTCCCTGGCCTGATCTTCGCAATGGCCCTCGTCTCACTGTTTAGTTCGGGCATTCATATCTGGATTATTAGCTTGCCGGTCGTCTGGCACACCATACCCCTCGTGATCGTGGCGGTGTTGATCATCCTGATGACACCATCAACAATCCGTGTAGTTAGGGCGGCTACCTTTGGCGTGCTGAACAATCCGTACGTAGATGCTGCCAACGTCATCGGCTGTACTCGAGTGCGGATCATCGGGCGTCACCTGGTACCAAATATTATGGCTCCGATCATCGTAGTCGCGTCAGTCCAACTGGGTGTCGTAATCTTAATCGAGGCAAGCCTTAGCTTCCTGGGCTTGGGTCTACCTCCGCCACACCCCAGCTGGGGTGGCATGCTTCAAGGTGACGGCCGGAATTACATGACTACTGCACCCTGGCTTGCCATTTTCCCTGGTCTAGCGATTACTTCGGCTGTCCTCGCCTTTAACCTGTTTGGAGACGGAGTTAGAGACGTCCTTGACCCACGGATGAGGGGGACTCGCGGTTCGGGCAAGATGGGCGGCCGATGAATAAGACCCTCAATCAGTTAGTGGCGATAGGCTCTGCCTCTGAGGAAGCACCTAAGGTCTAACCTTCAACCTTTGTGGGGTGCCAAAATGTCGTCCGTATCTGGGCGGGGTTGACTTGATGAGGTGATTGGGCCAGCGTTGGGCCAGTACGTTCCAACAACGCTGTGTTGCCGCTCGCTACGGCGTTGGTCACGTTACCTTTGAGGTCCGGCATCGCCTGCTTCTGACCTGCCCCCCTAAACGCTACCACAGGCTATGTTAGTGTGGCCATCGCCGTAGTCTCCAGGGATGGCGCGGTGGAGCCCGGCCATGGCACGATCGCTTGCGGTGCTGGCGGCCGGTAGCCGAGAGCGCTATGCGGGCGCACCTCGTTGTAGTTCCGTCGCCACCGCTCGCAGAGGACCTGTGCTTCCAGCACCGTGTCGAACACCTCCCCATTCAATAGTTCATCACGTAGCTTCCCATTGAACGACTCGATGTAGCCGTTCTCCCAGGGGCTCCCGGGCTCGATATACAGAGTCTGCACGCCTACCCGCTCTAGCCAGGTCCGGAGCGCACGTGCCGTGAACTCTGGCCCGTTGTCCGAGCGCAGGTAGCGAGGCGTCCCGCGCTCGACGAAGAGCTGGGCCAGCTCTGCCAGCACGTCATCACTGGTGATCTGCCTCGCCACCTGGATAGCCAGGCACTCCCTTGTGAACTCGTCCAGCACCGTCAAGAGCCGCAGGGGACGGCCGTCGCTGGTGCGGGTAAACACGAAGTCGTAGCTCCAGACGTGGTTGGGCTCAGTCGGCCTGAGCCTAACGCAGGAGCCATCGGTCAGCCATAGCCGCCTCCGCTTCGGCTGCTTCGCCGGCACCTTCAGCCCTTCCCGCCGCCAGAGCCGCTCTACCCGCTTGTGGTTCACCCGAAAACCCTCCTCTCGCAGCAGGGCGGTCACCCGTCGGTAACCGTAGCGCCCGTACTCGGTCGCTAGCTCCACCATCCGCCTCAGCAGCCTCCCTTCATCGTCGAGAGGAGAACCCCACCGCCGCTGCGTCGATCGCTCCTGCCCCAGAACCTGGCAGGCCCGGCGCTCCGAGACGACCGCGTGGCCCAACGCATTCCGCACCCAGGCCACCGCCTGCCGTCTCTTCGCCGGGCTCAGAAGTTTCCCTGCACCGCCTCCTTAAGGATGGCGTTGTCCAGGGAGAGGTTTGCTACCAGCTTCTTCAGCCGCAGGTTCTCCTGCTCCAGCTCCCGCAGCCGCTTGGCCTGTTGCCTCCTCAGGCCGCCATACTCCTTCCGCCAGCGGGAGTAGGTCTGCTCTGCCACGCCCAGCTTCCTGCAGACCTCGGGCACGGCCAGGCCCTTAGCCAGCCCGACCTCCGCCTCCCTCAACTTGTTGATGATCTCCTCTGCCGTGTGACGCTGCCTGCCCAAGCCTTCTGCCCCCTTTCTCTGGTCCAGAACCCCTGATTACTAACATTGGGCCTGGACTCGTTTTCGGGGGCAAGGTCACATCGACATCAACCAACGGACAAATTGACAGTAGCAAGTAAGGAGATTTACACTCAGGTGAATCAATTTCTAGCTATGCGAAGTCAAGTACTTTAATCCCTATTATACGCCGTCGCCACGACGGTCAGATGCGGCGGTATCCGGAGTTTCACGTCCTGGTATACAGCCGAGAAGTGTCGCTTGGCGGTTCCACTCTCTGCATTCGCTGACCGCAGCCACTGTAGGCCCAGATGCCCTCAACGCGGAGCCCCCACTCATATTGGGCACGATCGACACATAGTGTAATACGCGTGACAGTACGTGACCATTCCCACCTGGCGCACTGGCGAATTGCGCCTATTCGAAAGCGTAGAGGTTAGCCCCTTCATCGACCACGTAAATCGCTTCGGCCGTGATCACGACATCACTACTGATCCATTTCGCAGTCTGGAAGCTCCACCTGACGTCGCCCGTGTCAGAGCTAAGTGCGTAGAGGTGATCGCCCGCGCCTACGTAGAGCGTGTCGCCAGCGACGGCCGGAGCACCCAGGACGGCTCCTGCACCTTGGTATGTCCATCTGGGCTCTCTAGTCTCTAGGTCCAAGGCCAACACTTGGCCACTGCTAGTGCCAAAGTAGAGAGCCCGTTCGGTTACAGCTGGCGGTGCTATCAGGGACTCGTCCACGAAGTAGCTCCACATGAGACCGCTGGGCAGTGGTGGTCGCGGCGCCACGCCCGCTAGCCATAGATTCGTCCATATGCCGCGCGTCGGCTCCCAGAAGGGTGCCCGTGTGTCGGTGTCGATGTCAAGTGCCAGAATGCCACCGACGTCAACGGCTACATACGTCGTGCCCTCCAGGACTGCCGGAGTTCCCACCACGTTCCCCGACAAAATATTGTAGGTGAAGAAATTCTCGCCAGAACCGACATCAAAGTAGAAAATCTGGTCGCTAGTCGCCACCAGCATCCAATCGCCAGTCCAGGTCACCGCTGAACCGGGCCAGCTCTTCTCCACGTCCCCTTCCCACAACTTCTCTCCGGTCACAGCATCCACGCTGGTCAGCCGGCCCTTGTTGGCGCTCAGCACATAGACCGCCCCGTTCACCACTACCGGTGACCATAGAAGAGGGCCGGGCGCCCGAAACGACCACAGGATCTCTCCCACCTCCCGGTCCAGGGCCATCAGACGCTCATTTGCCAGGGCAACGTAGAGTCTCTCGTCGTCCACCGCCGGCGTGCCGTTGGCCGGTGCCCCCAGCGGCGTCTCCCAGCGCTTTGCCCCGCTAGTTACATCCAAGGCTACGGCTCGATTGTCGCTGGTGGCGACATAAACCAAACCACCGACCACGGCGGGTGCCGTGACGGACGATGCTTCCAGGTTGACGCTCCACTTCAGACGACCTGAGTGAGGCTGCTGCTCCGGTATAGAACGCGTGTGTGCCAGGTCATAGCCATACATTGCCCACTCGCCAGAGTTAGAATTAGAGCTGGTCATTGTGGATCCGGACGGAAGGGGCGAAGAGGGCCCTGGGGAAAGGCAAACTGCCATAAGGCCAGCTGCTGAGACGGTCAGCAGCCACACGAGAACGCGGCGACGCCGGCGTCCCCGGCGGACGTGGCGCTCCTGATCTGCATCATGGCGCAACACCTCGCCCTCGCCGACTACACGCCCGCCCTCTAGGCGGCTCCGGCAGTCCTGACAGAAGGTCCCGCCGTATTCGTTAACCATGCCGCAGACGCGGCAAACTATCAGCTCGTGCTCGGAGCCTGCTTCGTCGGTCTGTGTCAATGGCGGCTTCTCACCTGTCACTCGGCTACAGCTACGAACTGTCGGTCACGGACGCCTTGCTTCCGCCCGAGATGACCGAAAAGGTTGCCGAAGTTCATCTGACTCGACCCAATTATACGCTTTTGAATGATTTTCTTGGCCATATTATGTGCCTGAAAAGGTCCGTCGGTTATCCTGTAGGGCGGCAATAGTCAGAGCGCCTGTGCACGGCACCTCGCTCGTTCTAGTATGTGCCCGGCGCTCCCCCGAGCCAGATTCGGGCAGGTTCGGCCGTTACCGTCCCCGTTTCTCCCACCTTCTCCGCATCTGCCCTTAACTCGCCGCCACAGCAGAGTGATGAATGCAACACGGCCTAATGACCTTGCCCCCGAAAACGAGTCCAGGCCCAATGTTAGTAATCAGGGGTTCTGGACCAGAGAAAGGGGGCAGAAGGATCGGTGCTTATATACTTGACGCAACAGAGCGTGACACAATTGGGGAGGGCTGCGAGGCCCGTTTCAGCGCCGCCATCACCTCGTCCCGCGTCGCTCCAGGCTCGTGCTCCTCTAGTTTCTTCGGTGGGTGCTTCTGACCTTGCGGGCCTCTGGGCATTAGTCCCTAGCCTGCCGCGCCGCCATTGCGTCGAGACGCTGCTCGATCTCGTACACCGCCTCGCGCGTGCGGTCGACCTTGTGCATGCTCCAGCGCGTCAGCCAGACCGGCATCCAGACACCGAGGGTGAGAACCATCGCGATGATGTGGACGCTGTGGTTGAAATCTTTGTCCTGGTGCGGTGCAGCCATGAGATGCCTCCTTTATTAGTGGTTCGGACAAAAGTCCATCCCAAACGTATTATACCTTGCCGACTGACGATATTTGCATCGGAGTATGTGCTTGTGTGTCAACACGGTGACAAAGCTCCTAGTAGACGCTGGGGAAGCCTGCCAGAAGTTCCACGATGAAGCGGTCCGGGACGTTCCGTCCAGCCGGATTGAAGTTGATGAGATTTGGGCCTTCTGCTACGCCAAGGCCAGAACAGTGCCCCATGCTGTATCGGCCCCTGAAGGCGCCGGCGATGCATGGGACCTGGACTGGTATAGACCGGGACTCCAAGCTCATCCTCTCCTGGGCCGTTAGCCCTGGGCGCGGCGGCGAGTACGCTATAGAGTTTATGGACGATTTACGGTCCCGGCTGGCTAACCGAGTACAGATAACCACAGATGGTCACCGGGCTTACCTGGAGGCCATAGAGGGCGCTTTCGGCGGCGACGTAGACTATGCTCAACTGGTGAAGCTGTACGGGCCTGCATCAAGCTCAGAGGCGCAACGACGATACAGCCCAGCGGAGTGTATCGGTGCTAACAAGATTCCGGTTGTCGGAACCCCCGATTGGGACTCAATCAGTACGTCGATAGTGGAGCTGACCTGCCCCCCTAAACGCTACCACAGGCTATGTTAGTGTGGCCATCGCCGTAGTCTCCAGGGATGGCGCGGTGGAGCCCGGCCATGGCACGATCGCTTGCGGTGCTGGCGGCCGGTAGCCGAGAGCGCTATGCGGGCGCACCTCGTTGTAGTTCCGTCGCCACCGCTCGCAGAGGACCTGTGCTTCCAGCACCGTGTCGAACACCTCCCCATTCAATAGTTCATCACGTAGCTTCCCATTGAACGACTCGATGTAGCCGTTCTCCCAGGGGCTCCCGGGCTCGATATACAGAGTCTGCACGCCTACCCGCTCTAGCCAGGTCCGCGGCGCTGAGCCTCGTGATCGTCGGCGCCTATCTCATCCTCGTCGCCAATCAAGGAAGCTCGTGATGCCGGCCCTGGCCAAGGCGTTCAACATCATCAAGCTCGGCAGTGGGGCGTTCCCTGCCTTCAGCGGCGTCAATGGACTGATCTCCCACGTCGACGGCAGGCCGACCAAGTCGGGCCAGGCAGTGGACGAGGCCGGCTCGCTGCGCGTAGCGGCGATCTGGATCGCCAACACCGTCCTCGCGGACGAGATCTCGTCGCTGACCATGAAGATCGTCCTCAGGGACGACCAGACGCGGCGGCCGCAGGAGCCGGCAGCGCTGCGGGCCTTCTGGGGCGCCGCCTACACGATGCTCGGCTGGACGCGGGGCGGCGACCTGGATGTGGGGCGGAGTTGATCGACGCCGGCGTGTCCCGCGAGCAGGCTTGGCAGCTGTTAGGGGGCGATCCAGCGATGCTTGCACCGGTAACGGAGGAGTGATGCAGGACGCGCTTCCCGCCGAAATACGACAGAGACTCACCGCCCTACTAGGGACTGGCGGTACTGGCAATCTAGCCATCGACATTAAAGATGGCCGGATTATCAGCTGGAAGCTCACGGAAAGCGGTCGAATTGACAGGCGCGCTCTAAGCGCTAGATAATGGGAATTGACTGAGATCGGGTTTCAAATTACTTTTATGCGTGCTAGGGGCGGGAGTAAAATTTATGCGTGCTAGGGGCGGGAGTAAAATTAGGGAATTATATACTTGTGTGCCAAAAACCCTTGCCGTACTGCTGGTAGCGCTGGTGGCGGGGGCTTTGGTTTTCGCGGCGTGCGGCGAGTCCGCAGTGCCGGCGAGTCCGCAGCGCCGGCCCCCGATCCCACCGCAGCGCCGGCCCCCGATCCCACCGCAGCGCCGGCCCCCGATCCCACCGCAGCGCCGGCCCCCGATCCCACCGCAGCCCCCGATCCCACCGCAGCGCCGGCCCCCGATCCCACCGCAGCCCCCGCAATGATGTCTCTGAGCGATATCGACGAGACCACCACGGGGGCCGAACTGATCGCGTCGCTTTCCGAAGGTGAAGCCGACTGCCTGCGCGCTGCGATAGGGGACGCGAGCTACGAAGCTATGCAGGACCTGACCCTGTCCGAGAGTGCCATGGGATTCGATACGTTCCCACTGCAATGCCTGGAGCCGGACAACGCCATCGACCTGAGCGTAGCCATGATGTCGCTCCAGGCGGGCGGGCTGTCCGATGATAGCCAGGCCTGCATCAAGGACGTTTTCGCAGAGCTCGGGGTGCCGGGCGAGACGATGAGCGAGACAGACTCCTTGCGCTCCTTTATAACCATGCTGCTCTGCCTGACCGACGAAGAAGCGCAAGCCATGTCGGGACCTGTTCCGGAAGAAGACGCACTTCCTTTGCCCTCCCAACTACGCTGCGTAGCCGAGCAGACGGACCTGGAGAACCTGTTCATCATCTACCAGGCCTTTGCCGACCTTGCCGACCTGGAGTCGAGCGCGGCGCCGCCCACACCATCGCCGGAAATGATGATGGCGGTGGCCGAGATAATGGCGGCCCAGGAAACCTGCGGCATTCCCACCATCATCCAGGGGGAGGGGTCAGCACCCTAGGCGGCGGCTCGGGTTACAGCCTGCGCAGGAACTATCGGTCCGCCATGCTGTTGACGAAGATGCGGCGCGGCGTTTGCCACGACAACGGTGCACCCAACCTTTGGGGCTGCAACTGAACCTCATCCGGTGCCGACTCGTAACCGGGGACCGCCATCGCTTTCAAGCGTGGATAGAGCGAGAACATGTAGCAATGGTCACACCCCGGAGATACGCGAGTGCAACCGGTTACGGGGTTCCACGTTTCGTCTGTCCAATCAATGGGAATTATATACTATTCTAGCCACGCCACCCTAAACGGTGACGGTGCCGCTTACCGATGCGTTGGGGTTCCGGCCTGATGCCACTTCCAACGTAGCGTTGGATGGCCCTGACTCGCTCTGGCAGGCGGCCGCCGCCATCGGGACTGTCCAGATGCCTATAACCGTAAGCAGAGCGGCCTTGACGCTGGTCTTCATCGGGCAACCTCGGTGACGAGGATAAGATTGGGCTACATCCGGTAACAACAATTATATAGACGCAGTCCGGAGCATATTTGTTCCAGGGCTCACGGGGCTTGCCGCGTTTGAGTGCACGCTGTTCGATCTGTCGCCTTCAAGGTCTTCTAGTGTCTCTTAAAATGGCCGTTCAAGGCGCCCAGACGTTGAAGTTTTCGAAGCTGGGCTCCCCCGTATGGCTATCGAATAAGCCACCCATCGCGCTAGTTCCACCGCTTGCCTGGTTGTGGCCCAGGTCCAGCTTGGCAACCAACTGGTCGTTTACGAAAAACCAGCCGGACTCCTCGATTGCGATCACTAGCAGGTGGTTTCTATTCAGTAACCTTATCCCTGCGTCCGATAGGTAGCCATCCGCACCGCCATCGCCAACGTCGCTGATTTCGTGGAACCACCGGGCGTTATCGGTCAGTCCGATTACCTCCACGTGGTTACGTTCTGCGAAACGAATTATGAAGCCGTAATCCCAATCACGTCCAGGTGGATTGACGAATTCGGCTTCTGCTACCAAGTCCCGTGTCCACACCCCGCTATGATGCTGGGCTACGAACTCCGCTTCATATTCCAGCTTCCCTTCGGCGGGGCCGTAGCGCCTGCTCAACCGGTCGCCTCTGAAATTCTCGAACCGGGTGACCGCGCCCGCGACTTCATCGCCTTTAGACGCTCCGGTAATGACTGCGACGTCTCCAGCCTCGGTCACGGCTGATAAATCGAGAGCGGAGACAAATTCGCCGTTGACGGAAAGCCAGCCGCGTTCTTTGATGGCGACTACTCTCAGGTGGTTCCGGCCCCCGGCGCCGGTGTCGAAGGTTTTGAGGGTTCCACCGCCCACCCGTTGGGTGTCGGCGTTTGACGTTTCCCTCCAACCAAGATACCAACGCCGGTCGCTTGTTACCACGAAGTGAATAGACAGGCCGGTGTTTTCTCGTCGAAATATGAACCCGTAGTCCCAATCGTTCGAAGTTGCGGAATACGGGTTGACGAAGGTAGCTTCCACTATCATGTCGCCAATAGAAACGCCGGCAAACTCAGTCTCGATGAACCCGTCCGATGGGTCGTGCCGTAGTTCGCCGCTGGTGGGGCTGAAATCGCTGCTCCTACTGAGTAGGCTCCGAACATGCTTCATCGGCGGGCAGCCCTACGTTTCCGGAACTATTCACCGCCGTTACCACGTAGCAGTACGTTGTCCCAGGCTCCAAGTCTGAGTTCGTGTACAGCGTTAGTCCCACGGGCACGCTGGCCACGAAGGGGTACAGCCCTCCTGAGGCCGTACCGCGCCAGATGTTGTAGTGATCAACATCCTGACCCAGGATGGGGTTCCAGACCAGTGTGATCTTGCCGCTGGCCCCCCCGGGAATGGCCTCCAACCCGGTCACCTGGTCCGGCGGCGTACCGCCCGGCGTGGCGGTCGGTGTCGGCGTCGGAGACGGCGAAGCCCCAGGCGTGGGGGATGCCGTGGGCGTGGGAGCGGGTGGGCCGGCCCGGAGTGTGGGAATTTGCTGTTGCACCGTTGTCCCTGAGATTGCAAAGCCCAGCCCCTCGGTGGGCCTCCCACTCGGCGATTCCTCAACACGGCCGGTGTTGATGCCCAGGATTTTGCCCCACATCGAGAGCAGTGGTCCGCCGCTGTTGCCGGGGTTGATGGCGGCGTCGGTCTGAATCAAATCGCGGCGGTGCGCTGAATCGTAACGCACTGCCGACACGATGCCGCGGGTTACGGTGGCCTGGCCGCGAAAATTCAGGGCGTATCCGATGACCACCACTTCGTCACCGGGCTGTAGGGCTGCGGCATTGCCAAAGGGCAGGGTCTGGAAGCTGCCGCAGCAGATGCTGACCACGGCCAGATCACGAACGCTGTCAGTGCCCAGGACGGAACCGCTATAAGTGGTGGAATCGTTTACTGTGACGCTGACCTGTACGTCACCTTCGACGACGTGATGGTTGGTGACGACGTACCCAGTCCGGCCCTGCGTCTCGAAGATGACCCCGGAGCCCATCCTAGAACTGGTCTGAATGCGCACCACGGCGGGCCTGACCTGCTTGATCATAGCGCTCAGCGCCGGTGCCGGGTCTTTGGTTGGCGTGGGTCTAGGCGTTGGAGTCGGGGGGCTCGAGCCGATAGGCGGACAGTCAGCCGGCAGGTTCACCGGCAGCGCCACCACATGTCGCAGGATCGTGAGGGCGTCCACGGCGTCCGCGTCCCCATCGCAATCAATATCGCCCTTGGTTGGAGTCGGGGGGCTCGAGCCGATAGGCGGACAGTCAGCCGGCAGGTTCACCGGCAGCGCCACCACATGTCGCAGGATCGTGAGGGCGTCCACGGCGTCCGCGTCCCCATCGCAATCAATATCGCCCTTGGTGTGTACAGACAGGGCGATGTTGACTGTAGCCTCTGTTAGGGGCGTTGGGATCGACGTCGCGACAGGGGGCGAGCCTATGGCTGCCGACACCCCAATGAGAACAATCCCACTAACAATTCCTATAATCCATTTTGTACACATCTTCAAAGGAACCCCCTTGTGGCAAAGGACCGGCTGCTCTACCACATGCTGACCCGGTCCCGCACTTGCCTCAAGGGGGCATGATGCCGCCCCTAGAGCAGAACCTAACTAATGCTATAGTAAGACTAGCATACCAAATAGGAAGAAGGCCTGGCGGTGGCTGACGATGTGACTGAGAGTGAGAGTATACCAAAGCTCTTCCAGATAGCGCGCCAGGTGCTTGCGGATGACCTTGCGTCAAGTATATAATTGCCGATCGAATCCATGCCTAGCACTGGTAGTATCGCTCTTGTCGGACGCTTCAGTGTTGGTCGAAGAGGTCCCGGATGTCCACGTTTAGAGCCTTGGCCAGCCTCTCAATATTGACCAGGGAGACGTTCCTCTCCCCCGCTCAGCCGAGCTCACATAGGTCCTGTGTAGACCTGCCCGGAAGGCAAGCTCCTCCTATGACAGCCCGCGCTCCAGCCTGAGTTGCCTGAGCCGTAGCCCGAATCTCCCCCTGATGTCTGTGCTCGGCGGCATAGTAGCCCTCGTGGGGACAATGAGGGCTTGACTTCTTTGAGTCTACAGACTTATAAGTAGCGATGGCTGGAGAGACCGATCGCTCGTCGCGTAGGGACGCTCGGACCGAAAGTAGGACGAAATGCAGCCAGGACCTGGAAAGGCGGGCTCGCTAGTTGCGCTGGCGCTCTATTTGGTTGTTGTGCCGTTCGTTTGGTGGTTTTTGCTTTGGGCAGCCCTGAACTGGCCGGTCAGCATCATTTGGTGGCTCCTGCTAATTGGCTTCAGCCTGGGCATACTGCGCGGATTGTCGGTGGCTATAAGCGACATCGCTGCCGCTTGGGCGCCAAACGAAGGTGCCGCTGGCTACACGACAGACACCGGGAACGCGCTCGCACAGCACAAGAATAGTGGGGAGTTGTACATCGTGCGCTACCGCGGGAACGAGATTATTGCTGGCGCCGGGCCTATCGATCCGCGAGCCCTTCTGGGAGAGGATCCCGAGGATGCGCTTGAACGCCCCACGCACGAGCTTTACGACAGGATCGGCGCGTGGGAGGTAGGCGCTGGCTACGCCTCATGGCTCCGGGCCGCTAGTGGAGCCGAGCTGCTAAGCTATCCGATAGGAGTGAGATAGGGGTCAGACCCCATGCAAGGCTAGATCCCGGCAGGGATCTGACGGTCGTTTGCCTCAACTGTCCCAGGATGCTTTACAGGGTTAATCCGCGCCTGACGATCGAGGAGTTGAGGAGTCGCATGGGCTACGCAAGCCTAGGCTGAGCGTGGCGCTTACCCGCGCATTAGCTCTGTGGTGCCGCGGCCAGTTCATCCTGCCAAGCCCCAGGAATTCTGAAAAATCTCGTAGATAGCACTCCACCCCTCCTAGGTCAGCAGCGGAAGTGGGGACGCTTCCTACCAGGCACCGATCCGGTTCAGCCTGACAGCAACGCGGACAGCAAGCTAGGCTGATCTGACCCCAATTCTGACCCCAACGCGGACGGACACTGGCGACTGCGGACGGACTGCGGCGGCCATGAGGCGCCTAGCTTAGATACAGAGGGAGCCTCTGTGCACGCCTGTGGACCTCATGGGTCGGTTTACGAAACCGCTGCTCTACCGCTGAGCTACAGTGGCCCCTGCGTCTTCATCTTAGAACCCTGTCGTCTCCGCGACAATGGTGACACAGGCGCCGCAGAAGCCCATAATAATTACGTCATGCACTTCGAGAGGAAGGGACTGAATGGCGTATCGAGTAGCGTTTCCCCTGGCCCTTCTATCGCTTGCCATCATCGCAGCGGCCTGCGGCGGTGGCGACAGCTCGCCCGCAGCCGAATCCCCTTCAGCCACCTTGTCACCTCAAGTCAACGCCTGCCCATCGCCGATAGGAGCGGCTCTCCAGCCTATGGCTAAGACCTACCCGAACCGGCCCAAGCTAGCCATCGATCCGGCCAAGACGTATCTGGCCGTGATCACTACCGTCCGCGGCGAGTTCACCATCGAGTTCCAACCGGATGTCGCCCCGGAGACCGTCAACAGCTTCATCTTCCTGGCCCGCGACGGCTACTACGACGGCGTCACCTTCCACCGGGTCATTCCCGGCTTCATGGCCCAAGGCGGCGATCCCACCGGCACCGGCTCCGGCGGGCCCGGCTACACCCTTCCCGCCGAGTTCAGCGACCTACCGTACGAGCGCGGCACCGTGGGTGTCGCCCGCTCGGCCAGCCCGGACAGCGGCGGCAGCCAGTTCTTCATCGCCTTCGGGCCTCAGCCCAGCCTCAACGGCCAGTACACCGTCTTCGGCCAGGTGACCGTGGGGATGGACGTCGTCGACTGCCTCACCGCCCGCGATCCGAGCAGAAACCCCGCCGCGCCCGCCGGCGACGCCATCGTCAGCATCGAGATCCGAGAGCAGTAGCCGGCTCCGCTAGCTCCCCGCAGGGTAGTCTCACCGCCGGCGGGCCTGCAGCGCCTGCGCCTCCTGGCTGGGCGCCCCGAACCGATGCAGCCTGTGGTTTACGAACTCCATCCCCACCTCGAACTCCCCATGCACCACCTCGGCGGCACCGTCAAGCATATCAGGGTCTGACGGGTGATCGCGGAGGTAGGACTGGGCCTGGGTTCTATCGGCGCTGCAGGTCGACATCCCCTGCTGAAAGCAAGAGAGTCCGGTCTTCAAGCCATACCACGGCAGCCATGTAGTAGCGACCATCGGGCAGTGAGTGGCCAAGGATTTCTGCCGTCGTCACAGTGACAATGAATTGCCTGGACTCTTCTGGGGCGAGGTAAAAGACTGACTTTTCCAAATAGCACCTCGCCGCGGGTCTCCAGTCCGCCTTTCCTGCGGCATAAGCCGCGTCGCGGCGTCCGAGGTCGCGGTATACATACACAGTCAGCGGACATTCGCGTGCGACAGAGGCTGCCAAGCGCGTGTTGCTTGTATTGGTCACAGTCAATCTGGCCTCAATGGTAGGCGGTGAAATGCTTCCCGCGCCTGTCTCCACTCGATAGGGCAGGCCATCTGATATTCTTTGGCTCGGCAGCGGTGCCTGCTTCATGGCTAGCGCCACCTGTCCGGCGGGGATTTCGATCACGCGATCGTTCACCAGAACCTGCGCTGCAAGAAAGTAGCTCCCGTCCGGAAGGAAGCGGCCAAGGAGCGGATGACCCACGATCTCGTACGTAGGGATCAGTAGTCGCAGCTCCTCTGGCGAAAACGACTCGTCTGGAGCAAGCTCACGATCAACCCGGTGGCTAGTGCAAGCAAAAAAACTTCCCGTCACAGGATCACGCCGATTTGCCGAGTCCCACATTGGAGCGCCTGAACGGGCAGGGTTGTCGAACATGAGCAGATGGGTGAAGGAACAGCCGCCGTACTTAACCTGTAGGATCTTAGCAGTCTCGTTGGTCAACGTTACCGAGACATCTAGCATGGTCGGTGCTTCATCAACAAGCCTCGCCTCGGCTGTGTAGCTAAGGCCGTTAGCGGTCACTACGTTGGGTTGATCAGTAGCTTGTTGACAGCCTGCGCCCAACGCGATAGCGGCGATTAACAGCGACCCCATCGAAGGGATTCGTGGAGCTCCAAGACGGTTTTTCAAGTCCACGGTCACGATCCTATCTTGTCACGGCGGGCCGGTTCCGCCGCCCCACGTGCCGCTCCGCGTGGTACGAGGAGCGCACCAGCGGCCCCGCCTCCACATGGCGGAGCCCCAGCCGGCGACCCGTCTCCGCCAGTGCCTCGAACTCTTCCGGGTGATAGAACCGAGCCACGGCCAGGTGCCTGCGGCTGGGCTGCAAGTATTGACCGATGGTCAGAACATCGCAGCCAGCGTCCACCAGATCGGCCATGACCTGAAGCACCTCGGCCTGCGTTTCCCCCAGGCCTACAATCAGGCCACTCTTGATGACCGTCCCGGCATCCATCTTCTTGGCCCGCCGCAGCAGCTCCAGGGAGCGCTCATAGCGGGCCCTTGGCTGCACCCGGCGGTGCAGCCGGGGCACCGTCTCCATGTTATGGCTCAGGACCTCTGGACGGGCGTCCATCACCGTCGCTAGGGCCTCCTCGTCGCCTCTGAAGTCTGGAATCAGCACCTCAACCGTGGTCTCCGGCGAAAGCCTTCGAATCCAGCCGATGGTGGACGCGAACAGGGAGGCTCCGCCATCCGCTTCATCGTCCCGGTTGACGGACGTCACCACGGCATGCCCCAACCCCAGCTCCCGCACAGCGCGGGCCACCCGCATCGGCTCCAGCTGGTCCAGCCGCGTGGGCCTGCCCGTCTTCACGGCGCAGAAGCCGCAGGCGCGGGTGCAAACGTCGCCCAGAATCATAAAGGTGGCGGTGCCGGCCTCCCAGCACTCCGCCACGTTGGGACAGTGAGCCTCCTCGCATACCGTATGCAGGCGGCCCTCCCGCATGATCCTCCGAAGCCGCTGATAGTTGGGGCCAGCGGGGAAGCGCACTCGGAGCCACGACGGCTTGCGCACCGGCGGGGAGTCGTCGTGGCTCCGGCCTTCAGGGCTCGCTTCTCGTCTCGCCACTCGCCCATCTTACCATCCCCGACCGATGAGCTTTGCCTCCCGACGGCTGCTATACTCTGTAGGGCAGAAAGGAGAAGGCAGTGCGCAATCTCCTCATCATCGGCGACGAGAATATGGCAGCCTACGCTGAGGCCATGGAGGCCGAAGGCTACAGCGCCTGTCTGCGCCCGCCGGGCGCCTCGGGGCCGATCGAAGATAGCTTCGACGCCGTCATCCTGGACCTGACCACCCTGGGCGAGGACACCGCCACCAAGCGTCTGCTGGAGGAGGCCCGAGGGGAGGACTCGCCTGCCCTCATCGCCATCATCGGCCCCGACCAGGTGGCCGCCTTCGATCCCACCCGGAATCTGGACGACTTCCTCCTGGCCGGCGCCACTCCGAGGGAGCTCACCGCCCGCGTCCGTCAAGCCCTCTGGAAACGCTCCCGCGTGGACACCAAGAACATCCTCAAGTGCGGCGACCTGGTGATAGACCTGGCCAACTACACGGTCCATGTAGCCGGCAGGCCGGTAGAGATCACCTTTAAGGAATACGAGCTGCTGCGCTTTCTGGCCACCAACCGCGACCGCGTGTTCAACCGTGACACGCTCCTCAACAAGGTCTGGGGCTACGACTTCTATGGCGGCGCCCGCACCGTGGACGTTCACATCCGGCGGCTACGCTCGAAGATCGAGGACCGCCAGCACACCTTTATCGAGACTGTGCGCAACGTCGGCTACCGCTTCCGGGTCATCTCGTAGACCCGCCGCACACCATCCTTGCCGGCCCTATGGCCTCACCTGCACCCTCGGCCTGGGAAAGGCCCTCGTAACATCGGCTTAACCGCCGCGTAACACGCCCGTAACATGCCTCCCCCTGACCCCGTGATAAGTTGTCGCAAATAGATAAGGGAGGATCATCCATGCTAGATACGGGCGATACGACCTGGATTCTCATCTCGGCCGCCCTGGTGATGCTTATGACGCCGGGGGTAGGCTTTTTCTACGGCGGCTTGGTGCGCAACAAGAACGCCAGCGCCACCATCATGCAGAGCTTCGCCATCCTGGCCGTCGTCAGCGTGGTCTGGGTGCTCTGGGGCTACAGCCTGGCCTTCGGCCCTGACCGAGGTGGCATCATCGGCGACCTCTCCTGGTTCGGCCTCCGAAACGTGGGGCTGGAGCCATCCGAGATCTACGCCACGACTATCCCCCACCAAGCCTTCATGGTCTTCCAGATGATGTTCGCGGTTATCACCCCGGCCCTTATCATCGGCGCCTTCGCCGAGCGGGCCAAGTTCAGCACCCTCATGGTCTTCACCGTGCTCTGGGTGACCATAGTGTACGCGCCGGTCGCCCACTGGGTATGGGCCCTCGATGCCAATGGTGCCACCGGCTGGCTAGGCGAGCTGGGCGCCCTGGACTTCGCCGGCGGTACCGTGGTCCACATCAACGCCGGCGTGGCGGCGCTGGTAGCGGCCCTCATCTTCGGCAGGCGCTTAGGCTACGGCCGAGAGCCCATGGAGCCCCACAACGTGAGTATGGTGGTACTGGGCGCCGTGCTCCTCTGGTTCGGCTGGTTCGGCTTCAACGCCGGTAGCGCCCTGGCGGCGGGCGGCCTCGCCACCAACGCCTTCGTCGTCACCCATGTCGCCTCCGCTGCCGCCGCCCTCACCTGGGTCGGTCTGAGCTGGTACTTCCACAAGAAGCCCAGCATAGTAGGGGCCGCCACCGGTGCCGTGGCCGGCCTGGTTGCCATCACCCCCGCCGCCGGCTTCATCGGCTCCTGGCCGGGCACTGACGGCTACCTGAACTCCGCCCCCGCCCTCCTCATCGGCATCGGCGCCGGCCTCTTCACCTATCTGGCCGTCCAGCTCCGAATTAAGCTCAACCTGGACGACTCCCTCGATGTCTGGGGCGTCCACGGCGTGGGCGGCACCTGGGGCGCCTTCGCCACCGGTATCTTCGCGGTCGCCGCTATAGGCGGAGGGGCCGGCCTCATCGATGGCGATGGTGGTGGCCAGCTAGCCAAGCAGCTGGCCGGCATCGGCGCCATCTGGGGCTTCTCCTTCGTCGGCACCGGCGTCATCCTCCTCGTGCTTGACAGAGTGATGGGGTTGCGTATAACAGAAGAGGAGGAGCAGCTGGGCCTGGACGTCTCCCAACACGGCGAGCGGGGCTACATCTTCGAGGAAGCGAGTCCCATCGCCCCCGCCGGAACGCCCGCCCCCACCCCCCAGCCCGCACCGCCGCAAGGCAGCAGCGAAGCCTCATAAGGAGCGAACCGAAACATGCAGAAGATAGAAGCGATCATCCGCCCCGAGAAGCTGTGGGCCGCGGCGGCCAGACCTGCCAGAAAGACATGCTGCCAAAGGTCAAGATCGACGTCGACGTCATAGTGAAAGACAGCCAGACCGACGAGGTGATCTCTGTGATCTGCAAGGCCGCCCAGACGGGAAACATAGGCGACGGCAAGATCTTCGTGATGCCGGTCAGCGATGCCATCCGTGTCCGCACCGGCGAAAGGGGGGAGAGCGTCGTCTAGAAGCGCTCCGGATCAGGGCACAGGCTCACCATCGTTAATAAACATGTAACGTGAGCCCCGGTTAATTGGTAGCAGCTAGCCTTACGATTAGCCCCAGCAATTCCGCATCTCAAGGAGGAACAGAGACTTGACGCCACAGGACGCCCAGAAAGTCAGCGATCTCATCAAGGAGCACAACATCCAGATCGTTGACTTCAAGTTCAACGACCTGCCGGGCCTCTGGCAGCACTTCTCCATCCCACCCTCACAGCTCACGGAGATGGAGGATCTCACCACCTCCATCTGGGTGGAGGGGATCGGCTTTGATGGATCCAGTATCCGCGGCTTCCAGAAGATCCAGGAATCGGACATGCTCCTTATTCCGGACCCTGACACGGCCCGGCTGGACCCCGCCTGCTCTATACCTACCCTCTCCATCACCTGCGACATCTACGACCCGCTGACGAAGCAGCCCTATACCCGCGACCCCCGCTACATCGCCCGCAAGGCGGAGGAACACCTACGTAACTCCGGCGTCGCCGACACTTCCTACTGGGGGCCGGAGCTGGAGTTCTTCATCTTCGACGATATCCGCTTCGACCAGACCGAGAACTCCGGCTACTACTACATCGACTCCATCGAGGGCGCCTGGAACAGCGGCCGCGAGGAGAACCCGAACCTGGGCTACAAGCCCCACTTCAAGGAGGGCTACTTCCCCGTCCCACCCCACGACTCCCTCCAGGACATCCGCAGCGAGATGATCCTCACCATGATGGGTGTCGGCATCCCCATCGAAGTCCACCACCACGAGGTGGCCACCGCCGGCCAGGGCGAGATCGACATGAAATTCGATACCCTCACCAGCATGGCTGACAAGGTACTCTGGTACAAATACATCGTCAAGAACGTCGCCCGCAAGCACAACATGGTCGCCACCTTCATGCCCAAGCCCCTCTTCGGCGACAACGGCTCCGGCATGCACGTCCACCAGTCCCTCTGGAAGAACGGCACCAACCTCTTCTACGACCCCGAGGGTTACGCCCTGATCAGCAAAACAGCCCTCTACTACATCGGCGGCCTGCTGAAGCACGCCCCCGCTCTCATGGCCTTCTGCGCCCCCACCACCAACTCGTACAAGCGGTTGGTTCCCGGCTATGAGGCGCCTGTGAATCTCGTCTATTCCGCCCGCAACCGCTCCGCCGCCGCCCGCATCCCGGTCTACAACACTAACCCTAAGGCCAAGCGCATAGAGTTCCGCCCCCCAGACCCCTCCTGCAACCCTTACCTGGCTTTTCCGGCCCTGCTCTTGGCCGGACTGGACGGTATTAAGAACGAGATCGATCCCGGTCCGCCCCTGGATAAGAACACCTACGACCTCACCCCAGAGGAGCAAGCCTCCCTCCGGACCGTCCCCGGCTCCCTGGAAGAGTCCCTGCGCGCCCTTGAGGAAGACCACGACTTCCTCCTCGATGGCGGCGTCTTCACCGGCGACGTCCTGGATGTCTGGCAGGAGTACAAGCGCGAGGCTGAAATCGACCCCGTCCGGCTGCGGCCCCACCCGTGGGAGTTCTATCTCTACTTCGACGTCTAGGGCCGCCTCGCCCGGCCTCCGTGAGCCGGCCGGCCCGGGCGCGTTGCTCCCGAGGGTGCAGGCTCCTGCTTATGGTTTGATCAAGATCGGGGCCAGCCAGGGGATTGAACCAGATGAATAACCGCCGCCAGAGCATCGATTACGTGCTACAGATGGCCAAAGAGCACGACGTCAAGTTCATCCGCCTCTGGTTTACCGATATCCTCGGCTTCCTCAAGAGCGTCGCCATTACGGTGGAGGAGCTGCCCCAGGCCCTCGAGGAAGGCACCGGCTTCGACGGCTCCTCGATCGAAGGCTTCGCCCGCATCGACGAGTCCGACATGATGGCGATGCCGGACCCATCTACCTTCGCCATCCTCCCCTGGCGCCCCCAGGAGCGCAGCGTTGCCCGCATGTTCTGTGACATCCTTCACCCGGACGGAAGCCCCTTCCAAGGCGACCCCCGCTTCGTCCTACGCTGCAGCCTCCAGCGCGCCGCAGACCTAGGATATACCTTCTACGTAGGCCCAGAGCTGGAGTACTTCTATTTCGCTAGGCAAGACAGCACGGAGCTCCTGGATACCGGCGGCTACTTTGACCTCACCCCCCTGGACGCCGCCACCGATCTGCGCCGGGAGACCGTTCTCACCCTGGAAGAGTTGGGCATCGCTGTCGTGGCCTCTCATCACGAGGTCGCCCCCTCCCAGCACGAGATCGATCTCCGCTACACAGACGCCCTCACAATGGCCGATAACACCATGACCTATCGGCTCGTCGTCAAAGAGGTGGCCCTCAAGAACAACGTTTACGCTACCTTCATGCCGAAGCCCCTGGCCGACCAGAACGGCTCCAGCATGCACGTTCACCAGTCCCTGTTCAAGGGCGAGCGCAACGCCTTCTTCGATGCCGACGATCCCTACCACCTGTCCGCCCTCGCCCGCAGCTACGTCGGCGGCATCCTCCACCACGCCAAGGAGATCACCCTGGTCACCAACCAGTGGGTCAACTCCTACAAGCGCCTCGTCCCCGGATTTGAGGCCCCGGTATATCTCTCCTGGGCCCGCCGCAATCGCTCCGATCTGGTCCGCATACCTGAGTACAAGCCCGGCAAGGAGAGCGCCACCCGCATCGAATACAGAGCCCCGGACCCGGCTTGCAACCCGTACCTGGCCTTCGCCGCCATGCTCGCCGCCGGCCTAGAGGGAATCGAGAAGGAGTATCCCTGCCCGCAGCCGGTGGAGAGGAACGTCTTCGCGATGACAGATGAGGAACGCAAGCAGGATGGCATCAGCCACTTGCCGGGCAGCCTCTGGGAGGCGATCGAGTACGCCGAGGGGAGCGAGCTGTTGCGCCGCTGCCTGGGCGACCACCTCTTCGAGAGCCTGCTCACCAACAAGAAGATCGAGTGGAGCAACTTCCGCCGCCACGTAACCGACTACGAGCTGAAGCGCTATTTGCCGATACTGTAGCCCCTCCGGGAACGTATCCTTCTTACAGTAGGCCTAAGGCGCGGGGATAGGTGGGGGCGTCGGCAGTGGTGTAGGGGTCGGCGGTATCGACGGAATTGGGGTGGCCGTCGGCGTTGGGGTCGCGGGGCTCGAGCCGATGGGCGGACAGCCAGCCGGCAGGTTCACCGGCAGCCCCGCCACATGTAGCAGGATCACGAGGGCGTCCACGGCGTCCTCATCCCCATCGCAATCAACA
Organism: Dehalococcoidia bacterium; assembly: GCA_963665775.2. Lineage (GTDB taxonomy): Bacteria > Chloroflexota > Dehalococcoidia > SM23-28-2 > RBG-16-64-32 > JACPQO01. Next base: position 331,404 of record CAXXTF010000001.1, read on the forward strand.
TCGCCCTTGGCATGTACAGACAGGGAGAGGCTGACTGTAGCCTCAGCTATAGCCGTTGGGGTCGCCGTCGCGACAGGGGGCGAGCCTATGGCCGCGCAGCCGGAAGGCAGGTCCACCGGCAGCGCCGCCACGTAGCGTAGAAGCGTGAGGGCATCCACAGCGTCCTCATCTCCATCGCAATCAACATCGCCCTTGATGGGCACGTACGGCGTGGGGACCGGCGTAGGCGTCGGCTGCGGGCAGATCGCGTCGGCGGAGGCGAGGGCGTCCGCGAGCCCTGCGCCGAAGGTATTGTCTGCACCGACCGAACCCAGCTCGACCGCACGGTCGAGCAAGACCCCTCGCAGTGCGCTTCGGTCAGCCGAGGGGTCATCCCCTAACTCACCCGCTCTCAGGTTGGGCTGACACTGCAGGAGAAGGGCCGCGATGCCCGCTATATGGGGAGCGGCCGCCGATGTGCCGTAGAAGGGCGAGGAGAAGCCGCCGGCGCCCGATATGCCGACCCCGTCAATGCCCGTGATGTCAGGCTTGGTCCTTCCGTCGTTCGTTGGTCCGCGGCTGCTGTAGAAGGCGATGGTGTCGTGGCCGGGATCGGAGGCGTTGATGGCGCCCACCGATATCACATCGCCACCGGCGTCGCTCTGGTTCGTCACGCTGCTGCTGGGGGTAACGAAGTTAGGGGAGGAGTCCACGGTAAACAGATCAAACATGCGGACCGCAGCAAGGCCCAACGAATTGTTTATGACCAAGTCCACCACGACATCGACGTCCAGAGGGTTCTCCCAGACCAAGTGCTCTGTCGGGTCCTGAAAGCAGGTCTGGGGATTCGTACTCGTGGCCAGAAGAACGCTTCCCTCGAACACGTACAGGTACATGTCATAGTCGTTACAGGAGGCGCCAAAGGGGTCGTCCCACTGAAGATACACGTTGGCAGTCGAGCCGGCGGGCACGGTAAAGGGGGTGCGGCACTGAGGACCGAAGCCACCAAGGTCCAGAGTGGTGACCGTTGCCGCGAAGGCATGGAAAGTCGACTGGCTGCAGAAGGAGAAGGACTCTTGGTAGTGCCGTCTCGCCATGTTGCCGACAGTCGTTACGTAGGCACGGATTCGGTTGCCGGGTTCGGCTAGCTGTGCCACGGTGTTGGTTGAGACGTTGCTGCTACCGTCGTACGAGCCGTCGTTCAGCCAGCCCACATCATCCACGACGACGTCAACATTAGCGGCCAGGCACTCTACCGCCGCATTGAAATCCAGAGACGTGCCGCCGCTCCAGAAGTGACCGAACCAAAGCTCGGCCCCGGGCGCCACATCGTGCACCACCTCCAGCATCGCCGTGCCCTCGGCACCGGACTGCTCGGGATCGGAGCCCGGAATAACGTTACAGGTAGTGGTGTTGACGGCCGGGAGGTCGCCGCTGGCCTGACTATCGGCCAGTCCCCTCATGCCATCAGAGATCACGCCGATCCTGACGCCGGTGCCGTCCACACCAAAATCGGCCCGCACGAGGTTGGCCTGCAGGATGGCATCACCTTCCGAAGTCACCGATCCAGACTGAGTAATGCCATAGTTAGGCAACCGGATAACCTTGATAGATGGCTGGCCGGCCAACCTCTCCAACTGGTTTATCGGGATCCGAGCCTGGACGATCCCTGCGGCCTCATCGAAGCGCTCCACCAGCCCTTGCGCCAGGCCGATGTCAGCCTCAACCTCCGGAACGGTGGTGGCAACGTCGACGAAAACCTGAAGCCTACCCTGCCCATCGATGCGCATGAGCCCCGCGTCCACCATAGCCTGCATGTCCAACTCTAGCAGCGAGAAGTTCAGGGCCGTTATCTCGTCGCCAGCGGCGAACGCCTGACGCTCTGCCCGAGCGAGGCGTGCCACGTGCGACGACAGCCGGGGGTTCTTAGCGGGGGGTGGAGGGGGCGTCCTCTGGGGCTTCAGGCCGCTCCCCATCGACGGCGCGTCCGCGGAGGTGGAGCCGGGCGTGGGTATCGCCAGCGGCACCGGGGCACTCCCTGCATCCTGGTGGCCGCCGTCGCCGAAAGCGCTGGCGGCTAACGCTCCCAGTAACGCCAGCGGCGCGAACAAGCCGATGAGCAGCCATCGCGCATATCTCATACCGCACCTTCCCCCACGTTATCCCATTATACGACCGCCCGTTAGTCTAGTGCTCCAACCTGACAGATCGTTAACCTCAAGCGTTCAAACAGCACTCTGGTCCCACCAAGGTATAACGTCAACGGGGAACCGATCGATCTGTAATCGCAGGCAGGGCGTGGCCTAGGGTTTGCCGACCGCCCCCGCCGCCTGCGACCCGCTAAAGATCACCGCCGTCCCCTGCTCCACCACATCGAACAGGGGCTGTGGATAGAGCCCCACCAGGAACACACCGGCCACCAGAGTCGCCAGCACCCCGTACTCCAGCCAGGGCGTCGGAAACCGCGTCTCCTCCTCCGGCTTCCCCAGGTACATCTGCCTGACGATCGTCAGGTAGTAGTAGAGCGAGACGAAGCTCATGAGCACGGCTACCCCCGCCAGCCACAACAGATCCTCCTGAGCCGCAGCCTGAAAGAGGATGAACTTGGTGGCGAATCCGGCGAACAGGGGCATCCCAGCCAGAGAGAAGAGGGCCACGCTCAGCGATAGCGCCACGAAGGGGGCCCGCTCCGCCAGCCCCGCGTACTCCTCGATCTCCTCTTTGCCCGTCCAGTTGTAGAAGATTATCACGCAGACGAAGGCGGCCAGGTTCGTAATGACGTACCCCACCAGGTGCAGCACCAGAGCGCTTCCCGCCTCCGGCGAGAGGGCAGCGATCCCCACGAGCAGGAACCCCACCTGGCCGATGCTAGAGTAGGCCAGCAGCCGCTTGATGTTGTGCTGCTGAATCGCCACTAGATTGCCCAGGATCATGGTGGCTGCCGCGAGGACGGCGATGAACAGGCGCCATTCGTCCAGAAGCGGCAGGAAAGCCTCCGCGAACAGCTTCAGGAAGAGGGCGAACCCTGCCGCCTTGGATATAGCCGCTACCAGCGCCGTAACCGGCAGGGGCGCTCCCTCATACGCATCTGGCGTCCACATGTGGAAGGGGACGGCCGCTACCTTGAACCCCAGCCCGGCGATTATCAGCGCCAGCCCCAGGAACAGCGCCATGTCGAAGCTGCTGGTGTCTCCCGTAAGCTGGGCGCCGATCTCGGCGAAGTGGGTGCTCCCGGTGACGCCGTAGATCAGGCCTATCCCGTACAGCAAGATGGCCGAGGAGAAAGCGCCCAGCAGCATGTACTTCAGGCCGCCCTCGTTTGAACGGTGGTCGAACTTAGCGAAGGAGACCAGAACGTAGAGGCTGAAGCTCAGCAGCTCCAGCGACACGTAGGCCGTCAGCAGCTCCCCGGACGCCGCCATCCCGTTGGCGCCCACGACGGCGAGGAGGATCAGCGCATAATACTCGCCCGCGTGGAGGAGCCGGTCCCTCACGTAGCGAGCGGAGGCTAGGATGGCGAAGAAGCCGATGAGCCCAAAGAAGACCCGGAACAGGGTGGTGTAGTTGTTAATCTGAATGAGGTTCGCGAAGTCGGTGTCGTCGTTGATCCAGATGAGGGACACGAGGGTGGCAGCCAGCGCCCCCGCAGCGGCCACGTAGCCCAGTTGATCCTTGCGCAGGCCGCCCCAGAACAGGTCCAGGAGCACCACCATGCCGGCCCATCCCACCAGGATGTACTCCGGCGCCAGGAGCGACCATTGCAGATTCAGATCGTCCATTAGCCAATCCCCGGCAGGTTATTGACGGTCTCGCTGATGCGATCGATGAACGGCTTCGGCCACATCCCCATGAAGACGATGAAGAAGATGAGCAGGACGCTCGCGGACTGCTCGCGAAAGCGCATCTCCTTCAGGCTCGCCCAGCGCTCGTTGAAGGGGCCGAAGTAGGCGCTAGCCAGCATCCGCAGAATATAGGTGGCGGTGATAGCGGCAGCCAGGATGCCCAGAGCCCCCGCCCAGTAGTAGCCTGCCTGGAACGTGCCCACAAAGATGTGGATCTCAGCGATGAAGCCGGCCAGGCCCGGCAGGCCAAGGGACGAGAGCCCGGCTATCGTCCAGAAGGCAGTGTGCCGAGGCATCTTATTGGCCAGTCCCCCGAACGCGGTCATATCCCGCGTGTGGGTCTGGTCGTAGACGGCACCCACGTTGGCGAACATGAGGGCGGTCATGACCCCGTGGGCGAACATCTGGAGGACAGCCCCGGTGACTCCAATGCTATTCATGGAGGCCAGCCCCATCATGACGAATCCCATGTGGCTTACGCTGGAGTAGCCCACCATGTACTTGAGGTCTTTCTGGCCCAGAGCGGAGACGGCGCCGTAGAGGGCGCCGGTCACGCCCAGGGTCATGAGGACCGGCGACCAGAATTGGGCACCCTCAGGGAACAGACCTATCCCTACCCGGAGGATGCCGAACGCCCCCAGCTTCATAAGGACACCGGCGTGCAGCATGGAGACCGCCGTGGGGGCGGCCACGTGGCCGTCTGGCGACCAGGTGTGGAAGGGCCAGAGGCCGGCCAGGATCCCGAACCCGATCATGTAGAACGGGAAGAAGGTCTTCTGGAACGTCTCCCCGTAGGTCGCCTCGCCCAGCACCGGCAGGTCAAACGTCCCCTGCCCGGCCTCCGTGAAGGTGGCGAAGATGGCGATGAATATGAGTACGCTGCCGGCCACCAGGTAGAGCACCAGCTTCATCGCGCCGTACTCCTTGGTTCGGACGAACGTACCAAAGTTGCTGCTGGCACCCCACACAGCGATGAGCAAGTACATGGGCAGAACCGCCACCTCGTAGAAGAAGAAGAGGAAGAAGAGGTCCTGAGAGACGAATACGCCGAAGACACCGGCTACCAGCGCGAACAGGAGGATGAAGTAGTCCTTGTTCCGGTAGTCGATGTTCCAGGATATGAAGACGCCGGCCAGGATGACGATGCCCGTGAGCAGCACCATCGGCGCCGCAATCCCGTCCACCGCCAGGTGCAGGGTGATCCCGTTCTCGCCCAAGAAAGCGATATTCTCCAGCCAGTCCAGCTGGAGGTCGAAGCGTAGCCCGCTGCCACCCTCGAACTCGTACCTGATGAAGACGAGCAGCGACATGAGGAACATGGCGGCGGCGGCGGCCAGAGCGGTATACCGCACGAGCTGCGAGTAGCGCGACGGGATGAGCATGAACACCAGCGTCGTGCCGAGCGGCAGGGCGATCAGGGCAAAGAGAACCCACTCCACAGCTAGACGCTCACTACCAGGAACACAATAGAGATGACGATGACGCCCAGGGAGATCGCCAGGGCGTAGTTGGGCAGCTTACCGGTCTCCAGAAACTTCATCCCGAAGCCGGCGAACACGCCCAGCCCGGCCGACCCGTCCACAGCGGTGTCGTTCACCACATTGCGGTCAAACCAGCCGATGACAGCGCCGCCCGCGAGGACGACATGATTGATGACCCACTGGTAGGCGTCATCCAGGTAATAGTTGTTCGCCAGAGTACGGTAGACGGGACGCAGCGACTGCGCCGCCCGCCGGGCCGGCGCTGCCTCGCCGGACCAGAAATACACCCCAGCGGCGATGCCCCCTATCGCGATCAGCGTGGAGAGGATCGCTACGTCCCAGGGGAAGTGGAAAGCCTCTGCCTCCTCAAGGAAGACAAACTCGCCGAAGCCGCCGGGGAAGCCCAGCGCCTCTCCCACGCTGCCGAAGGCCACGAATCCGCCCACCAGGGTCAGGGCCGCCAGCAGCAACAGCGGCACGGTCATCATCGGCTCCGCGTCGTGGGCGTGCTCCTGAGCGTGGTGATTCCGGGGACGGCCGGTGAACGTTCGCACGAACAGTCTGGTCATATACAGAGCGGTGATGAACACGCTGAGCATCATGAAAACGTAGACCACCCAGTTCTGGTTATCGCCGGAAACGTTGAGGATCTCGTCTTTGGCCCAGAATCCGGCCAGGGGAAAGATCCCGGCCATGGATAGAGCTCCGATACCGAACACCACCGACGTCACCGGCATCTTAGAGGAGAGGCCACCCAGCTCGGTCAGATCCTGTCGCTCAGTAGCATGGATAATGGAGCCGGCGGAGAGGAAGAGGAGCGCCTTAAAGAAGGCGTGCGCGAACAGATAGAGCATGGCGGCGGTGACGGAGCCCGACCCCAGGGCCACCATCATCAGGCCAAGGCTATTGAGGGTAGAGTAGGCGATCACCCGTTTGATGTCGGTGGCCGTCAGGCCCATGGTGACCGACATCATTACGGTGGTGAGGCCGATGGCGGTCACCACGCTGAGGGCGACCGGATCGGCCAGCTCGAAGAGGGGAAGCATGCGGGCCACCAGATAGATCCCGGCCACCACCATGGTGGCGGCGTGGATCAGGGCGGAGACGGGCGTGGGGCCCTCCATGGCATCGGGAAGCCAGACGTGCAGAGGGAACTGTGCGGACTTCCCAACGGCGCCAGCGAAGAGCAACAGCACGGCCAGGGTCAGGTACTCGGCGCTGTAGCCACCCCCCTCGGCAAACTCGAATATCTCCGATATGTCGAATGTGCCGGCCTCCCGCCAGAGGAGGATGATGCCGATGAGCAGCCCCACATCGCCGATGCGGGTCGTGATGAACGCCTTCTTGGCCGCCTCAGCGGCGGAGCGGCGCTCATGCCAGAAGCCGATGAGTATGTAGGAGCCGAAGCCCACACCCTCCCAGGCCACGTACAGAAGGAGGAGGTTATCGGCCAGCACTAGGGTCAGCATGGCGGCGGCGAAGAAGGACATCATGGCGAAGTACCAGCCGTAGCGGGGATCGCCGCGCATGTATGCCACGGAGTAGACCTGCACCATCAGCGCCACGAAGCTGACGACGGCCAACATGACGATGGTCAGCTGGTCCACGTGGAAGCCGAGCTGGATGTTGAAGGCGTCGAGAGACACCCATTCCCAGGCACGCCCACCACCGGTGAAGTCGGGTTGGTCCAGATTGTCCAGGAGGTCTATCAGGACCGGGAAGAAGATGACGAAAGAGGCGGCGATGGCGCCGATGGCCAGCCAGTCGCCCCTGCGGGGCAGATACTTACCGAACAGAAGGAGAGCGACGAAGGCAGCCGCAGGAATCGCGGGTATCAGCCAGACCTCACCCATGCCCACTGCTACGTCACCCCTACCATTTCAGAATGTCAACCTCGTCAACGTTGGCCGTGGCCCTGTTTCTAAAGAGGCGGAGAACGATGGCCAGGGCCAGCCCCACCTCCGCGGCAGCGATGGTGATGACGAAGATAGCGAAGATGAGGCCCCGGAACTGATCGGGGTAGAGAAAGACGGCGAAGGCGATGAAGTTGATGCTGACCGCCTGCAGCATCAGCTCCACCGACATGATGATGAGGATGGCGCTGCGTCGGGCCAGAACCCCGTACATCCCCAGCGAGAAGAGGATGGCGCTGAGCACCAGGAAGTTCTCGATGGGGATCATTCCCCCTCCTCGCTCCGAGCCAGGATGATGCCCCCTATCAGGGCCACCAGGAGAACCAGGGAAGCTATCTCAAAAGGGATGGCCCAGGTGCGGAATAGCGCCTCCCCCAGCTCATTGAGGGTCACGACGGTGATCTTCTCCGTCTCACCCGGCCAATCGGTAGCCACGGCGGCCAGGACGGAGATACCCAGGAAAGCGCCGGCGGCCAGGGCGGCGAAGGGCCGTTGGGCCCCGTCTGAGGGCTGGGGCAGATCCCGGACGCGCGTGAGCATCATAGCGAAGAGGACGAGAATGGTGACAGCGCCCCCGTAAATGAGCACCTGGACGATGGCCAGGAACTCCGCCGAGAGAAGGATGAACACGGCAGCCACAGACAACAAGGCCAGGATAAGAAAGAGGGCGGCGTGAACGACGCTCCGGGCCAACACTACCCCTAAAGCGCCGGCGACCGTTACCACCGCTACGACGTAAAATATGCCTTCTTCGTAGGTCATACGGTCAGCGGACTCTCGACCACTGCAACGTCGTTGTTACCCCTCGCCACCTTCCCGTTTGGCCTCCTCCGCCTCCGCCTTCCCAGTCTGCTCCTTTGGCGCCCCGCCCGAGTGCGCTATCCCCATCGGCTCTCGGAAGTGGTCCTTTACGCGGCCGCTCTTGACGTCGTCCAGGAGGGCCGGCAGGTCCATCACCAGCTCCTGCCGATCATACCGAGACAGCTCGACACCGGTCCATGAGTTGTTCATTACGATAGCGTCGAAGTTGCACACCTCAACGCAGATGTCGCAGCGCATGCAGCGGGCGTAATCGATGTAGAACCGGTCGACGATCTTACGCCGCTTGGACGTCCCCTCCGCGTACTTGGGGTTGTCCTTCATCGTGATGGTCATACAGTCCGACGGACAGTAGCGGGCGCAGACCTGGCAACCAGTGCAGAACGGCTCATCCACCTCGAAGTCATAGAGGAGAATGGGAAGCCCCCGCGAGCGGTGTGGCAGCTTCTTCTTCTCCGTCGGATACTCCACGGTGACCGGCTTCCGCAGCGCGGACCGCATCGTAACGGCGATCGACTTCAACATGCCCAGCATCTACACTGCCCCCCTTGCACGACGCAGGCGCGGCGAGGGCACGCCCGCCCGGTGAGCGCCACGGTAGGTGATGTAAACAGCAGCCAGGGCGGCGATCCCAGAGAGGACGCCAAGGGTCCAGTCAGGCCAACCGTAAACGAGCACCAGCCCATTGATTATGATTTGCAGGAAGGCTAAGGGCAACAACACCTGCCAGCAGAAGGCCATCAACTGGTCGATGCGCAGCCTGGGCATGCTGACCCGCATCCACATGAAGAACAGGATAAATCCCGATGCCTTCACGACTATCAAGAATACCTGAAGCGCGGGCCCCACTTCGTTACCGCCGGGCCAGTTCCAACCACCCAGGAAGATCAGGGAGCCCAGAACCGATATGAGCACCAGATTCAGGTACTCCGCCATCTGGAACAGGGACCAGCGGATGCCCGAGTACTCTACGAAGGGGCCACCCACCACTTCCGACTCGGCGACGGGGATGTCGAAGGGCTGGCGGTAGAGTTCCGCCAGGCCGGCGATGACGAAGATGAAGAAGGCCAGGGGTTGCCAGGCGATGTACGGAACCTTGTCCTGCCCATCAACCAGCTCCACCAGGTTCAGGCTCTGTCCCACCATGGCCACGGCCAAGACGGACAGGACGAACGGAATCGCGTAGCTGATGAGCTGGGCCGCCGCCCGCACGCCCCCCAGGAGGGCGTACTTGTTGTCCGAGCCCCAGCCAGCCATGAGGAAGCCGACGATGGAGACCCCGGAGACAGCCAAAATAAAGAACAGCCCCAGCTCCAGGTTGCGCACGAACAGATCGGCGGTGAAGGGGAGGGTGACGAACGCCAGAAACACCGGCACCACGACCACGAAGGGCGCCAGCTCGAAGGTCCAGCGGTCCGCTGTCTGGGGACGAAGGTCCTCCTTGGTGAGGAGCTTCACCGTGTCGGCCACACCCTGAAGGGTTCCGTAGGGCCCGACCCGCATAGGCCCGAGCCGCATCTGGAAACGCCCAATGACCTTGCGCTCCAGATAGGTGAGAACGATCACCGCCAAGGGGATGAGAGCCGCTATTATGCCCATACGGACCAGGGCGTCCACCCAGGCGTTATCGTTTTGGAAAATGAAGCGGAGCGAATCGGCGATCAACGGTCTACCTCACAGAGGACGATGTCCAGGGAGCCCAGGATGATGATAGCGTCCGCCACGTAGTAGCCGACGGCCATGTTCCTGAGGGCGGACAGGTTGGAGAAGCAGGAGGAGCGGATCTTGAGCCGGTACGGCTTATCGGCGCCCTTGGAGACGATGTAGACGCCGTACTCGCCCCGGGGGTTCTCCGCGCGCATGTACACCTCGCCCGGCGGCACGCGAAGGATGCGCTTCATCCCTTCCGCCATGATGGGCCCCGCCGGCAGCTGGTCAAGTGCCTGCTCCACGATACGGACCGACTCCCTCATCTCCGCGATGCGAACCGTCAGCCGGTCGTATATGTCCCCTTGAATGCCGGTGGGGATATCGAACTGGAAGCGGTCGTAGATGGAGTAGGGCTCCGCCCGGCGCAGGTCGTGCTTGAGGCCGGTGGCCCGCAGCATGGGCCCGGTCAGGCCCCAGTTGATGGCTTCCTCCGGCTTAATGGGGCTGATGCCCCGGCAGCGGGCCAAGACGACCTCGTTATCGAGGAGGAGATCCTCGAGGTCTTTGATGCCGCCGTTGACCGCCTGCAGCACCTGCTGGCAGCGCTCCTCGAAGTCGTCCGGCACGTCCCAAGCCAGGCCGCCGGGCCGGAAGTAAGCGTACATCATCCGTTCGCCGGTGATCTCCTCGAAGAAATCCTGGATGGTCTCCCGATCGCGGAAGGCGTACATGAACGACGTTCCGAACACCCCGATGTCCGTGCCAAAGGCGCCCACGAACATCAGGTGGCTGGCGATGCGGTTCAGTTCGGCCAGAATGATGCGTATGTACTCGGCCCGCTCCGGGACCTCCAGGCCGGCTAGCTTCTCCACGGCCATCACGAAACAATGCTCCGCGTTGAACTGGGCCAGGTACTCTGACCGGTCCTGATAGCCGATGCACTGGCGGTAATCGCAGTTCTCGGACAGCTTCTCGGCGCCCCGGTGCATGTATCCGATGACTGGGTCCACGTCGACAACCTCTTCGCCGTCGATAGTCAGGACCATGCGAAAGACGCCGTGGGTGGCCGGATGCTGTGGCCCCACGTTGACGTTGATGTCAACGGTGTCTAGCTCGCGCTCGCTGGGGAGCTCGTAGTCAAGGGTCATGCTTAGCCGCCGTTCCCCGCTTCGGCCAGAGCCTTCAACGCCTCGGCCACAGCCTTGCGTTCGTCCTCCAGAGAGAGGCCCTTTGCCCGTGCCTCATCGCGGGTCTTCTTGATGAGAGCGGCCTTCTGCTGCGCCAGGGCTACCTTGGCTGCCCGATCGCCGGCCTCCGGCTTGGCAGGAGGGGGCGGCGGCGGAGCGGCGACGGCCTCCTGCGCCTCCTCGAACTGCTTGATCGCCGCCTGCACGGCGGCCCTCTCGTCCTCGCGGGAGAGGCCCTTGGCCCGCGCCTCGTCCCGCACCTGCTTCATTACGACCGCCTTTTTCTGGGCCATCACCACCCTGGCCGCCTTCTCGTCGAGGGGAGCCTCTGGGGTAACCTCGCCGGGTGCGGCTTCCGCCTGCGCCTTAGCCTGCTCGACGGCCATGAGGTAGTCCTCCTGCCAATCCTCGATCTCGGCCAGGGGGTGGCTCTTGCGCAGGGGGAAATAGCCCAGCCCTTCTTCGGTCAAGAGGGGCCGCAGGTCGGGGTGCCCATCGAAGACGACGCCCATCAGATCGTGCGCCTCCCTTTCGTGCCAGTTAGCCGTCTGCCAGAGGTGGCTCACAGTCGGCATGTGGGCGTCCTCGTAGGGGAAGTGGACCTTGATCGCCACGGAGTGCTGGCGCTGGTAGGAGTACAGATGGTATACGACCTCCAGGCCGTCCATGTGATCCACGCCGGTGAGCGAGCGCAGGAAATCGAAGGCCAGACGCTCATCCTCCTTGGCCTTCTGCATCACCGGCAGGAAGTCTTCCCGCCGCACGGTAAGGGCGACGTCGATCGCGGTCTGGCCAGCCTGAAACTCGGTGCCGGCCATGACATCTCGAAAGGTGTCGGCGATGGAGCCAGAGGGCGGCTCGGGTAGAGCGGGGTCCTGGACGCGCTCCTGGGCCATTGCTAGGCGCCGACCTTCCCCCGCTCCTCCATAATCTTCTTCTGGAGGGCCAGGAAGGCGTCCATCAGCGCCTCGGGCCGCGGCGGGCAACCGGGCACGTAGACGTCTACCGGTATGATCTTATCGACACCCTGGAGGACACGGTCGTAACGCGTGTAGGGGCCGCCGTTAGTGGCGCAGGCGCCCATCGAGATCACCCACTTGGGGCTGGGCATCTGCTCATAAAGGAGCTTAACGGCCGGGGCCATCTTTTTGGTCACCGTGCCGGATACGATCATGACGTCGGCCTGGCGGGGTGACGGCCAGGGGACGATACCGAAGCGGTCCAGGTCATGCCGGGCCATGAAGGTCGAGATCATCTCGATAGCGCAACAGGCGAGGCCAAAGGTGAGGGGCCAAAGGGAGGATTTCCGGCCCCAGGCGATAACCACGTCGGCGGGCATCTGGAGGATGCCGGGCAGAAGCTGGCGATAGAGCGCCTTTCCCTGGCCGGGATCGATCGGTGCCGCCTCCAGACTCTTGATATCGTGTCGCAGCTCGTCAGTAACGGCGTCCGTGATGGTTAGCTGAGGGTCGTCCCGGACCTCGTAGATCTCAACAGTCTTCTTCTCGGCCATCCGTTCACCTACCTCCAGAGAAGTACGCCCTTCTTCCAGGCGTAGAGAAGGCCGAAGCCTAGGATACCTATGAACACTAGCATCTCATAGAAGGCAGTCTTCCCGATCTCCAGGAAGGAGATCGCCCAGGGGAAAAGGAAGACGGCCTCGATATCGAAGATCAGGAAAAGGATAGCGAAGAGGTAGTAACGGAAGTGCACCTGCGTGCGGCTGCGTCCGATGGGCAGCATGCCGCACTCATAGGTGACCGCCTTTGCGCGGCTGGGCTGACGCGGGGCCAGCATCCGGTTACCCATGAGGGCGGTTCCCACCAGGAGAAGGCCAAGGATGACAGCGATGAGGGCAGCCACATAGTCAGCGAAGTGTTCGGTAATCACGTCTGTGGCCCCTGGCAGACAAGAAGGTTACGCATCTGTTCCATTAGACACAAGCGATGCTAGCACGGGCCCGCTCTACTGTCAAAAACCAAGCGACCACTTCCTTAACCGTTCAGTTTAGCTCTGTCAGCCGCTGTTTTAATCCGTCCCGGCGAGAGCGCGCCGCGGTCAATCTCTCCTCTTCTTTGGCCACCACCGCCGCCGGTGCCTTGGCCCGAAACGCCTCGTTGGCCAGCTTCCCCCCGACGCGTCCCACTTCCGCCTCCGCCTCCTGCAACTGCTTGGTCAGACGCGCCCGCTCCGCCTCCAGGTCGATGAGGTTGGCCAGCGGCAGGATCACCTGCGCTTCAGACAACACAGCCGAGGCGACATCCCGGCGCGGCGCGGACGCGGCGTCGGTCACGAGATGTAGCGGCCGCACCCGCGCCAGCGACTCCAGGATGGGACGGGAGGCGTCCAGCAGCGCCCCCGCACCGTCTGCCGCTACGTAGGCCTCAACGTAGCGGCCGGGGTCAACGCCGCGGTCCGCGCGAATGTTGCGGATGGCCCGCACCACCTCCATCACCACCTGCGCGCTCGCCTCGGCCTCTCGGTCCGGCCAGGCCGGCTGCGGGCGGGGCCAGGACGCGATGATAAGGGCCTCCTCTTCCGCCCAGGCGATGTGTTGGCGCAGGTTCTGCCATACCGCCTCCGTCACGAAGGGCATGAACGGGTGCAACAGCCGTAAGGAGGTGTCTAGAACGGAGGCGAGCACCGGCAGGGGCGAGCTGTCCCCGGCCTTTAGCCGCACCTTGGCCATCTCGACGTACCAGTCGGCGTACTCGCTCCAGAGGAACTCGTGCAGCCGCTGGCCCGCCGCGCCGATCTGAAAGCTGCTGAGAAGCTTGTCCACCTCGGTGACCAGCCGCTGCAGGCGCGACATGATCCAGCGATCCTCGAGGCACATCTGGGAGCGTTGTCCGGTGTCCGGAAAGGCCACCTGCCCCTCGTGGCCCTCCAGGTTCGTGATGACGAACCGGGAGAGGTTCCACAGCTTGTTGGCGAAATTGCGGCCGCCTTCCAGCTTGTCGTCCGAGAGGCGGAAGTCGTTGCCCGGAGCGCCACCCGTCGCCAGCGCGAAGCGGAGGGCGTCCGTCCCATACTTCTCGGCAACCACCAACGGGTCTACCACGTTCCCCAGGCTCTTGGTCATCTTGCGGCCGCGCTCGTCACGGATAAGACCGTGCAGGTAAACGTGGCGGAACGGCACGTCCGTCATGTTGTATAGCCCCATCATGATCATGCGCGCCACCCAGAAGAAGATAATGTCGTATCCGGTCTCAATGACGGACGTGGGGTAGAAGTAGCGCCGGTCCGCCGTCTCCCCCGGCCAGCCCAACGTGGAGTGCGGCCACAGAGCGGAGGAGAACCAGGTGTCCAGGACATCCGTGTCCTGCTCCAGCTCGGGCGAGCCGCACTGCCGGCACTTAGCGGGGTCCTCCACGGCGGCGGTGGGCTGGCCGCAGCCACGGCAGTACCAGACGGGGATGCGGTGTCCCCACCAGAGCTGCCGCGAGATGCACCAGTCGCGGATGTTCTCCATCCAGTTCAGGTAGACGCGGTTGAAACGGCGGGGGACGATCTGAATGCGGCCATCCACCACCGCCTCGATGGCCGGCCGGGCCAGGGACTCCATCTTCATGAACCACTGCTCGCTGGCGATGGGCTCGACGATAGTGTCGCAGCGGTCGCAGTGACCTATCGAGTGATGGTACTCTTCCGTCTTCTCCAGGAGCCCCCTCCGCTCCAGGTCGGCGACGATGACGCGGCGGCACTCGAAGCGCTCCCTCCCCTCGTAGGGGCCGGCCTCCGCGTTCATGGTGCCGTCGGGCGCCACGGCGACGATAGTCGACAGGCCGTGCCGCTCCCCGATCTCGAAGTCGGCGGGGTCGTGGCCCGGCGTGATCTTCAGGGCGCCGGTGCCGAACTCCGGGTCCACAGCCTCATCGGCGACGATGGGGATGGGCCGCTCGATGATGGGCAGGAGGGCCCTGCGCCCCACGATCTTCCGCCAGCGGTCGAGGCTGGGGTTCACCGCCACCGCCACATCGGCCACGATCGTCTCCGGCCGGGTAGTGGCGATAACGATGTACTCGTCGGTCGTGTGGCCGGCGTCGTCCAGGAGGGGGTAGCGGACGTACCAGAGGTGAGCCGGCTGCTCGCGGTGGTCCACCTCTAGATCGGAGAGGGCCGTCTGGCAGCGCGGGCACCAGTTGATGATGCGCTTTCCTTTGTAGATGAGGCCTTCGTCGTACAGCTTCACGAAGGTGGTGCGGACGGCCCGCTGAGGCCCGTCGTCCATCGTGAACAGCTCGCGGTCCCAGTCGCAGGAGGCGCCCAGGCGCGCCTGCTGATGGGAGATGACGCTGCGATACTTGTGGACCCACTGCCAGACCCGCTCCACGAACTTCTCGCGGCCCAGGTCGTGGCGGCTGAGGCCCTCCCTGGCCACCTCCTTCTCGACGACGTTCTGGGTAGCGATGCCGGCGTGGTCGAGGCCGGGTAGCCAGAGGGTGGGGTCGCCCCGCATGCGGTGCCAGCGGATCAGGCAGTCCTCCAGGGTGGCGGTGAGGGCGTGGCCCAGGTGGAGCTCCCCGGTGACGTTGGGGGGAGGCATGATGATGGTGAAGGGCTCCTTGTCGGGGTCGATCTTCGGCTTGAAGTAGCCACCATCCAGCCAGAACTGGTAGAGCGGCCCCTCCGTCTGGGAGGGGTCGTACGCCTTGGGCATCTCTTCTGATCGATTCGGAGGCACCGTGGAAGCGTCCTTCAGAGAACAGGCCCGCGAGGGCGGAGGATGATGCCTGAATTGTAGGATGCGCCAAGGCTGCGGGCAAGGGAGCCTTATTCATAATTCGATAGTCGGTTTCAGCGTAATGGAGTTATCTAATGGACACTGATAGACTGCATCCATCGGAGTTGCTGCTGAGAGGAGCACCGAGGATGCACAAGGACTTCCGATTCACAAGTACACTACATTGGCTGAATTTCCAGCCCGTTCCTGCGGCCACATATCGCTGCGGATACTGCGGCTCAGCAGTAGGGTCTAGCAGCGGATGGAGAGTCGAGAACGATCCCGTGACAGTCTTAATACGCATTTGCCCTAGCTGCAATGGCCCAACATTCTTTGATGCTAAAAAGAGCCAATGGCCCGGACCTCTACTAGGGATGTCAATCAAAAACCTACCGTCTGATGTCCTGTCGATCTATGAGGAAGCGAGAAGGAGTGTGGCAGCAACGGCCTTCACCGGGGCGGTCATGCTCTGTCGCAAGATATTGATGCACGTTGCCGTCGAGAAAAAAGCGGAAAGAGACAAGAGCTTTCAGTATTACGTCCAATGGCTCATTGAAGAGCGATATGCCCCCAGAGGGGCCGAGGAATGGCTCAACTATATTCGCAGTCGTGGCAATGAGGCTAACCACGAGATAGTTGTGATGACGAAAGAGGATGCAACCGGCGTGCTACTCTTCACGGAAGCACTAGCCCGCGGCATATACGAATTGCCCTCGCTGGTTCCGCAGGTGCCGACCGATGACGATCAGGAAAAGGGAAGCTAGCAAAGGCTTCGATGGGCTAGGCTATGCCACCGCCCTCACGCAACCTAACGCTGGGTGGCGATCCCCTACCCCCACCGTTGACTTCCCCTTGAGGCTCGCCTATCGTGGGTCGTAGCCTCACGCTTCCCGGCTAACAGCTTCCATCCCCCCTATCTCGATGGGTCACCGGCTCCACCCTCACAACCTCGAACCGCCGGCGGTTCGCGACGGCGGACTGGCGCCTGCGGTCATCTCGCCGTGAGCGACCAGCCAGCCACCGACGCCCTCCGTCGCACCTGCCTCCACGAGGAGCACCTGCGGCTGGAGGGGCGGATGGTTCCCTTCGCCGGCTGGGAGATGCCGGTGCAGTACGGGGGCATCGTGGAGGAGCACCAGGCCGTGCGGCAGCGGGCGGGGATGTTCGACGTCTCTCATATGGGGCGACTCGAGGTGCGGGGGCCGCAGGCCGGCCGCCTCCTGCGATACCTATGCACCTGGGACATCGCCGGGCTAGGGCCCGGCGAGGGCCACTACACCGCCGTCTGCCGGGACGATGGTGGCATCCTGGACGACGTCTACGTCTTCTGTTTGACGCCTGAACGCTACCTCCTGGTGGCCAACGCCGCCAACGCCGACAAGATCCACCGCTGGCTCCAGGCCCACGCCGGTGGCTTCCAGGCCGAGCTGGTGGACAGGCAGATGTCGACGGCCATGATCGCCGTGCAGGGGCCGCAGAGCCTGGCCCGGCTGGGCGAGGTGATCGGCCCCGAGTTCGTGAGCTCGCTGCGTCCACGCCGCTGCGGCGAGACCGCCTGGCGCGACCAGACGCTGTTCGCATCGCGCACCGGCTATACCGGCGAGGACGGCCTGGAGCTGATAGCCGATCGGTCCGGCGGGCCGGGCCTGTGGCGGGCGTTGCTGGAGGCGGGGGTCCAACCCTGCGGCCTGGGCGCCCGCGATACGCTCCGGCGGGAGGCGGCACTCCTCCTCTACGGTAACGATATCGATGAGAGCACGATCCCCTGGGAGGTTGGCCTGGGCTGGGTGGTGACCCTGGACGACGGCGCGGAGTTCGTCGGTCGGGAGGCGCTGCTCGGATTGCGTGACGCCGGTCCACAGCGGCTCTCGGTCTGCCTACGCGCCCGGGAGCGGGGGATCATGCGGGCCGGCTGCGCCATCTTGCGTTCGGGCCGGGAGGTCGGTAAAGTCACCAGCGGCGGCCACTCGCCCACCCTGTCGGTCAGCATCGGCCTGGGCTTCGTCCCAACGGAGCTGGCGACGGAGGGGACGGAGCTGACGGTCGACGTGCGGGGCAAGTCGCTGCCCGTGCGGGTGGTGCCCCGGCCGTTCTACAAGGCGCCCAAACAGAGATAACAGAGAGAGATAGGAGAGGGAGCCGTGTCCAGCCCTCCGGAGCTGAAGTACACCGAGGATCACGAGTGGGTAAGGGTCGTGGACGACGTGGGGACGGTAGGAATCACGGAGTTCGCCCAGGACCAGCTGGGCGACATCGTCTTCGTCGAGCTACCGGCCCCTGGCGCCCAGCTCACGCAGCGAGAGAAGTTCGGCGAGATCGAGTCAGTCAAGGCGGTCTCGGAGCTGTTCTCGGCGGTGTCGGGGGAGGTAGTGGAAGCGAACGCTGCCCTGGCCGACAAGCCGGAGCTGGTGAACGAATCGCCCTACGATGAGGGCTGGATGATCCGCCTGCGCCTCAGCAGCCCCGGCGAGCTGGACAGCCTCATGACGGCCGAGCAGTACGACGAGTACACCGCCCAGGGGACCGGATGAGCGGCTCCGCGCCCCATCCCTACATCCCGAACACCGATGACGACCGCCGCGCCATGCTGGAGGCTATCGGCGTATCGTCCGTCGACGAGCTGTTCGCGGACATCCCCTCCGATCTGCGCATCGAGGGGCTCGATCTGCCCCCAGCCCTATCGGAGGCCGAGCTGGTGCGGGAGATGTCGGCCCTGGCCGCCGTTAACGGCGTGCCCGGCAACGGCCCTTCGACCAGCTCAGGACCCGGCCTCGCCTGCTTCCTGGGAGCGGGCGCTTACCGCCACCTGATTCCCAGCGTCGTCGCCCACGTCGTCGGCCGCAGCGAGTTCTCCACCGCCTACACGCCCTACCAGCCGGAGATCAGCCAGGGGACGCTGCAGACCATGTTCGAACTCCAGTCCATGACCTGCGAGTTGATGGCGATGGACGCCGCTAACGCCGGCATGTACGACGGCGCCAGCGCCCTGGCCGAGGCCTGCCTCATGGCCTGCCGCATCACCGGTCGCGGACGCATCGCCCTGCACGCCAGCCTGAACCCGGCCTACGTCGCCGTCGTGCGGACATACGCCGCCGGCTCCGGCCTGACCGTCGCGGTGATGGACGCGCCGCGTCTGACGTCCGAGCACGCCTGCCTGGCCGTCCAGCAGCCCGGTTTTCTCGGCGGTCTGGAGGACGTATGGGCCCTGAGCGAGACGGCCCACGCCGCCGGCGCCCTCTACCTCGCCGTCGTCGATCCCGTATCCCTGGGGCTGCTGGCCCCGCCCGGCGGGTACAGGGCCGACATCGCCGTAGCCGAGGGTCAGGGGCTGGGCTGGCCCGTGAGCTTCGGCGGGCCCTACCTGGGGCTTTTCGCCTGCCGCCAGGAGCACCTGCGCCAGATGCCGGGCCGCATCGTGGGCCGTACCAGGGACCAGGCGGGCCGCGCGGGCTACGTCCTCACCCTACAGACCCGCGAGCAGCATATCCGCCGCGAGCGGGCCACCTCCAACATCTGCACCAGTCAGCAGCTCGTGGGGCTGGCGGCGACCGTCTACCTGGCCACGATGGGAAAGCACGGCCTGCGGCAGGTGGCCGAGGCCTGCTATCACAAGGCCCACTACGCCGCCGAGCGCATCGACGCCCTGCCGGGTTACTCTCTAGCCCTGGATCAGCCCTTCTTCCAGGAGTTCGTCGTCCACTGCCCCCGGCCCCCTGCCGAGATCAACGCCACGCTCCTGGAGCGGGGATTCACCGGCGGCCTTGACGTGTCGGATCGCATCGAGAGCGGCATGCTGATCTGCGTCACGGAGGCGAACAGGCGGGAGGAGATCGAGCGGCTGGTGGCGGCGCTGGGAGAGGCCGGGCGGTGACAACGATCGACCAGCAAGGGCAGGGATCGCCGCCGGGGCCCGACATCGGCGCCCGCCTGACCTTCGACCTGAGCCGGCCGGGGCGAAAGGGGGTTCTCCTGCCGCCCTTGGACGTGCCTCCGGCCCCGCTGCCGCCCTCTCGCTTCCTGCGCTCGGAGCTGAACCTGCCGGAGATGGCCCAGAACGACGTGATCCGCTACTTCCTGGGGCTCAGCCGCCTCAACTACAGCATCGACACCGGCTTCTACCCCCTGGGCTCCTGCACCATGAAGTACAACCCTAAGGTAAACGAGGACGTGGCGGGCTTGCCCGGCTTCCTCCTGGCCCACCCCTTGCAGCCGCCGGAGACGGTCCAGGGCGCCCTGGCTGTCCTGCATGAGCTACAGGGCGCGCTGGCGGAGATCACCGGCATGGACGCCGTGAGTCTGGCCCCGGCGGCCGGCGCTCAGGGCGAGCTGTGCGGCATCCTGATGATCAGAGCCTACCTGGCCGACCAGAGGCGGGGCGACCGCCGGACGGTGCTCGTGCCGGACTCCGCCCACGGCACGAACCCGGCCACCGCCGCCATGGGTGGCTTCCGGGTGGTCACCATCCCCTCGGACGCAAAGGGAAACATGGACCTCGACTCTCTGGAGCGAGCCCTGGACGACGGCGTGGCGGCGATGATGCTAACCCTGCCCTCCACCCTCGGCCTGTTCGACCCGAACATCAGGCGTATCGCGGAGACGCTGCACCGGCGCGGGGCGCTGCTCTACGGCGACGGCGCTAATCAGAACGCCTTCCTGGGCCGCGCCCGCTTCGGCGACATGGGGTTCGACGTGGTACACCTCAACCTGCACAAGACGTTCTCCACCCCCCACGGAGGGGGCGGCCCCGGCGCCGGCCCCGTCTGCGCCACGACCGAACTCGCTCCCTACCTGCCAGCGCCCATCGCCGAAAGAGCGGCAGAGTCGTACCGCCTGTCCACTCCGGAGCGCAGCATCGGCAAGACGCTAGCCTTTCATGGCAACTTCGGCGTGCTGGTGCGGGCCCTGACCTACATCCGCTCGCTCGGTGCCGAGGGGCTGCGCGCCGCCAGCGAGAACGCCGTCGTCAACGCCAACTACGTGCAGGCCCGGCTGCGCGGCGCCTACCACCTCCCCTACGACCGCCGCTGCCTGCACGAGGCGGTGCTCTCCGGCAGCAAGCAGCGGGCTAAGGAGGTCAAGACCCTGGATATCGCCAAACGGCTCATCGACTACGGCTTTCACCCCCCCACGATATACTTCCCCCTCATTGTGGACGAGGCGCTGATGATCGAGCCCACGGAGACGGAGGGGAAAGAGGCGCTGGACGCCTTCTGCGAGGCGATGCTGGCGATAGCGAGAGAGTCAGAGGAGGAGCCGGAGCTGGTGAGGGGCGCGCCCCATACGGCGCCCCTGCGCCGCCTGGACGAGGCGACGGCGGCCCGGCGGCCGGTCCTCAGATGGCAGCCTACAGAGGAGCGCGACGATGACCGGTGACTTCAGCGAGCTGAACGTCCCCTCGCGGCTGCTGCTGGGGCCTGGCCCCAGCAACGTCCACCCCCGCGTCTACCGGGCGATGATGACACCGGTCATCGGCTACCTGGACCCCCAATTCCTGCAACTCCTGGACGACACCCAGCGGCCCCTGCGCAGCCTCTTCCGCACCGAGAGCGATCTGACCATCGCCATCTCCGGCACGGGTAGCGCGGGGATGGAGGCGTCCATATACAACGTCTTAGAGCCTGGAGACAGAGCCGTGGTCTGCGTTAACGGCTTCTTCGGCACGCGGATGGCGGAGATGGCCCGCCGCTGCGGGGCCGAGGTGACCACGGTGGAGGCCGACTGGGGCCGCATCATCGAGCCGGATCAGGTAAAGGCAGCGCTACGGGCCAACCCCGGCACCAAGGCCGTGACGATCGTCCACGGCGAGACCAGCACCGGCGTCCTCCAGCCCCTGGAGGAGATCTCGCGCATCGTCCACGAACACGGCGCCCTCCTGGTGGTGGACACCGTGACCACCCTGTCCGGATGCGAGCTCCACGTCGACGAGTGGGGGATCGACGTCTGCTTCAGCGGCACCCAGAAGTGCCTGTCGGCGCCGCCGGGGTTATCGCCGATCACCTTCAGCCCCCAGGCGATGGCAGTCCTCGCCGCCCGCAAGGAGCCGGTGCGTAGCTGGTACCTGGACATCTCCCTGCTGCATCGATACTGGGGCGGCGGCGAGACTCGAGTCTACCACCACACACCGCCGATGACGATGCTGTACGCCCTCCGAGAGGCCCTACGCATCGCCCTGGAAGAGGGGTTGGAGACGCGCATCGCCCGTCATCGGCGCCACGCGGAGGCGCTGGCGGCCGGTCTGGAGGCGATGGGCCTGCGTCTGCACGCCCAGGAGGGCTACCGGCTGCCCCCGCTGACCACCGTGCGCATCCCGGAGGGGGTGGACGACCTGGCCCTGCGCCGCGGCCTGCTTCAGGAACACAACATCGAGGTCGGCGGCGGCATCGGGGCCATGCAGGGGCAGGTGCTGCGCATCGGGCTCATGGGGTTCGGCTCCAGCGAGGCGAACCTGCTGGCGCTGCTCTACGCCCTGGAGACAGGACTGCTCAAGCAGGGCTTCCGGCTGGAGCCGGGGGCCGGGGTGAGCGCCGCCGCCAGCGCCCTCAACGCCTAACGTCAGCTAGGCTCGCGCCCGGCCAGCCTAACACCCTCCACCGCTGAACTCACAAGTACGCCTTTCAGCACTCAGAAACCGTAAGCGACGACATCCCCTCCTTCCATTTATAGAACATACATCCTACTATTGCCCTTGCCAACGTTCCCTGAACCAGAAGGAGGTACCAGCCCCATGGCCCTCACCCTCGCCGAATCCGCCAAGCTCTCCAACGATACGCTCCTCACCGGCGTCATCGAGACCATCGTCAAGGACTCCCCCGTCCTCCAGCGCCTGCCCTTCATCGAGATCGTGGGCAACGGCCTCACCTACAACCGGGAGGCCACAGCCCCCTCCGCCGCCTTCTTCGACGTGGGCGACAGCTGGACCGAGTCCACACCGACGTTCACTCAGCAGACCGTCACCCTGAAGATCATGGGCGGCGATGCCGACATCGACAACTTCATCCTAGCCACCCGCTCCAACCTCCAGGACATGGAGACGGCAATCGTCCAGCTAAAGGCGAAAGCCGTCCGCGACCTGTTCGAGGACACCTTCATCACCGGCGACGCCACCGCCGACCCCAAGACCTTCGACGGCCTGGACCAGCTCGTCGACGCCAGCCAAACGCTCTCAATGGGCGTCGCCGCGGCTCCCTCACCCTGGACAAGCTGGACAAGCTAATCGACACCGTCCTGGGAGGCAAGCCGGACCTGCTCCTCATGAGCCGGCGCTCCCGCCGCATCATCAACAAGCTGGCCCGCACCTCCGGCTCCTTCCTGGAAGCCGACCGCGACGAGTTCGGCCAGATGCTCCAGTTCTACGACGGCATCCCCATCGGCGTCTCCGACTACATCTCCGATACCCAGACCGTCGGCACAAGCACCGATTGCTCCACCATCTACGCCTTCCAGACCGGCGAGGGCGCCCTGTTGGGACTGACCTCCCCCGGCGGCCTCCAGGTGGAGCGCGTGGGTAGTCTGGAGACCAAGGACGCCACCCGCACCCGCATCAAGTGGTACTCCACACTGGCCCTCTTCAACACCGTGAAGCTGGCCTCGCTCACAGGCGTCCGCCCGTAGTCTTCCCCTCCGGCCAAGCTGGCGGGGCCCGGCCTGACCTCCCGGACCCCGCCAGCGCCCCTTCACCCTGACTCAGGAGACCAACACCGTGACCACCATCAAGAAGGCGATCATCAAGACCTACGACCCCGCTGCACACGAGGCCGCCATCCAGATAGCGGGCTCCCTCGCCGTCTGGCTGGAGGCCGTTGCCGTCGCCGCCGACATCCCGGCCGGCGAAGTCCTGGCCGGCCGCGAGTGCAGCGTCCTCTTTTTCACTGACGACAACCCAGACGACGCCGTCGTCTTCACCATCCACGGCGTCGTACCCATCCCCACAGGCCCTCTCGATATCGAGGTACTAGAAGGCGGCGTCACCGTCGGCACTACCACCTGCGTAGGCACGATCCAAGTCTACGAAGACGGAATCCTAGTAGGGAGCACACCGTGAGCACCTTCAAAATCGACTTCGGCTCAGGTTTCGACGTCACCGAGTCCCCCGCCGACGAGTTCAACATTGTTCTCGACCTGTCAGAGCTCACCGCCGCGGGCGAGCTCGGGGGCACCCTCGACGCCCCGACAGTAGACGCTACCCACTCCGGCTCTGCGCACCACCTGGCAAGCGACCCTGGTCCGCCTAACGGTGCCGCAGGTGGCGAACTGGGCGGCACCTACCCCAGCCCAACCGTCGACGCCACCCACGCCGGCTCTACCCACCACGCCGAAGGCCATACCATCCCCAGCCACTCCGATACGACAGCCACCGGTGCCGAGCTAGAGGAGCTGACCGACGGCAGCCAAACCGCTCTCCACTCCCACGCTGGCGGGGGCGGCCCCACGAAAGTTCACAAAGCGGCCGATGAAAGCGTCACCTCTTCAACCACCCTCCAAAATGACGACGACTTCTCCTTCGCCGTCTCCGCCAACACCGACTACATCTTTGAAATACACGCTGCAATCACCTGCGACTTCCGGAATGGCTCCATCAAAGTGGCTATTACTGTTCCCTCCGGAGCCACCATGCTACTCATGGCTCAACTCCTGCAGAACAAGCAAAGCGAGGTCGACAACGCATCGCGTGCAGGCTGGACAACCATCAGCGGAACCGCCATCTCCCTTCGCACCAGCATCGTCAACGCCGGCTCGGGTAACGGCCTGCTCAGCATTTACGGCCGCGTAAGCGTCGGCGGCACCGCCGGAACCGTGCAACTGCAGTGGGCCCAAGAAATCAGCGACACAGACCCTACAACTCTAAAGGCTAATTCGTGGATGCTCGTGTTCTCCTAATCAACCTACCTCCATCAATCCAGAGCAGGGCCCTACGACGACACCATCATCGTCGGCGGCACAGCCGGAACCGTACAGATGCGATGGGCCCAGAAGGTCGCCCACGCCAGCGATGCCAAAATCCTCAAAGGCTCCTACCTCATAGGCTGGAAGTTGTCCTAAGCCCCACCCTCACACCGAGGACCGGCCTGTTATCGGCATCGGCCAGCGTGCTGGCGCAGTCCGCAGCGTATGACATCAGCAACCCTTCGCCCAGATAGGAGGACAGAAGATGAACTTGAGTGATATGCGGGGCCGGCTACGCCAAGACCTGCATGACGAAGACGCTACCAACGAGCGCTGGACGGACGCCGAGCTGGATCGCCACATCGAGCGCTCCGTCCGCGAGTTCAGTCTCGCCGTCCCCCTGGAGACTAAGTCCACCCTCATCACCACTGCCGACAGCCGCGACCTGTCCATCTCCGGCCTCACGGAGCTTGTTTCCATCGCGGCGGTGGAGTATCCGGTGGACCAGTACCCACCGGCCTACGTGCGATTCTCCGTCTGGGAGTCCACCCTGACCCTGCTGGTCGACTCGGAGCCAGCAGCCTCCGAGAACGTCAACGTCTACTACACGAAGCTGCACACCATCGACATCAGCTCATCGACGGCGCCGCCGCGATTCGAGGGCGTCATCGCCACCGGTGCCGCAGGCTATGCCGCCCTGGAGTGGGCCTCCTTCGCCACCAACCGGGTGAACGTGGGTGGGCAGGACGTGTGGCAGGAGTATCTGACCTGGGGAGAGGAGAGGCTGGCCGATTTCCAGCGGGAGCTGGCCCGCCACGGCAGGCGCAACGCCCTGCGCGCCCGCCGCCTGTATCCGCCCGCAACACCGTCTGTCGATCAGTCAACCGTAGTGGGGCCGTAGCCCTCATGCGCACCCTTGCTTCGCCGCTCCTGGACGCCCAAAAGAGTGACTCCGCCGTTCCCTACCTCAAGGTGGTGATCTCCGACCGCATCGGCGGCGTGCGGCGGCTGGACTTCACCCGACTGTACACAGGCAGCGAGCCGGACGGCTACCACGCCGCCGCTATGCCCGGCGACGGCTCCCTGCTGCGGGCCCGCGTCTCCTCCGGGCGGCTGTACTACCAGCGCGTCGCCACCCCCGGCGCAAGCAGCGACTTCTCCACCTGGACGGACCTCAGCGCCGCCGCCAGTGCCGATGTCGCCCTCTGCGCCGACGGATCGCGCGCTCTTCTGTTCTACGTCGACAGCGACGGGCTGACCCTGAAGGTACGGGAAAGCACCGATAACGGGATCACCCTGGGCTCGGCGGTGACCGTGGCCACCGCCTCCGACACCGTCGGCTGGCTGGCGGCGGACGTCAAGTCCAGCGGCGACACCCTCCTGCTGTACTCGGTGGGCGCCACGGTCTTCTCCGTAAAGCGCAGCGGCGGCAGCTGGGGGTCGGCCACAGCCTGGAGCAACAGCGTTGCCTCAGTGGCCGGGTTGGCCTGCTTCCACCAGGGCGATTTCAACGCCGTGGTGACGGGCACCGACAGCTCGGGCGACGCCTTCGTATGGACATCCATCTTCGGCGACGGCTTCTCCCAGGCCCCCAACACCTGGTCGTCGCTGCGGGAGGTCACCCGTGCCAGCAGCGGCTCCGGCGTCAGCCTCCAGGCCCCCTTTCTGGCCCAACCGGACACCTACCGGCTCACCTTCGTAGAGAAGTATACGGGGAGCCTCTCGTACAGCCGGCCCTACCACAGCTACTCGCCCGCCACGGCCGATTTCGCGACGAACCTGTGGCGAGAGCCCGTCCCCTTCAATCTGACCTCCGATTTCGGCCTGGCCCTGGCCTTCAGCAGCGGCGCCGCCTGGTTAAGCACACCGGCCGGGGTCTGGACGGCCTCGCTTTCCTTCCCTTCCCTGGACGTGACGACCGACGTTCTGGAGGCTACGACCCGGGTCCGGCCGTTCGAGGGTCGACTGCGGTTGGTGCTGCGGAACGATGATGGTCGCTACTCGTCCCTCCCGCCCGCCGTGAAGCTGGCCGCGGAGGTGCGGGTCAGCCCCGGCTACATTACCGCCACCGGCTCCCAAGCATCCGATGGCCCGGCCTACTGGATCGAGGGGATCGAGTGGGCCTCCGGAGCCGGAAAAGGGACGCTGGCGCTGGAGACGAGAAACGCCTGGAGCCTGCTGGACGGCTGGCGCGCCCGCCGCCAGTATAGCTGGGCCGCCGGCCAGAAGAACGTCTTCGGCATCCTGCAGTTCCTATTCGCCCGCGCTGGGCTGGAGTTCTCGTCCGCCGGCAGCAGCGCCGCCGCCGGCAACCTCTACCCCACCTTCACGGTGCACCCCGGCGACTCCGGCCTGACGGCCGTGCAGCGGCTCCTGACCATGCTCCCGGACGTCGTACTCGTTCGGGGCGAGTTCGGCTACCTGGTGGAGCCGACCGCCAGCCAGGCGTCCGACTATGTCTACGGCACCGATCACTCGCTGCTGACCGGACGCTACGCCGACCTCCTGCCCGGGGCCAACCGGGCGCAGGTCTTCGGCGCTGGCGTGTTCGCCGAGGGGTTCGACTGGCCAGGAGTGGAGTCGGTCTACGATCTGCTGCGACAGGTTCACGACGCCAACCTGACCACGACGGGCCAGGCCCAGGACCGGGCCGACGCCTTGCTCCGCCACGAGCTGTTAGCGGCCAGGGGCGGCGAGATCGTGGTACCGGTAAACTGCGGCCAGGAGCTGTACGACGTCGTGGAGGTGACAGACGTCGGCGCGGGCCTAGCGGCAGCGAAGCGGCGGGTGCTGGGGCTGTCGCTGCGCTACTCCACAGGGGAGCGGCCTCTGTACGAACAGCGCATCACCCTGGGCGGGGTGTAGAGGCCCAATGTTGAACGTCCCACCCCCCGCTTCGCCATCCTAACGGAGATGGACGGGTGCCGGTTCCGCCCGTATAATGGCCCCCAGTAGCACAAGTATTCCACAGAGATCGGACGGCGATGCCCGAACGGATCATCTCCGGCGAGATCCAGGACGCGGACCTGACCCTGGACACCACCCTCCGCCCCAGGCGGATCGATGAGTTCATCGGCCAGGAGAAGATAAAGGATAACCTGGCCATCGCCATCGCCGCCGCCCAGCAGCGGCAGGAGCCCCTGGACCATATCATGCTCTACGGCCCGCCGGGCCTGGGCAAGACCACCCTGGGCCACATCATCGCCCACGAGATGTCCGTCTCGATCCGTGTCACCTCCGGCCCGGCGATCGAGCGGGCGGGGGACCTGGCCGCCATCCTCACCAACCTCCAGGAGAACGACGTCCTGTTCATCGACGAGGTACACCGACTGCCGCGGGCGGCGGAGGAGGTGCTCTACCCAGCCCTGGAAGACTTCGCCCTGGACATCGTCCTCGGGCGGGGGCCCGGAGCCCGCAGCGTGCGCCTCTCGGTGCCCCGTTTCACGCTTGTGGGCGCCACTACCCGTTACGCCATGCTCAGCCCACCCCTGCGGGACCGCTTCGGCGCCGTTTACCGGCTGGACTTCTACGACCAGGAAGCGATCGCCGCCATCATCCGTCGCAACGCCACCATCTTACAGGTGCCCCTAGAAGCGGAGGGCGCCGAAGAGATCGCCCGGCGCTCCCGGGGCACGCCGCGGGTCGCCAACCGACTGCTACGGCGGGTGCGGGACTACGCCCAGGTGCGGGCCGACGGCGTCATCACATCGGAGGTGGCCAAGCAGGCCCTGGCCCGGCTGGACATAGACGACTTGGGGCTCGACGAGGTGGATCACAAGGTCCTGCGCACGATTATCGAGAAGTTTGACGGCGGCCCTGTGGGGATCGAGACGATCGCCGCTTCCATCTCCGAAGAGGCGGATACGATCATGGACGTATACGAGCCTTACCTGATGCAGGTGGGGTTCCTTCAGCGCACCGCCCGCGGCCGGATGGCGACACGCCACGCCTACGCCCACCTGGGCATCGAGGCGCCGCAGTCTCTCCAGGGAGGCCTGTGGGAGTGAGCGGGCGACAGCAGCTGGGGTCCTCGTTGCCTCAGCCAGCGGGCAGCGAGGACGGCGAGAGCCTGGTGTCCGGCGAGCGACCGTCGTCGCCGGGAGCCGCCTGCTCATACGTCATACGGTAGAGCCGAGCGTATAGGCCGTCGAGGGCCAGGAGCTGATCGTGGCTCCCCTCCTCAGCAATGCGGCCCTGCTCCACTACCACCACCCGGTCGACGTCGCGGATTGTGGAGAGCCGGTGGGCTATGACGAAGGACGTGCGCCCCTTGAGCAGCCGCTTGAGGGCTTTCTGGATTACCACCTCCGTGCGGGTGTCCACGTTCGCCGTCGCCTCGTCCAAAATGAGGATTCGCGGGTCGGCCAGGACGGCGCGGGCGAAGGCGACGAGCTGGCGCTGGCCCTGGGAAAGGTTCTGGCCACGCTCTTGGAGGACCGTGTCGTAACCGTCGGCCAAGCGCTCGATGAAATCGTGGGCCCCTACCGTACTGGCCGCCTGTCTGACCTCATCGTCGCTGGCCTCCAGCCGGCCGTACCGGATGTTCTCGCGCACGCTGCCTGAGAATACGAAGGGGTCCTGGAGCACGATGCCCAGACGGCGGGCCAGAGAGCGGTGCTCAATCTGACGGATGTCCGTGCCGTCTATGCGGAGACTGCCCTCGCTGACATCGTAGAAGCGGGCGACGAGGGCGGTGAGGGTGCTCTTACCGGCACCGGTGGGCCCCACCAGGGCCAGGCTCTCGCCGGGGCGGATGTGCAGGTTGATGTCCTGCAGCACCGGCACCCCGGGCACGTATTGGAAGCTGACGTGGTCGAACACGATGTCGCCCCGGACGTCGGGCAGCTCGATGGCGTCCTCGGCGTCCACGATCTCCGGCTTCGTATCCAGCACCTCGAAGATGCGCTGGCCCCCGGCCATCGCCCGCTGTAGCTGCGTATACTGCATGACGAGGCTCCGTACGGGATCGAAGAATCGCTGGACGTAGAGGGCAAAGGCGACGAGGATGCCGATGGTCAGGGTCTCTTCAAACACCCGTATCCCACCGAATACGATGATCAGGGCCGTGGCCGCTGCCATCAGCAGTTCCACCACGGGCAGGACGGCCGCCGTGAGGCGGCCAGCCTCCACGTTAGCGCTCCAGTTATCGGCGTTCACCGCGTCGAAGCGGCGCAAGTTCTCGCCCTCTCGGGAGAGACTCTGGATAACGCGCACCCCGGAGACGTTCTCCTGAAGGTTGGCGTTGACGATGGCGATCTTCTGCCGGGCCCGGCTGAACACCCGGCGAGCGCGGACCTGCCATATGGCCATGATCACGATGAGCACAGGCATGAAGGTGAAGGTGATGAGAGCGAGCGGCACGTCCATGACTAACATGAAGATGACTATCATGCCGAGGCCGACGAACTCCGACATGATCAAGAGGATGCCGCTGGTAAGGAGCTCCTGCAGGACGGTGACGTCGTTCTGGACGCGGGACATCACGCGGCCCACCTCGTTCCGGTCCAGGAAGCTAACCGAGAGCTTCTGGATGTGATCGAACATGTCCGTGCGCAGCTTCCGCAGCACGCTGTGCCCCATGTAGGCGGTCGTGATCTGCTGAATGAACTGTCCGATCCAGCCCATGATGGCCAGCCCCACCAGGGCAGCGCCGATAAGGGCTACCCCCTGAAGATCGCCGTCCTTGAAGATGTAGCTGTCGATGGCCAGACCGATGAGGAAAGGCTGGCTGGCGCCGGCCCCGGCGAACAGGAGCATACCAAGAAAGGCCAGGGCAACCTGCCTCTTATACGGCTTAACATAGGGGATCAGCCGCCGCACAACCCTATGGTCGTAAGCGCTGCCCAACTCCTCGTCGTCCCAGCCGTCGGCGCTAGGCTGACCGCTGCCTCGCCGCATTGCGTTGGCCCCCCAGCCCCCGCCGCCCCCGTGTCCACCACCCCAGTGACCCACGACTAACTTCCTGCCGCCGAGGCCGCCACCTGTTCAGAGGTGCGCCTTGTGTCCAGCGCCTCCTCCTGGTCTCGCAGCTCCAGGTCGTATATCTGCCGATAGAGGCCGCCTTTGCTCAGGAGCTGATCATGCCGGCCCCGCTCCACGATCTGGCCATCTTCCAGAACCAATATCTGATCGGCCATCTTCACGGTGCGCAGCCGTTGGGCGATGACGAACGTGGTGCGGCCCTTCATAAGCTCCGCCAGTGTCTGCTGGATCAGGTACTCTGTCTCCGTATCCACGCTGGAGGTAGAATCGTCCAGAATGAGGATGCGAGGGTCCATCAGCATCGTCCGGGCCAGAGCGATGCGCTGCTTCTGGCCGCCGGAGAGGGTGATGCCCCGCTCTCCCACCCAGGTGTCGTAGCCATCGGGCAGGCCGACGATGAAGTCGTGGATATAGGCCGCCTTGGCCGCTGCCTCGATCTGCTCCTGGCTGGTGCCTACGGCACCGTACGCGATGTTGTCCCGGACGGTAGCGGAGAAGAGGAAGACCTCTTGCTGGACGGTGCCGATGGCCGCGCGCAGGGACGCTAGGGTGGTGTCCCGAATGTCCACGCCGTCGATTGTGATGCGACCGTTGGTGACGTCGTAGAAGCGCGGCATCAGGTTGACAACGGTCGTCTTACCGCTGCCCGTGGGGCCCATGAGGGCCACCACCTGGCCCGGTCGAGCATCGATGTCGATCCCGCTCAGGACCGGACTGATCGAGTCGTAGCCAAAGGACACGTCCTCGAACCGGAGGTGGCCCTTCACCGCCGCCAGATCGGCGGCGCCGGCCGTCTCCTGGACCGCCGACTCAGCGTCCAGGATCTCGATGATGCGCTGGCCGGCCGACTGGGCGCGCGTCGCGATCATGATGATCCAGCCCAGGCTTCGCACCGGCACCTGCAAGATCGTCAGATAGAGGAGGAAGAGAACCAGACCTCCCTCTCCCAGATCGCCGGAGATCACCTGCCGCCCGCCGAACCAGAGAACGGCAGCCGCCGCCCCCAGCCACAACCCCGACATGATGGGGGCGTTCACGGCTTGAACGCGACTGGATTGGTAGGAGTCCTGGAACAGGGCATCGGCCTCTACGCGGAACTTTCGGCCCTCGTGCTCTTCACGGGCGAAGGCCTTGACCACGCGGGCACCGGTGAGGGCCTCCTGAAGGACCGTGGTCATGCGCGCTAGGCCCTCTTGCACCCTCATCCACAGAGGCCTGAGCGTAAGGGACATGACTGCGGCGCGCCAGGCGATGAAGGGCAGGAAGGCCCACACGACCAACGCCAGCTTCCAATTTACAATGAGCATGATGGTCAGAACGGCGATCAGCAGGATAAAAACGTAGACGAAGCGCAGCACGCCCATCTGGATGAACTGGCGGACCGCTTCCACATCCTGCGTCGCCCGCGACATCAGCTGGCCGGTCTGCTGCTGGTCGTGGTAGGCGTAGGAGAGCCGCTGTAGCCGGTCGTAGATGCTATTTCGGAGGTCGTAGGCCACCCGCTGACCGAGCCACTCACCCAGATAGGTCTGACCGAAGGCGAACACCCCGCGCAGAAGGGCAACGGCCACGATCGCCGCAGCCGCTATCAGCAAGAGGCTGCGATTGCCGGTGGCAATCTGTAGCCCATCCTCATCGAATTCGGGCGCCAGGCCGTAATCGATGGCCCAGGCAATGATCAGGGGCATGGCGAGCATGAAGGCGCCGGCGGCGAACACACAGAAGAGGGCCAGGGCCGTTCGCCGCTTATAGATGCCGAGGAAGCTGATCAGGCGTATTGCGTACATATAGTCTGAACTAGATATTAGTGACGACTTAGCCCATTGTAGCTACATCTTACGCTAACGTAAAGGGCGCAGATGGCCCGCTCTCCCTCGCCGTTTCGGACGGCGCTCCGCCGAAGGGCTATGCTAAAATTAGCGCTGAGATGATAACGGCGGCTGGACGGTACCATATCCGCCCCATGAACCTGTCAGATATCCATCAGGTGATGGAGGTGGAAAAGCAGTCCTTTCCCACCATGTGGCCCCAGACTGCCTTCAAGCACGAGCTGGAGGAGAACCGGCTGGCGCGCTACCTGGTCGTCGTAGAGCGCGACGATCCCCCCACGCGAGAAGCGGCGCCATCGTCCAAGCTGCCGGACGCCGGAGCCGCGCCGGGCGCCCTCGGCCGCTTCCGCTTCCTGGGAAAGCTCCGGCACAACCTGGGCGGATCCGAGGGGAGGAGTCCGCCACCGCCAGAGGAACGGCCTGAGGCAATCCTAGGATTCATCGGCGTATGGCTGCTGCCGGACGATGCCCACATCGTCACCGTGGCCGTGCGCGAGAGCCACCGCCGGCGCGGCATCGGCGAGCTTCTCGTCATCGCAGCCATCGAGCTGGCCCAGGAGGATCAGCATTCGCAGGTCAGCCTGGAGTGCCGTGTCTCCAACACGCCGGCCCTCGCCCTCTACGAGAAGTACGGGTTCCGCCAGGTGGGGCTCCGCCCCCGCTACTATTCCGACAATCACGAAGACGCCTACATCCTGGCCGTCCGCTCCGTCACCTCTCCTCAGTACCGCAGCGAGTTCCAGCGTCTGAAGATAGCGCACCAACAACGCCGCGACAACGAGCCCGATCTGTAGCTCGTATCCCCCAGGCCAACCCCACCAGCTACTGGGGGATCACCAGGACATCGCCGGGATGGAGGAGATCATCCTCCGTGAGGCCGTTGACAGCGAGCAGGTCTTCTATGCTCACGCCGAACGAATCGGCGATCCCGTAGAGAGTGTCGCCCTCAACGACGGTGTACTCAAGAGGGCCGTCGGCGGTGGGCACAGGGGTTGCGGTGGGAGATGGGGCCGGCGTGGCGGTAGGGGTGGCTTCTGAAGCGACGGTGGGAATCACAAGTATCTGGCCGACCTGTATCAGGCTCTCCAGGGTGAGTCCGTTAACGGTGGCCAGCTCCTCGGCATCGACTCCGAAGACGTCTGCGATGCCGTAAAAGGTGTCCCCTTCGACAACGGTGTACGCGATGGGGGTAGGCTCAGGAGTTGGTGTGGGAGTCAGCGTGGGAGTCGGCGTGGCCGGTGGAGGCAGCGTAGGTATGGGAGTGGGAGTAGCGGTAGGGCTGGACACGCTGGGCCCGGGGCCGGGCGTGGGGTCTGGCAGGCTAACCTCTGAGAGCTGGCCCGGGATCGAGGGCGGCCGAACGAGCAGCCAAAGAGCCAGGACGCTGGCGAAGAGAAGAGCCAAGATGGAGATGCGGAAGACGGCGCCGGAAGGGGCAGCGTTAACGGGATTCAAGCAATCGGCGCAAATATCGTCGCCGTGGGCACCGCAGTAGAGGTTCCCACAGAGGGAACAGGACGCGGTCGCCTCTTGGTCGCAGGCGTAGCAGTCCATCTTCGTTTATCACGGGTCGGGTCGGCAAGAGGTACCGACCCGACCCAATTTTACTCGCTATTCAAGTTCGACGGTAGCTCCGGCCTCCCGCAGCTTGCCGACCACATCCTCCGCATCGACCTTCGTGACACCCTCCTTCACGTTAGTCGGGGCGGCCTCCACCAGGTCCTTGGCCTCCTTGAGGCCCAGCGTTGTGACCTCCCGGACGACCTTGATGACGTTGATCTTCTTGTCGCCGATGTCCTTGAGCACCACAGCCCACTCGGTCTTCTCCTCCTCGGCGGCCGGTAACTCGCCCGCCGAGGCAGCGGCAGCGGGGGCAGCGGCCACCGCCACAGGGGCGGCGGCGGTGATGCCAAACTGGTCCTTCATGCGCTCGTTGAGGTCGTGCAGCTCCAGCATCGTCATCTGCCCGATCAGGTCGACAACTTGATCCACTCGCTTCTGATCGTCGGTTGCTCCTTTAGCCATTGCAGGTCTCCTTTCTTCCTATTGCGCTTCTTCGAGCTGATTCGCTCTGGCTTCTATAAGGCCTGGAAATTCCGAGAGAGCGGAGTGTAAGAGGCCGGAGAGCTCCTGGAGGGGTGCGTCCAGGAGGCCCAGGAACCCCGCCAGCGGCGACTGGATCTGGCCCAGGATATTGGCCAGCATGACGGGCCGGGCGGGCAGGCGCACCAGCTCGCGGAGCTCCGCCGCCGAGACGACCTGCCCATCCAGGAAGGCGCCGCGTACAGCGAAGGCGGAAGGGGCGCCCTGGGCGTACTCTGTGACCGCCTTGGCGGCCTCGACGGAGTCGCCGTAGGAGAAGGCGAGGGCGGTGGGCCCCTCCACGATGCTCATGAGCTCCGCCTGCCCGGCCTCCTGAGCGGCGAGGCGGAGGAGGGAGTTCTTGATCACCTTGACCTCCACGCCGCCGGCCCGCAAGCGGCGGCGCATCTGGTCCACCTCCCTCACGGTAAGGCCGCGGTAGTCCGCGCTGACGACGATCGAGGCCCGCTCTATACGGTCCTTCAGATCGGCGACCGTCTCGATCTTCTTCTGGGTGGGCATTGGCCCTCCTCGATTCAGAGGCCCGAAGGCCCCCTATCCACAACAAAAAGCCCTTGCCGTAAGAGGCAAGGGACACCAACTCTCGTCTTTGCTTCCAGCCTTAAGGCTGGGGCAGCGGACGGTGATCGATCCGGTTGCCTCGGCGGGCCAGCGATTAAGCCCCAAAGGGCGCCCGCTATCTGCGGCGGTTCGTCTGGTATTATACGGCAGCGTCGCCGCTTAGGGAAAGGGCGGCGGGGATATCCAGCTTGATGCCGGGACCCATCGTCGCGGTCAGAGTCATAGAGCGAATATACTGCCCCTTGGCGCCGGAAGGCTTCTCGTGGACAACGGCATCGATGAGCGCCGTCAGGTTCTCCAGGAGAGCGTCCTCTGTGAAACCGACCTTGCCCAGGGGCACGTGGATCAGGGAGGTACGATCCGTGCGGAACTCTACCCGGCCCTGCTTGGCGTCACGGATCGCCTTGGGGAGGTCTTCATCCTGGACCACCGTGTTCGTGCGGGGGTTGGGCATGAGACCGCGCGGGCCGAGGACGCGGCCCAACCGTCCAACCTTGGGCATAACTTCCTTGACGGCAAGGGCAACTTCGAACTCCATCCAGCCACCCTCGATCTTCTTCGCCAGCTCGTCGGTGCCCACGTAGTCGGCGCCCGCCCCCTCAGCGATACTAGCAGCCTCCCCTTCGGCGAACACGAGGACGCGCTGCTCCTTACCCAGTCCGTTAGGGAGGACGAGTGTGCCCCGAATCTGCTGATCGGCGTGGCGGGTATCCAGGCCGGTGCGGATATGCAGCTCCACCGTCTCGTCGAACTTGGCGAAGGCGGTCTCCTTCAAGAGGCTGACAGCCTCACGTGGCTCATAATTGCTGAGGCGGTCGATCCTTTCCACGGCGGCTTGGTACTTTTTCCCAGGTCGGGGCATGCTAACGTCTCCTTACGCTACCTCAACGCCCATGGAGCGGGCGGTGCCCTCCACCATGTGCATGGCGGCCTCGATATCGTTGGCGTTGAGATCTTTCATCTTGATCTCGGCGATCTGCCGGACCTGCTCCCGGCTGAGGGTGCCCACCTTCTCCCGCTTTTGGGCGGGGCTCCCCTTCTCTATGCCCAGGGCCTTGCGGATAAGGTCCGAGGCCGGCGAGGTCTTGAGCACGAAGCCGAAGGAGCGATCCTCGTAGATGCTAATCTCCACGGGAACGATGCTGCCGGCCTGGGCGATGGTGCGCTCGTTATACTCCTTGCAGAAGGCCATGATATTGGCCCCGTGCTGTCCCAGGGCGGGCCCCACCGGCGGCGCCGGGGTAGCCTTACCGGCCTCCAGCTGAAGCTTGACGACGGCGCGGATCTTCTTAGCCATGCTGATACACCCTCTCCATCACTGCCCGGACTCCCCTTCTCAATAGAGCCCCGTCGGCGCCCCGGCTATAGACGCTCCACCTGGAGGAAGTCCAGCTCCACCGGAGTCTCGCGACCGAAGAAGGAGACGAGAACCTTAACCTTCCCCTTCTCCGGGTTGATCTCGTCGACGGTGCCCACGAAGTCGGTAAAGGGGCCGTCAACGATGCGGATGCTCTGGTTGAGGGTGAAGCCTACCTTGACGCGAGGCTCCTCTGAGCGCATCTGCCGCAGGATGGAGCGCAGTTCCGGCTCGTCCAGGGGGGTAGGCGCGGTGCCGGAGCCCACGAAGCCGGTGACGCCCGGCGAGTTGCGGACGACTGTCCAGGCCTTGCTGGAGTAGGCCTTGTCCTGGTCTGAGGCTGCGGGGTCCTCCTGCTTGAGCTCGATCATCTGAACGAGGACATAGCCGGGGAAGATCTTGCGGAGGACGGTGCGGCGCTGGCCGTCTCGAACCTCAACCTCCTCCACGGAGGGCACTATGACGTGGAAAACCAGATCCTCCGCATCCATTGACCGGATGCGCTGCTCCAGGTTGGTCTTGACCTTGTCCTCGTAGCCGGAGTAGGTATGGATGACGTACCAGCAGCGGTCCGCCCGGAAAACCTCGTCCTCACTGAGGCCGGGATCGCGGGGCTTGTCCTCGCGGACTTCGCCGGGGGTCTCCTCCAGAAGGGGCTGTGCGCTTCTCTTCCTTTTCGCCACTGCAAATCCCCCTTAGCGCAGGAGTGTGTTATCGACGAGCCAACCGAAGCCGATGTCTATGGCGCCGAGGAGGGCACCCAGAATGAGGGCGACGACGACGACAACGCCAGTTAAGTGGACGACATCGTCTCGGCTGGGCCAGGCAACCTTGCGCAACTCGTTGAAGATATCCATGAAGAAACGGGGACGCCAGCTCCGGAGCCCGACCGACCCCGAACCGCCATCGCGACGGGGGGGAGCCCGACCGGCACCTTGGCGGGACCCGGGGAGAGCGGCGGCCCTGGCGCCCCTGCCCTCCTTGGCCTGCCTGGTGGGATGTCGTCTGACGGAACGATTACTCATGGTACTGCCCCAGCGCCTGTTTACCTGGACTCCCTGTGTGAACGATGGGCGCGGCAGCGCGGACAGTACTTACGCAGTTCGATACGATCCGGATCGTTGCGCCGGTTCTTCTGCGTGCTGTAATTCCGGGACCGGCACTCCGTGCAGGCCAGGTCTACCACTACCCGGTCTTCCTTTCTTGCCACGTTACTCGGTTACCTTCCTTGCCATGTTACTCCGTTATCTTTGTGATCACCCCGGCGCCCACGGTTCGCCCCCCCTCCCGGATTGCGAAGCGAACACCCTCCTCCAGAGCGACAGGGGTGATAAGATTTACGTCCATCTTTACGTTGTCGCCGGGCATCACCATCTCTACCCCCTCCGGCAGGGTAACATCGCCGGTGACGTCGGTGGTGCGGATGTAGAACTGGGGCCGGTAGCCCTGGAAGAACGGCGTATGGCGGCCACCCTCGTCCTTCGCCAGAATGTAGACCTCCCCCTCAAACTTCGTGCGGGGGCTAATAGAGCCGGGAACAGCCAACACCTGGCCGCGCTCTACCTCGTCTCGCTCGAGGCCGCGGAGGAGGCAGCCGACGTTGTCGCCGGGCTCCCCGGAGTCCAGTGTCTTGCGGAACATCTCCACGCCGGTGCAAACCGTCTTGCGAGTCTCACCGAAACCGACGATCTCGACCTCCTCGCCGGGCTTGACGACACCCCGCTCGATGCGACCGGTGACGACGGTACCCCGCCCCTTAATACCGAAGACGTCCTCAATCGGCATGAGGAAGGGCAAGTCCCGCGGGCGGGCAGGCTCCGGAATGTACTCATCCAGGGCCTTGAGCAGCTCCCAGATGCTCTGGAACTCCGGCGCACTGGCGTCCGTGCTGGTGCTCTCCATGGCCTGGAGGGCGCTGCCACGAATGATGGGGATATCATCGCCGGGAAAGCCGTACTTGCTGAGGAGCTCCCGGACCTCCAGCTCGATCAGGTCTAGGAGCTCCGGATCTTCCATCATGTCTACCTTGTTGAGGTAGACCACCATCGCGGGGACCTCCACCTGGCGCGCCAGCAGCACGTGCTCGCGGGTCTGGGGCATCGGTCCGTCATTGGCCGCGACGACCAGAATCGCTCCGTCCATCTGGGCGGCACCGGTGATCATATTCTTGATGTAGTCCGCGTGGCCGGGACAGTCGATGTGGGCGTAATGGCGCTTTTCCGTTTCGTACTCTACGTGCGCGATGGCGATCGTGATTCCGCGCTCACGCTCCTCGGGAGCCTTGTCGATGCTGCCGAAGTCAACATATTCGGCCATTTGACTGACAGACATGGCTTTAGTCATCGCTGAGGTAAGGGTCGTCTTGCCATGATCGATATGGCCGATAGTACCCACATTCACGTGCGGCTTGGTACGCACAAACTTCTGCTTGGCCATGTAGAGGTTCCTCCTATACCTGTGGCTCGTGGGCCAGATCCCGGTTTTCCAGCGGAACCCACCCACCCCATAATAGCGCCACTATACGGAACTGGGAACTGGGAACTGGGAACTGGCTCCGACTGAGCCTGCTCCCCTCCGGCTCCTTTTTCCATCTCCCTGCATCTGGAGCCCACGACCGGATTCGAACCGGTGACCCCGTTCTTACCAAGAACGTGCTCTACCTGCTGAGCTACGTGGGCTTTTAAGCATCAGCTGGTGGCGGGGGCAGGATTCGAACCTGCGTAGCCCGTCAGGGCGCCGGGTTTACAGCCCGGTGGTATTAACCACTCACCCACCCCGCCTAATTCCAGATTCTGGAGCCGAAGGGGGGAGTCGAACCCCCAACCTAGCGATTACAAATCGCTTGCGCTACCGTTGCGCCACTTCGGCCTCGCCTCCCCGGCGGGCGCCTATAATTCAAAGCTCGCTCCCAAAGGAGCGACACCTACCGTAGTATAGTCATGTAGAAAGGCCAAAGTCAAGAATTCCCGTCTCCACAGGGAACCCCGGGGCTCCCGCTTCTTTGATAGTTTGGAAAGCCCCCTATCATCCTCCCCACATTGACATAAGCTAGTTGACTCCCCTGCCTACCCCTTGGTATTGTTCCGCCGTCTGCTCCCCCCAGCCACCCTAATGTACCGTACTTGGAGGGGTCCAAATGGTCGAGCCCGCCGCCCAGCGGATCTGGGAAGCTGCCCTAGGCCAGCTTCAGATTCACGTCACGAAACCCAACTACGAGACCTGGCTCAAGGACACCGTGGGCCTACACTTTGCTGACGGCCGGTTCGTCGTCGGCGCCCCTACCGAGTTCGTCAAGGAATGGCTGTCCACACGGATGCGCAGCCTCGTCTCGCAGACCGTGGGGGGCATCGTAGGACAGCCTACGGAGGTGTCCTTCCAGATCATCACGCATGAAAACGGCGGCACTGGAAACGGCGCCACAGCTTCACCCGCCCAGACCGCAAAGCCGACGCCATATCCACACCCCAACCCAAAGCTCACCTTCACCAGCTTCATCGTTGGCCCCTCCAATCACCTGGCCGCTTCCGCCGCGCTGGCCGCAGCGGAGCAGCCGGGCAAGGGCTACAACCCCCTGTTCATCTACAGCGCCCCAGGCCTCGGTAAAACACACCTTCTGCAAGCCATCGCCCAGCGTGCGGCCAGCACGAACTACAACACGCTGTACGTGACCTCAGAGCGATTTACCAACGACTTCGTCACGGCCATTACTCAGAGCCGCAGCGATGAGTTCCGCCAGCGCTACCGATCCCTGCAGCTCCTCCTCGTCGACGACGTTCAGTTTCTAGCCGGAAAAGAGCGGACCCAGGAAGAGTTCTTCTACACGTTCAATGAACTCCACGCCGCCGGATGCCAGCTCGTCCTGGCCAACGACCGCCCACCATCCGACATCTGCGGCATCGAAAGTCGCCTCAGCTCCCGCTTCCAGTGGGGCCTTATCGCCGATATCCAGCCCCCAGACCTCCCGACACGCCTCACTATCCTTCAACGCAAGGCCCGCGAGCAACAGGTTGACCTGCATCCAGACGTAAGCCTATTCCTGGCCAACCGCACGCGTAACAATATCCGGGAGCTAGAGGGATCACTCAACCGGGTTATCGCCTACGCCCACCTCCCTGGTGTCGCCCCGATCACCCTCAGCATCACGCATCAGGCTCTCGCCGCACTCACCCCCGCACCAGACACCTCCTCAGACCCAGACCAGATTCTCCAAGCCGTCGCCTCCTACTTCCGAATCTCCTCTAAGACTCTCACCAGTAAGCTGCGGACCCAGGCCGTCGCCAACGCTCGCCACATCGCTATGTACCTCCTCCGCGAGGACTCTCAACTCCCGCTCAAACGCATCGGTCTTCTCCTCGGCCACCGCGATCACGCCACCGTTATTCACGGTGTTCAGAAGATAACCCGCGCCATCAACAATGACCCCCAACTTCTCACACAGATCGCTGAAATCCGCACCTCTGTTCGCCGTTAGCCATAGCAGGACCTCAACCCCTCACCCAGAGTAGCGTTACCCCCTTGGGTTCCTAATTCCTTATGAACGAATATGCCACACCTCATCCCCCTCTCTCCACATAATCCCCACAGCCCCGCTGTAGCCATACAGTCAGGCCTCACCACACTATCCACACACCTACGACTAATACTCCGCATCCACACTCTTCAACCACTTGCTTATAATAAGAATTACTATGATCGATCGTATTGATATCACAGTTACTGGCGGCAATGGGGGCGCTGGCTGTGTGAGCTTCCGGCGGGAGAAGTATGTTCCACTGGGTGGCCCTGATGGAGGTGATGGTGGGCGTGGGGGGTCAGTTCTATTGATAGTGGTGGGGTCCGTGAGAACGCTGAAGGAGATAGGCCGAAAGAGAACATATACCGCTGGGAAAGGCAGAAATGGTGCGGGGGGTAACCGTATTGGACGCGGAGGAGGGGATGTAGTGATCCAGGTGCCACGAGGCACGGAGGTATGGTGTGTGGGAGCGGAGCCAGGCGAATGGAACAGGTTAGCTGATCTTTTGGATGCGGGTCAGGTGCTCTCTGTAGCGAGAGGGGGAAGGGGGGGGTGGGGTAACGGGCGGTTCGCAACGTCAATACATAGAGCACCCAGAATAGCCCAACGGGGGCAGGACGGTGAGCGGCGGCTACTACGGCTAGAACTCAAGCTGCTGGCGGATATCGGCCTTATCGGCCAGCCGAATGCGGGCAAGTCAACGTTGCTGAGGTCGATGTCACAGGCTCGTCCAAAGGTGGCGGATTATCCATTCACAACGTTGGAGCCGGTGCTTGGCGTCGTGGACTGTGGTTGGCAAACGTTCGTGGCAGCGGATTTGCCGGGCTTGATTGAGGGGGCGCACAGCGGGGTCGGTCTAGGCCTCGAGTTCCTGAGGCATGTCGAGAGGACGAAAGTGATTGTGCACTTGGTCGACGGCAGTGTTGAGGAGCCGCTCCAAGGGATGGAGCTCGTCAACGAGGAGTTAAGGCGATATGGCAAGAGGCTAGGCGACAGACGGCAAATCGTAGTGGTAAGCAAGATTGACATCTCAGAAGTGAGCGAGAGACAGGAGGAGCTGACACGGCAGTTCGCGGCGAGGAATGTAGAGCTGCTATTCGTGTCTGGTGTGACCGGTAAGGGGGTTGCTGACCTGATCCAGCGGCTTGCGGCGGTGCTCCACGAGCTGGAAGATGCGCCGACGGAGGTGAGACTAGAGGTCAAGCGACCAGCTCCCATCCAGCGTGGGGTCCAGATTCGCCGAGAGGATGACGTGTTTTGTGTGGAGGGTGAGCGGGTAGTGGTCTTCGCGGAGATGATGCCCGTAGAGGAGGAGGAGGGGAGAGCCGAGCTGTGGCGAAGGCTGAAGAGGTGGGGAGTAAACAGCGCCCTGCGTCGGGCGGGAGCGAAGCCGGGGGACCGCGTGCGACTGGGTGCGGTCGAGCTGGAGTACTTGGGGTGAGGCTAGGTATTCTGGGGGGAACCTTTGATCCGGTTCATCTGGGACACCTGGTTCTGGCAACGATGGCCGGCGAGCAGCTCTCCTTGGATCGGGTGCTGTTCGTCCCGGCGGGTCAGTCCTGGCGGAAGGCGGGGCGGCCTGTCGCGT
The DNA here is from genome assembly GCA_963665775.2 of Dehalococcoidia bacterium. Taxonomy (GTDB): domain Bacteria; phylum Chloroflexota; class Dehalococcoidia; order SM23-28-2; family RBG-16-64-32; genus JACPQO01. Next base: position 373,814 of record CAXXTF010000001.1, read on the forward strand.
CCGCGGAGCACCGGCTCCAGATGTTACGGCTGGCGACCGCGCACAACTCCGGCTTCGACGTTGTTCCCGTAGAGCTGGAACGGCCGGGCCCTTCCTACACGGTCGATACCCTGAAGTGGTTTCGGGAGCAGCAGGCCACCGCAGAGCTGTTCTTCATCGTGGGGCAGGACGCCCTGGCTGACCTGCCGAGCTGGCATCAGCCGGGCCAAATCCTGGAGCTGGCGGGTCTAGCTGTGGCGCACCGGCCCGGAGTGGAAGGTAGCCTGGAGCAGGCTGGTATCTCCCTGCCGATGCTTGAGGGACGTGTGGAATGGGTAACGATGCCACAGATTGAGATAAGCGCTACGATGATAAGGGAGCGAGTGAAGGATCGCCTTCCGATCCGGTACCTCGTGCTGGATACGGTCGAGGCCTACATCCGTGAGCACGGGCTTTACCGATAGTCCGGGGCTGGCTCCGATTCAGATGACGTAGGTCAGCCGGACCTGAGCCGCCCGCTGAGCCGCCCAGTCGGCCATGTCGGTCAGCTCCCGTAGCCGCTCTGGTAGCTCCGGGAAGTCAGTCGTGATTGCGCTCAGCTCCGGCTGCTCCTCAATCGCCCCGGCTACCTGTCGGGCGCACTCAGCGAGGGGAGCTGCCTCCTGCCAGACGTCCGCCAGCAGCCGCTCGTCGTCGTCGTTCTCGGCGCGCGCGTCGGCGAAGGTGAGGAGGGGTGAGAGGTTGAGGTGGAGTCGGCGCTTCATGATGGAGGCGGCCCTGGAGAGGGGATGGTCGGCCCCGTAGCGCTCCGAATGGGCGAAGGAGATGAAGTAGACCAGATCCGCGCTATCCCCCATGAAATCTATGGGGCACTCTTCGTCGTCGGTGGTCTCGACGATGAGGATGGTAGGGGATGGCTGCGTCATTCCGCCTCTCGTTCAGGGCTGGAGCGGACTAGACGTCCAGGTTGGCCTGGCTGTAGTGGCTCTGAATGAACTTCTTGCGGGGGGCTACGTCTTCGCCCATAAGCTGGGTGAAGACGTGAGCGGCGGCCAAGGCGTCCTCGATGGTGACCTGCAGAACGGTCCGCTGGGCTGGGTCCATAGTCGTGTCCCAAAGCTGCTGCGGGTTCATCTCGCCCAGACCCTTGTAGCGTTGGAGGCCGATGTTCTTGGCGTCCTTGAGGCGGTTCAATTGGACGTCCTTCTCCTTCTCCGTGTACAGCCAGCGGGTCTGTTTCCCGTGCTGAAGGCGGTACAGGGGAGGCTGAGCGATGTACAGGTAGCCGTGTTCGATGGACTCCCGCATGTAGCGGAAGAAGAAGGTTAGAAGCAAGGTGCGGATGTGGGCGCCGTCCACGTCCGCGTCAGTCATGATGATGATGCGGTGATAGCGGAGCTTTTCGGGATTGAACTCCTCGCCGAAGCTGGCGCCGAGGGCAGTGATGATCGCCCGGATCGCCTCGTGGGCGAGTATCTTGTCCGGTCGGGCCTTCTCCACGTTGAGGATCTTCCCCCATAGGGGGAGGATCGCCTGGAAGCGACGGTCGCGGCCCTGTTTGGCTGAGCCGCCGGCGGAGTCGCCCTCCACCAGGTACAGCTCGCGCAACTCCGGGTCACGCTCGGAGCAGTCGGCGAGCTTGCCGGGCAGGATGCTGTCATCTAGGACGCCCTTCTTGACAACGAGGTCGCGGGCTTTGCGGGCGGCCTCGCGGGCGCGGGCCGAGGTGAGGCACTTCTCGATGATACGGCGGCCGTCCGAGGGGTGCTCCTCCAGATAGCGGGTCAGCTCCTCGGCCAGGGCTGACTCTACCAGGCCCTTGATCTCGGCGTTGCCCAGGCGGGTTTTGGTCTGCCCCTCGAACTGAGGCTCCGGCAGCTTGACGCTGATCACGGCTACCAGCCCCTCCCGGACGTCGTCGCCCGTCAGGTTGGAGTCGTTATCCTTGAGGATCTTCTGCTTGCGGGCGTAATCGTTCAGGACGCGGGTGAGGGCGGAGCGGAAGCCGGTTAGGTGGGTGCCGCCGTCGATAGTGTGGATGCAGTTGGCGAAGGCGAAGGTGGACTCGGTAAAGCTGTCGTTGTACTGGAGCGCCACCTCAACCACACAGCCATCGACCTGGCGCTCCATGTAGAAGGGATCGTGGAGGGTGTCGCGGTCCTTATCGAGCCTCCGCACGAAGGACTTGATACCGCCCTCGAAGTAGTAGGTTACCTGCCGGTCGTGGCGCTCGTCGCGGAAGTGAAACCAGATGCCCTTGGTAAGGAACGCCATCTCGCGGAAGCGCTGGGCCAGGGTATCGAAGTTCCAAGCAGTGTTCTGGAAGATCTCGCGGTCGGGCAGGAAGCCGGTGGTGGTGCCGGTGCTCTTGGCGCCGTTTCTTATGACCTCCAGCTGGGTGGTGGGCTTCCCGCGCGCGTACTCCTGCCGGTGGACCTTTCCCGCCCGCCTGACCTCCACCCACATCTGGGAGGAGAGCGCATTGACAACGGCGGCACCGACGCCGTGCAGGCCGCCGGATACCTTGTACGCCTGGTGGTCGAACTTGCCACCGGCGTGCAGGTAGGTCATCACCGTCTCCAGGGCCGACTTCTTGGTGCGGGAGTGAAGGTCTATGGGGATGCCGCGGCCGTCGTCGCTTACGGTGACGCTGCCGTCCGCCTGGATGACCACATCGACGCGGTTGCAGAAGCCGGCCATCGCCTCGTCGATGGAGTTATCGACGATCTCGTAGATCAGGTGATGGAGACCGCGCTCGTCGGTGGAGCCGATATACATGCTGGGCCGGCGGCGGACAGCCTCCAGCCCCTCCAGGACCTGGATATCGGCAGCAGTATACTTAGATTCGGCGACTTTAGGCATCAGATAGGGGTGCGTCTTCGTGACGCTATATACATTCTATCATATCTGAACGTATTTGGCATGCCTCACGTTAACTGAGTGCTCCCTGAGTGATCTCCTCCGGCCCGCGCTGGCGAGTTCAGCCTGGAGATCGACGAGGTGAGGAAGGGTGATCGGGTGGTCAGACCCGGCGGTTATTCGGCCGCCGGAGGGAGCGCAGCTGACCCTCCGCCTGCCCAGGGGCGCATAGAGATCGCAACTTCGCTGCCGGTAATCCATCGTTGGGCTCTCCGCCGGCGTATGACTAGGGGAGGATACCGTGTCTGATTCGTCGCCAGAGGCCGACTTGCGGCCCTCCTGGAGCCGGGCTGCCCTCATCGCCTTCCTGATAGTAGTTGTGATCCTGCCCGTAGCGGTGGGCATCAACGCGGTCATCGGCAGCACGATTCACTGGGATATGGTCTCTCTCGTGGCTGCGGTGGCTTCCTGGGCCTCACGCTGGTGATCCGCTACTCGCGCTGATAGCGGCGCCACCTCGCATGGCGGAGGCGCTGCCGATTCGCCTATAATGGGGGGCACGAGCAGGATAAGCGCGTCGCGGCGCGCCTGTGCCGACAATCATGCTGGATCGCCTCCGTCGCCTTTTCGCCCGTGAGCACGAGCGGTTCGCGGAGCTGGCGGAGATCACGCTCAGGCCCATCGGCGTGGTCCGCAACCGGGTCCGGCAGCCCATGCCCTCGGGCTGGCGGGAGGTCACCTCCCGCATCGTCGTGCGCCCGGAGGTGGAGGGTGCCCTCCTTGGGCTGGACGCCTACTCGCACATCCTGGTCCTGTTCTGGCCTCACCTGGTGGCGGAGGATGTGCGCGGCTCCAAGCAGCGCCTGCACCCCCTGGACGACCCCCAGTACCCTCTACAGGGTGTTCTGGCTACCCGCAGTCAGATACGATTCAATCCCCTCCTGGTCAGCGCTGTACCCCTGCTAGGGGTGAGGCGCAACGTCCTTCAAGTGCGCGGCCTTGATGCTGTGGACGGGACACCGGTGCTGGACGTCAAGCCGTACATCCCCCACTACGATGCGGTGGCCGATGCTCAGGTGCCCCAATGGGTGCTGGAGCGGGCGGAAGGGCCGCCGCCAGCACCGCAACGCTGAGAGATGGAGCGGTGACCTGTCGCGAACGTCTTCTCGATATATACGAGCGGCTGTACGCGGTTCACGGGCCCCAGCGCTGGTGGCCGGGGGAGACGCCGTTCGAGGTTATCGTAGGGGCGATCCTTACTCAGTCCACGGCCTGGCGCAATGTCGAGGGGGCCATCACTAATCTAAAGGCGGCCGGAGCGCTTTCGCCGGAGGGGCTGAGCCGCCTCAGTGAGGGGGAACTGGCCCGCCTCATCTATCCCAGCGGCTACTTCAATGACAAGGCCCGGAAGCTTAAGGCTTTTCTGGCGCTGCTGTCTGAGCGGTTCCAGGGCGATCTCGAGGCGCTGCTGGCGTCCCCTAGCGAGGCGCTACGACCCCTGCTCCGGGCTACCCACGGGATCGGGCCGGAGACAGCCGACTCGATTCTGCTGTACGCCGCTGGACGGCCGGCCTTCGTCGTGGACGCCTATACGCGGCGGCTCTTCTCCAGGCTGGAACTGGCACCCCAGAGGGACACCTATGAAGGGTGGCAGCGGCTGTTCATGGACGCCCTGCCGCCGGAGGCGCCGCTGTTCAACGAGTACCACGGTCTGATCGTGCGCCACGGCAAGGAGGTGTGCCGCCGGCGGCCTCTATGTACGGAGTGTCCCCTCCTTGCCGTGTGCCCGGCAGGCCGGGCGCAGGTCGCCGGAGCGGGCAGCCAATAGCAGGTGTAACAGCAGGCGCCGTATTGCGTCTACATATACAGTCCCAAACCCTCCCTTTTGGGCGCATCACAGGAAAGCTCCGGCAGGCTTTCCTGTGATGTCTTTTTGGGGCCATAGCGCACTGCCCGCGAAGACGCCGGGCGGTGCGTCAGTCGATCCCCAGCTGCCGCTTGAAGTCCGGGTCCAGGGCGGCCAGGGCGCCCATCTCTAGAAGCGTTTCGAGGGGCCACTCGAGGTCCGTGCGTATAGCCTCGATGGGAGCTTCGAACAGGGGCGTATCGCCGATAGCCTTCTCCGCTTCGAGGTCGGCGAGCTCTTCGTCGCTTAGGCCGAGAAGCCCCTGGAGCACCTCGCGGTTGTGCTCCCCCAGCTTCGGGGCTGGGCCGCGGCTGGCCGCCTCGAAGGCGGAGAAGCGGGCGCCGAGCTGCCTGGGAACAGGCCTGGGCCCGATGCCGGGCTGATCGATCGTCTCGAAGTGGTCGCGCTCTCGCAGGTGTGGGTTCAGGAGGACCTGCTTGGGGTCCAGGACGGCGGCGGCGATGATCCCGGCTCCCTGGAGGAGGCTCATCGCCTCGATATGGTCCTGCTGGCGGGTCCAGGCGGCGATGAGTTCGTCCAACTGGTCGTGGTGGCGGAGGCGGCCCAGGACATCGCCGAAGCGCTCGTCCTCGGCCCACTGGGGCTGGTCACTGGCGTCGCAGAAGGCCCGCCATTCGGCGTCGCCACGGATGGTGAGGACGAGCCAGCGGTCATCGCCGCGGCAGGGGTAGCAGCCCTGCGGAGCGAACCAGGGGCTGCGGTTGCCCCGGCGCGAGGGGAGGCGCTGGTTGAGGATGTAGTCCATGAGGGCGTAGCCGACGACCGGGATAGCCGCTTCCTGCTCCGAGAGGTCGATGTACTGGCCCTTGCCGGTGCGGCGGCGGTAGTGGAGGGCGGTCAGGACGGCCCCTGCCCCCAGGATGCCGCTATAGGGGTCGGTGAAGGAGATGCCGGTGCGTGCGGGATCGCCGCCGGGGTAGCCGGTCAGTGAGGAGATGCCGGAGGCGGGCTCCAGCCCCATGCCGTAGGCGGAGTAATCGCGCCAGGGGCCGTCCTGGCCGTAGCCGGAGAGGCTGATCATGATGAGGTCCGGCTTGATGCGACGAAGGGATTGGTAGTCGAGGCCGTGCTGGGCCATGACGCGCGGGGTAAAGCTCTCCACGACCACGTCGGCGTGGGGGACGAGCCGTTTGAACAGCGCCACGGCTTGTGGGGTGGCGAAGTCCAGGGTGAGGGACTTCTTGCCGGCGTTGCGATAGAGGAAATAGCCCATCCGGTTCCAGAAGTCGCCCTCGGCGTTGTTATCGGCGATGACGAGGCCGCGGGTGACGTCGACCCGCTTGAGGCCCTCGATCTTGATGACCTCGGCGCCCAGGTTGCCGAGGATGCGGGTGCAGGTGGGCCCAGCGTAGACCTGGGCCAGGTCCAGGACGCGGACACCGGAGAGGGGGAGGTCAGACATCAGGTGATCCCCCGCTCGCGCAGAATAACCGTGTCTTCCGGGCTGTAGTCCAGCTCCAGGAGGAGTTCCTGGGTATGCTGGCCCAGGAGGGGAGCGGCCCCGTGGCGCAGGGGTGTCTCGCTCATCCGAAAAGGGGGGCCGGCCAGGGGTAGGCGGCCCAGTTCCGGCTGCTCGATCTCCCGGAAGAATTCGCGCTCCTTCAGGTGCGCATTCTGGAGGAGCGTCTTCGGGTCGAGGACGGCGGCGAAGGGCATGCGGAGCTCTTGGGCGCGGGTCAGGATCTCCTGCCAGTCGTGCTCCAGCAGATAGGGGCGGGCGATCTCCTCGAACTGGCGCCACTCGATGGCACGCATCCATAGGTTCTGGAACAGAATCAGCTGTTCCAGAACCGGCTGCTCCAGGAGAATGGCCATTCCGGTGGGGAAGCCGCTGACGCCGCCTATGACAACGATGTGGCCGTCCTTGCAGGGGAAGATGTCGGCTGGGTAGGCCGCGACGTGATGTCGTGAGTAGAAGCGCTTGCGGACGGCGCCCAGGAAGGAGTACATGGTGGTGTTGTACTCGTCGGCGGCGCCCATCGACTCCAGCATCGAGACGTCCAGGTGCTGGCCCTGGCCGGTGCTCTCCCGGTGCTCCAGGGCGGCGAGGACGGCCACCCAGCCGTTAAGGGCTGCGAAGTACTCGGCCGGCTCGCCGCCGGTGCAGAGGGGCTCTTTGTCCGGGTCGCCGGTGACGTACATGAGGCCGGAGAGGGCCATGCAGGCCAGGGAGTTGCCCACGAAGTCTCGGTAGGGCCCGGTCTGGCCGAAGGGGGTGATGGAGCAATAGACGAGCTGCGGAAATTCGGACTTCAGGTCGTCGTAGCCCAGATCGAGGCCGGCGAGATGGCCGGGCGCATCGTTCTCAACCAGGACATCGGCCTTGGCCAAGAGCTTGCGGAGGACGACGCGGCCGCTTTGGGTCTGGAGGTCCAGGGTGATGCCCTTCTTGCTGGCGTTGAGGTGGACGAAGAGGCCGGCCCTATCGGGGTCGGGTATATCGTCTGGGAAGGGACCCAGGTTGCGGGCGTAGTCCCCCCCGGGCGGCTCGACCTTGATCACATCCGCGCCCGAGTCGGCCAGGAGACGGGTGCAGTAGGGGCCGGCGATCCCCTGGCTGAGGTCGATTACGCGGAGCCCCTCAAGGGCGAGGTCTGACATGGGTTGTTCTCCTCAAGTGAGGCAGTTTCGAGGGAGATGATACTATAGGGAAGCGGCAACCCGGAACACGGCTACCCAATCTGGGGGAAGATGCGGCCTCCCGCCCCCGGTTTCTTGTTCGCAGTTGCTTTGCTACAATGCGGGTCGCTGGAGGTATGCCTGACCGTGCGCAGTCTGTCCCTGGAGAAGCGAGGCCGCATCGCCCATCTGCTGTTGAGGAGGCCCGAGAAGCGGAACGCAATCGACGGCGCGATGCTGCGGGAGTTGGCTGACGCCTGCGAGGCGATGAGCGGAGACGAGGAGATATGGGCAGTGATCGTGAGGGGAGAGGGGTCGGTCTTCTCCTGTGGCTGGGACAGGGAAGCCCTGGCCGGGGACGACCCCCTGGCGGCGGCCGGTCGCCAAGGGCTGTCGAACGACCCCTTCGGCTGCCTGGCGGAGCTATTACGACCGGTCATATGTGCCATGAATGGTGATGCCTTGGGTGCTGGACTGGAGCTTGCCCTGGCCTGCGACATCCGTGTGGCGGCGGAGGAGGCGCGAATGGGCCTGCCGGAGACGGCGATGGGGATGGTCCCGATGGGGGGCGGCACCCAGCGACTGCCCCGACAGGTGGGTCGGGGGAAGGCGCTGGAGATGATCCTGACGGCCGAAACCATCAGCGCGCAGGAGGCGCTCCGTACCGGCCTGGTGAGCGCTGTCGTGCCGCGAGATAAGCTCGAGGCCGAGACGGACGCGATCGCTCGGCGGATAGCGGAGCGGGGGCCGCTGGCGGTGCGCTATGCCAAGGAGGCGGTGCGGCGAGGGATGGAGATGCCCCTGGAGCAGGCGCTCCGCTATGAGACGGATCTGACGGTTATCATGCAGACTACGGAGGACCGGGCTGAGGGAGTGCGGGCCTTCTTGGAGAAGAGGAAACCGGAGTTCCACGGACGTTAATTCAGAGTCGGAGGTAGTAGCGAATGCAAGTCATACTGGAGCCGGACGAGGCGGCGACGGTGATGTCCGCCGTGACCTCGACGGTCATCGATCAGAGCGGAATCTCGCAGGGCGGCAAGCAGGCGATTCGCCGCTGGCGCAGCGACAGGCCCCCAGGGTCGGTGCCGATGGGAGAGCTTACGGAGGCTATCAACGGGGCACTGGAATCGCTCGTCGATACGAAGACGAATCGGACGGTGCGGAGGAAGGGGCGGCACATGTCATCGCGGGAACTGGCTAGCCGCCGCCGCGGATAGAGGAGGCCCCATGAAGTTGGAACTGACACCGGAAGAGTCGCGCGAGATGCTGGATGCCGTCGTGGACACCCTGATCGAGGAGGTCGAGATGTCTGATGGGGATCTGGCGACGATCAAGCGTTGGCGGAGCGAAACCATGAAGATAGGTTCGGAGAGGATGCGCGAGCTAACCGATAAGATGAACTCTGACCTGGAACGAGTGCTGCGCACCAAGGAGAAGAGCGCCGTCCGCAAGCCGGACTGGACGTAGCGAGGCAGGGGGCGGGAGAGACGAGTAGCGCCTTCGAGAGCATAGTCTACGAGAAGCGGGACGACGGCGTTGCCTGGGTGACGCTGAACCGACCGCAGCTGCTCAACGCCATCGACATGCGGATGCGGGATGAGCTCTGGGAGGTAACGCACGCCGTTCGAGATGATCCCGGTGTGCGGGTGGTGATCTTCAGAGGGGCGGGGGAGAGGGCGTTCTCTGCGGGGGCGGACATCGCTGAGTTCGGGACGGCACCGTCCTATGTGGAGTCCCGACGCGCCCGTCGTGAGCGTGACCTCTGGGGGTTCATCCTCTCCCTGGAGAAGCCGCTGTTGGCCGCCATTCAGGGTTACGCCCTGGGGGCGGGGATCGAGTTGCCGATGTGCTGTGACCTCCGTATCGCCTCTGAGGACGCGCTCCTTGGTCTGCCGGAGGTGGGTCTGGGCTATATCCCGTCTGCCGGGGGAACCCAGACGCTGCCGCGGCACCTGCCGCCCGGCGTGGCGATGCAGATGATCCTGACCGGGGATCCCATCGATGCGGCGACGGCGCTGCGCTACGGCTTGGTGCAGCGGGTGGTGCCGCGGCAGCAGTTGTACGGGGAGGCGGAGGCGCTGGCGCGAGTGCTGTTGTCGCGGGGTCCGCTGGCCCTGCGGCTGGCGAAGCGAGCGGTGCGGGAGGGGCTGGAGATGCCCCTGGCGGAAGGGCTGGCCCTGGAATCGCGGCTGGCGGCGCGGGCGTTGGCCAGCGCCGATGCGCGCGAAGGGCTGGCGGCGGCGCTGGCGGGTCGAGAGCCGCAGTTCGTGGAGGCGTGACGTGGGCAGCATACCGGTAGCAAAGTCTTCGCCGCCGCATCGCCTCACGCTGTCCCGCCGGGCGATCGCCGTGACGGCGATGGCGGCGGCGTTCGGGCTGCTCGCCGTGGTGGCGCTCTTCGCCTGGCCAACCGGTTCCAACGAGGTCGTCAGGCCGCCGCAATGGGTCGGCGTTGGCCAGGTCGAGGACTTCGCTCCGGGCAGCGTGACGACTTTTCAGGAGGCGGAGTTCCACCTGGTACGGCTGCCGGACGGCGAGTTTCTGGCCCTGTCTAGCAAGGACCCGCACCTGGGCTGCACCGTTCCCTGGAAGCCGGAATTCCAGACCATGGGCCAAAAGGGCTGGTTCCGCAACCCCTGCCATGGCGAGACGTACGACCTCGCGGGGCGCCACATCTTCGGCCCCGGTCCGCGCGGGCTGGACCGCTTTCCGGTGACCGTTGTGGGGGGTGCTGTACGGGTGAATGTGAACGAGCTAATCCTGGGGCCACCGGCACGCTCAGGAGTCGAGCCGGTGAACCCCCCATGAACCGATTCGGAGGGTAAAGCATGAACACATCGGAGTTTCTGACGATCGCCTCGTCGCTGGTGCCGGACCGCACGGCGATGGTCTGCGAGGGTGACACTCGCACCTTCGCTCAGCTTCAGGAGCGGGTGAACCGGCTGGCCAACGCCCTGCAATCGTTGGGTGCGAGCAAGGGCGATAAGGTGGCGGTCATGGCGCTCAACTCCATGACGTACGTGGAGACGTACTACGCCAGCGCCAAGCTGGGAATGACCTTCGTCCCCCTGAATTACCGGGCCAAGCGGGAAGAGCTCGCCTACATGGTGAACAACTCCGGGGTCTCCGTGCTCTTGGTTGGAGAGCGCTACCTGGAGCTGGCCGCCGACATCAAGCCGCAGATGGAGACCGTCAAGCACATGATCTCCATCGACACCCAGGCAGAGGGGATGGCCAACTACGAGGAGCTGCTGGCCGCTCATGAGCCAGAGGAGATCTTCACCGATGTCGATGAGATGGATCCCACCATCATCATCTACACCAGCGGCACTACGGCGCTACCCAAGGGGGTGGTGCTGACCCACCTGGGCCTGTCGGTGTACGTGACGAACACGGCGGAGCCGGCGGACCCGGCGGCGGAGGACGCTGACGTCCTGGTGGTGTCGGTCCCCTTCTGCCACGTCGCCGGAGCGACGACGATGTTGTCGTCGGTCTGGAGTGGGCGGAAGCTGGTGATCCTGCCCCAGTTCGATCCGGAGGCCTGGCTGAAGGCGGTGCAGGCCTACCGGGTGACCCACAGTTTCGTGGTCCCCACTATGCTCAAGCGGATCATGGACCACCCGGACTTCGATAAGTACGATCTCAGCTCGCTGCAGCTGTTGGCCTACGGGGCGGCGCCCATGCCCTCTGAGGTGGTGACCAAGGCAGTCAAGGTGTTGAAATGTGGGCTGATGAACGCCTACGGCCAGACGGAGAGCACCTCCTCGCTGACCTACCTGGGCCCGGAGGATCATGTGATCCCGGACGGGCCGCCGGAGGAGCGGGAGCGAAAGCTGCGGCGGCTGCGGTCGGTCGGGAAGACGATGGACGATGTGACCGTTGCCATTCTGGACCCCGACGGGAACGAACTGCCGGCCGGGCAAGAAGGGGAGATCGTGGCCAAGGGGGCGCGGATCATGTCCGGCTACCTGGGCCGGAACGAGGAGACGGAGGAGGCGATGCGCGGCGGCTGGCTGCACACCGGTGACGTGGGCTGGAAGGACGAGGATGGCTACCTGTTCATCACCGGCCGCACGAAGGACCTGATTATCCGCGGCGGGGAGAACATCGCGCCGGGTGAGATCGAAGCGGTGTTGGACCAGCATCCGGCGGTGCAGGAGGCGGCGGTGATCGGAGTGCCGGATGTGGAATGGGGGGAGGAAGTGAAGGCGGTGGTCATCCTGCGGTCGGGGCAAAAGGTAACGGAGGAGGAGCTTACGGCCGCTGTGAAAGAGCGGCTAGCCAGCTTCAAAGCGCCCAAGTATTATACGTTCGTGGAGGATATGCCACGGAACTACCTGGGGAAGGTGCTGAAGACGGATCTGCGAAAGCAGCACGGGGAGGCGAAGAGCGGCTAAGCGGCGGGCCAGCCGTCGGCAGCGGCGCCAGAGGGGCCGGGACCGCTCGCAAACCGTCCCAGCGGAGGAGTCCCCCGCTGCTAGCCTGGGGCCCACACCGGCAACCGTCGGCGGAATCTCCTGGCAGGGGCTGGTGGGCGGCCTGCTGGGGGCGGTTCCCCTGGGCGCTCTGGGGATCGAACGGCTGCTGGACCCGCCGGGGGCCGGAAGAGGGATCTGGGTCGTGCTGCTGGCGATGGCCTCGGTGTACCTGCCGGCGATATGGGTCTCCGTGAGGCCCACGCCCAAGCGACGGGCCGTTCAGCGAGGCGTAGTGGTCGCCTCCATGGTGATGGTGCTCGTGGGGTCGATATTCGGGGCACAGTTCGCCGTCCTGCTGCTGCCGGCCACGGCGCTGCTGGCCGTCGCCAGCGGGTTGGTGTTCAGGCGCTAGGCGAGCGAGGAGGGCCGCCAGCACGGTGCGATGTTGACCCTTTGTGCCGTTTGACCGGTGGATTAAGCGCCGCTATTATGGGTTCCGCGAATAACACAGGGAACTCTTCCTAAATCGGCTAGGGGTGGCGATGGTTCCGTCCACAGAATTCCCGGGCAATATCTTCTATGCCATCATATTCTTCGGCTTCTTGGCCGTGTTCATCTGGTCAGCGGCGGTGCGCGTCCGCTGGTTCACGCGGGGGAAATGGATCGACCGTTTCACGAACCCCTTCGCCCGAACTGTAGGGCTGATCCCCTGGCTTCTGGGGAACGCTCGGGTGGCCCGGCGCAAGTACTGGTACTCCGGCGTACTGCACAGCTTCATCTGGTGGGGGTTCATCGTCCTGCAGGTACGAACGGTGAATTTTCTGTTGGGAGGCATCCATGAGGATGCCAGTCTGCAGAGCCTGCTGGGCGATGTGTACACGGCTTTGCGGCCGGTGCTGGACGTCTTCAACATACTGGTGATCGTCGGTGTGGCGATGGCCGCCTGGCAGCGCTTCGTGTGGCGGCCGCAGCGGATGACCCTGAATATCGACGGCTGGATCCTGTTGGGGCTTATCGGCTGGCTGATGGTGACCGACGTGATGGTCAACAGTGCCGAGATCGTCCTCGGTGCGGACGACCACGCGAAGTGGTCATTCCTCGCCTACGGGTTCTCGGAGCTGTGGCGAGCGATCGGATTAACGGGGGACAAGATGGAGTGGTTCCTCGTTGCCTTTTGGTACGCTCACTTGACGGACTTCATGGTGTTCCTAACCTATTTGCCGTACTCCAAGCACTCGCACGTCCTCACGATCGTGCCGCAGATCTTTGCGCGGTCGCTTGAGACCAGCGGCACTCTCCAGCCCATCGTCGATTTCGAGAAGGCGGAGAGCTTCGGCGTGGGCAAGCTGGGAGACCTCAGCTGGAAGCAGATGTTGGACTCCTACAGCTGCACGGAGTGCGGCCGCTGTACCGCCGTCTGCCCTGCCAGTCTCACGGGCAAGGAGCTCTCTCCCAAGCAGGTCATCATCGATATACGGCACATGATGGAGGAGCAGGTGCCGCCGCTGGCGCCCTGGAGGAAGCGGCCGGAGCAGCTGACGCCCCTCATCGACGGCGTGGGGTTCGAGCCAATATGGGACTGCGTGACCTGCGGGGCCTGCATGTACGAGTGCCCGGTGTTCATCGAGCACGTGCCGACGATCATGGATATGCGGCGCTACCTGGTGATGGAGGAGTCCAACATGCCGGAGACGGCTCAGGCCACCCTGGTGCAGCTGGAGCAGCGCGGCCACCCCTGGCGGGGCACCCAGTTGACCCGCACCAGCTGGATCGAGGAGATGGCCTCGCAGGGGATAACCGTGCCCATCTTCGACGGCTCTCAGGAGTATCTCTACTGGGTAGGCTGCACGGGGGCGCTACAGGAGCGGAACGTGAAGGTGACGCAGGCCCTGGTGCGGCTTCTGCTGCACGGAGGGGTCAGCTTCGGGGTGCTGGGCGCGGCGGAGGGCTGCTCTGGAGACCCGGCGCGGCGGATGGGCAACGAGTATCTGTTCCAGACGCAGGCCGAGCAGAATATCGCGCTGTTCAAAGACAAGGCGGTACAGAAGATCCTCACCGCTTGCCCGCACTGCTTTAGCACGATGGCCAACGAGTATGGCCAGTTCGACGGGAAGTTCGAGATGGTGCATCATACGGAGCTCCTGGCTGAACTCGTCGCTCAGGGCAAGATCACCGTGAATGAGGATGACCGCGGTGGGATGTCGGACAAGCTGACCACCTACCACGACGCCTGCTACCTGGCTCGGCATAACAACATCGAGGACGCGCCGCGGCAGGTCCTGGCGGCGACGAAGGCGGAGTCGAAGGAGATGGCCCGCTCCGGGAAAAACTCCTTCTGCTGCGGGGCCGGCGGCGGACACATGTGGGTTGAGGAGAGCGGCGGCAAACGCATTAACGAGGTCCGGACGGAAGAGGCGGCGGCTACCGGGGCGGAGATCGTCGCCGTGGCTTGCCCCTTCTGCATGCAGATGTTCGACGCCGGCTTAGGCGCCGTACCGGAGGCGGTGGAGAGAGGGCTGCAGGTCTTCGATGTCGTGGAGCTGCTGGATATGAAGGTGGCCTATGTCAAGCCGGCGCCGGCGGAGCCCATTGGACTCATGCAGGAAGTAGAAGATCATCCGCACGCTCCCGCCTAGATCGTAGTGCGCGCTCAGCAATAGACGCGCCTAGCGGTGAGGTCGCGCCAGCGCTCGGCGGCCAGGGCGCTGCCCTAACGTAGCGGTCGTGAACCCCCGCCGGATAGGCTTGCATGGAGCTGGACGCCTGCTATACTGCGGGTGATAATTTTCACATCGGCCCGGCTGCCGATCTGCCACGGGGGACGGCCGGCAGTCAAGGAGGATCGCCTATGCCGCACATCATCTGCTGTGTGAAGCAGGTGCCGGACCCGGAGACGCCCTCGTCTCAGTTCAAGGTGGACAGCGCGACGAAGAAGGTGCTGCCCGTGCCGGGCATCCAGCCGGTGCCCAGCCAGTTCGATACCCTCGCCACAGAGGCGGCGCTGCGAATCAAGGATAAAGTGGCGGATACAACTATTACGCTGCTCAGCGTGGGGCCGGACAGCTATCGGGATAGCCTCAAGCACTGCCTGGCGATGGGCGCCGACGAGGCCGTGCACGTCAACGATCCGGCTCTGTATGAGGCTGACCACTGGGCCACGGCGGAGGCGCTGGCGGCGGCGATCCAGAAGCTCGCCCCGTATGACCTCGTCATCTGCGGGCGTCAGGCGACGGACTGGGACATGGGCGTCGTGGGGGCTACCGTGGGCGAGATCCTGGGTGTGCCGGTAATGACCATTACCAAGGATGTCCAGTACGAGGACGGGAAGGTGACCGTGGAGCGGGTGTTGCCGGACGGCTTCGAGACGGTGGAGGCGCCGACGCCCTGTGTGGTGACCGTGAGCAACGAGCTGGGAGAGCCTCGCTATCCGCAGTTGCGCCAGATCATGATGGCGGCGCGCAAGCAGGTGAAGGCCTGGACGCTGGCCGACCTGGGGCTGGCCGAGATCAAGAACCGGGTAGCTTTGCGAGAGCTGTTCGTCCCTGACACCAGCGTGAAGACGGAGTTCATTGAAGGGGAAACGCCCGCGGAGCAGGCGGAGAAGCTCGCCCTGCGGCTGCGGGAGGCGAAGCTCATATAACCGACACAGAGGGAGAATTCTGATGGCAAGCGGAGTACTGGTCTTCGGAGAGGCGACGGAGGACGGGCGGCTGGCACCGGTGGTCGCCGAGCTTCTGGGCGCGGGCAGTCGCCTGGGTACGCCGGTGGTGTGCGCCCTGCTGGGTTCCGGTGTGGAACCGTTGGCCCAGGAGTGCGTGGCCCGCGGGGCCGACAAGGTCATCGTGGTGGACGATTCGATCCTGAGTGGCTATCAGGCGGATGCCTGCCTGCCTGTCGCCGAACGTATCAGCCGGGAGACGGATGCGGCAGTCGTCCTGTTTGGGCAGACGATAGTGGGTCGGGATATCGCGCCGCGGCTGGCGCAGCGGCTGGGTACAGCGGTGGCCATGGATTGCGTGGCCCTCGAGATGGAGGGCGACAAGCTGGTGGCGGAGCGGCCCTGCTACGGCGGCAACGCCCGCGCCCGCTACACCTTCAATGGCATGCCGCAGATCGCAACGGTGCGAGTCAAGGCCCAGGAGCCGCTAGAGCGAGACGATTCGCGTCAGGGAGAGATCGTCAAGCAGGCAGCAGACGTGAGTCCGGATGCTGTACGGACGCGTGTCGTGAGCCGACGCAAGGAGCAGGCGGAAGGCGCGCGGCTGGAAGACGCCTCAGTGGTGGTAAGCGGCGGACGTGGCCTGGGTGGGCCTGAGGGATTCGAACCCCTGGAAGAGCTAGCGGAGGTGCTGGGTGGCGCCGTGGGGGCCAGCCGGGCGGTGTGTGACCTGGGCTGGTATCCGGTGGGCTCCCAGGTAGGTCTGACGGGCAAGATGGTGACCCCGGACCTGTACATCGCGGTGGGAATATCCGGTGCCAGCCAGCATATGGCCGGCGTGTCTCAGGTAAAGAACATCGTGGCGATCAACAAGGACCCGGAGGCCGGCATCATCAAATCCGCTCGTTTCGCGGTAGTGGGTGACTGGAAGGAGATACTCCCGCCGCTCACGGAGAAGGTACGGGAGCTAAAGGCCTCCTAGTTGTAACTGAGTGCCCGCGGCGGGGGAGCGCGGACAGTGGCTGGCGCGGGAGTTGCGATCTCCCCGCATCTGAGCGACTGCCCGTGCCGGGAGGCCGATATTTCCTTGACGCGCGCGGAAGGGCCCGCCTACAATGTTCCTACGGTCGGGCGTCCCGACCGGATTTTGTCAGGGCCGTGTAATCGGGCCTAGGGCGGCCCGCTGAGCGAGGTGACAGGGAATTCCATGTACGTCGTTGGTCTCACGGGTGGCATCGGCAGCGGCAAGTCCACCGTGGCGGAGATGCTCCAGGAGAAGGGCGCGGCCTTGCTCAGCGCCGACCTCGCGGGGCATGAGGTGTATGAGCCGGGAAGGCCCGCCTGGCAGGAGATCGTCGACGCCTTCGGTCGCGATGTGTTGGCCGCGGACGGGACCATCGACCGCAAGAAGCTGGGGCCCATCGTGTTCAGCGATCCGGATGCTTTGGCGCGGCTGAACGCCATCACCCATCCCCGGATGAAAGAGCTGATGCGGGAGAAGCTGAGGGAGCTGGAGGAACAGGGCGCAGCGGTGACGGTGCTGGAGGCAGCGTTGCTCTTCGACGCCAGCTGGGAAGATCTGACGGACGAGGTGTGGGTGACGGTGGTGGCGCCGCAAGTGGCGGCCGAGAGGGCAGCCGAACGCAGCAAGATCAGCGTGGAGCAGGCGCTGGACCGCGTCAAGGCTCAGATGAGCGATGAGGAGCGGGTAAGACGATCGCATGTGACAATAGGGACGGCCTGCGCGTTAGAGGCGATGCGCGGCCAGATCGATGAGGAGTGGGACAGGCTGCAGCGGCGGTTGGCGTCCCTTAGGCGGACGGCGGCGCTGGAAGCAGGCAATCAGAGGTAGGCAAGAGGAAGCGTGATGGAGGAGACGTACCGCCAATACGCGATCGAGGAGTACATCCTGAGGGCTGAGCCCTTCTACGTGTCCGTGAAGGACGAGGTGGAGCTGTTCAATGCAGCCTACGAGCGAAAGATCCCAGTGCTTCTCAAGGGGCCGACCGGTTGCGGCAAGACCCGCTTCATTGAACACATGGCTTACAAGCTGGGCCGTCCCGTCACCGTCATCCGGGACGTATCAGAGACGGAGGAGCCGGAGGAGCCGGAGGCGGGGGGACGGCCGCTCGTAACCGTGGCCTGTCATGAGGACCTGACGGCCTCGGACCTGGTGGGACGATATCTCCTGGAGGGCGACTCCACTCGCTGGATCGATGGGCCGCTGACCCGCGCCGTGAAGGTGGGAGCGATCTGCTACCTGGACGAGGTCGTGGAGGCGCGCAAGGACACTACGGTCCTGATCCATCCTCTAACAGACCACCGGCGCATTCTGCTGATCGAGAAGCAGGGGCAGGTCGTGGAGGCGCGGGACGGCTTCCTACTAGTGATCTCGTACAACCCGGGCTACCAGAGCGCCCTGAAGGACCTGAAGCACAGCACCCGGCAGCGGTTCATGGCCATAGAGTTCGGGTATCCGCCAAGGGAGATGGAGGCGAAGATCATCGCCCATGAGAGCGGCGTCTCGCAGTCGGTGGCGGCGGAGCTTGCCAAGCTCGGGGAGAAGGTGCGTCACCTGAAGGAGCACGGCCTGGCTGAAGGCGTCAGCACGCGCCTTCTGATCTATGCCGGCCGTCTGATCCAGGAGGGGATATCAGCACGGCGCTCCTGCCAGGTGGCCGTGGTCTGGGCGCTGACCGACGACCACGGCGTTCAGCGCAGCATAGAAGAGGTGGTGTCGTCGATCTTTGAGTGACTCAAGGCATCGCCGAATCTACACTCAATACGAGAAGCGCCTGGCCCCCTTCTCCACCACGCTGGTGGGCGAATTTCGCCGTTCCGCGGAGAGCGTGGAAGAGCTCCTCACTACGCAGGAGTTGAAGCAGTGGGCGGAAGATGGGTTGGATCTGGCGCAGCAATCCTGGCGATCATGGGAGGCAGCAGGGGAGTACTTCCGGGTTAGCAGGGAGATGCTGCCCATGCTGGGCTTCCAGCGGTTCCGCTTCTGGGCCCAGTCCGGACGCGACCTGGCGGAGCTTTCCTCGGCCCTGGCGGCGGCCTACTTCCGCGCCTCGCCGGCGACGCTGCCTCAGGTGACGTTCCCGCAGTTGGCTGAATGGGTGAGCCTGGGGCAACGGCTGTACAAGGGGACGTGGCGTTCGGCCTCCCTGGCGATGCAGTTCTTCGACGGGAGCCCCGAGCTGTTCGGGCAGCTGAACGTCGAGCAGGCGAAGCTCCTGGTACGGTTTGTGGATGCCCTCTGTGACCGCTCGTATGACCTGGCGGCGCACTGTTTGAGCGTGGCGCCGCACGTCCTGACGCCGTTAGCGGAGGAGGACAAAGAGGCCTTTTTGCGCTTCGCGGAGACGTTGGCTTCTACCGGCTGGGCCGATGCCCGCTCCTATCTGGAGAAGGGGCCGGGGCTTCTGGCCCACGTCCAGCAGGTGGAGCGGGTGCGGTTCCTGTCCCTGGCTCGCGAGCTGGCGCGGCGAGAAGGCAGACAGGCCTTCGGCTTCTTTGCGGAGGCGGCGCGGGCCTTATCGCAGGTGGACGCGGAGTCCCACGGGATGTTGCTCTCCTTGTCTGAGGATCTGGTAGGCCGATCGTCCGTGGCGGCCATGGAGTTCTTGAGGACAGCGCCCAAGGTGCTGGACCGCATCCCCCTGGAGGCGATCGGGGAGTGGCACCGAGAGGGGGCCGCCATCCTGGATGGCGGCTCGGAGGGTGGTGAGGCCTACTTCCGGCTGGAATCCAGCCGGGGCGAGGAGATACTGGAGTCGCTCTCCTCGCGGGTGGAGCTGAGCCGAGTAGGGGATGTCCTGCAGATGTACTGCCAGGCGTTGACGGGCGGCGAAGTGGCTGTGCGTTCGGCGGAAGCCCTCGCGGAGAAGGGGATCGGTTGGGTAGAGACGGATG
Source organism: Dehalococcoidia bacterium (assembly GCA_963665775.2). Classification (GTDB taxonomy): domain Bacteria; phylum Chloroflexota; class Dehalococcoidia; order SM23-28-2; family RBG-16-64-32; genus JACPQO01. The sequence goes on from CAXXTF010000001.1 coordinate 393,189, forward strand.
TGCCGTCGACCGAGGGGACAGCGATCTTCCTGCCGACCTGGGTGGAGGAGTTCCGGGAGAAGGAAGCGAACTTCCTGGTGTACAAGGTGTACGCCACCCACCAGGCGGCCCACCTGGAGTTCCGGACCTTCGACTTCATTTTCGAGCGGGACGGCCAGGTCTTTCCTAATCGGCGTCAGCGGCTGGAGAAAAGACGGGTCAGGGCCAGAGGCCGGGTTGTGGACGGCGAGGAGCCGCGGCGGGAGCCGTTGACGGATATCGAGCGGTTCTTCGATCTCTTCCCGGACCGGCGCCTGGCATCAGACCTGTTCGCGGTGCTGGAGGATGCCCGCGTCGATATGCTTGTCGGGCGCGAGTACACGGGGATTCAGCGACCCTACACCGAGAGGCAATCTTGGGAGCTGGATAAGCGGCCGTCTGTGGAGAAGTTGCCGCTAAAGCAGGCCTTTGTGGAGAACCTGGTCCGAGCCAGCCTGGGCGGGCTGGATAGGATCGTGTGGCCGGACTCCCTCCGACCGCTTATGCGGCGGGCCATCGGGCTGGCGAAGGGGCTACGAAAGCCGGAGGCCACTGTGGAGGACACTGCGGAGGCGACCCTCCGCATATACCAGCTGGCGGACCGGATTCCCAACGTGCTGCCGGAGACGATGGACGACTGGCAGGAGATGGACGAAGAGGACCAGGAGGCCAAGCCGACTACGTCGGACTCCCTGGGGAAGGCCGCGGACGTCCAGTTCCCCGAGGAGCAGCCGGTACCCTACGAGAGCCCTGAGTCTGTGGACTTCAGGGGCGAGCTCAAGCCGGAGATGGTGCAGCTCATCATGCGTATGCGTGAGGAGCGTGAGCAGGACCCCCTTTCCCGCCTGACGCCGGAGCAGATCAAGGGGATGCTGGAGAAGAGCGTGGAGGTCACCCTAACCGACGTAGCGGAGGCGGAGCTGACCCAGTCTTCGAACCTGTTCCTGACTAACCTGATCAGGGATATGGACTCCCAGGAGCAGGAGCGGCAGCAGATGCAGCAGGTGCCGGTGAAGGATGGTCAGCCGGTGAGTGGCTTGAGCAGTGCCGACGATGGGCAGCCGTTGCCCGTGGAGCCGAAGTACTTCTACTACGATGAGTGGGACTTCCGGGCCGGCGACTATCGCCCCAACTGGTGCCGGATCGTCGAATCGCCGGTGAGCGAGGGGACGGAGCACTTCTTTGACCAGACGCTGACGAAGTACGCTTCCCTGATCAACCAGGTCCGTCGCCAGTTCGAGCTGTTGCGGCCGGACAGGTTTCGCAAGATCAAGCGGCTGCTGGACGGCGAGGAGTTCGACCTGGACGCGGTGACGGAGTACGTGGTCGAGCGAAAGGCCGGCTATACGCCATCCGAGAAGGTCTACTGGCGCCGCAACAAGGTGGAGCGAGACGTTTCCGTGGCGATCCTCCTGGATATGAGCGCCTCGACTGATGAGGAGATCGCGAAGCACCAGAGACGCGACATCCAAGACGACGAAGACGATGACCCACGGCGCTACTTCTCCTCCTGGATGTCTCGTCGTGCCCAGGATCTCCTGACGCCGCCCAAGCGGATTATCGACCTGGAGAAGGAGAGCATTGTCCTGCTCATCAAGGCGCTGGAGACCATCGGCGATAGGTACGGGATCTACGGCTTCTCGGGCTATGGCCGGGACAACGTGGAGTTCTACGTGGTGAAGGACATGGAGGAGCTCTTCTCGGAACGGGTGAAGAAGCGCATCGATAAGATCGTGCCGGTGCGCTCTACTCGCATGGGGCCGAGCATCCGGCACGCCACGGCGAAGCTGGATGTCCAGGAGGCGAAGGTGCGCATTCTGTTCCTCGTCTCCGACGGACGGCCTCAGGACCACGGCTACGGACGCGATCGGACGGAGAAGGAGTACGCTATCCACGACACGCACATGGCCCTCGTCGAGGCGAAGCGTAAGGGGATCGTGCCCTTCTGCCTTACCGTGGACCGCTACGGCCACGATTACCTGAAGCAGATGTGCGACGACGTGGGCTACGCCGTGGTGCCGGACATCGAGTCGCTCCCCTCCCGCATCACCACCCTGTACCGCCGCCTCACGGAGTAGGCCACCATCGGCGCCCGCACCGGCGCGGCTGGCCGCGCATAAAGGAGATAGCGTGACCAGTCACCAGCACATCGTCGCCGCCCTGGTGGAGCGGGGAGAAGAGATCCTGCTGGTGCAGCACCAGGCCCCCCGGGACCCGGCTCCGGCCTGGGCTTTACCAGGCGGGGTGGTGGAGGAAGGGGAGACCTTGCTGGAGGCGCTACGGCGAGAGCTGCGTGAGGAGGCTGACATCGAGGAGGAGGCTGTGGGACCGCTCCTGTACGTTTGCGAGGTACAAGATGAGGAAGCGGCGACTTGGGCGCTGACCTTCGTATTTCGGATCGATCGCTGGTCTGGCGAGCCTAAGGCCACGGGTCGCGATGAGTTCGTTCTCGAGGCGCGGATGTTTCCCCGGCAGGAAGTGTCTGGGAAACTGGCTTCTCTCCCTGAGCGGCTCCGATTCATGCGGGAGCCGGTGGTCGAATGGCTCCAGGGCGGCTTCGATTCAGCCCGTCTCTACTGTTACAAGGTTCGACAGGGAACAGTCATGAGGCTGTACCGGCCATGACCTCGCTTTTGGAAGAGTTCCAGCAGGTGGGCCGCCTGCTCTGGGAGGCCGGTCTCGTCTCCTCGCACGGCGGTAACCTGAGCCGCCGACTGCCGGACGGAGGCATCCTGATCAGCCGCCACAGCGCCATGCTGGGCCGCATTCGGGAGGGCGATCTGGTGGCTGTGGCCGCCGACGGCTCGGCGGAGGGCGACCCTTCCGTGGATACGGCCCTCCATCTGTCGATCTACCGGCAGCAGCCCCAGGCTCAGGCCGTGGCGCACGCCCACCCGCGCCACGCCATCGCCCTCTCCCTCGCCGGCTCGGCCATCGAGCCGCTGGACCTGGAGGGGAATCACCACCTGGGGAGCCTGGTACCTGTGGTCCCTGTCGACGAGCTGGCCGCCTCTCTTGAGCGGTACCTCATCGCCGTCACCACCGGCCACGGCAGCTACGCCCGTGGCGAAAGCCTGTGGCAGGCGCTACAGTGGACCAGCATCCTGGAGGAGAGCGCCCAGGTAGTCTGGCTGCTAAAGGGGCTCCGTTCCTAAAGGCCGCTCGCTCCGCCTGCCGCGGATGGCGAGGGGCCAGTTGGCGCCGGCCTCGTCTGGAATAAGTGGAGAAAGACCAGGAGGCCCAGCGCCGCCGCCACGCCGATCGGGGCGGCCACGCTCTCGAAGCTGAAGTCGCCGGCACTCCAGTGGTAGACGTTGGCCAGGATCGCCACGCCCTGTTCGACGAGGGCCAGCCAGAACACGGGATGGTACCGCTTCGGGTCTCGGGCGGCGTACAGGTAGAGGATGGCCAGTGGGATCGCCTCCCAGCTCAGGGAGCGGCCGCCCAGCGCTCCGTCCAGCTCCCGGCCGTGGAGGTCGACAAACAGGCCGCTAGAGGTGAAGAACTCCGTGAGGGCGCCGATGATGGCCCATACCGCCAGGAGGATCAGCAAGAAGCGGGGCTGCCGGATGGCCTTGAGGAAAGAGTTCTCAGCCGGGATTGGGGGAGCCTGCGGGCTTTCAGCCATTCGATACCTCCTTTAGCCGACGCCTAGCTCCTGCAGACGGTCCTCGTCGATCCCCATATAGTGGCCGATCTCGTGGAGGAGCGTCTGCTGCACCTGGGACACCATCTCGGCCTCGTCGTGGCAGTAGCGCTCGTGGGTTCGCTGGTAGATGAGGATGGTGTCCGGTAGGGTCATCGAGTAGTAATGGCCTCGCTGCGGTAGGGGCACCCCTACGTATAGACCGAGCAGCTCCTGCCCGTGCCGCAGCCCGGCCCGGCGCAGTTCGCCGCTGGTTGGTTGCCAGCGCACCTGAATGTCGATGTTGTCCAGCGCATCGCGGAAGCGGGGCGGTATCTGCTCCAGGGCCTGCAGTATGATGCGCTCGAAGTCGCGCTGCCGCATGGGGTCAGGCCTTGCGCTCCCACAGGGCGTGATAGCCGGTGCCGGTGATGGCGTTCTGGGTCTCGACGTGCTCTTGCTGGCAGAGCTCTCGCAGCACCGCTTCGGCGGAGTCGGCCAATTGGGGGTACCCCTCTTCCGCTAGACGACGCTGGATCCGCTCGAACACCCCGCTATCCTTGAGGGAGCTGGCGTACTTTGGCCACCAGATAGCGGTGATCCTTTCCGGGACCTTGAACCGAGGCCTGAGCTGCTTGAGCGCCCTGAAACGATGCTCAAGCGAGGTGGCGCGAGGGATCGTCGTGAGGAGGGGGCTATCCGATTCCGTGTGGCGGGTGTCGAACAGCAGGCGCGGTGAGACGGTGACAAAGCGGAAGGTGATCACCTCCGCTTTAGCGATGACCTCGAACACGGCCTCTAGGTCGATGGCGTAGTCTGTGTCCATGTTAGAGCAGAAAAGCGACGTCCGTCCGCGCACATTTTAGCAGGTGTGCGCAGGCGCGGCTATGGAGAGGCTACGGCTCCTCTACGGCGCGGCGCTAACGGCGGCCCCGTTCAGGTATGACTCCAGGATGCCCCGCACGATGGGGCCGGCCTCTCGGGAGCCCGATTCTCCCTCCTCCAGGGCGACCAACGCCACGATGGAGGGGGCCGCCCGGTTGGCGTAGGCCACGAAGAAGACGTGGTTGGCGCCGAAGGGCAGGTCCTCGGCCGTGCCGGACTTGCCGGCGGCGTCCAGGTTGGAGCCCGCGAACACCGAGTAGGAGGTGCCGCCCGGGTTCTGCGTCACCATGGTCAGCCCCTGGCGGATGGCGGCCAGGGTGGCCCCCGAGACGGGCAGGGGGTTGATCTCCTCCGCCGTGAACCCCTGGGCGGCAGAGGTGCCGGGCTCGGCCGTCCTTATGATCAGCAGCGGCGTACGCAGCACCCCGTCGCCCGCGATGGCCGAATAGACGTTGGCGATCTGCAACGGCGTCGCGGCCAGGAACCCCTGGCCGATCCCCATGTTCACGCTGTCCCCGCTGAACCAGGGCTCGCCCTTCACCTCCTCTTTCCACTGGGGTCCGGGAGCCACACCGGGGGCCTCGTCCAGGGCAGCGATGCCTGTCGGCTGCCCGAACCCGAAGGCCCGCGCGAATCGGGGCAGGGCCGCGTCGTCGATGTGGTCCAGGGCTAGAGCCATCTCGTAGAACACGGGGTTACAGGAGGCCATCAGCCCCTCGGCGGGTGTCAGAAAGCCTCGGTCCACCGTCTGCCAGTTATTCTTGGGGAAGTCCGGGCCCAACCCCGTCCAGACGGGCGTGCAGTGGATAGTGGAGCTGGTGCTGAAGCCGCCCTCTTCCAGGCCTGCGGCCAAGGTCACAACCTTGAAGGTGGAGCCGGGCGGGTAGGTGGCCAGTAGCGGCCGGTGCAGGAAGGGCTTTCGCTCGTCGTCGATGAGGTCGTTGAACTCCTTAACCGTCAGCCCCCTGATGAAAGCGTTGGGGTCGAAGCGGGGGTAGGAGGCGAGCGCCAGCACCGAGTTGTCCCGCGGGTCCATTACAACCACCGAACCCACTCTCTCTCCCAGGAGGGTCTCCGCGGCCCTCTGCAGGTTGACGTCGATGGACAGATAGATGTCCTTCCCCGGCTTGGCCGCCTTCTCGGCGATGATCCTGCCGACGGTTCCCTCGGGGGTGACGGTGGCCAGGGTGCCGCCACGCTCCCCGGCCAGCAGCGCTTGGGACCGGCCCTCCAGCCCGAACGCCCCGACCAGATCGCCGGGTTCGTAGCCTTCGGCACGCAGTTCATCCAGCTGGTCTGCTGTCACCTCCGCCAGGTATCCGACCAGGTGCGCTGCCAACGACCCCTGCGGATAGAGCCGCAGGCTGTCTTCCTGCACCACCACGCCCAGATTTATCAGGTCGCGTAGTTTCTGCACCTCGGCCGGGGACGTCTCGTAGGGGAGCGTCTCAATGGGGATGAAGTAGTAAGACGGGAGATCGGTCTCCACCTGGGCCCGCACCTCGCTCTCGGGAAGGCTCAAGACCGTCGCCAGGACAGAGATGGTCGCCTCCGGGTCCGTGATCAGGTCGGGAACGATGCCTACCACCGCCACCTCGGCGTCGAACGCCAGCTTCTCACCGCTGCGGTCAAGGATACTGCCCCGACGCGGCACTTTGGCGAAGAGGTGGATCAGCGAGCGGTCGTCCAGCTCGGCGAAGATCAGGGAAGGGCTCCACTGCAGGCGCCACTCCTGGCGGCTCTCCGCCGCCTCCCCTGGTGATGCCGCCAAAGTTATCGTGTCCCTGACCAGAGGGAGCGTGTTCTCCTGTATGATGTCGCCGAAGAAGGAGGTATGGATCGTCACGGTGGCTGGCATCTCGCCACCTTCTTCGGAGACGAGCGCGCCCAGCTCGTAATCGATGCCGGTGATGGTGGCCTCCTCCGCGATCGCCTCGTAGCGGTCCACGAACTTCTCCCGGTCGGTCTCCTCCTGAGCCGATACGGAGATGAGATCGTACATGGCGTCGTACTGCTTCGCTCGCCAGTGGGAGAGGAAGCGCTCGGCCGCCTCCTCCGGCGTGGTGGCGGGCTTGAGCGGTGTGGGGGAAGCCGTGGGCGTGAGGGAGGAAGATCCGCTGTTGCTGCTGCTGACGCTGCAGGCGGCAGCCAGGAGGGTGACGATGGTTAGGGATACCGCGATCCAGCGCATAACAACCGCGAGAGACGATACTATTCTAGCAGAATAACGCCGAAACCGCGTTTGGGGTGCGGCTCGTTTGCCTCTGTACCGCTGCGAGGTTAGCATTAGCGCGAGTAGTAAATGGAAGAGATCACCGGCATTCTGTTTGACCTGTTCATTATCTTCGCCGCGGCCAAGGCGGCTGGCGAGCTCTTTCTCCGGTTGCGCCAGCCCCCCATTGTGGGCGAGGTGCTGGTGGGTGTGCTCATCGGGCCTCACGCCCTGGGGCTGATCGGATCGGCGGATGCCGCTCTCATCGCGCTGTTCGGCGGCGATGAGAAGGCAGCCGAGGAGGCCCTCATCGTAGTCCTCGATGTTATCGCTGAGCTGGGCGTCATCATCCTCCTCTTCTTCGTGGGGCTGGAGACCAGGCTGCGGGACCTTACGGAGGTGGGAGGGCGCGCCGCCCTGGTGGCCGTGCTGGGGATCATCTTCCCGTTTCTGTTAGGGTTTGCGTTCATCTGGGCCACGGGGCGGAGCAACGTGGAGGCGGCGTTCGTGGCCACGGCGATGGTGGCTACTAGCATCGGCATCACGGCTCGGGTGCTGGGCGACATCGGCGTCATCCGCAGCCGCGAGGCCCGGGTCATCCTGGGCGCGGCTGTGGTGGATGACATCCTGGCCCTCCTCCTGCTGGCCGTCGTCATCGGCTTCGGCGGCGACGACCTCGATGCGGTAGAGCTAGGCCTTACTTTCGCCGCCGCCATCACCTTCGTCGTTTTCGCCGCCCTGGTGGGAACGCGGGTGATCAAGCAGTACAGTATCCATCTTGAGCGGCTGAAGATGCGAAACTCACCCTTCCTTGTCGCTATGATCCTGATGCTGGGGCTCTCCGCCCTGGCCGGTCTCATCGGCCTGGCCGCCATCATCGGCGCCTTCCTGGCGGGCATGATGCTGGCCGAGGCGCGGGAGAGGTTCAACCTGGAGCAGCAGGCGCTGCCCGTGTACGAGTTTCTGGTGCCCTTCTTCTTCGTTATTATCGGTACAAAGGTCGATCCGGCGGCCTTCATAGACGTGGAGATTCTGGCCATCGCTCTGGGCGTCACCGCTCTAGCTGTCGTCGGCAAGCTCCTGGGTGGAGGTCTCGCTTCCAGGGGCCTGCCCCTGCGCTCCGCTGCCATCCTTGGCGTGGGAATGGTGCCGCGTGGCGAGGTGGGTCTGGTGGTGGCCAGCATCGGCAGCGGCATCGGCGTCATCACCGACGATATGTTCTCCGTTGTTGTCTTCATGAGCATCGCCACCACCATTCTGGCCCCGCCCGCCCTGGTGGCGCTCTACCGCAACTATCGTACTCCTGCCGAAGAGGCGGCGGCGGGCACAGCAGGTCCCGGCCTGCCGGATCTGTAACCGCGCCCATGGCCGTCCAGCCGCAGGACATCCGACTCCTCAGCAACCCCCGTTTTAGACGCCTCCTGGAGTCGCGCGTCATCGGGCAGACTGCCCAGAACGCCCTGCTCTACGTCCTCCTCATCCTGGTGGTCACGAAGACCGACTCCAGCGTTCAGACCACCATCCTCCTCTTGGCCTTCACCATCCCCTCGATCGTCTTGGGCATCCCGGCCGGCGCCGTCGCCGATTTTCTGCCCAAGCGCTTCACGCTAACCGTCGTATACCTCTTGCGAGCCGCCATCGTCGCCGCCCTCATCTTCTATCGAGGCGATATCTGGACCATATTCTTGCTCGCCGCCGCTCTCTCCACTGTGGGCCAGTTCTTCATGCCCGCCGAATCCGCCGCGGTGCCGGCCATCGTCCGGCGGGAGCAGCTTCCGGCTGCCAACGCTCTCATGGTGTTTGTTCTTATCCTGGGCCAGGTGGCGGGGATGGTGATCCTGGCACCTCTCCTCTTCAAGGTATTCGACGAGGTTGCTGTTTTCGCGGTGGTGATAGTGCTCTTCCTGGCGGCGACCTGGGTAGTGGCCCGGATCCCCGTGGGCCGGCCGCCCGCGGAAGCCAGGGATGCAACGCCTAGTTCTACCGAGGGCATGCTGCAGGGATTCCGGATTCTCCGCACCAACCGGCATGCCTATCTGGCCGTGGTCTACCTGGTGACTGCCACTGCCCTGACCAAGGTGCTGGTGATCCTGCTGCCCAAATACACCAGGGACGTGCTGGATATCGCTGCCGAGGACACGGTGTTCGTGGCGGCCCCCGCCGCTATCGGTGCCGTCTTGGGGTTGCTCCTGGCCCCGGCTTTGGCGCGGGCCAGCGGCTCCTGGCGGGTAGCGGCCCTTGGATTCGTTCTGTTCCTCCTGGGGATGGTCGGATTGGGGTTGGTCGTCTACGTGCGTGCCTTCCTGGTAGCCAACCTCGACCTGGGCATCACCTTTGTCGAGGATCGCGCCGGGGTCTCCTCCGTCATTACCGCGGCCATGTTCCTGGCCATCCCCCTGGGGCTGGCCTTCAGCCTGGTCAGCGTGGGCACCCGCGCCGTCCTGAACGAGGCGACGCTACAGCAGGCCCAGGGGCGCGTCTTCGCCGTGCAGATGGCGGCGGGCGACTTCCTGTCGTTGCTGCCGCTGCTTGTCGTCGGCGCGGTGGCTGACCTGGCCGGGGTACGGGCGACGCTTTTGGCCACAGCCATCGCGGCTCTCGCACTAACGGGATACCTGACCTTCTCTCGTCGCTTCGGCCCGCCTCCGCTGGCACCAGCGCCAGCGCCGCCGTTGGGCCGGCCTACCGGTGGCTGAGCCCCCGCTCTTCCGTTGCTCGGTCGCACGGCACCCCGTGGGGCTCCAGGCGCTCCAGCCACACGTCAACCGGGTCGGCGGCGAACAGTCGCTCCAGCAGACGGCCCAGTCTACCCCGCGGCGGTGCCGTGCTGGCTGTCTTCCAAGAGCCGGGGTAGGCTAGCTCCGGTCGGCCCAGGCATTTGGCCAGCGCCCGCCACTGCGCCTCGTCCTGGCAGGCCAGGGCCAGCCGGCCCATCCTACAGCGGTAGCGGCGGCGAACCGCCGAGGCCTTCGCCAACCTATCTGGCCCCAGAGCTTGCGGCCATCCGAGTCACTCGTTTGTCATTCTGAGCGAAGCGAAGAATCTGGCACCCCGCTCGGGATAAACTCCGCGAAGAATCCAGGACAATGTCGTCAGACCCTTTGCTGCGCTCAGGGTGACAAACCTTGAATCATGTTCGCTGTCGTTGTGAACCTCGCTTCCTCTCGGGCAACTGTAGAGTGCGGCGGCCCGTAGTATAACCGCCACTGGGAATGCCGCAAACCTATGCTATAATGCCCCCGCCAATTATGGAATCACGGAGCGTGGACCGAGACGACCTTGAGGCCCGCCCGGCGGCGGCGCCGCTTCGCGTCCGCGTCGTCTCCGATTACATCTGACCCTGGTGCTACATCGGCCTGGTGCGGGCCGAACGGTTGCAGGAGGAGTTCCAGGTAGAGATGGATGTCTGTGCCTACGATCTCCATCCCGGCCTACCTCCGGAGGGGCGGCCCCGCGAGGAGGCCTACCCTAGCCGTAAGTCGCCGGAGGGCTACTTCGACCGCCTTCGCCAGATGGCGGCTGAGGCCGGCATCAAGATGGAGCCGCCGCAGGTCATCGCCAACACCCGCAAGGCCCACGAGGCCACGGAGTTCGCCCGGGAGGGCAGCCGGTTGCAGGAGTTTCAGCGGGCCCTTTTCCGCTCGTACTGGGGGGAGGGCGAGAACATCGGCGATGTCGGCGTCCTCTGCTGCGTCGCCGCGGGGTGCGGCCTCGACGCCGATGAGCTGCGCCGCGCCCTGGCCGAGGGACGCTACGCCGCCCGCATCGAGGAGCAGATCGCCTGGTCCCGGGCCGTCGGCATCTCCAGCGTGCCCACGTTCGTCATTAATGACACGTTCGCCGTCGTCGGTGCCCAGGACTACGACGCCTTCCGTGATATCGCCGGCCGCATCACCAGCGGCGAACTAAAGGCCGAGGGGTAGCCAGCGGTGGAGCGGGATGACAGGAGCGCAAGCCGAAAGGAACACGGTTCGGAGTTTGTCGCCCTGAGCGCGGCGAAGGGCCCAGAATGGCCGGTACGCCCAGAATGACAGAGCAAAGGGCTCAGGATGACCGCTATACTCAGGATGACAAACGAGTGCCGGTGTCCCCCATCCCTATAAGGAGGCGACATGGATTTCCGATTCACGCCCGAGGAGGAGCAGTTTCGCCAGGAGATTCGGCAGTTCCTGAAGGAGGAGCTGCCCTCGAATTGGGAGGATGAGTTCGACCCTGAGACGCAGATCGGCGTTGACCAGCAGTTCGAGTTCGCCCTTCGGTTCAGCAAGAAGCTGGCCCAGAGGCGCTGGCTGGCCATGCCCTGGCCAACGGAGTACGGCGGCCTGGACGCCTCCGTCATGCAGCAGCTCATCTACAATGAGGAGATGGCCTACTACGGCACGCCTGAGACCTCCAGCATGGGTGTCGCCTGGATCGGCCCTTCCATCATGCTCTACGGCAGCGATGAGCAGAAACAGCGTCTCCTGCCCCCCATCGCCAATCACGACGAGATCTGGTGCACCCTCTACTCGGAGCCGGGCGCCGGCTCCGACCTCGCCTCTCTCCAGACCCGCGCCGTCCGCGACGGCGACGAGTGGGTCATCAACGGCCAGAAGATATGGACCTCCGGTGGCCATCGCGCTACCTGGGGCTGGCTCGCCGCCCGCACCGATCCTGACGCCCCCAAGCATAAGGGGATCAGCATGTTCGTCGTCCCCATGAGCGCCGCCGGCATCACCATCCGACCGCTCATCAACATGGCCGGCCGGCACGGCTTCAACGAGATATTCTTCCAGGACCTCCGCATCCCCGCCGAAAACCTCGTTGGCCAGGAGAATCAGGGCTGGTACCAGCTCGCCGTCGCCCTGGACTTCGAGCGCTCCTCCATCGCCGGCGTCGCCCGCACTCGTCGCTGGTGGGAGGAGGTGGTCGACTTCGCCCACGAGAACCGGCGCTTCGTCCAGGCCCGGCCCGAGATCCGCCACCGGCTGGCCGAGATAGGGGTGGAGATCGAGGTGGGACAGTACCTCGCGTACCGGGTGGCCTCCCTTCAGCAGGCCGGCAAGGCCCCTAACTATGAGGCCTCTATCGCCAAGCTCTACTGCTCGGAGCTGGCCCAGCGGCTGGCCCGCACCGGCATGGAGCTCCTGGGCCTGTACGGTCAGCTCCAGGCCAGCAGCAAGTACACCCCGCTAGGCGGCCACATCGAGCACAACTATCTGGACAGCGTAGCCCGGACCATCGGCGGTGGCACCAGCGAGATCATGCGCAACGTCATCGCCACCCGCGGCCTGGGGCTGCCGCGAGGGTAGGGGTGGCCGAGACCGCCCCAAGTAGGTGCGCCTGGGCAGACACCACCCCGCTGCTGAGGGAGTACCACGATAACGAATGGGGCGCTCCGCTACATGATGACAGAGGGCTTTTCGAGTTTGTCGTCCTGGAGGGAGCGCAGGCCGGCCTGAGCTGGGACACCATCCTCAAGAAGCGCGAGAACTACCGCGTGGCGTTCGATGGCTTCGACCCGGTCGTGATCTCCCGCTACGGCGATCGTGATGTCCAGCGGCTACTCGCCGATCCCGGTATCGTCCGCAATCGGCTGAAGGTCGCGGCGACGATCGGGAACGCCCGCAGCTTCCTGGGGGTGCAGCAGGAGTTCGGGTCGTTCGACGAATATATCTGGCGGTTCGTCGGCGGTCAGCCCATCAAGAACGGGTTCGGTTCCCTGTCGGAAATACCGGCGCGGACCGGCGAGTCGGATGCGATGAGCGTGGAGCTGCGAAAGCGGGGGTTCAAGTTCGTCGGCTCCACTATCTGCTACGCTTTCATGCAGGCAGTGGGAATGGTGAACGACCACACCGTCGATTGTTTCCGGTACGGCGAGGTGTAGACGCCGCGGAGGTTGCCTCTCCCTCTTCCTCCACCCGCTCGTTTCCCCTACCATAGACCCCGCTATTCTCTCAGGACGCGAAACCGCTGGAGCGAGGGGTGAGACGGCATGGAGCTCGGTCTGCACGATAAGGTAGCCATCGTCACCGGCAGTAGCCGCGGCATCGGTCGGGCCATCGCCCTGGGGCTGGCCGCCGAGGGCTGCCAGGTCGCCCTCTGCGCCCGCGGCGAAGAGGCCCTGCGCCAGACCGCCACCGAGATCGAGGCTCACGGCGTCTTCGCCCTGCCCGTGGTCTGCGATGTCACCCTTCCCGCGGATGCCGAGCGGCTGACGGCGCAGACGGCGGATGCTTTCGGTCGCATTGATGTGCTGGTGAACAGCGTGGGTGGCTCCATCCGCGGCGATGAGGATGAGGCGTGGCAGCAAACCTTCAACGCGAACGTCGTCACGGCGGCCCGCCTGACGCGGCTGGTGGCTCCCCACATGCAGCGCCAGGGCGGCGGCGCCATCGTCCACATCGCCTCCATCTGGGGCCGCGAGTCCGGTGGCGGGCCCACCTATAACGCCGCCAAGGCCGCTCTCATCAGCCACGCTAAGGCCATGGCTGCCCAGCTGGCTCCCCAGAATGTCCGTGTTAACTCTGTCGCTCCCGGCTCCATCAGCCACCCAGGCGGCTCCTGGTGGCGGCGTCAGCAGGAAGATCCGGAGGGGATGGCCAGGTTCGTGCAGGAGAACATACCGATGGGCCGTTTCGGCACGGCGGAGGAGGTCGCCAATGTCGTCGCCTTCCTCTGCTCGCCCCGCGCCTCCTGGGTCACCGGCGCCTGCGTTGTTGTTGATGGAGGCCAGGGCCGCTCCAACATCTGATGACCACCCTGGCCGACCTCCGCATCCTCGACCTTTCCGATGGTGTGGCCGGCGCCTACTGCACGAAGCTGTTCGCCGGCTTCGGCGCCGATGTCGTCGCGGTGGAGCCGCCGGGCAGCGGGCATCCGCTGCGCCGCCACGGCCCCTTTGCCGACGACCGACCCCACCGGGAGACCGGCGCCCTTTGGCTATACCTGGGAACGAACAAGCGCAGCGTAACCCTGGCGATCGGCTCCCCTACTGGTCGGGGCCTCTTCCGCCGCCTCGTGGAGGAGGCCAACGTCATCGTGGAGAGCTTCCCGCCCGGTCGCCTCGACCCCTTGGGGCTGGGCTTCCAGGCGCTGTGGGCCATCAAGCGCCGCATCGTCCTGGTCTCCGTAACGCCGTTCGGCCAAACGGGGCCCCGCGCGGGCTGGCGGGCCACTAACCTCGCCTCGTTCGCCTCCGGCGGCCAGATGTGTCTCACCGGCGAGCCCGATCGAGAGCCTCTGCTGATTGGGGGCTATCAGGCGGAGTACCAGGCCGGGCTGCAGGCCTTCGCGGCGACGGCTACGGCTGCCCAGAACGCCGACGCCCTCGAAGTGCCGCAGCACGTCGACCTCTCGGCTCAGGAGGGCATGGCTTCTGCTCTGGAGACGTGTCTGCCCTCGTGGGCCTACCACAAGCAGGACATCTCCCGGAGACCGGGGGCCGCCGAAGGGGCCCACACGATCGGCCAGCTCCTGGAATCGGAGCAACTTCGGGCCCGCGACTACTTTCGGGAGATTGAGCACCCGATTTCGGGTCGACTGACCTACCCCGGCCCGCCCTTCCTGCTCTCCGCGCTTCCCTGGCAGACTGGTCGTGCCCCCACCCTGGGCGAGCATAACGACGACGTGTTCTGCGGCCAGCTGGGCCTCAGCCGTCAGGAGCTGACGCGCCTGCGCGCGGCGGGGGTGGTGTAGGTGTTTCACCTGCCCCTGCACGGCCTCCGCGTCCTGGAGCTGTCCATGGGCTGGGCCGGGCCGTACGCCGGCCGTCTGCTGGCCGACATGGGCGCCGAGGTGATCAAGATCGAGGCGGTGAAGGGCTGGGACCCACTGCGTTCCTCAACCATCCAACCGCCGGAGACGAAGCGGCCCTGGGACAGAGCGCCCTCCTTCAACCACCTCAACCGCAACAAGTACGGCTGCGTCCTGGACCTGGCCAACCTCGGTGGCCGCGAGCCCTTCCTGCGTCTGGTCGCCGTCTCCGACGCTGTGATCTGGGGCGATGATGAGGCGGCGCTGGACCGCCTGGGCCTCGATTATCGGGCGCTGAGCCAGGCCAATGAGCAGATCATCGTCGTCTCTCTGTCGGGGCATGGCCAGACGGGCCTCGGCGCGGAGCAGACGTCCGGCCTCTCTCACCTGACGGGCTACGCGGGCGGCCCGCCGCAGCGGATCGGAATGCGTTACGGCGACCCCATGGGCGGTATGGCGGCGGCCGGCGCTATCATCCTCGCCCTCTGGGATCGGCGCCGCACCGGTTGCGGCCAGCGCATCGAGGTCCACGGGAGGGAGAATCTCATAGGCGTTATCGGGGAGAATGTCGTCGGCTACTCTATGAACGGTCGTGAGCCGTTCCGTCGGGGGAATCGCCACCCCTCGATGGCGCCTCATGGCTGCTACCCCTGCGCCGGGGACGATCAGTGGGTCGCTATCGCCTGCGAGGACGACGCCCAGTTCGCGGCCCTCTGTGCCGTCATTGGCCAGCCTGATCTGGCCAGCGACCCCCGCTTCGCCGACGTGGTCAGCCGTTATCGGCATCAGGACACCCTGGATGGCATCGTTGCCGCCTGGAGCCGAGAGCGGGCGAAGGAGGGGGTGGCCACGGCGCTACAGGGCGCCGGTGTGCCGGCCATGCCCGTGCTCAACGTACCGGAGGTTTTTGCCGACGAGCAGCTGCGTGCCCGGGGCTTCTTCGAGAACGTGTCGCACGCCGTGGCGGACACCTGGGAGATGGAGGGCCCGCACTGGCGCATGAGCGAATCGCCGGGGCACGTCCGGCTGCCGGCGCCCTCCTTTGGCGAGCACAACGACTACGTGTTCCGTTACCTGTTGGGCTTATCGGAGGACGAGGTCGCCTCGCTGAAAGCGGCGGGCGTCACGGGCCGCGTCCCCGACTGGCCGGCCCAGGTGTAGCCGAGCCTGCCTCACACGTCCGTCGTGATGCCGACAAGGCGCCCGATGCCGAAGGTGAGGACGGCCGCTACGGCGCCCAGGGCCAGCTGCCGCCCGCCGGATGCGAGTGCGCTGCGGCCCGTAAACAGCGATAGCGAGACGCCGACAGCGAACAGGGCGATGGCGCTGAGTACGGCACTGGCGATGATGACAGGGGCGTCTGTGCTGGCGCTGAACAGGAAGGGGATGACGGGGACTACCGCCCCCACGCCGAAGGCCAGGAAGGAGCCGATCGTCGCGCCCCAGGGCGAGCCCAACTGAGAAGGGTTCAGCCCCAGCTCCTCGCGAACCAGGGTGTCCAGCGCCACCTGCGGGTCCTCCATGATCTTAGCCGCCATGGCCTCCGCCTGTTCCTTCGGGAAACCTTTCGCCTGGTAGATGAGCGCCAGCTCTTGCTCCTCCTCCTCAGGCGCTGCTTCCAGCTCCCCCTTCTCCAGTTCGATCTGGCGCTTGAACAGTTCTCTCTGGGCTTGCATCGAGACGTACTCGCCGCTGGCCATGGAGAAGGCCCCGGCCAGAAGCCCCGCGACGCCCGCCAGCAGCACGAACTTCCCCTCGACCTGGGCTCCGGAGAAGCCCATGATTAGCGACGTGTTGGAGACGAGGCCGTCGCTGACGCCGAAGACGGTCGCGCGCAGGGTGCCGCCGCCGCCGGTCCGGTGCCAGGTTTCGCCGGCGGCGATGTTCGTCGTGGGCGCTGCCTCCAACCGCTGCATTCGGGCCAGGGTGCGGTCATGGGCCCGCTCGTCGGGCGCAATCGCCTGCGCCGCCTTGTCCTGGGCCATGTACACAGAGTAGGCTCCGGCCTCCAGGCTCCTGACGATGGGCAGCACAGACCTGACGCCGAAGCGCCGAGCCAGGAAGCCCACCAGGCGCATCTTCAGGCTGGGGCCGCGCTCTTTCGGCTGTACACCGGCCTCGCGCAGCTTCTGCCGCCACACGTTGGCGTGTCGCTCCTCGACTTCAGCGAGCTTCTCGAAGATCGACCGACGTTCCGGATCGGGTTCCGCCAGGACGAGCATCCGGTAGATGGCGATGCCGTTGATCTCGTCGTCTAGGTTGGCTTGAAATAGACGGACCTTCTCGGGGTCCGGGGTCTGCGGCTGTTCGCCCTTAGTGACCATCGTTATTTAGCATAGCACGGAAACATATCTTAGCAGTGTGCCACTAATGATTCTTAGTACTGACCCCTCATGCGCGGCTCAAGCTACCGCCGTCTATCCATATGACCTGCCCGGTGAGGTAATCGGCGGCGTCGGACGCCACGTATACAGCCGCTCCCGCTATCTCCTCGGGCTGGGCCAGCCGGCGTGGGGGCAGGTAGCGTTCCAGCTGCTGCCTTGCGTCCTCCTGGCCCAGGAGGCCCGCGCCCTCGGTCCAGCCGGCGCCCAGGGCGTTGACCCTTATGCCGCTGCGGGCCCACTCCAGGGCCAGGGCGCGGGTCAGGTTCAGCACCCCCGCCTGGGCCGCGCAGTAGGCGGCGCCGTTGATCATCCCGCGCTCGCCAAGGACCGAGACGACGTTGATGATGCGGCCACTCCTCTGAGACAGCATCGGCTGAGCGGCGGCGCGGCAGGCCAGGTAGACACCCGTGAGGTTCACATCGATGACCCGCTGCCACTCGGCTGCGGTGATCTCGGTCAGGGGCTTGGCGAAGGGGAGATCGGGGGCGTTCACCAGCACGTCCAGCCGGCCCAGCTCGGAGAGCGTCCGTTGCATCAGCGCCTCCACGTCGGACTCGCTGGCGGCATCAATGGCCTGGGCGAAGCCCCTGCGATTCAGGGCCCAGATCTCGTTGGCGCAGGAGTTGGCTACCACCTCTTCCCGCTGGGAGCGCGTGGTCGTGGCGACGGCCACGTTCGCCCCGGCCTCAGCCAAGGCCACCGCCACGGCCCGACCGATGGGACCGGCGGCGCCGATGACCAGGGCGCCTCTCCCCTGAAGCGAGAACATCTCCTGAACCATCAGGCCTCTCCCTTCAGAGCGTCCGTCGCCAGAGGCACTACCGGTGCGAAGCCGGTCGGGGCCTGCCCGCCGGCCAGTCCACCGCCGTCCAGCGCCACGATCTGTCCGTTCATGTAGCTGGTGAGCTCCGAGGCCAGGAAGACGCAGAGTGGACCTATCTCCTCGTCCCGGCCCGGCCGCCCTGTCGGAACGAACCGGCCGGCCTGCGACTGATCTGTCGTGGCCGGGTCCTGGTGGGGAAACAGCCCCGGCGATATGAGGTTGCACTGGATGTTGTCGCGGGCGTAGGTCGTGGCCAGGGCGCGGGTGAAGTGGATGAGCCCGGCCTTGGCGGAGGTGTATATGAAGTTGTTGCGCACAGTCCTAAGGCCGAGGCCGGAGGTGACGTTGACGATCTTGCCGCCGCCCTGACGCAGCATGTGAGGGATAGCCGCCCGGCAGCAGTAGAACGTCCCCGACAGGTTGGTGTCGATGCCGACGAGCCACTGTTCATCGGTGATCTCCTCCAGGGGGTTGCCCGTTCCGGGGGTGTAGCCGCCGGCGTTATTCACCAGGATATCGATCCGTCCGTATTCGGCGATGGCGGTGTCCACCATCGCCTGGGCCGAGCGCGAATCCGTGATGTCGGTGGGCACCGTCAGGCAGCGGCGTCCCCTTGCCCGCACCATCCCTGCCGTCTCCTCGATCTGGGAGCGGGTTCGGGCCGCGACCACCAGATCGGCGCCGGCCTCGGCTAGGGCGAGGGTCATGGCCCGACCTAGGCCACGCCCGGCTCCGGTGACGATAGCTACCTTGGCGTCCAGATTCAACTTCTCCAGAACAGCCATCTCCGATCTTTCAGCTAGGCGGCTCGGCGCCGCCCTCGCCCGGAACCTCCCCGCTATCCGCTCCGCTCGCAACACGTTCCAGCGCCTCCTCGGCGACCTCCTGCGCATCCTTACCCTCCGTGTCGATGGTGCGGAGTTCGACTCTCGGGGGCGGTTCCCAGGGCCTGGTCATCGGCGGGGCTCCGACCAGTACGAACGTGCCGCTGCCGCCGCGGCGCGTCATCTCCCTGGCGCCGAACCGCAGGGCCAGCTCTGGGGCAGCCCGGGACGGGGATGCCGGGTCGGCGCATAAGACGACGGCGTCCAGGCCGCCCAGCGCCTTCCCGACCTGGCGGACCATGATCCGTACCGCCATCTCGTTCGTCCCGTCGATGGCCTGGGCGGGCCGCCGCTCCCGCTGGCCGCCCAGCCTTCTCGAGAGGCGCTGAACGGCGAAGGCCGCCTCGGCGTCAGTGGTCGCGGCTACGAGGGCCACGCTCGCCCCGGCCTCGGCCAGGGCGAGGGCCAGGGGCCGGGCCATATTCGATTCCGCCCCCAGCAGCAGTACTCGTTTTCCACGCAGGTCTGGACTGGCCACGCTGTCCATTGTAGCGTACGCCCTTCCTGACAGCCGAGCGTCGGCCCTTCCTGCCCGCAACTGACCGTGATTTGCCCGGTTACGACCTGTCTTTCCCATATAACTTCCCTCTAGCGGGATCGTTTACTTATAGTAGATTCTAGAGTGTTTGCCGGGGGATTGGGGATGGCGTACAAACCGATAGGCGATTACGGTGTCATAGGGGATATGCACTCCGCCGCCCTCGTCGGCAGCGATGGCTCCATCGACTGGCTCTGCTTCCCCCGTTTCGACTCAGCCAGCGTTTTCGCCGCCGTCCTCGACGACCACAAGGGGGGGCGCTTCCGCATATCGCCCAGGGGTGAGTACCGGCGCGACCATCAGTATCTCCCGGACAGCAATATCCTCGTCACTGACTTCAGCACCGACTCCGGTGCGGTCAGCCTCACCGACTTCATGTCCATCTATGACGACGTCTCCCGCTGCGAGCACGAGCTGGTACGCATAGTCCGCTGCCACAGCGGCAGCGTCGATCTGGAGGTGGTGTTCGAGCCGCGCCTGGACTACGCGCGCGACCAGACTCAGGTGGCGGTCGAGGGCCGCCTGGCTCTAGCCCGTCAGGGAGGCGATTCCCTCTCCCTGTCGGCTAGTGTATCGCTGAGCGCTGCGGACGGCGCCGCGCATGGTCGATTCACCCTGCGTGAGGGCCAGTGGACCGCCTTCCTCCTGCGCTGGAACGATGACTCCCCGCCTAACATCGAGGATTGTGATGTCTACGGCAAGCTGGGCAAGACCGAGGCGTTCTGGCGCTTCGTTACCCACGACTGGCGTTACCTGGGCCGCTGGGAAGAGATGGTAAGGCGCTCCATGCTCGCCCTCCACCTCCTCCTCTACGTGCCGACGGGCGCCGTGTGCGCCGCCGTCACCACCTCCCTGCCTGAGCGCATTGGCGGCGAGCGCAACTGGGACTATCGATTCTCCTGGCTGCGGGATGCCGCCTTCACCATGGACATCTTCCATCGACTCGGGCACACCACCTACACGCGTCCCTTCATCGAGTGGCTGGCCAGCCAGGCTCTGGGCTCTAACGGCGAGGAGCTGCACGCCCTGTATGGCATCGGGCGCGAGGCGGACCCCCACGGTATGGTGGAGCATACGCTCGAGCATCTGGAAGGCTACCGTGGCTCACGGCCTGTCCGGCTGGGCAACGCCGCCTTCCACCAGCTCCAGATCGATCTCTTCGGCGAGGTGCTCCTCTCCTTCGATTCCTACCACCGGGCCGGAGGCATCATCGACGGGCAGATGTGGAGGCTGCTGGAGTCCATGGTGGAGTCGGCCATAGACAAATGGCAGCGCCCTGACAACGGTATCTGGGAGTTCCGCACGGAACCCAGGCACTTCGTCTACTCCAAGCTGATGGCCTGGGTAGCGGTAGACAGGGGTCTTCGCCTGGCCCGCGCCCTCAAACAGCCCGTGGAGTTCGGACGCTGGCGACAGGCCCGCAGCGCCATCAGGGAGGAGATCCTCACGAATGGCTGGAACCCTCAGCGGGGCGCCTTTGTTCAGCATTATGGGAGCGCCAACCTGGATGCCAGCGTCCTCTTCATGCCGATGGTGGGCTTCCTTTCCGCCCAAGACCCTCGGATGAGCGCCACCAGCGACCTCATACAGAAGGAGCTGGCTGTAGATGGGCTTCTGCGGCGCTACATCCCCCAGGAGGCGCTGGACGGGATGCCGGGGGGTGAAGGGGCGTTCACCGTGTGCAGCCTCTGGCTGGCCGGCAGCCTCATCACCGCCGATCGCATCGATGAGGCGCAGGCGCTGTTCGAGAGGGTGCTGAGCCTGCGCAACCGGGTTGGCCTCTTCTCCGAGATGATCGATCCGACTACCGGCGAGTACCTGGGGAACTACCCGCAGGCCTTCACGCACATCGCCCTGATCCACACGGCCCGCAACCTGGATCGGGCGCTGAACAAGGTGAGCCTGGGGAAAGTGGTAGCGGCCTAGGGGGGCGCCTAGAGCGTAAACGGGAAGGGCCAGGCCCCGCGGGGCCTGGCCCTTCCTCGCTGCCAGAGGGGCCTCTATCGGCGTTTACTTGGCAGACTCTAGCTCCTTTGCCTTGACCTTTATGGTCTTGGGGCGGACGTCTGCCGCCTTGGGCAGCGTTACCGTAAGCACGCCGTTCTCGAATTCGGCCTCCGCGTGCTCCGGGTCCACCTTTGTGGGCAGAGGGATGGTTCGGTAGAAGTTACCGTAGCGAATCTCGTGTCGGTAGTAGCTCTCCTGCTCCGTCTTCTCGTCGAACTTCGCCTCGCCCTTGACCGTGAGGGCACGGCCGGAAATGGAGATCTCCACGTCGTCCGGCCGGACGCCCGGTAGGACGGCCCTTACCACGACCGCTTCCTCGGTCTCGGACAGGTCGATCGGGAACACGACCTCTATCCCGCCCCGCCATAGGCGTGGGGTCGGGAAGCCGTCGAACACGCGGTCCCCAGAGCGTCGCAGGCCGAGTACCTCAGCGAAAGGATCCCAGCGGATCAGTGTCATCGTTTTTCACCTCCTTCCTTGCCAGCTAGGTTGGTCGGGTTTTTTCCGACCTTCCGATGTCATTGTATGCCGTGAAAGGAGCCATGTCAATAGAGTTGATAGCACTACTATCAATGTTCCTTCTAGTCGATTGACATTTCCCCTCCTTCGCGCTATGATCGTGATGTAGTTGGAGATACGTAATGGCGAGCAGGGACTTCTACGAGATTCTCGGTATCCGGCGCGACGCCTCCGATAAGGAGCTCCGCCAGGCTTACCGTCGCCTCGCCCGCAAGCATCACCCTGACGTGAACCCCGGCGACAAGGCCGCCGAGGAGCGGTTCAAGGAGATCAACCGGGCCTACGAGGTCCTCTCCGACGCCGAGAAGCGCGTCAAGTACGACCGTTACGGTGAACAGTGGGAGCAGGCCGAGGCGTTCGAGCGGGCCCGGCAGGCCGGCGGCGCCGGCGGCGTCCGGCGATCGTTCGACTTCGATCTCGGTGACCTGTTAGGGCGCAGCGGCGGTGGCATCTCCGACCTGTTCGGGCGGCGTCGCGGGCCCATGCGCGGCCAGAACGTGGAGTACGCCACGGAGGTGACCCTGGAGGAGGCCTACCAGGGCGCCACCCGCATTCTCATGCTGCAATCGGAGGAGCCCTGTGGCACCTGTAGCGGCAGCGGTGAGGTGGCCGGTGCCACCTGCCACGTCTGTCAGGGCCAGGGCGCCCTCCTGCGGCCCAGGCGGCTGGAGGTGAAGGTGCCGCCCGGCGCCCGCGACGGCACCCGCGTCCGCATCGGGGGCGAGGGGCGCTTCGGGATGGGCGGCGGCCCCCGCGGCGACCTCTACGTCGTGGTCAGCGTGAGGCCTCACCCCCACTTCCAACGGCGTGGCGACGACCTGTATGTGGACATGGACGTGCCCCTCCTGGACGCCCTGCTGGGCGGCGAGTTGGAGGTGGAGACGATCGCCGGCAAGCAGGTGGCCCTCAAGATACCGTCGCCGACCCAGAACGGCCGCGTCTTCCGGCTGGCCGGGCTGGGCATGCCGAAGCTGAGCGGCCGCGGCCAAGGCGCTCTCTTCGTGCGGGTGAGGGTGTCGCTGCCGGAGGAGCTGTCGGAGGAGGAGCGGGAGCTGTACGAGCGGGTAAAGGAGGCCGGGCGCACCAAAAAGGTGGGAGCTGGATAATGGTTAACTTTGAGCGGATACCGGACGACGAGCCCTGCTACGTGATCAGCGTGGCGGCGCGGATGGTGGGGCTGCACGCCCAGAGCCTGCGCCACTATGAGCGGATCGGCATCGTGCAGCCCTCCCGCTCCCGGGGGCGCATCCGCCTCTACTCGCAGGCCGACATCGAGCGGCTGCGCTACGTCCAGCGGCTGATGAACGACCTGGGGGTGAACCTGGCCGGGGCCGAGGTGGTGATCCGGCTAAACGAGTACATCCGCCGCATGGAGGGGGAGATGGCCCGCCTCCGCGCCGAGCTCCAGTCCTATCGCGACCTCACCCTGCCGGCGGTGCAGGGTGAGGGGGTCTAGAGGAATGGCTGATCCGCTGGCCATCTATGCTGCCGTTGGTGGCTCCAATCATAACCAGAGGTGACACAACCATGATGAGACAAGACAGATTTACAGAAGGGGCTCAGGAGGTGCTGGCCGCCAGCCAGGAGATGGTGCGCACGGAGCGCCACACCCAGTGGGACGTGGAGCACGTCCTCATGTCCCTCCTCACCTATGAGCGGGGCATCACGCCCCAGCTCTTCGAGCGCCTGGAGGTGGATGTCGCCAAGCTGCGCGAGGCCGTCTCCCAGGCGTTGACCGGCATCGCCAAGCTGGCCTACGACGTGGTCCAGATCTACACTACGCCCCGCATCATCCGCATGCTGGAGGCGGCCAACGCCGAGGCGGAGCGGCTCAAGGACGACTACGTGGGCGTGGAGCACCTCCTCATCGCCATCGCCGACGAGCGCGAGGGGGAGGCCGCGCGCCTCCTCCGCGAGTCCGGCATCGATAAGGAGCGCATCTACCGCGCCCTCCAGGAGGTCCGCGGCGGCGCCCGCGTGGACAGCCCCACAGCGGAATCCAAGTACCGCGCCCTGGAGCGCTACAGCATAGACCTAACGGAGGCCTCCCGCCAGGGGAAGCTGGACCCCGTCATCGGCCGCGAGGACGAGATCAAGCGGGTGATGCAGGTGCTGAACCGGCGCACCAAGAACAACCCCGTGATCATCGGCGAGGCCGGCGTCGGCAAGACGGCGATCGCTGAGGGGCTGGCCCAGAGGATCGTCGCCGGTGACGTGCCGGCCAATCTGCAGAACAAGCGCGTCCTGGCCCTGGACATGGGGGCCATGGTCGCCGGCTCCAAGTTCCGCGGCGAGTTCGAGGAGCGGCTGAAGGCCGTCATGGACGAGATCAAGCAGGCCAAGGGCGAGGGCATCGTCTTCATCGACGAGATCCACCAGGTGGTGGGCGCCGGTGCCGCTGAGGGGGCCATCGACGCCTCCACGATGATGAAGCCCGCCCTCTCCCGTGGCGAGCTCCAGTGCGTGGGCGCCTGCACCCTGGACGACTACCGGCAGCACATCGAGAAGGACCCGGCGCTGGAGCGCCGCTTCGCCCCCGTCTACGTGGACGAGCCGACCCCGGAGGACACGATCGAGATGCTCAAGGGGCTGCGGCCCCGCTACGAGGCCCACCACAAGGTGACGATCAGCGAGGAGGCGATCGAGGCGGCGGTCAAGCTCTCCAGCCGCTACATCGCCGATCGCTTCCTGCCGGACAAGGCGATCGACCTCATTGACGAGGCCGCCTCCAAGCACGTCATCGAGGCCCAGAGCATGCCGCCCGACCTCCGCCAGATGCAGGAGCGGTTCGACAAGCGCCAGAGGGAGGCGGAGGCCGCCGCTCAGCGCCAGGAGTACGAGGCCGCTGCCCGGATCAAGACGGAGCTGGAGGGCCTCCGCGAGGAGCTCGATCGCCGGCGGGGCCAATGGTCGGCGGAAGGGTCAGAGGATATGACCGTGGACGCCAACGATATCGCCGCGCTGGTGGCCAAGGTGACCGGCATCCCCGTCTCCCGCATGATGGAGGGGGAGTCCGAAAAGCTCCTCCAGATGGAGGGGCGCCTTCACGAGCGGGTCATCGGTCAGGAGGAGGCGATCGGTGCCATCTCGGACGCCATACGCAGAGCCCGGGCCGGGCTCAAGGACCCGTACCGGCCTATCGGCACCTTCATCTTCCTGGGGCCCACCGGCGTGGGCAAGACGGAGCTGGCCAAGTCGCTGGCCGCGTTCATGTTCGACGACGAGGACGCCATGGTCCGCATGGACATGAGCGAGTACCAGGAGCGGCACACGGTGTCCCGCCTCATCGGGGCGCCGCCGGGCTACGTCGGCTACGAGGAGAGCGGCCAGCTCACCGAGGTCATCCGCCGCCGTCCCTACCGCGTCGTCCTCTTCGATGAGGTGGAGAAGGCTCACCCGGAGGTGATCAACATCCTCCTCCAGATTCTGGAGGACGGACGCCTGACGGACGGCCATGGCCGCACCGTGGACTTCCGCAACACGGTGGTCATCATGACCTCCAACCTGGGCACGGAGCAGTTCCAGCGGCCGCCGTTGGGCTTCGTCCCGTCGGCTAAGCCTAGCCAGTCCGAGAAGCAGCGCCAGAAGGCCGATGTGGAGAAGGCGTTGCGCGCGGCCTTCCGGCCCGAGCTCCTGAACCGCATCGACGAGATCATCGTCTTCGATCCCCTCACCGAGGAGGACCTGAAGCGGATCGTGGAGCTTATGCTCGAGGAGGTGCGGGAGCGGCTGGCCGACCGCCAGGTGGGGCTGGAGCTGACCGAGGCGGCGAAGGCGGCCCTGGTGCAGGAGGGGTTCGACCCCGTGTTCGGGGCGCGCCCGTTGCGCCGCACCATCGAGCGGCGGGTGGCCAACCCCCTGTCCAAGCGCATCCTGGGTGGCGAGTTCGCCGAGGGCGATACGGCCCTGGTGGACCGCGTCGACGGGGAGTACACGTTCGAGAAGCAGGGCGTAGAGGCGAAGGCCAGGGTGGCGAGCTAGGGGGCGGGGCCGCATGTCCAGGCCGCACCATCGAGCGGCGGGTGCCCACCCGTCGTCCAGATCCGTTTTGCCCCGCCAGCTTGTTCGGCCCGAACCTCGCCGCGTGGCGGATGGCGGATCGACTCCTATATAATGGCCTTGATGAGGTCGTTCCATCTGCAGATCGCTCGGTGAAGCAGCTTGCGTATCGCCCTGGGCAGCGACGAGCGGTCGCATCTGACGGATTTCGTGGAACGGGAGCTGCGGCATCGCGGCTTCCGCGTGGAGCTGTTCGGGCCGTTGAAGGGAGAGCCGCTCCCCTGGCCCGATGTCGCTCAGGCGGTGGCTGAGTCCGTGGCCTTGGGTCGGGCTGATGAGGGGGTGCTCTTCTGCTGGACGGGCACCGGCGTCTCCATGGCAGCCAGCAAGGTGCCCGGCGTTCGCGCTGCCCTCTGCGGCGATGCCGAGACGGCGCAGGGCGCTCGGGCTTGGAATCAGGCCAACGTCCTCTGCCTGAGCCTGCGCGCCACCACGGAGACTGTAGCCAAGGAGATCCTGGACGCCTGGTTCTCCGCCTCGCCGGACCCAGCGGAGGAGGAGAACGTGGGGAAGGTCAATAGTCTGGACGAGCGGTACCGGCCGGCGGCGCCGCTGCCGGCGAAGGGGAGAGAGGGAAGCTCTAGTGGCAAGAGATAGGGAGGGGCGGAGGAGGGGCCACCGCCGCGGCCGCCGGGAGCAGCCACCCAGACCGCCGTCCGAGGAGCGACAGGAAGAGACGTCTGAGGCCAGCGATGAGGGCGAGGCGCCCGCTGATTCGCCCTCGCGGTTCAGCTTCCGGCGCCGCCGTCAGGGCGAGGCCGATAGGACGGAAGAGAGAGGGAAGGAGCCGGCCGGACGGAGTCGATCCGCGGAGCGGCCGGCGGCGGCGGGCAGCGCCCCCTCCGCGTCGCCCCTCAGCTTCTGGCGTCGGGGGCAGGCCCGACCCTACCGTGTGCAGCGCCAACTTAAGGCTCGTTCCTTGTCGCGTCGGATCTCGGGGATGTACATCCCGCCCTGGCTGCCCGTGGTCGCCATCATCGCCGTCGTCTTCGGCATTCTGGGGTTGTTCTTCTTCACTCGGTCCGCGACGGGCGCGCCCCGCACCACGGACCACTGGCATGCTGACTACGTGATCACCGTCTGCGGCGTGCGGCAGCCTAACGTGCCGGAGTTCTCTGGGGGCGTCCATACCCACGGGGGCGGGACCATCCACATGCACCCGAATTTCCCCTCGGAGGAGGGGTCCGGGGCGCGCCTGGTCAAATGGTTCGAATACGGCGGCGGGAAGCTGACGCAGGATGAGATGCGCATTGCTGGCCAGAGTCAGACATACCGAAACGGCGACCTGTGCGATGACGGTTCCGAGGGTACCCTTCAGGTCTTCGTCAATGGCCAGGGGATGGACAGTTGGAGCCGCTACATCCCCCAGGACGGCGACCAGATGCGCATCGTCTTCGGCCCGGAGGAGGCAACCCAGGTATCGACGGACGATGGGATCGTGATCCCGCCCGAGGAGGCGACCCGCGAGATCAGCGTCGAGTCGAGCGACTAAGGCAACCCGAGTGCTGACAGCTTCTTAGCTCCCAACACCTTCGCCAGGTTTACCCTGAAATGCTATGATTGGAGGGAGGTAGCGAGGAATGCCTGTAGTGACTGTTTCCGGCAAGCTTGCTAGCGGCGCGCGAGAAGTGGGCGAGGCCGCCGCCCAGGCCCTGGGGATCGACTTCGTGGATCAGAGGCTGCTGGTGGAAGCGGCCCAACGCTGCGGCGTCTCGATCGAGACCGTGGCTGAACACGATGAGCGCAGGCCGAGCTTCCGCGAGCGGTTGGCCAAGACGATGAGTGTCATCCTGGAGCGCTCCGCTACCGCCGGCATCGATCCCTCCACCGGCGCTGTCGGCCTGGAAGCGCTCCTCTCCCGCACCTACGCTGAGATGGCTGCCGAGCGGCAGGAGGAGCAGCACCTCACGGATAAACGATACATTGAGGTCATGTCCGATATCATCCGCGAGCTGGGTGCTCGTGGCGACATCGTAATCCTGGGTAGGGGTAGCCAGATGATCTTGGGCGATCGGCTCGGCACCCTCCACGTCCTCTGTCGCGCCCCGGACGAGCTGCGCATCGAGCGGCTGGCCCAAAGGGAGGGGCTCGGCCTGAAGGATGCCGAGCGCCAGGCGAGCGAGAGGGAGCGGGCCCGCATCGCCTTTCACCGCAAGTTCTGGAAGGTGGACGTGGAAGATCCCACCCTCTACGATCTGACGATCGACACCTCGCGGCTCACCTTGGAGGTGGCGGCGGAGGTGGTGGTGACAGCAGCTCGGGCTAAGGAAGCTTCGGTAGGCTAGCGAGCCAGCCGGGACGGCGGGTGGAGCCGGGCTAGGCCGTCGCTGGGCTACTCCAGAGACGTCAGCATCTCAGCCAGGAACCCCTCGGCGCGGCGCAGACGGGCCTGCATTCCCCACGGATGCTCCGGTGCCAGGGGCAGCCCCCAACCTCTCGCTTCCGCCCCTTCGCCTACCACATCTAGGAACCCGTGTTCCTGGGGTGAGTCCTCGCCAAACAGAGTGACCAGCAACTGGTGTGTGCTGTCCACCCAGGGGCCGTAATCGTAGGAGACGGGCCCTCGCCCCCGTAGGGCAGGTACCATCTCTAGCTGACGGCGCAGCTTATCTACGGCGGATGTCACGGCCTGGTTAGACTACCGCGAAGGCGACGCCGAGCGCAAGCGGCCGGCCCCGTTCGTCTAACAGGTGCGTGGCCTTGACGGGCCTTGGGCGCCTTGCTATAGTCAGGGCGACCTTTCCTGGTCGCGACTCAGAGTGCAAAGGAGCTTCCGACCATGGCGGAGCAAGAAGAATTCCAGGAAGAGCACAAGAGGGGCAAAGGTAAGCTGATGGCCCTTATGGCGGCCGTGGGCGCTGTTCTAGCTGTCTTCGCCTTCCGCCGCTGCCGTCACCCTTCCGAGGAAGAAGAGGAGTAGCGGCCTAAGGCCGCCGGCGCGTCGCTCCCTTGGCATCCCCTACGACCCAGCAGGACAGGCCCTGACACATGGAGATCGTCTGGCTGGGCCACTCTTGCTTTCGACTGCGGGGGCGTGAGGCCGCCATCATTACTGATCCCTGTCCGCCGTCCACGGGCTACAGTATAGGCAAGCCCAACGCGGACATCGTCACTATCAGCCATGAGCATGAGGACCACAGCTATCTGAAGCCGGTGGCAGGCAACCCGATAGTGATCGAGAGACCTGGGGAGTACGAGATTCACGGGGCGTTCATTACCGGTATCTCCACTTACCACGATGGGCGCCGGGGCGCGGAGCTGGGCAGTAATATAGTCTTCATTGTCGAGATGGAGGAGATCCGGGTGTGTCACCTGGGCGACCTAGGCCACACGCCGACAGCGGATCAGGTGGAGGAGATGAGCGGCGCGGACGTCCTACTGGTGCCGGTAGGAGGATCCACCACGATCGATGGGGCGGCGGCGGCGGCGGTGGTGAGCCTGTTGGAGCCGCGATTGGTGATTCCAATGCATTATGGCACGGAGGCGGCTAAGGAGAGCCTGGAGCCTCCGGACCGGTTTCTGAAGGAGATGGAAGTCAAGGCGGTGGAGCCGCAGCCGAAGCTGACGGTGAGCCGCAGCACCCTACCCCACGAGACACAGGTGGTGCTCCTGGACCACAAGCGCTGACAAGGGGGACCGAGAGCGTTTTCCACCCCCTCATCGCCCGTTCTGGCTGCCCGATCAGTGATCACGAACTCCGCGCTGGGGAAGAGCCCGCGCTCTCTGGCTAGACCCCCTGTATCCCGCAAAATGCTGAGCCTAGCGCCTGCCGCGGGCCAGGAAGTAGGCGCTGCTGATAACCGCGCCGCCTAGCGCGGAGAGGGGGATTACGATGGCCAGAAGGATGGTGATATTGGTGTCGCCGCCGACCGGGGCGTTGGGCTGGACAGTGATATCCGGGGGCTCGGCCAGGAGCTCTTCGGGAATGGCCGCCGGGCGATCCTCGATGGCCGCGAGGAGGGTCTCAGCGAGGACGGAGTGGCCTTTATCATTGGGGTGAAAGCCATCGTCGGCGATCCATTGGCGGCCGCGACCAATAAACAGCTCAAACGGGTCGGCCATCTCGGCGCCCAGCTCTGGGTCAGCCGCGATGCCACGCAGGACGTCGTTCATCTGGCGTATACCAACGTCGCCCGCGACCTCCAGGCTGCCGCCCGTGCCTGAGTACGGGTTATAGAGGCCAACGATAACGATCTTGGCCTCCGGCATGGCCAGGCGAAGGCTCTGCACCACCTGGGCAAGGTTCGTCTCCAGCTCGCCTAGCACCTGCCCGTAGTAGAGGCCACAGGGGTCGCCCAGAGGATCGGTGAGACAAGGGGAGCCAACGAACGCCAGGTCGAGCAGGTCGTTTCCACCGACGTCGATGCTGATGATCTCCACGTCATCGCTTACCGCCGAGTCGTCTTCCCGGCGTTGGCTGATCTCGCTAAGGGCGGTCTCCAACTGTCCGCCCGGGAGTAGGAGATCGGAGCTGGTAGCGCCGGGCACGCTAAGATTGATCAGCTCCAGGCCTCGGTCGCGGTAGCGGTCGCTGTCGCGGAGAGCGGCGAAGGTCAGGCTCACGTAGCCCTTACTCGCTGGGTCGGAGGCGCCGGTCCCGTAGGCGAGGGAGTCGCCCAGGGCGATGAAGGCGGGTGTCTCGGCAGCCTGGGCCTCAGTCGAGAGGAGGCTGAAGGACAGAAATGCCATTACCAGCGGCAACAGGAGCCTAACCATACGGCTCTATTCTAGGGAAGATAGACCAGGGGGTTTACCGGAACGCCGCCCATCAGGATCTCGAAATGGAGGTGGGTGCCGGTGCAGTAGCCGGTGCAGCCGAGGGCGCCGATAGCCTCGCCCTGGGCCACCCATTGTCCCTCCACGACGTAGACGGCTGAAAAATGGGCGTACAGGGTCTGGGAGCCGTCGTCATGCCGGATTATGACGTGGTAACCGTAGCCGTAGCTGGCGTAGGCGGCGAGGATGACCTGACCGGAGGCGGCGGCGACCACGGAGGCGCCGTAGCTGCCGGCGCCGTTGATGTCGATCGCTCCGTGGATGTCCGCGCCTCGCAACTCGTCGTAGTAGCTGGTGATCGCGCCGTACCAGGGCCAGATATAGCCGCTGGATGTGGCCGGGGCGGGCTGCGGCGCGGCAGCGGTGACAGGGCCGGGCGCTCGTGAGGGCGGCTCAGCGTTCGGAAGGAGTATAACCAGGTTCTCGCCGATGGTGTCTGGGGTGACAAGGTCGTTCGCGGAGACGACGCTCTCGACGTCAATATCGTAGCGGGCGGCGATGTCGATGATGGTGTCGTTCAGTTTGATCGTGTAGATCAGGGCGTTGATGCTGGGGATCACGAGGATCTCGCCCACGGCCAAGAGGTCCGGATCGTCGCTGACCTCAGGGTTGTTCCAGAAGATGTAGACGGGGTCGATGCGGAAGGAGTTAGCGATGGCGGTGATCGTGTCTCCCGGCTGGATGGTGTAGTCGAAGAGGGGAGGCGTGGGCTCAGGCGCCGGTTCGGGTGTGGGCTCGGGCGCGGGTTCGGTCTCACCTGCAACCTGCGCCTTGCTCTGGATTTTCACCAGGGCGCTCGGATTGGTGATGAGGAGCATGGGCGGTCTCATATAGCCCACGCCGTCGTCGGAGATCGGGGCCTCCTGAACGCCGCTGGAGAGAACGGCGATGGAGGTGTGTCCCGGACCCCGAATGGTGGCTACAGCGACGACCGCAAGGGCCAGGAGTAAGAGGAGGCCATGCAGCGCGTAACGCCTGTATTCGGTTGGTGGCTGGCCCGCCCCTTGTGAGCGAGATCGCCATCTGCCCTGACCCGACGAGCGCCGTGGCTCGTGGGCCGAACTCTTCGGCTCCCGAATAGCTTACCCTCCCTTGTTGATGTCTCCGAGATCGCCACCCCCGGTCGAGCCCGACAGGGCCTGGGCGGCGATAATCGGAGGATATTATACTCTATTTGTCAATCTGTCCACAAATTGACCGGTTATCGTGAGAGAGCGTCGGTTAGATAGCCGGAAGTAGGGAGATGACGTCCGAGCGCGCATCTGCGTCGTTGATATCGAGGCCATCAAGACCGTACCGAGACAGCTGCTGGAGTCGCTAAGGCATGCGCGAGCCGGCGGTCATGAGTGGCAGGTGGTGGGTTCTAGCCGATCTCTTTGCTGAGGCTAGCCAGGAACTCCGCGTTGTTGCTGGTGCGGCTCAGACGCTCCAACACCCGCTCTGTGATGTCGCTCGCGTTTGAAGAGTTCTGACTGGCCAGGGCGCTCATGCGGCGCAGGAGCAGGACCCGCTGGAAGGTCTCCTCGTCGTGGAGCAGGTCGTCGCGGCGGGTGCTGCTCTTCTGGATGTCGATCGCCGGGTAGATGCGTCTATCAGATAGCCGGCGATCGAGCCAGAGCTCCCAGTTGCCGGTGCCCTTGAACTCCTCAAAGATAACCTCGTCCATGCGGCTGCCGGTGTCCACCAGGCAGGTGGCGATCATGGTGAGGCTGCCGCCCCCCTCTACATTGCGGGCGGCGCCGAACAGGCGCTTCGAGGGGTGGAGAGCGACAGGGTCGATGCCGCCGGAGAGGGTGCGTCCGGAGGAGGGCAGGGCCAGGTTGTAGGCGCGGGTGAGACGGGTGATACCGTCTAGGAGGAGGAGGATGTGACGGCCCCCCTCCACCAGCCGCCTGGCCCGCTCCAGCGCCACCTCAGCGACGCGGGTCTGTTCCTCCACGGGGTCGTCGAAGGTGGCGGCGATGACTTCCGCGTCCTCCACCGAGCGGCGCCAGTCGGTGACCTCCTCGGGGCGTTCGCCGATGAGGACGATGAGGATGTGGATGTCCTCGTAGCGCTTGGCGGCGGCGGTGGCGATGTTCTTCAGGAGCACAGTTTTCCCGGCCTTGGGCGGAGAAACGATGAGGCCACGCTGGCCGCGGCCCACGGGAGCGATGAGATCGATGACACGAGTGGAGAGGTTATTGAGGCCCTCCTCCAGATGGAGCATCTCGTCAGGGAAGATGGGGGTAAGCTGCTCGAAGTAGGGCCTTCGTTTGGCCGTATCCGGGTCTAGGCCGTTAACTGCATCGACGCGGAGGAGGCCGTAGTACTTCTCGGAGTCCTTGGGCGGACGGACGGTCCCCATCACGTAATCGCCGGTGCGGAGGGCGAAGCGCCGGATCTGGGTCTGGGAGACGTAGACATCGCTAAGGCTGGGTTTGAGCCCCTCGCAGCGCAGGAAGCCGTAGCCATCAGAGGCCATCTCCAAGATGCCGCCGGCAAAGTAGTTGCCTTCGTGCTCGGCCTTGGCCTGCATGATGCGGAAGACCAGATCCTGCTTGCGGAGGCTGCTCGTACCGCTAAGGCCAAGCTCCTTAGCGACGTTCATAAGGTCATCGCGGGTCTTTGTCTCAAGCTCTGCTAGATTCAATGGAACTCCATACGTGGTGATACGGTATCGTTGTCAGTTTGGGTTGGATCAATCGCACTTTGGGGAGGTTGCGCCGCTTGCGGGCATCAACAACATACACCATCGTCTATAGACGTGCAAGCCCCTGCCGGCGTTGCCAGCTGGCGCCTCTCCCTCCGCACCCACGGCCTCGCGGCCGCACCACTGGCCATCGCTCTGCCCGGTCAATGCCCACAGCTCTGGTCGGGGCCTGCGGGATGATCAGTCGAATACGACCGTCTTGTTGCCGTAGACGATGATACGGTTGCGGAGGTGCAGGTTCACCGCCCGGGCCAGCACCACCTTCTCCAGGTCCCGTCCCTTGCGCACGAGATCGGCCACGGCGTCCCGATGGCTCACCCGCGCTACGTCCTGCTCGATGATGGGACCCTGGTCCAGCTCGGCCGTCACGTAGTGCGCCGTCGCCCCGATGATCTTGACGCCCCGCTCGTGGGCGTGCTGGTAGGGGTGGGCGCCGGCAAAGGCGGGCAGGAACGAGTGGTGGATGTTGATGATCCGTTTCGGATACCGGCTCACAAACCCTTCTCCCAGGATCTGCATGTAGCGGGCCAAAACTACCAGGTCGCTCCGCCGCTCCGCCAGCGTCGCCATGATCCGCTCTTCCTGGGACGCCTTCGTCTCGGCGGTGATGGAGAATTCGGAGTACTCCATGCCGAACCCCTCGGCCACGGGTCGCAGGTCCGGGTGGTTGCTGACAACCAGGGGGATGTCGGCCCGGAACTCACCCATCCGCCAGCGGGACAGGAGGTCGTACGTGCAGTGCGGTAGCCTGGAGACGAAGATGGCGACCCGGGGGACGTGGTCGGAGAAGTGGAGGCTCCAGTCCATATCGAAGCGGTCGGCCACGGGCTGGAACGCCTCGGCGATCCCTTCGCGGGGGATAGCGAAGCCGGATAGCTCCCACTCCACCCGCTGTAGGAAGACGCTCTCCTCCCAGCCTGGCCTGAGCGAAGTCGAGCGGTCGGTATGCTGGTCGGCGTGGATGATGTTGCCGTTGTTGCGGTAGATAAAGTCGGAAACGGCCGCTACCAGCCCCTTCTGATCGCGGCAGGAGAGGAGCAGGACGGCGGTAACGACTTCGTTGTTCATCTCGAGTTGGGTGAGGCCATTATAGCAGCGCCGTTAGGGGCCGGTTCCCAAGGCCGGTATGAAATCCCAGCTTGAAGGCCGTGGGATGGGTGGGACGATACCACACCCTTCGCTTCGCCGAAGGTGACAGGACAGGCCGGGTCATTCTGAGCGGAGCGAATAATCTTAGGAAGGGACCGGCGCGGCGGACGCCATTTTCTCTCGTTCCAATTTCGGCTAAACTAGGCTCATCATGGCTGAGTCTATCGATCTGTACGACACTACCCTCCGCGATGGGACCCAGATGGAAGGGATATCTCTCTCCGTCGAGGACAAGCTGAAGATCGCCCGCAAGCTGGACGAGCTGGGGGTGCACTACATCGAGGGCGGCTGGCCGGGCTCCAATCCCAAAGACGCCGAATTCTTCGTCCGGGCCAGGGCCCTCGAGTTGAAGAATGCCCGGCTCGCCGCTTTCGGCTCGACGCGACGGGCCGGGGCCAGCGCCGAGACGGACCCCAACCTGCGGGCCCTGGTAGACGCCCGCACGCCGGTGGTCACCATCGTGGGGAAGGCGCACGACCGCCACGTGACCAGCATCCTGGAGACGACTCTGGAAGAGAACCTGGCGATGATAGGCGACTCCGTCCGCTATCTGAAGGGGCACGGGCTGACGGTCTTCTTCGACGCCGAGCACTTCTTCGACGGCTTCACCTCCGACCGCGATTACGCCCTGCGGTGCCTGAGGGCGGCCGCCCAGGCCGGCGCTGACTGCGTCGTCCTCTGCGATACGAATGGCGGCACCCTCACCCCGCGCGTGGTAGAGGTGGTTCGGACGGCGGTGGTGGAGGCCGGCTGTCCGGTGGGGATCCATGCCCATAACGGGGCCGACGTGGCGGTGGCCAACAGCCTGGGCGCCGTCGAGGCCGGCGCCACGCAGGTGCAGGCCGCGGCCAACGGATACGGCGATATGTGCGGAAACGCCAACCTGTTCAGCATCATCGCCAATATGAACCTCAAGGTGGGCCTGGAGGTGATCGGCAGCGAGCGGCTGCGCATGCTCTCTGAAGTATCCCACTACATCAGCGAGGTCGCCAACCTGGCGCCTAACCCGCGGCAGCCGTATGTGGGCTCCGGCGCCTTCACCCATAAGGCGGGGCTGCACGTGGCGGCGATGGTTAAGGCGGACTGGTCCTATCAGCACGTGGAGCCGGCCCTGGTGGGGAACGAAACCCGCATCGTAGTCTCCGAGCTGGCGGGCCGGCGCAACATCTTGGCCAAGATGCAGGAGCGAGGGATCGATGTTTCCCTGAATTCGGACGAGGTGCGCCAGCTCTTGGAGCAAGTAAAGCTTATGGAGAGCCGCGGCTATCAGTATGAGGGGGCGGAGGCCTCCTTCGAGCTGCTGGTGCGCCGGAGCCGGCCCGGCTACCAATCCCCCTTTGAGCTGGATGATTTCATACTGGTGGAGCGGCGTCACCACACGCCGGGGGAGTCTGGCCGCGAGATGCTGTCCGAGGCTATGGTGAAGGTCAGGGTCGGGGAAGAGGTGATCCACACCGCAGCCGAGGGCAACGGCCCGGTCAGCGCCCTGGACGCCGCCGTCCGTAAGGCCCTGTCCCAGTTCTATCCCCTGATCGAGGCTATCAAGCTGGTGGACTACAAGGTACGCATCATCGATTCCGGCGCTGGTACCGGCGCCTCCGTTCGCGTACTCGTCGAGTCCGCCGACGGCGAGCGCACCTGGACCACGGTGGGCTCTTCCACGGACATCATCGAGGCGTCCTGGCTGGCCCTGGCCGATAGTCTGGAGTACTGGCTGGTGAAGAGGGGCGGCGAGGAGGGTGCTCGGCAGGGAGATCAGTAAACCGGCTGCCAGGCGGTAGAGACTCGCATTCCGCGTATGATAGGCTGCCGGGGCTTGGCCGCGGCGAAAATCGAAAAGTCGATAAATAATCCGGATTAGCCACCTTGTCAGGCAGCGGCTACCCTGCTATACTGCGCCAACGAACAGCGCTAAAGGTGGGAGGGATTCAGTGGTAGAGGTGAACGGTTTTCCCAAGTGTCAGAAGTGCGAGACAGGTGACCTTGTGCCTTTGTCGGATTTTGGCAGCCAGGGGGCAGCCATCCACTTCAAGGCCTGGGCCTGTATCAATCCCTCGTGTGGATTCAACATAAAGATCCGGAACGGCGACCTGTACGTCGATGAGCCCATCTCCAGCGGCGCCATGCACAACCCCCGCGTCCGCGCCTGATCCTCCGCCTGGGTACGCAGAGCCCCGCGTCGTCGTGAGCCTGTCTCAAGGGCCCGAGTGCTGGGCTCTGGCTCCCGGCTAGCCTTGTCACAGAGGCGCGGCTGGGAGCGTCTGTATTTAACGGCGGCGTGGTTTGACGCGTTAGTACTATTGTGGTTTGCAAGCGGAGGTGGATATTGGGAAGGGCGGGCGCTGGTGTAGCGGCGCTATTGATGCTGGTCGTCGCTGTCTTTCTGCTCTCGCAGAGCGGATCACGACCCGCGCACGCGGCCTCCCTATGTGCCGAAACCGGCAGCCCGTTCGGGCCGTTCGATATTCAGTCCTACGAGGCCGAGGACTGGCTCACCACCTACGGCGCTAGCCTGGAGCTGGCGGGGTTCAATGCCCTCTTCCCTGAACTGCCCGGGTTCGCTGTGCCCCCGTTGGAGGGCGGTCCGCGCGCCGCCGGCTCGGACGATCTCGTGGAGCCCTACATCCCGCCAATCATCCTGAAGGGGATCGCCTGGCTGGAGAGCGCCTGGATGCAAGCGGACAGCGAGGTTCCCTGGGGCGAGGTCGGCCCGGTTCTCGTTTCCCCGGACTGTGGCTACGGCATCATGCAGGTGACAACGGGGATGCAGAACATCTCCGGCGTGCCGAACCTGGAGCAAGCGATGATCGGCGGGCACTACGCGTTCAACGTCGCTCGCGGCGCCCGCATCCTGGCCGAGAAGTGGAACCTGGCGCCGGAGGCCCGTCCCCAGGTTGGGGAGCGTGATCCTACCGTAGTGGAGGAGTGGTATTTCGCCATCTGGGGATACAACGGCTTCGCTTTCCAGAACCACCCTCTTAACCCAGCCTACGCAGCCTGGCCACGCCTTCCTTTCAGCTGCGGACCGGAGGAAGACGGCTTTGGGCACGACCGCTCGCTCTATCCGTATCAGGAGATGTTGCTGGGTTGCCTTGAGCGGCCGCCGCTAGGGGCCGTGGTTGACTTGTCGCCGGACAGCGAGCTGGGGCCGGAAGACCCGATATGGGAGCCGCTGGAGGTGCACCTGCCGGACCTGTCGGAGCCGGAAGTGGCCGGCCCGCTGCAGCTAGATAACTGGAACTCGTGCGCCCTGGACCTGGATTGCGCCGCCATGGATATCGCCACGCCTAACCCTTTCCACGGCGATCCGATAGCTCCAGACGTAGCCCGGGAGGACGTCATCGGCAGCCCCGTCCTTTCCGTCTCTGGTGGCGATCTGTCTCTCGTAGCCGTACCGGGCGATCGGAGTTCCTCGGTGTTGGTAACCATCTCCAACTCTGGGACGGGCGTACTGGCCTGGCGGTTGGCGCCTTCGGCTTTCTGGCTCAGGCTTTCAGCGGTGCAGGGAGTCTCCTTGGGATCGGACCTCGGGGGCCACAGTGCGAGCTTCACGGTTTGGGCCGACGCTGGGCTGCTCCCGCCGGGCATTCACATCGCCCAGATCATCGTGGAGTCGCTATATGCCGGCGGTGCCCCAGGGGTGATCACCGTGACGCTGCAAACCACGGCCGCCGGCCTGATCGAGGCAACCGATGGCACGCTCTTTGCGCTTCAGGGTGGCTTGAAGCGCATCCTCCCTGACGAAGCTACGTTCGAGGCCTTCGGCTTCTCTCAGGGGGACGTTGTCCCCGTATCCGATGCCTACCTGGCAACGGTGTCCACCGGTCATCCCCTGCCCAGCGTCCTGGCCGCGGGACGCCTGATCCGGCCGCCGGGGGAGGCAGGGACGGCCTACATCATGGACGGGGGCGCCAAACGGGAGGTGACCAGCCCGGAGCTGCTCTCTCTCTGCGGCTATGGTGCGGATGCTCTAGCCACCTTGTCTGAGGCCACGGTCAACGCCATCCCCGATGGGCCGCCGCTCACCGGCCGTCCCTGCCCGCGACTCTCCTTCGCCGACGGCACGCTTTTGCAGGGGGTGGATGGATGGTTGTGGCTGGTGCAGGACGGCGCTCGCAGACAGATCATCAGCGACAATGCGTTCCTGGAGTGCGGATTCCGATGGGGAGACGTTAACAACCTGGCAGATAGCCTCATTATCCAGCTATCGGTGGGACCCAGCGTGTACGGCTGCTCCGACGACGGGTCTCTCCTTATGACCAGCGATGGCAGCATGTATGTGGTTCGGGCCGGGCTGGCGCGATACATCCCGGACTCGGCCACCTTCGAGGCGGCTGGTTTCGATTGGGAGAACGTGTTGCCCGTGGGTTACCTGGGGCTCCCCCTCGGCGAGCCGCTCCTCAGCGTGCTGGCGACCGGACGGCTCATCCAATCCGAGGCCCAAAGCGCTGTTTACGTTGTGGATCAAGATGTGAAGAGGCGAATTCCCGGCCCGCAGACCCTTGCCGCCTGCGGGTATAGCTTGGAGGCGGTGACCGTACTCTCCGCGGCGATCGTCGATTCGATCCCTTCCGGCCCATCGGTCGAGGCTCCAGACTGCCCCCTCCTCACCTTCACCCCCGGCACCCTCCTTCAGGACCCGAGCGAGAACGTGTGGGTGACTATGGGCTCCACCCGAAAGTTACTGAGCAGCCCGGAGGTCCTGGCCGGTTGTGGATATCTGATCGGGAACGTTAATCCGGTGTCGGAAGCGATCCTGGCTAGTTTGAGCCTGGGGACAGCGGTGACGACCTGCAGCGCTGATGGCTCCCTTTTATGGAACAGCGATGGGAAGGTGTACGTAGTGCGCGCTGGCTGGAAGCGACTGGTGCCGAACCCGGCCACTTTCGAGGCGCACGGGTTCTCCTGGAGCGATGTGGTGCCCGTTCCGGATGATTGGCTGCCTACAGGCAGTGTCCTGCTGGATGTGACAGCCACAGGCTGGTTGATCCAGCCGCTGGGCGGCGCCGCCATATACGTCATGGAGGCAGGGGCCAAGCGGCTTATCAACGGTCCTGCGGCTTTGGCCTCTTGCGGATACGATCCGGATGCTGCTAGCGTTCTCTCGGCTGCCACGGTGGACGCACTCCCCGCAGGGGCGCAGTTGGACGGGCCTCCCTGCCCCAAGCCATTGTTCTCGGACGGCACCTTACTCATCGGGTCGGACGGGCAGATGTGGGTCATCCAGGGAGGGCAGCGGAGGTGGATAGCAACTGTCGCCGTCATCTCTAGCTGCGGTTACGCCTGGGCCAACTTGAATACGGTGGCGGACAGCATGATCGAGGGTCTGCCTGAGGGGCCCGAGCTGCTGGGGCCACCCTGCCCCTGAATGGCGCCTCTGCCCCCGGCCAGCGGCTCGATCCGTGCTGCTGGAACCTCGGGTCGGGAGCGACGCTCCTGCGCCCTCGCCGAGTGAGCTGAGGTCGGCGCACCGCCGACTCACGTTCCCCATGCTCCTAAGGGGATCGAGATGGTTGAGTTCGAGGCTTGATAGGAGGGGTTCATGGCCAGAGACCTGAGCGATCTACCGTCGTGGGATCAGCTTCCGGTGAAGGAGGGCGCGCCCAAGGGCTCGTCCTGGGGGCTCTTCGGCGATGATGACCAGCTGGGATGCATTAACCTGCTGACCCCGGAGCGAGTGCTGGAGGCCGCTCGCCTGGTGCGCAAGGGCTCTGTCTTCCCCCTGAACCTGCGCATCGATGAGCCCAACCCGCCCCTGTTCGGCCGCCGCGCCCCAGAGCATCACCTGATGGGGCTGGGTGGCGGCGTGGGTATGGACGACTATCTGGACAGCTTCTTCCCCCAAGCCTCCAGTCAGTGGGACGGACTACGCCACATCCGCCATCCCAAGGACGGTTTCTACAACGGTGTAAACGATGAGGACGTAAGCCAGGAGGAGGGCTCCAAGCTGGGCATGGAGAACTTCGCCCGGCGCGGTATCGTGGGTAGGGGAGTCCTGCTGGACCTAGAGCGCTACTTCCGGGAGCAGGGGACACCGCTGGAGGCTCGCAGCTCGACGATGATTCGCAGAGACAGTCTGGACGCCTGCGCGCAGGCCCAGGGGGTGCAGGTCAAGCCCGGCGATGTGTTGTTGTTGCGCACCGGCTGGCTGCGCTGGTACCTGGAAGAGGCTACGATGGAGCAGCGCCGGGAGATGGCCGGCGAGGTCGCTGGAGGCGCCCTTCTCTCCCCCGGCATCGGCCCGGCCGATGAGATGGCGGAGTACCTCTGGAACCGGCACGTGGCCGCCGTAGTCGCCGATAACCCGGCCGTGGAGCCGATACCGCCGGCTCCGGGAGCGGGATTCATGCACTTCCGCCTTATCCCCCACCTGGGCATGCTTATGGGTGAGCTGTGGTATCTGGAGGAGCTGGCGGCGGA
Organism: Dehalococcoidia bacterium; assembly: GCA_963665775.2. Lineage (GTDB taxonomy): Bacteria > Chloroflexota > Dehalococcoidia > SM23-28-2 > RBG-16-64-32 > JACPQO01. The sequence continues at coordinate 433,914 of CAXXTF010000001.1, forward strand.
CTGCGCCCAGGATGGTGTGTACGAGTTCCTGTTCACGTCCGCCCCGCTGAACGTGCCCGGCGGCGTGGGCTCGCCCTCTAACGCTCTGGCCGTAAAGTGAGCTGTGCGACGATGGCGTATGCCAGGACACCCTTTGAGGTAGAGGAGGGAGCGGTGAATGATGGGGTGAAGGGGGTCCGGGAGATGACGGCTGCGCTGGCTGGCAACTGGGTCTGGATATGGAACTGGCGTCGCTGCGAGGGCGGCGACCCGGCGCGGGTGGCGGCTCGCCTGCAGGCCGCCGGCTGTAGCGGCGCCCTGGTCAAGGCCTACGATGGCGCCCGCTGGTTCGATCAGGGCGTTCCCTGGCGTGAGATCGCCCGCGCTCTCCGGACCCACGGTCTGGCTGTCGGCGGCTGGGGCTACCACTACGGCAAGGATATCGCGGGTGAGGCCCGGCGGGCCATAGAGACGATGGAATACGGCGAGGCCGACCTCCTGGTGCTGGATGTGGAGTCCGAGTTCGAGGGACGCCCGGCGGCGGCGAGGGAACTCTCGGAGCGCCTCCGCGATGCCGTAGGCGCCGGTTACCCCCTTTACTTCAGCAGCTTCGCCATCCCCCGCTACCACCGCTCGTTCCCGTACGATGAGTTTCGTCGGCACGGCATCGGCACCGCGCCCCAGCTCTACTGGAACGCCTTCGGATGGCCGATGGAGCAGGCGCTGGCCCGGATGTACGAGGGGTACGCTGACCTGGGGTTCGGGCCAGAGGAGACGTTCCCGGTGGCCGGCCCGGCCTCAGGGGATGGGGAGGAGATCTCCAGCCGGGAGTTTCAGCAGGTGAACCGCTCCCTGGCGGTGTTGACGGGGCGGGTCGAGCGGCTGGAAGCGGAGGTCAGCGCTCTCGGAGGGTCGGCGGCCATCGCGCCCAGAATATACACCGTGAGGCCAGGCGACACCCTCGCCGCGATCGCCGATCACCTCGGTCTTGCCGGCTGGCAGGCGCTGTACGAGGCGAACCGCGACGTCATCGGCGGGGACCCTAACCGCATCCGGGCCGGGCAGTCGCTTGTCATCCCCTCGCTCCCTACGCCAAGCTCAGGGTGAGCCGCGGAAGCAGCAGGTGTGCGTGAGTCCGGCCGTTCGCCATCCTGCACATCGGCTAGCGCTCCGCCACTGACGTCGTCTTCGTCCTGGTCATCGCCCTCGTTTACGGGTGGGTTGAGTGGAGGGCGGGGTCTATAATGGGCGTCAGTGTGTCCCAGCGGGTCAACGACATCATATCGTTCTTGGCGGCGCTCTTCGGTCCGACCCTCAGGGCGGCACCGGATCGGTTGAGGCTGCTGGAGGAGGCTACGTGCCAAAGACGTACGACTGCGACGTGGCGGTGATTGGGGCCGGGCCGGCGGGTTCGCGAACGGCCCGCAACATCGCGGCCAGGGGGTATCGCGTCAAGCTTCTGGAGGGGCACCGCCGAATAGGCGTCCCGTCCCACTGCTCCGGCCTCATCAGCCGTCGCACCCTCACGGAGGCGGAGATCGGCGAGGAAGCGGTTCTCCACCGGGTCACCGGTGCTTACATCCACACCGCCGGCGGCAGCGAGCTGGCCCTGGGTGGGGAAGAGGTTCGGGCCGTGGTCATCGACCGCGTGGGCTGGGACGAAACGCTCTGCCAGCAGGCCCAGACGGCGGGTGCGGAGCTGGTCCAGGCCCGGCTGCTGCAGGCACGACGCGAGAATGGCGGGCTGCGGCTAGACGTGCTGAGCGATGGGCGCGCCCGCTCCCTGACCGCCCACCTCCTGATCGGCGCCGATGGTGCTCATTCGCGGGTGGCCCGCAGCTTGGGCCTCCCTGGACCCCGCGAGAAGGTCTACTGCCTGGGGATCGAGGGCCGCCTGCGGCTGCCGCGGGAGGAGTTCGTCCACGTCTTCGTGGGTCGCACGCTGGCTCCCGGCTGGTTCGGATGGATCATACCCACGGGCGGCGACCGGGTCCGTGTGGGTGTCGGCGTCCAGAGCGGCGACAAGCCCATCAACTGCTATCGGCGTCTCTCTGATAGCTTTCCGCACCTCTTCCAGAACATCGAGCCGTGCCGCTTCTACGGCGGGACGATCCCTCTGGACTTCGCGCCTCGCTCCTACGGAGAGAACGTTCTGCTGGTGGGCGACGCCGCGGGCCAGGTGAAGCCCTTCTCCGGCGGTGGGATATACACCGGCCTGGTGGCCGCCCGCCACGCCGCCGCCACGGCTGTCTCCGCTCTGGAGGCCGACGACCTGAGCGCGCCGTCTCTGGCCCGCTACGAGACGGCCTGGAAGCGCGAGATCGGCCGCGAGCTGGCCCGCAGCCTCAGGATACGCCACTTCGGTCTCGCCCTGAGCGATTCTGACTTGGAGCGGGTGATGGGCACCCTTCATGATGAGGGGCTGCAGGCGCTGGCGGCCCGTCACGGCGATATCGACTACCCGTCGCGGGTAATCCTGCGTCTGGCCCGCTCCCTGCCCGCTCTGGGCTTGTTGGCCTGGATGTCCTTTCGGCGACCTCGGGCCACCTGGAACCTCCTCAGGGCGCATCTGACCCTGGGCGGTTGAGAAATTGATCGCCTGCCCGTAGGAGAGGCAGGCGGTCACGTTCACCCGGTTTCCCGGCATCTCCAGCTCCCTGACGGCTCCCGCTTTGCAGCGGTGATTTGCTAGGGTAATTCCGGCTTATCGCTTTATCGATAGAGGATCATAAGAATCCCAAATCCAGGAGCGGCGTCCTGCGGCTACAGATCCCCCATGCTATAATCCCGCCAGACCATGGCCGCTACCGGAGAAGCCGCCCAGGCCAGCGTTCAGCCGGCTGCCCCTCTTCCCTACGCCAGCCTGCCACTGCGCGTCGTCGCCGCCGTCCTGGACAGCATAGCTCTGATCTTCTTTTTCATGCTGTTCGTGGCTGTAGGCGGCCTTCAGGTCTGGCTCCGCAGCGATCACTTCGATCGTGATCCGCCCGTATCCGCGATCGAGGTATGGGTGATCTTCATGCTGGCCTTCATACCGTTCGCCGTTCTCTACTTCATCCTGCCGTGGCTCTGGAAGGGACAGAGCGTAGGGATGGCGGCAGTGCACATTAAGGTGGCGCGCCGTGATGGTGGGCCTCTCTCCCTTGGCCGCGCGGCGGCGCGCACCCTGGCCTGGCCCCTGAGCATCCTCCCCCTGGGTCTGGGCCTGGTCACGATCGTCCTGGACCGGGAGAAGCGGGCCCTCCATGACTACCTGGCCGATACTACCGTGTTCGAACTGCCGTGAACGAAGCCTCATCTGACTTCCGAGTCCCCCCTCGCTGGCTGTTGGGAGCGATCCTGGCCGTGCTCCTCGCCGGCACTTTCGCGGCTGTCGTGGCCGCTCAGATGACGTCTGAGGATCCGGGCAAGCGCATGCTGAGCCGGGCGGTGGCTGTCATTACCGAGATCGACGCCACCCTCCCCGATATCCAGGCTGACTTACGGGAGGAGGCCGAGGGTAGCTCAGCCGATCAGGTTCAGGTGCCCAACTTTCCGATCCCGATAGAGCTCCCCCGTGACGAAGCCCTGCAGATAGAGGGAGTCGAGCTGCGGGCCCGACTTCTGGACGAGGCGGCCGTCCGCCTCTACGAGGACGGCATGTCGTCCTGGGCAGACGCCGATCCTGAGGCGGATCAGGCCATCTCGCGCATCTCCTCCATGGGCGTTCTGCGCTGGGGGTTGGGCCTCATCACGGAGAGGAACCATACGCTGTTCGTCACAGCAGCGATCCTGCTGGGAGTCCTGGCGGCCGTCCCGGCCCTCTTGCTCCTGGTCGCCGTTCAAGGCTACGTTCGTCTCATCGCCATGGGAATCGTTACTCTGGCGGCGGCTCTCCCGTCTCTGGCCGTCGCCCTCGTGCTCCGTAACGCGATCGGAACGGCGGATGATGAGGCTGACCCCTTTGTGAGCGGACTCGTCGACCTGGGCGTCGACGCTATGTGGGTGGCCGTCCGGGACTACCTCGTTCTGAGCGCCCTCGGCCTCGCTATTATCGCCTTGGGTGGGTTCGCTCTCTGGTGGCAGGCGCGGCGGGGCTGGCTAGTGGCCGGGATCCAGAAGCTGTAGAGTGTGCGGGCCGGGCCCCGTGGCCGGATCGCCGGCCTGCCCGCCGATCTAGCTTAGCTGGCGATATCCGTCTCCGCTACGTGGGGCGCGAACATGTGAGATACCGTGTCGAAGCTCTCCGGGTTCAGCACTGGCTCCCGACTATCAAAGGCCGCACTCTCGACGATCATGTCGATCAGGTCGCGGGCCTGAGAGGCGTGGGGTTCCGGCTCTCCCCGACGATATAGGCGCTCCAGCACGTAGTTCAGACCGCCGTCCGCTACCAGGACTTGCCTTTCGCGGCACATCCGTCGCAGGATTTCGCCGAAATCCTGGGGCACGGGATTGGGTATCTCCACCTTATAGAGGATGCGGCGCAGCAAGGCGTCGTCGACCAGCTTCCGGATATCCAGGTTAGTTGCCAGCAGGAACTGAGCCCTGAAGGGCAGGGTCACCTTCTCCCCGGTAACGAGGCTCAAGCTGTCCCAGCCGCGCTCCAGGGAGATCAGCCAGCGAGTCAACAGATCCCTAGCATCTATCCTCTGTCGCCCGAAGTCATCCACGAAGAAGACCCCCCCTTGGGCCTTAATGTGCGGCGGGGCCTGATAGAAACGGGACTGCGGGTCATGGGATATATCCAGGGACTCGAGCCCCAGTTCAGCGCCCAGAATTATGGCCGGCCGCCTTACCAGGACCCAGCGGCGGTCCAGCGCATTATCGTCCTCGTTCTCGCTGCCAGAGTCTGTGGCCTCCAGCCGCTTGTGGATGGACGGGTCGAAGACCCGGATGACCTGACCGTGGGCGTAGATGGCGTGGGGAACCAGGGTCACGCCCTCCAGCTCCTCGGCGAACCGCTCCAGGATGGTGGTTTTTCCGTTCCCAGACGGCCCGTACAGGAGAGTGGTTTTGCCCGAGTACAAGGCCCGCGCCAATGTATTCGCAACCTCTCCGGACAGGACGAGTCTGTTCAGGACCTCTTTGATGTAGCCTTTGGCGGGCGCCTGCCACATGCCTTGCCGCTGGATAACCTCGCTGTACCGTTCGGACGTGACCGGAGCGGGCCCCGCGTATCGGGTCCGCTCCAGCGCTTCGCTCGTTCGCTGGCCGCCCCTATCGGACAGGCGGTAACGGTAGTTTCCCGTGTATAGATCGGATTGACCTATGACCTCCACGAATCGGTCATCGGTGAGCGCCGAGAGTATCTGTTCAACGATAGAGCGGCGGAGACCCAGGCGATCCGCCAGCTGGCTTGCGGAGGGTGTACCGGAGTAGTGGATAATCTTGAGAGCCAGGTCAGTGAGGAACGCCTTGGACAGGCCCAGCTCCGCCACCGTCTGTGGCGGACGGGGCAGACCAGAATCGTCGGGCAGGTCCGCCGGCTCCGCGACGGCGGCTGCGGGGCCCTTCAGGAGATCTTGCGGCACGGCCCTTCTATTGGCCGCCGTATCTTCTCCCGCTCCCGTGTCGTCGAATGGTGATGGCCGTTCCACGTCGTCGGAAGAGCCCTGGACGAATGCGGAAGGGGGGAGCTCAACACGTCTGTGCTCCTCGCTCACGGAAGTGTCCAGCCCGTCCGCCTGGTCCAAGTTTCGCTCTCTATCCATAGAGATCGATCTCCTATTCGGGCTGTGGGAATGTCTGGTGGTCTTCGCAGGGTAAGACGCACCGCCGGCGGGAACTGTTACCCGTTTGGCCGGGTGGCGCTCCTACGCCGGTGACCCTCGAGCACGGCGGCGCGACGAGCTAAATTGCTCCGGACATGCCGGCGTACTTCGCCGGGACCGAGCGGCGAATCGGGCCACCAACTGGTGGCGTAGGCGTTTGTGTCGGCTTGCACAAGCTATTGACGCGAGGGGGTTTGGATGCTATAAGGAGCTAAGCCCCAGATTTGATTGATTTATTGATGGACTACATAGGAAACTCCTATAGGAGCGCTTTGGCACATGGAGATACCCTCTATAGTCATAGACCGATTGCCCCTTTATGCCCGGGCCCTGGCAACCCTAGAGGCGCGAGGCCGAGACGTGGTCAGCTCGCAAGAACTGGGAACGCAACTGAATGTGACGCCAGCCCAGATCCGGAAGGATCTCAGCTACTTCGGTCGATTCGGTAAGCAGGGCCGCGGCTATAACGTCCGCACGCTGCTTACCGAGTTACACCACATCCTCGGCTTGGACCGGCAGTGGCGAATGGCCCTCGTTGGTGTCGGCAGGCTTGGTCGGGCCATCCTGGGGTACGGTGGCTTCGGGCCCCAGGGCTTCCGTATCGTTGAGGCTTTCGATTCCGATCCCCGGATCGCAGGCATCGAGATCGAAGGTGTGCTCGTCAAGCCCAGCGCGGAGCTCGAGGATGTGCTGGGGGCCAGCCCCGTAGACGTGGGCATCGTGGCCGTGCCTGCGGAGATCGCTCAAGATGTCGTCGACGCCCTGGTCCGCTGCGAGGTTGGTGCCATCCTCAACTACGCGCCTATCGCCGCGCGTGTGCCTTCGGGCGTCTACGTCAGGCGTATCGATCCTGTGCTCTCTCTGCAGAGCATGACGTACTACCTGCAAGCCAAAGGGGCAGGTGTCCTCAGGAAAGCCAGTACCGACAGCCGGTAACGGGGAGCGAGCCAGCAGCAGCGGGTATGAACCCTCGGCTAGTAGTTTACGAGCCACTCACCTTCAGATGGCTGCGCCCGCTGGATCAGGTCCAAGTGATCGAGGGCGATCCCCGCACCTATAGCGACGCACTCCATGGGGGTATCAGCGATGTAGCAGGGGATGCCTGCCTCCTGGGTGATGAGCCGATCCACGTTGCGCAGTAGAGCGCTACCGCCGGTCAGGACGATCCCCCTGTCCACGACATCGGAGGCCAGCTCCGGCGGGGTCCTCTGCAGCACTGAATGGATAGCGCCTACGATCGACTGCAGGGGGTCCTTGATCGCCTGCCAGACGTTTGTCGAGGTCACCGAGATCGTGCGGGGCAGCCCACTGACCTGGTCACGGCCACGCACTTCGTAGGTCATCTCCTCCTCTAGAGGAAGAGCGCTGCCGATAGCGATCTTCAGCTCCTCCGCCGTCCTCTCGCCGACGATCAGGTTGTGATGACGCTTCAAGTAGGCGGAAATAGAGTCGTCCAAACGGTCTCCCGCCACGCGCACCGATTCGCTGACGACGATCCCGTACATAGAGATAACGGCGGCTTCCGTGCGGCCGCCGCCAATATCCACAATCATGTGTCCCTGCGGGGAGTCGATGGGGATGCGGGCACCGATGGCCGCTGCTAGGGGCTCTGGGATCACGTGCGCCGGGCGTCGCGCCCCCGCTGCCTCACAGGCGTCCTGCACCGCCCGCTGCTCCACGCCCGTCACCCCTGCCGGTGCGGAGATCATCACTTCCGGTCTTACCACTGAGACCCTGCCAGTCGTGCGGCTGATAAAGTAGCGGAGCATGGCCTCCGTGGTGAGGTAATCAGCGATGACCCCATCCCGCATGGGCCGGATCACCTGAATGGCGCTGGGGGTGCGGCCCAGCATCTCCCGCGCCTCCTTACCCACCGCCACGATGCTGTTGTCCCGCTGAGCCACCGCCACCACAGAGGGCTCGGCTATCACGATCCCCTTGCCATGAACGTAGATCTGCACGTTGGCCGTGCCCAGATCCACGCCAATCCGCTTGCCGAACATTCAGACCCTTTCAATGACCGCGCCCAGTCCGCGCAGCTTCTCGTCGATCCCCTCGTACCCGCGGTCCACATGATATGTGTCCGTGATCTCCGTGCGGCCGCGGGCAGCCAGGCCCGCCAGTATGAGTGCCGCCCCGGCTCGCACGTCCAGGGCCCTTACGTTGGCTCCCATTAGTGGCGTAGGCCCACTGATGATAGCAGTGGTGGTTCCCGTAGTCACTACCTCCGCCCCCATCTTCCGCAGCTCGCTGACGTAAAGCAGTCGATTGTCGAAGACCCGCTCGTGCACGTAGCTTACACCCTTCGCCTGCGTCAGCAGTACGGACATGGGTGCCTGTAGGTCCGTGGCCAGGGCGGGGTAAGGCAGAGCCTGAATCGTGAGCGCCTTCAATTCGCCGTCAACCTGTACGCACAGCCGGTCGCCTTCCGCGTCTACGCTCACGCCCGCCTGGCGCAGCTTCGATATTAGCGAGAAGAGGTGATCCAGGCATACGCCGTGCACTTTCCCCTTCCCCCGCGTGATGGCGATGGCGATAGCGTAGGTGCCCGCTTCCAGCCGGTCTGGAATGATCCTGTACCGGGTGCCCTCCAGCTCCTCCACGCCTTCGATCTCCACGGTGTGGGTGCCGGCCCCGGAGATACGCGCACCCATATCCCTGAGCATGGCGGCCAGGCTCTGCACCTCTGGCTCCGAGGCTGCGTTGACGATTGTCGTGTGCCCCTTGGCGGTGGCGGCCGCCAGCATCAGGTTCTGTGTTCCCAGCACGCTTGGGTAGTCGGCGAAGATGCTGGCCCCGGTAAGACCTTGAGTCTGCGCGACGAACTTGTCTCCCTCGCGGCTGACATCGGCCCCCAGGGCGGCGAACCCCGACAGGTGTACGTCGATGGGCCGCTGGCCGATGACGTCGCCGCCGGGCGGCGCGCAGGCGGAGCGGCCCAGGCGGCCCAGGAGGGCGCCCATCACTAGGAAACTCCCTCTTAGACTGCCCACCAGCTGTGTGGCCGGCGAGGAGCTATGCAGGTTAGCGGCGTTGATGCGGAGGGTGTGCGGCGCCGGCCGCTCCACGACAGCGCCCAGGCTGCGCAGGACCGCCGCCATCTGAGTGACATCGCCGATGTCCGGCACGTTCTCCAGTACACAGTCTTCGGCGACCAACAGGGCGGCCGCCATAGCGCCCATCGTGGCGTTCTTGGAGCCGCTCACACTGACGCTGCCTCGCAGCGGGTGTCCGCCCTCGATGACGAGGGTTTGGCCAGCGCTCTGCACGGCCATGGCTCGTGCTCTCCGTCCGTGCTAGGGGCCCGGCGGGCCCGGCCGCACGCCTCCTCCGCGCCGTCGCCGTCGCTCTACCGCTTTCAGTCGCGCCAGGGAATGGGCCAGCGCCGCCTGGGCCTGCGACAGGTCGATCTCCGCCGTCCGTTCTTCCAGGCGCCGTTGGGCGCGGCGACGCGCCTCCTCCGCCCGTAGTTCGTCGATCTCCTCGGCCCGCTCCGCGGCGTCCGCCAGGACGGTGACCCGGTTCTCTCGCACCTCGATGAAACCGCCCGTGATCGCCATCTCTACCTCATCGTTCCCCTTGACGATGCGCATCACGCCCGGCTGCATCATGGTCAGTAGCGGCGTGTGCCGGGGCAGCACTCCCAGCTCTCCCACCACCCCGGGCACGATGACCCGGTCCACATCCTCTTCGGAGTAGACCAGCCGCTCCGCCGTGACGATATCCACTTTCAGGGGCATCTTATCGCACCACCCTCTCAGGGAACGGAGCGGTTATCCCTTCTCCCCGGCTGCCGATCCCCTCAGCGTTAGCGGCGCCGGAATCGGTCCGTGCGGTCATTAGGCCGCCGCTTCCTTCGCCATCTTCTCCGCCTGCTCCGCCACCTCGTCTATGGTTCCCACCATATAGAACGCCTGCTCCGGCAAATGGTCCCACTTGCCTTCCAATATCTCCCGGAAGCCGCGCACCGTCTCCTTCACGGGCACGTAGCGGCCCTCGGTGCCGGTGAACGCCTCGGCCACGAACATCGGCTGCGACAGGAAGCGCTGGATGCGGCGGGCCCGGCCCACGGCCTGCTTGTCCTCCTCCGATAGCTCTTCCACGCCCAGGATGGCGATGATGTCCTGCAGGTCCTTGTAGCGCTGGAGGACAGCTTGGACGCCCCGCGCCGTGCTGTAGTGCTCTTCGCCGATGATGCGCGGGTCCAGGATTCGTGAGAACGATGTCAGCGGGTCTACCGCCGGGTACAGCCCCTGCTCCGAGATGGAGCGCTCCAACGCGATCACCGCGTCTAGGTGGCCGAACGTGGTGACGATCCCCGGGTCAGTGTAGTCGTCCGCCGGCACGTAGATCGCCTGGAAGGAGGTGATGGAGCCGCGCTTGGTGGAGGTAATCCGCTCCTCCAGCGCGCCCATGTCTGTGGCCAGGGTAGGCTGATAGCCCACCGCCGATGGCATACGGCCCAGCAGCGCGGAGACCTCCATGTTGGCCAGAATGTAGCGGTAAACGTTATCGATGAACAGGAGCACGTCCTGCCCCTCAGTGTCCCGGAAATATTCGGCCATGGTGACACCGGTGAGGCCGATGCGGGCGCGCACCCCAGGCGGCTCGTTCATTTGGCCGAACACCAGCACCGTCTTATCGATGACGCCCGATTCCTTCATCTCGTGCCAGAGGTCGTTCCCCTCGCGGGAGCGCTCGCCCACCCCGGCGAACACGGAGAAGCCACCGTGCTCCCGCGCGATGTTGCGGATCAGCTCCATGATGATCACCGTCTTGCCCACGCCGGCGCCACCGTAGGCGCCGACCTTCCCCCCTCTGGTGAATGGCGAGACGAGGTCCAGCACCTTGAGGCCTGTCTCCATGACGTGCGGCGTCGTCTCCCGCTCCTCGAAAGTCGGAGGGGACCGGTGGATCGGCCAGTGCTCGTCGGCCTTGACCTCCCCCAGGTCGTCCAGGGGCTGGCCCAGGACGTTGAACAGCCGTCCCAAGCAGGCCCGCCCCACGGGCACAGCGATGGAAGCGCCCGTGTCCACGCATTCCGCGCCCCGGCGCAGGCCGTCCGTGGTGCCCATCGTCAGGCAGCGGACCCAGTTGTTCCCCAGGTGCTGCTGCACCTCGGCGACCAGCACGCCGCCGTTATTGCCGCTGCTGATATTGACGGCGTTATAGACGTCGGGAATCTCCTCCGCCGCGAACTCGATGTCCACGACCGTCCCGATGACCTGTACGACTTTGCCCTTGCTACCCTTCGCCATGAGTTCTCGCCTCCTACCGAGATTCTTCGCTTTGCTCAGAATGACTTCCTTCCTTACCTGTCACCCAGAGCGCAGCGAATGATCTCCGTTCAACCAGTTCCAGACTCCTCCGTTACTGTTAGCCCTTGAGCGCTTCCACGCCGCCGGTGATATCCAGCAGCTCGCCGGTGATGCTTTCCTGGCGCGCCTTATTGTAGATCAACGTCAGGTCGCGCGTCAGTTCTTTGGCGTTATCGGTGGCATTTCGCATCGCCACCATGCGCGCCGACTGCTCGCTGGCGATCGCTTCCAGGACGGCCTCGTAGAGCTGACGCTCTACGTACCGCGGCAGCAGCTCCGCCAGGACCTCCTCCCGGTTCGGTTCGTAGATGTACTCCACGCCCCGGGTTGCGGCCTCGGTCGGCGGCTCCACGGGCAGCAGCTTGAAGACCTCCGGCCGCTGCACCACCGTGTTCACGAACTGCGAGTAGATAAGGTACACCTCGTCCACAAGGCCCTCGACGAAGTCCTGTATCATCACCTGCGCCACGGGCCGCACGTCCTCGTAGCCGGGGTTGTCCCCGATGCCGGTGAACTCAGCGACCACGTTCTGCCCTGTCCGCCGCATGAAATCGCGGCCCTTGCGTCCCACGGCGACGACCCGCACGGGGACGGTCTGGTCCAGGATGAACTGGGCCGCCCGGCGATTCAGGATCGACGGCAGCCCGCCGGCCAGGCCGCGGTCCGGTGTTACCAGGATGATTCCGATGGCCCGTACCTCCTCCTGCCTGCGCAACAGAGGCTGTAGCGTGTCCGGATCGGCCAGAGGCAGGGTTTCGGCGAGGTCCGCCAGCACCCAGCGCATCTTCTCCGCGTACGGCCGAGCGGCGAGAGCGCTCATCTGGGCGCGCCGCATCTTGGAGGCCGCCACCAGCTCCATGGCGCGGGTGATCTTCGCCGTACTCTCGATGCTGCGGATACGGCGCTTGATCTGGCTCAGCGTGCCCATTCCCATTAGGCGTCACCCCAGCTATGGCCTGCCGCCGGGGCGATGACGCTGTTCCTCACCCCAAACAGCCCAGACATCGAGGTAACCCTGTGGTCCAATCGCCGACCTCGAATTTCCAATGCTCGGTCTCCTAGAACGTCGCCGATTGCTTGAACTGCTGGATCGCCGTCTTGAGCTTCTCCTCCGTCTCTGACTCCAGCTCCTTCTTCTCCTCGATCTGGGCCAGGAGTTGCGGGTGATTCCCCTCCATGTAGCGATGGAAGGCCTCCTCGAAGTCGCGCATCTTTGTCACCTCCACGTCGTCTGTAAGACCGTTGACGGCGGCGTAGATGATGCTGACCTCCGAGGCCAGACCTAGGGGCTGGAATTGCTGCTGCTTCAGGATCTCCGTCAGTCGCCGGCCGCGCTCCAGCTGCAAGCGGGTGGCTGCGTCCAGCTCCGCCGTGCCGAACTGGGCGAAGGCGGCCAGCTCGCGGTACTGGGCCAGGCCCAGGCGCATGCCGCCTGCCACCTGCCGCATGGCCCGGGTCTGCGCGGCGCCGCCCACACGGGATACCGAGAGGCCGGCGTTGATGGCCGGCCGGATTCCGGCGTTGAACAGGTCCGATTCCAGGTAGATCTGGCCGTCGGTGATGGAGATGACGTTAGTCGGCACGTAAGCCGCGACGTCGCCGGCCTGGGTCTCGATGATGGGCAGCGCTGTCAGGGAACCGCCGCCATGCTCGGGCGCCAGCTTGGCGGCGCGCTCCAGCAAGCGGCTGTGCAGGTAGAACAGGTCGCCGGGATAGGCCTCACGGCTGGGCGGCCGCCGCAGCAGCAGCGACATCTGGCGATAGGCCCAGGCGTGCTTCGAGAGGTCGTCGTAGATGACGAGGGCATCCTTGCCCTCATCCATGAACTCTTCGCCGATGGCGCAGCCGGAATACGGTGCCAGATACTGCATGGACGCCGGGTCGGCGGCGTTGGCCGCGACGACGACGGTGTGCTTCATCGCCCCGTGCTCCGCCAGTACGGCGACTACCTGCACCACCTTCGAGGCCTGCTGGCCGATGGCGACGTAGATGCAGGTGAGGTCGCCCCCCTTCTGGGCGATGATCGTGTCCAGGCAGATGGCGGTCTTACCGGTGAAGCGGTCGCCGATGATCAGCTCCCGCTGGCCGCGGCCCACGGGGATCATGGCGTCGATCGCCTTGACTCCAGTGTGAACGGGGGTGTTCACGCTCTGGCGCGCCACCACGTTGGGGGCGATGCGCTCCACGGCGCGGGTCTTCTCCGATTTGATCGGGCCCTTGCCGTCCAGCGGCTGCCCCAGCGGGTCGACAACGCGGCCGATGAGGCCATCGCCCACCGGCACCTGGGCGATACGCCCCGTCGAGCGAACCTCGTCGCCCTCCTTGATCTCTGTATGATCCCCCAGGACGATGGCCCCCACCGTGTCTTCCTCCAGGTTCAGGGCCATCCCCATGATGCCCTTGGGGAACTCCAGCAGCTCGCTGTACATGGCGCCCCGCAGCCCGTACACTTGGGCGATGCCGTCGCCGGCCTCTACCACCGTGCCCACGTCCACAGCGGTCACCGCCCCGCCGAACTGCTCGATCTGCTGGCGTATTATGGACGCGATCTCTTCCGGTTTGACCGCCATATCGTCCTCCTCGGTTGAGCTTGGGAATTAGAGATCGGAGATCCGGCCTCCCCCTATCTAAGCCCCAGCCTCCAAGCTTCCCGTTCTCTCGTCACGTCCGGGACCCTGCCATCTGGCGTTTTAGGGCTTCCAGTTTAGTTCTCGTGCTCCCATCGATGAGCCGGTCGCCGATGCGGACCACCAGGCCGCCCAGGATGCTCTCGTCCAACTGGGTCTCCACCACTACCCCCCTGCCCGTGGTCTCGCTCAGCCTTCGGACCACCGCGTTGACGTCCTCTTGAGAGAGGGGCACGGCGCTGGTCACCACGGCGTGAGCGATCCCCTTCGCCTCGTCCAGCCTCTCTTGGAAGGCCTCCGCGATCTGAGGGCCCAGGGCGGTCCTCCCCCGACGTAACAGAAGGCGGGCCAGGTTCAGTACCAGCGGGTCAGCATCGGCCAGGGCGTCCTCCACCAGCCTCAGCTTGTCGGCCGCCGGTACGCGGGTGCTTTGCAGAAGGGCCTGCGCCCCAGGGTCCGCGAAGAGGGCAGCCATAGTTGCCAGGCCCGCGGACCAGGAGTCCTCGGCATCGCTTTCCTGGGCCAGCAGGTAGGCGGCCTCCGCGTAGCGCTTGGCCGTGACGTCTCGAATCACGACCTCTCGCGGCCTCCATTGCCACCGTCCTGCGGCGCCTCTGCCAGCACCTCTTCTATCAGTTGGCGGTGCGTCTCCTGGTCCAGGCTGCGCCTGATCACCCGCTCCGCGGCGGTGATCGTCAGGTCGGCGAACTCCCGCCGCAACTCGGCGATGGCGCTATCGCGCTCCATCTGGATCTCGCTGCGGGCCCGCTCCAAGAGCTGCTCCGCCTCCGCCCCGGCCTGCGTCCGCCCCTCCTCCTGAACCCGGGAGGAGATCTGTTGGGCCTGGCTTATCAGCGCCTGTCCTTCTTGGCGGGCCTTTTCCAGCTCCTTGGTGACCTCCCTCTCCGTTTCGGACAGCCGGTTCTTGGACTCCTCCGCGGCCTCCAGCCCCTCCTGGATGCGCTTCCGCCGCTCGTCCATGATACGGAGGAGCGGCCTATAGGCCAGAACGGACAGGAGCACCATGAGGAGGGTGAAGTTAATCAGCTGGGCCAGCAGGCTGGGCAAGTTGATGCCCAGCGCGCCTATTCCCAGAAATACCGGTTGCAAGATTCCCACCGTCCCTTCCTGTCGGTCGCCTCTTCCTAGAACACGAAACCGATCATGATGGCAGTGACCAGGGCGTAGATGCCGATCGCTTCGGCGAAGGCGAGACCCAGGATCATGTTGGTCTGGATCACCGGCTGGGCCTCCGGGTTGCGGCCCAGCGCCTCCATCGCCTTGCCCACGAGGTTGCCGATGGCCAGGGCCGGCCCGAAGGCTCCCAGTCCCATGGCGATCCCCGCGCCGATGAACTTGATGCCGTCATCGGTTATAGCGATCTCGGTCTCCTGGGCAGCCTGCCGTATGGCCTCCGCCGCAGGCGGAATCAGGGCGAGGAACAGCTCCATCTATGCCTCCTTTTCGGTTGCTTATGCTTCGCTCTCTGCTAGTTGTTCGGTACCGGTATGAGGTTCCGTATCGTTCTCTTCGTGTCCTTCGTGGGAGGTGACCGCCATGACCCCGAAGACGAGGGTGAGCATGGCGAAGATGAACGCCTGCACCACGCCTACAAACAGCTCCAGGCCGTAGAAGATGATGGTCACGATGATCGGGGTGAGGAAGGTGAACATCAGGATCACCACCTCGCCGGCGAACATGTTTCCGAACAGACGGAAGGTGAAGCTGAGCAGCCGCACCAGCTCCGAGATCAGTTCCAGGATCCCCACGAAGGCGTCTATAACCCCGTTGAACACCATCCCCACGTTCAGCCTGGTCAGCCCCTTGAAGATCCCGCCGAAGTTGAAGAACTTGCGTCCGTAACCGAGTAGACCCAGCGAGCTGATGCCCCAGGTCTCCACGGCGATAGCCGAGACGATGGCCAGGGCCAGGGGCGTGTTCAGGTCCGTGTTGGGTCCGCGGAACAACGGCTTGAGCTCCCCAACCACTTTGCCCGCTCCCTTCGCATCCTCGAACGCCGCGTGCGCATCAGGATCGTCCTCGTCTATGCTGTCGCCGCTGAGGCCGCCTGGGCCGGACAAAGGCACCCAGTTCACGTCGAAGGGCCCTATATCCGTCTGCTCCATGACGAACCCGTGCTCCTCTTCCTCAGTGAAGCCGATAACGTTGAATATGGGCAACAGGGAGAACCAGTTGGAGACCAGCACGAAGAAGAAGATCGTAGCGACCACGGGGAAGAAGCGGCGCCCGAGCTTCTCTCCGGCCACGTTCACCACTAGGTTGTAGAACGCCTCCAGCACCGCTTCCAGCACGTTCTGGGCGCCGCGGGGCACCAGCTCCCAGCGTCGGGAGGCCAGGAACACCGCGATGATCATGAAGGCCACGACGAACCAGGAGGTGATCATCGTGTTGGTGAGGTCTATGCCGCCGGCGGTGGTGATCGTCTCCGGCTTTATCGTGATGTGAGGCGTAGGACCCCGGAGGAAGACGAAGCCCAGGAGGGTAAATACTACCAGCGCTATAACGATTAGGCGCCCTCGGCTCATCGTCGTCCCGTTCTCACTTTCGTTGTCCCAGCACTTCCTTGAGTAAGAGGTATCCACCCCAGAACGCCGCCACCATCCCCGCCAGCAGCCCCAGAAGGATGAACAGCGGCCTGGTTCCCAGCCACGCATCTATGGCCACGCCCGCGGCAATCCCCCCCACTATACACAGCGCAAAGTAGAAGCCAATCCCGGAGAGCCTCATCGTCGGAGGCAGCTTGGTTAGCACAGTCAATGTCCTGACGGTCTTCGCGCGGCCCGTCCTGCTTGCCAATTGGGAAGATTATCACAACCGGACGGCAGCGTTCAACCCACAATTCATAACAAAAGCCCCAGACCGTCCAGCCCAGGGCCTCTACCCACCACGGCTCCCGCCGGACTACTTCTTTTCGAAGTCCTCCAAGTCCAGCCCCTCGATCACGTCCCGAAACGGGCTTAGCTTTTCCAGCTCCTCAGGGGAAACTTCCTTGGGCGGCTCCTGGCCGGCGCCCGTGATCGATTCCAGAGGCTGACCCTCCTGGTCCAGCTTCACACCCGCCTTATCCAGCACCGCCTCATCGGCGAAAATCGGCACCTGGGAGCGGACCGCCAGGGCGATGGCGTCGCTGGGCCGCGAATCGATCTCGAAATTCTTGCCGTTCACCTGCAGCATGATCCGGGCGAAGAACGTGTCGTTGGACAGGTCGTTCACTATGACGTACTCAACCGAAGCCCCAAGAGCGTCGATAACGGACCGCATCAGGTCGTGCGTCAGGGGCCGGGCTACCGCAACCTCTTGCAGTCGCACGGCGATCGCGTCAGCCTCCGCCGGCCCTATCCAGATGGGCAGAAAGCGGTCGGCGTCCTTCTCTTTCAAGATGACCACCCGCTGGTAGTTCATGAGGCTCACGCGGATACTTTCGATGGTCAACTCAACCACACTGCCACCTCCCTACGGCGGATACAACCGAATTCTAGCCCAGCCTCCCAGTGGTGTCAACAGAACTCGGAGGCTCTTCCTGGGCTGTCGAGATAGGCGTCGACGGTTGGCCCTGACTCACCAGATGGCTGGCCCAAGCCAGCCCCAACACCAGCGTGGCGATCAGCAGCAGCACTACCGTGATGCTTGTCCAGTCCGTAATGGCGCCGATGATGAGGAGCGGCAGGAGGGAGATGAAGTTGGCCGAGACCACCTGGGTGGCGAAGATGCGGCCTCGCATCTCCGCCGGCGCCCGCTCGTGCAGGACGGTCTGGGCCGGCGCGTTGAGCAGGGCGTAGGCGAAACCCAAAGGGCCGGCGATGGCCATGGTAAGCGCCTGCAACAGGGAGATGCGCAGGAAGCGAGTGGGGTCCAACGGCCCCGGCGCCTGCTCTGTGAACTCAGCCAGCGGCTCCACCAGCGCCAGTAACACCAGGCAGGTCGCTATCCCGACGAGGCCGATGATCACTACGCGGTTCTTCCCCTTGCGGGCGAAATAGGGCAGAAAGCGCAGACCGAGCAGCGCCCCGACCCCAGTGGGAGCGAATACAAAGGCAGCGTTATCCGGCGAGATTTCCAGGGTGTCCGTCATGTACCGTGGGATAAGCATGGCGAACAGCAGAACCAGGGTGCTGCTCATGATCAGCTGGCCTAGAGCCAGCAGTGAGACCCGGTCGGAAACCAGGGTCCGCCAGCTCTCGCGGAACTCATCTGGGATGCCGCTGAACATGAGCGCCCGCTGCGGCTTCGGCTGGGGCTCCTCCCTCATCTTGCTCAGCCCCGCAGTTAGCGCCGCCGCTATCACGAACAGCGCCGCCCCGGTCAGGAACATCGCCTCCGGTCCGCCGCTCTTCAGCAGCACCGGCGCCAGGAACACTATCCCTACCAGCTGCGACCCGGTCAGTGTGAAGTTGTAGAGACTGTTCGCCTGCACCAGCCGGTTTCGGGGCACCAGCGTCGGGATCAGCGATACCATGGCCGGGTTGAAGAACAGCCCGCTGGTGGCGAAGCCCGCGCTGATGGCGTAGATGACCCACTCGTTGCCGTGGAAGAAGAAGAAGAGGAGGCAGGCACCGGCCCGCAGAAGGCTGCTCGCGATAAGCACCGGGCCCTTGCGGAGCCGGTCCAGCATCACCCCCACCACCATGCCCAGCGGTATGGATGGGAGGATGAAGGAGAACACCAGAAGACTGGTATGGACGCTGGATCCGGTGATGTCTAGGATGATGATCAGCAGACTGAACAGGAGGGCGTTATGGGCCGTCTGGGCCAGCCCCTGGCTCAGCCACAGGCTGCCGAACCGCCGGTCCGACAGCAGAGCCCGCGACTCCGCCACTTCTGGCATCGAGCGGTCGTAGCGCAACCCTACCCCTCCGCAGCCGTCTCCGCCACCTGTGGGCCCTGTCGCAGGATCTCCTTCACCCGCTTATCGTACGTCCGTCGCGCCAGCAGCACGCGCCGCCCGCAGGTACTACAGCGAATGCCGATGTCGGCGCCCAGGCGAACCACTACCCACTCGTAGCCGCCGCAGGGGTGCACCTTACGCAGGCGCACCACGTCACCCAGGCGCACCTCCATCAGCACGGTGCTACCGCCGGGCCAGCACGGTCTCCCGCTCGCGGTTGATCTGGTCTCGCAGCTCCTGGGCCGCCCTTCTGGCAGCCTTGGCGTAATCCCTGCCCTTGGCGGCGTACAGCACCTGTCGGGAGGCGCTCACAATGAGCCCTCCGCCACGAGAATCGAGCGCCGCCCGCACGCTGGAACCGAGGTCGCCGCCCTGGGCGCCTATGCCCGGCATGAGAAATGTCATATCGGGGCAAAGGCTACGCACCCGTTCCAGTTCCTGCGGCCAGGTAGTGCCCATCACCAGGCCGACGTTCCCGTGTTCGTTCCACTCCCTCGCCTTCTCCGCCACCGCCTCGTACAGGGGCCGGCCGTCGCTCAGGGTCAGGTCCTGCAGATCGGCGGCGCCCGGGTTAGAGCTCCGGCACCAGATGAAGACGCCTCTGTCCGTGTACTCCAGGAACGGCTCCACGGCGTCCCGCCCACCGTAGGGGTTCACCGTGGTAGCATCGAACCCGTATTCCTCGAATAAGGCCTTGGCGTAGAAACGCGCCGAATTGCCGATGTCGCCCCGCTTAGCGTCGGCAATTATAGGTGTATGCTCCGGAACGGAGCGCAGCCCTTCCAGCAGCGTCTGCATCCCCCCTGTTCCCAGCGCCTCGAAGAAGGCCAGGTTGGGCTTATAGGCGCAGACCAAGTCGGCTGTCGCTTCGACGATCTCGTTCAGGAACGTCGCAACGTGCGGCTGGGGCATCAGTTCCGGATCGGGGTCCAGACCGACGCAGAGGAAGCTGCCGTTTCGCGCGCTGGCTGCCCTCAGCTTCTCAAGGAACATCGGCTCTCTCACTTGCCTGGCCTCGCTCTCCGGGAGCACCGAAGGCGTCAGGGTTGCCGTCCTCCTCATTCTAACCGCTTCTTGTCCGGCATAATATAGAGCGGCTTCCCCTGGGTCAAGGAGAAACGGTTGGCGGTCAGGTCGTGCCCCGGCTACCTGTTAGGCGGGCTATTTGCCGGCCTCGTCCCACTCATTTAGCAGGCGACGAAGCTCGTCCAGCGGGGGCGGCTTCAGGCCGTAGCGGGCACGAGCGAAGGCGACACTCACCTCGCTCGGTATCTGGGAGCCGAAGTGCTCCGCCAACGGCGACGCGAACTCCAGCGGCGTCCTGGCCGGCGGCCGCCCCAGACCCCGGTCCGCGGCTCGGCTCAGGATGCTCAGATATAGACGACGCACCGCCAAGACATCGGGCGGCAGGTCTGGGGCCGGCGGCGAGCGCTGCCTGCGGGACGAAAACAGCCGGCCCAGCAGGCCCCTGAGGTCGTCTTTGAGGCTTCCCTCGTGCCACACTGACTCTCGCCATTCGCTGCGCTCATCGCGCCGGCGCCGCGATCGAGCGAAGATGACCAGGGCCAACGCTCCCACCACCACCGTCAGGAGGGTTCCGGCCACGACCCATCCCACAACCCTCAACCACCCGGGCACATTCCCTCTCTCGCCCTGCTCCTCACCAAACCCTCCCGGCGGCTGAACGGGCTCTGGTGGCTCCTGTTCAGGGTCGTTGACGCCCACGAGATCCCGCAGCCCCCGTATCAGCCATTCGATGGCGATGGCGATGGGCGTCAGCACTAGTATCAGCAGGTCGATGACGCCCCTCCATAGCCAGGCCAGCCCGTGGCCGACGGAGGCCAGGGTTGGCCCCGGGTTCAAGCCCTCAACCAGCCAGTCCAGCGCCAGGAGGCCGCCCAGGACTACGAGTGTGGCCAGCAAGGCCAGGGCCATCAGCAGACCGACGGTGGTCAGCAGGGTTAGGGCCCAGGGCCGGCTTATCGGGGCGGACGCTTCCGGGGCCGTGCGATCCAGGTGGAAGGCCGCTATGGCTATCAGCCCCAGGGCGAAAAAGGGCAGCGCCGCGGTGCCGACCGCACTGTCCAGGTCGGCTCCGATATCGATGACCGCCGCTAGGACTATCGCCGCGAATCCGGCCGAGAAGGAGCGGACGACGCTGTCGAAGGTGATGGTGCTCTGGCCTAGCAGCGCCCATCTTAGGGCCAGCCCTACTGTCAGCAGGCTGCCCAGAACCAGCGGGCCCTGAGCGTCGCCGGGGTGGGACGCGAATTTCCCCAGCCACGATAGCTCCCACAGGCGCAGGTCGCCCAGATACTCCAGCCGCAGAAGGGCGTATAGTCCTACTATCGAGGCGGCAGCCCCCGTTGCGCTCATCGACGGTTGCGACAGCTCGAGGAGCCCCAGCAGGCGGGCCAGATAGAAGCCGCCGCCAGCCGCCGCTATCAGCACCCAGAGGGAGGGCCCGGGGCCTTCCCCTATCCAGGCCACCAACACTGAGGCGACGGCGAAGTACCATACGGCCTCCGTCGCTAGCGCCAGCGGCTCCAGCAGCTGTCCCCGCGCCGTCACGGTTGGCTCTCCTCCCACTGGCGCAGGTAGCCACCTATGTTGCGCACGGCGATCCCGCTCACCGTGCCCTCGGCTCCTTCCTCCGTCACCGATAGCACCATCACCTGGTGGCCCGCCGCCTTGATCCGGCCCAGCGTGGCCAGGAGGCTATCGGGCAGCAGGGCCGTCACGACCGTCAGGGTCGTACCTAAGGGCAAGGCGTGAGACTCAGCCTCCAGTAGCTTCTCCAGCGGCGAGATGAAGAAGGGCCCGACCCCGGCCAACGCCTCCAGAATACGCGGCAGATGATTCGGGTGGCGTCCGGGCATGATCCTGATGGGGCGATCGGACTCGGGGAAGCTGCCGTTAGCCAGGATGCCGACGGCATAGCCCTGCTGGTGGCCCTGTGTGGCTAGAGATGCCGCCACCGTCACGACCCGCTCCAGCAACACCGGGTCGAAGCCGGTCCACGTCTGCTCCAGGGTGATGAGGTTGAGGGCCACTAGCAGGTGGAGGGTCGCCGAGGGCTCGTAGAGGCGGGACTGAAGCCGGCCGCGACGGGCAGTGGCCTTCCAGTCGATGCGACGCAGGGAGTCGCCGGGCTGATAATCGCGCAACCCGGCGATGCGGAGGGGGTCTTCGTAGATGCGGGCGCCTCCCCGCCGTTCGCCGGGAGGACGCTGACTGGGCAGGCCTAGCTCCAGCAGAGGGAGAACCCTGGGAAAGACCACCACCCGCTGGCTTTCCTCGTCATGGCGCTCTACCGGGAACAGGCCGAAGAGGTCGCTGGACCGGAGTTGAACCGGTCCCACTCGATAGATGCCTCGACTCCGGCATTCCAACTCGTAGCGCCAGTTCACCCGCTCGTACCAGGCCAGGGTCACGGACCGAAGCAGGCAGCCTGTGCGGGCCAGGTGCGAGGGGGCGAGACGCACGCCGTCCGGCGGCAGCTCCTCCGGGAAATGCTCTCTCACCTCCACTGAGGGAACGGGCAAGAGCTTGCGGTTGGTGAGGCGGGCGGTAAATGAGAGCTTGTCACCAACGAAGGCCCGAGTCTCCGGGAAGAGGCGCTGGTAGGAGAGCTGAGTCAGGACCAGGCGGCTCCACAGCCGGGCCGCGCCTCCGGTCAGGAGCAGCAGCAGACCCAGCACCACGATGGTCTCCCGGCCGCCCAATACGCCGACGGTGACGAGCAGCAGGGAGGCGACCAACCACAAGCCGCGTAGCGGCATCGGGCTACTCCTCTACCGGTACCGGCAGCGTCTCCAGGATCTCGCGCACTACACCCTCGGCGTCCCTGCCTCGCAGGTGAGCCTGGGTGCCGAGGATCAGGCGATGGGGGATGACATGGGGGGCCAGATACTTGATATCGTCGGGGAGGATGTAGTCGCGGCCGCGGATGGCGGCCAGGGCCCGGGCGGTGCGGAAGAGGGCCAGGGAAGCCCTGGGGCTGGCCCCCAGATCGAGGACGTCCGACTCCCTGGTTGCCCGTACCACCTGCACCAGGTAACGGCGCACAACCGGCTCGCAGGTCACCGCCGTCAGCGCTTCGCCCAGGCGAACGACATCGGCAGCCTCCAGCACCGGCTCCGTGGCCGCCAGGGGATCGGAGCTCTCGAACCGCTCTATAATCTCCTCTTCCTCTCCCTCGCTGGGGTAGCCCAGGCGGAGGCGGAGCAGGAAGCGGTCCAGCTGGGCCTCCGGCAGGGGGAACGTCCCTTCCAGCTCGATGGGGTTCTGCGTGGCCAGCACCAGGAACGGCCGCGGCAGGGGCACGGTGACCCCGTCGATGGTCACCTGGCGCTCCTCCATCGCCTCCAGGAGGGCCGCCTGGGTCCGTGGTGTGGCCCGGTTGATCTCGTCGGCCAGAACCACCTGGGCGATGATGGGCCCGGGGTGGAACTCGAACTCGCCCGTCTTCTGGTTGTAGTAGTTGAGGCCGGTGATGTCCGCCGGCATAAGGTCCGGGGTGAACTGGATGCGCTTAAAGCTGCAGCCCAGAGAGCGGGCGATGGTCTTGGCCAGCATCGTCTTGCCTATGCCCGGGACATCCTCGATGAGGAGATGACCCTGGCATAGCACCGCCACCAGCGCCAGCTCCATGACCTCGCGCTTGCCGACGATGACCCGTCCGATGTTGGCTACGACGCGGTCCGCCATCTCCTTGACCGAGGCCAGCGCCGTTTCCGCCGTGTCCGCTGCCAAATTCTACCCCCCACGTGAGATTGTACAGGGAGTCTAGCCGTTCTGCGGCCAGGGTGCAATAGAAGGCCGCCATCAGTCGTGGGGGCCTTCCTTGACCTCTTATGACTCCACGTCTATTCTCAACCCATGAGAGCGGAGATCATCTCCATAGGCACGGAGATACTTCTAGGCGAGCTGCTGGACACCAACTCGAACTATCTTGCCCGCCGTTTGCCTGCCCTGGGCCTCGATCTCTACTTCATCAGCCAGGCCGGCGATAACCTCCAGCGTCTCAGCGACACGATCCGCCGCGCCCTCGATCGCTCGGACATCGTCCTCCTCAGCGGCGGCCTGGGCCCCACCGAGGACGATGGCACCCGTGAGGCGATCGCCGCCGCCCTGGGCGAGGAGATGTACGTGGACCCGGAGGCGGAACAGCGATTGCGCGCCTTCTCCGAGGCTCGCGGCGCGCCCTTCCCCGAGCGCGGCGTCAAACAGGCGAAGCTCATCGCCTCCGCGCGCGCCATCCCAAACCCCCGTGGCACGGCCCCCGGCTGGTGGGTGGAGAGGGACAGGCACATCATCGTCGCCATGCCCGGTCCGCCCGCCGAGATGGAGAGCATGTGGGAGGAGGAGGTGGCGCCGGAGCTGGCCCGGCTGGCCCCGGCGGGCATCATATTCTCCCGCACTCTCAAGACTATCGGCATCGGCGAGAGCCGGGTTGATGAGATGGTCAGCCCTCTTCTTAGCTCCGTCAACCCTACGGTCGGCGTCTACGCTAAGGTCGACGGCGTCCATCTGCGCCTGACGGCGAAGGCCGGGACAATGGAGACCGCCCGCGCCCTCATCGAACCGCTGGAGGCGGAAGCCCGCCGCATCCTGGGCGACGCCGTCTGGGGCGCCGACGACGATACGTTGGCGGGCGCCGTGGGCCGGATGCTGAAGGAGGGCGGCCTTACCCTGTCCACGCTGGAGTCCTGCACGGGGGGGCTCCTCGCCTCTACCGTGACCGATGTCGCCGGCAGCTCCGACTACTTCAGGGGCGGCTACGTGGCCTATACCGCCCGAATGAAGATTGGCCTCGGTCTCAGCGCTGAGTTGATCGAGCGCTACGGTGTGGTGAGCCCGGAAGTGGCCGCCGACATGGCCCGCGCCGCCCGCCAGAACGCGGCCGCCGACTACGGGATCGGCGTCACCGGTGTGGCCGGCCCCGATGAGCTGGAGGGGAAAGCCCCCGGCACCGTGCACGTCGCCGTCCACGACGGCCGCTCGCCACAGACGATGAGTTTCAGGCTGTACGTGGGCCGGCTGGCCACCAAACGCCGCGCCGTGACGACGGCGCTGCTCTTGCTGCGGCGGGTGTTGCTGGCACGGGGGTAGGCCGTACCGGCTCCATGGCTTTAGGCTTCAGCCCTCAGTTGCTCTCGCACCGCCCGCACCTGCTCCAGCTGTAACCGGGCGCTCTCGGCCATCAGCTCGGCGCGGCTGTGGACGGTGACCGGGCCGCTCTCCGGCCCGCTCTCCGGGTGGAGGCCGCCCCTCTGCCACTCCTCCTCGGACAGGCCCTCAAGCTGGTAGGCGAGGCCGCCCCAGAAGGCGCGGACGGCGGTTCGCACGCGCCCAGGATCATCGTCCTGGTAGTTGCGCTCCCGGGCCAGCGCCTCCGGGTCGTAGGGGTCCAGAGTGGGGTTCTCCTCTTCCAGCAGCCGCCGGATGCGCATCCCCTCGATCTGAGCCGCGTCCCGCAGGTGGCAGCAGACCGCCAGGATCGACCACTCCTCCGGTGCGGGCCGCCGTCGCAGCTCATCGTCGCTGAGCCCCTCGCACAGGGCGTCCAGCCGGTCGGGCAGGGAGCGAATGGCGGCGATGACTTCCTTGCGGTCCACGGGGAGATTATACAGCCCCAAGTGAACGTGGATAGACAGAGAAGATTGAAACCGGTGATCATCCGTGTCGATCTGTGGCCGAACTAGCGGCAGACGATCTCCGGATGCCGCCGCAGCCGAGCCTCGATCTGATCCCGGCTGGGGATCGCTGTCGTGCCCTCTCCCTCGACGACGAAGGAGGCGGCGCAGGCGGCGAACCGCGTCGCTTTCCACATGTCCTCCGTCTCCCACAGGTGGATCAGGAACGCCGCGGCGAAGATATCGCCGGCGCCGGTGGGGTCTACGGCCTCGTGGGGGAAGGCGTCGATGTGTCGCCAGGCGCTTCTCAAGCAGACGTCAGCACCACGGTTGCCTCGGGTCAAGACCGTCGTCTCCACACGGAGGCTCCACTGGTGGAGGGCGGCGGTCGTCTCCGCCGTCGGTATGTCCTCCTCGGAAACGAATAGGGCGTGGGCGGGTCCAAGGAGAGGCTCGGCCCGCCAGCGGGAGGCGGGCAGTGGCCGCATCAGCGTGTCGGCGCCAATCTCCCGCAGCCAGCCCTGAGCGCTGATGCCCAGGAGGGAGTCGGAGAAGCACCCGGCCAGCCCCGCGTCTACTTCTCCGGCCACCGGGCCGAGCAGCACGATCGGGGTCTGCCGCCAGCTGTCCGGCAGGTACTGGGCCGTGATGGCGGTGGCGCGCTGGGGGACGTACTGTTGGCGTCGCTCGTCAGTGTAGACGTTGCGGATGCGGGTGGTGCGGGGGCTGGGTACCGTCTGGCACTCGACCTCGGGCAACAGGTTCTCCAGGTCGAGGTTGTCGGCGGCCGCGGTGAGGACAGCTGCCCGTAGGCCCAGGCGCCTGGCAAGTTGGGAGGCGTAGGCCGCCGTCCCTCCCAGCCGCCAGGCCTCGGGGTCGTTCGGCGAAATCAGGTCCTGGACGACGTGGCCGACGACCAGGAACTGGGGGGGCATCAGCTATCTGGTTGCGGCGACTGGCGGGGCCGTATCACGACCTTGCGGCCATCGCCGGCGCCGACCGATCCGGTGCTAACATCAGGATCTTCGGCCAGGATTAGGTGGACGATGCGGCGTTCGGCAGGCGGCATGGGCTCCAGGGTGATGGCTCGGCCCGACTGGCGCACCTGGTCGGCCATGCGGCTGGCCAAGCCGTACAAGGACTCCTCCCGGCGGCGGTGATAGTGCTCGACGTCGACGCTGACCAGCACATGGCTCTGGGACTGGTGGCTGACCATCAGGTTCACGATGTACTGAAGGGCGGAAAGGGTGGTGCCGCGATGCCCGATGAGGAGCCCCAGGTCATCACCCTCGACGTCCAGGACGGCGGTAGCGCGGCCCAGGCCGTCGCCTGGGGTCTCCGGCCTCCGCACCGAAACATCGGCCTCGATCTCCGCCAGCTCCAACAGCTGCCTCAGATAGTCCGCCGCCCGCTCCACCTCGGGAGAACTGATGTCCCCCACCTCGATCTCGACCTCTGTGTCGGGAACCTCCTCGCTGGGAGCGGGGCGGCCCATCCCCTCCTCCAGGGCCGTGACGCGGATGCGGGCCTGCTCTCCGCGCAGGCCGAACAGCCCCGGCTTGCCGGCGGTGAGGACTTCGATGTTAACCTGGCTGCGCTTGAGCCCTAGCTCTTCCAGGGCGTTGTCGATCGCCTCATCGACGGTTCTTGCGCTTACCTCTACGCTTTCTTCCATAGGCACGCCTCGCTCTTTGTGGTTGGGCAGTGGTGAGGGCCGGCTCGCCGTCCTCCCCTTCCTCCCCTACCTCTTCGTCCGTGTTCGCTTGTGGCTCTGGGTGCGGTCGCCTGGCGGCTGGAGCTGGGGCCGGGGTCGGCATGGGATTGAGAAGCTGGCGCCAGCCCATGGCCTTTCGCCCGTAAACGTAGTAGCTGGCGAACAGGCTGAACACGTTGGAGACGACCCAGTATACGCCTACCCCGCTGGGCAAAGCCAGTGTAATCCAAACCATCATTATGGGCATCATCCAGGTCATCATCTGTTGCTGCTGCTGCTGTTGCGCGTTCATCGAGGGAGTCTGGCTGACCTTCGTCTGTACGTAAGTAGAGAGGCCGACCAGCAGGGGCAGGATGTACGTCCCGTCCTTTTCACCCAGGTTCAGCCATAGGAAGCCCTGCTCCAGGGGCACGGACGCGGTCAGGAAAGACAAGGGGTAGAGCCGCCCCGAGAGGCCGATCAGGCTCTCCGGGCTGCCCCCAACCATGTTCGCCAGCGCCCGGTAGAGGGCGATGAACACCAGCATCTGAATGGCCATGGGCATAATGCACCCCAGAGGGTTGATGTGGTGCTCACGGTAGAGCTTGAGCATCTCCTCCTGGCGCCGCTTTGGGTCCTTGTATTTCTTCTGGACCTCCTGTATCCGCGGCTGGGCTGCCTGCATGGCGCGGGTGGACTGGAGCTGGCGGATGGTGAAGGGGAGGGTGACCAGCCGTAGGAGAAGGGTAAACAGGATGATGGCCAGGCCGAACTGCCCAAAGACGACGATGTTCAGGAGGATGAGGCCGTTGATCAGGGGGTTGATGAACCCGTTGTTCCAGGCGACGCCCGGGCCGAGGACGACGAAGGCCCCGACGATGGTCAGGATGACCGCGATGAACAGTATATTGCTGACGTTCCTGGGACGGGGCAGGGAGGGAGTGGGAGCGGTGGTGGTGGGGCTCTGGCTCACGGCCGCACCTCCACTGGCTCACTGAGTCCAGTGGCAGATTTAACCGTGAACAGGGCCCCACCCTGGGCCAATATGAGAACCTTAACGTCATCCAGGAACATCGGGTTGGCGAGGACGGTCGTGCTATCCTTGTTAATTCTCGTCCTAGAGGGCCCCCACTTACGGCTCCCCGATGTCGGGTCCAGCCCGTAGAGGTTCCCCTTTCGGTCCACCACGATCAACACGTCTCCAGCTAGGAGTGGAGAGGCCCGCACTCTCGCCTCGGTCTCAAAGGCCCACATCTCATTCCCCGCCAGGTCCAGGGCGTAGACGTGGCTGTCAAGGTTGGACACGTATATCGTGCCCTCAGCCACCAGGGGTTGACCCCAGAACCAGCTGCCGGCCTCGAACGACCACTTCACAGCGCCGGTTTCCGGGTCAAGAGCGTACAGGTGGCGGTCGATGCCGCCCACGAGCAGCGTGTCTTCATCGGCCAGCACCGGGTCGGTCAGCAGGCCGGCGTCGGCCTCGAAGGGCTCCTGCCAGAGGGTTTCGAGGGTGTGGGCGTCCAGCTTATAGAGCTTGCCGTTGACGGAGGGCACGTACAGCACGGAATCCGTCGCCAGGGGGGCGGCCCATATGCTGTCGCCCGTGTCGAAAGGGGGCAGCATTTCCCTGCCGGTGGCGGCGTCCAGGGCGTACAGCTTGCCGTCGTCGGAGCCGACGAAGATGGTGCCGCCGGCCAGGGCCAGACCGCCGATGATCGGCCCGTCCGTCCGGAAGGTCCAGCTGATGGAGCCGTCCCCGGCGTTCAGGGCGTAGACCTTGCCGTCGTAACCGGCGAAGTAGACGAACTCTCCGGTGACTATGGGGGCGTGGTATATCGCCTCCAGCTCCAGCTTTCCGTATGTCGCCTCCAGCCTTCGCTTCTCGTCCTCATCTTCCGGAGGGAAGATCCAGGTTGTTGAGTAGTCGTCATCAGCCGCGTCCAAGGCGGCCATCTTACCGTTGTCGATGCTGGCGAAAAGGGTGCCGTCCACCTGGCTTGGGGCCGCCCATCCCTCGGGGTCGGCCACATTCACGCAAGCGGCGGCGACAAGGAAGAGAGTAGCCAGCACCGCCAGCCCTGCCAGGGAGTGTCTATGTCCTTTGGAGTGGATCGGTCTTCCTCCTTGGGTAGCGCCACCGCTGGGAGAGATATCAAGGGACAGGGTCGTGGCCGCCGTGGTTGAACGGGTTGCAGCGAATTAGCCGCCACACAGTGAGACCTAGCCCCCTCAGCATGCCGTGCCGCTCAATCGCCTCGTAGCCGTAGTGAGAGCAGGTGGGCTGGAAGCGACAGGCCGACGGTCGCGAGGGGGAGAGGCGCCGCTGATACTGCCGTATCAGGTTCAGTGCCAGCCGGGTCAAGGGTGGGCTTTTCCTGGTGGCGCTTCTTGGCCCAGCATGCTGGCGCTGGCGAACAGTTCGGCTACCGCCTCCTTCAGCGCGTGGAAGTCTGACCGCGCGGCGGGCACCTTGGCCGAGATGACCACGTCCCAGCCCGCGCGCACGGGCAGAGAGCGCACGGCTTCCCGCAGGCGGCGGCGGACCCGGTTGCGCACGACGGCCCCGCCCAGACGCTTGCTGGTTATGAAGCCGTAGCGGTTGTGCTCCAGTTGGTTGGGCAAGTTTCTCAGCACCAGTAGTTGGTTGGTCCACGTACGTCTCCGCTGGAAAACGGCGTCGAACTCTCTTCGACGGCGCAGCCGTAGCTGTCTGCGCATGGCCACTCAGATCCGGGGAGAGGCCCCCTCAGACAGCGAGCCGCCATCTGCCCTTGAGAATGCGACGCTTGAGGACTGCCTTGCCGTTACGGGTGCTATTTCGGGCCATGAAGCCATGGCGGCGCTTCCGGTGACGCCTTTTGGGCTGATAGGTCCGCTTGGGCAAAGGGGTCCTCCACTCTCCCGACAAAACCGTGCCCCGTAAGGACGGGGCTTCGCATATTATAAGGCGGGCGTCTAAGCTTGGTCAACGCGATGGCGCCTGTAGTGGGAGCAAGGTCGGCGGGTTGCGGCCGGTCACTCCGGCCGTCTTTCACTCTAGTGAGCGGGCGAGGCGGGGGCAGGGGTGGTGGGCTGGGGATGGGAGGGCGCGGCAGGGGCGGAAGCGCGGGCGCGGGCTCGCTCGATGGCGGCGGCGAGGAAGCCGCTGAACAGGGGATGAGGCCGGTTGGGGTGGGAGCGGAACTCGGGGTGGAACTGAGAGCCGACCATCCAGGGGTGCTCCCGCAGCTCGCATATCTCCACGAGGGAGCCGTCCGGAGACACGCCGCTGGCCAGGAGCCCCGCACGCTCCAGCTGCTCCCGGAACTCGTTGTTGAACTCGTAGCGGTGGCGGTGACGTTCGACGATATCGTCGCGACCGTAGGCGGCCCGGGCCTTGGTGCCGGGGAGGAGGCGGCAGGGGTAGCTGCCTAAACGCATCGTGCCCCCCTTGTCCACTACCCCTCGCTGTTCAGAGAGAAGACTGATGACCGGGTAAGGGGTCTCTGGGTAGAACTCCGTGGAGTTGACCTCGTTACTGCCGAACAGGTCGCGCGCGAACTCCACCACCATGACCTGGAGGCCCAGGCAAAGGCCCAGGTAGGGCACCTGATTGCGTCGGGCGAAGCGGGCGGTCATCACCTTCCCCTCGATGCCGCGCTCGCCGAAACCGCCGGGAACGACGATGCCGTCAGCGTCCGCCAGAAGGGCCTCGCCGCCGGGGCGCTCGATATCCTCGGCATGCACCCAGCGGATGTTGACGGCTACCTCGTGCTGAACGCCGGCGTGGATGAGGGATTCCTTTACGGAGAGGTAGGCGTCCGGCAGCGCCACGTACTTGCCAACCAGGGCGACATCCACGCTGCTGCGCGGGCTCTTGAGACGCTTCACCCAGCGCTCCCAGTCCGCCAGGTCCCGGGAGCCCTGGCTGAGGTTGAGACGCTCCACGGCGTATTGGCCGAGCCCTGCTTCCTCCAGGACGAGGGGGACCTCGTAGATGGTGGGCATAGTTAGGAGGGGGACGACGGCACGCGGCTCGACATCACAGAACAGGGAGATCTTCTCCCGCAGGTCGTCGGAGACGGGGCGGTCGCTACGACAGACGATGGCGTCAGGCTGAATGCCCGCGGAACGGAGCTCGCGGACGGAGTGCTGGGTGGGCTTCGTCTTGAGCTCGCCGGTGGTGGAGATGTAGGGGAGGAGGGTGACGTGTATGGCGAACGTATCGTCGCGGCCCTCCTCGTTGTGCATCTGGCGGATCGCTTCCAGGAAGGGCTGGCCCTCGATGTCGCCGACCGTGCCGCCGACCTCCACTATGACCACCTGAGCGCCGGACTCGCGGCCGAGGGCGCGGATGCGCTCCTTGATCTCATTGGTGACGTGGGGGATAGGCTGGATCGTGCGGCCCAGATAGTCGCCGCGGCGCTCCTTGTTTATCACGTCCTGGTATATCTGGCCGGTGGTGACGGAGGAGGCGCGGGTCAGGTCCTGATCCAGGAAGCGCTCGTAGTGGCCGAGATCGAGATCGGTCTCGGCGCCGTCAGCCGTGACGTATACCTCGCCGTGCTGATAGGGGGAGAGGGTGCCGGGGTCGACGTTGAGGTAGGGGTCCAGCTTCTGGATGACGACGGGGATGTTGCGGGACTTGAGGAGCCTGCCGAGGGCGGCGGTGGTGATGCCCTTGCCCACTGAGCTGACCACGCCGCCAGTTACGAATAGGTATTTGGTACCCATATATGCCCTTATGGGGGGTCTACTCAGCCCAATGGTCATGATACAGGATGGCGCGCCAACGGTGTCAAGAGGAGAACGGCGAAAAAGAGGAGCTGCATTAGCAGAAGTTGCCAACGCTTGACAGCCGTCTGGCCCAAGGGTAGCTTTGGGCTATCCCGGCGAAGGGTGGCTCAAGGCTCATGCGAAAGTTAGCCACGTTCTTCGCCCTCACCTTCGTCGCCCTTGTGGCCGCCTGCGGTGGCAACTCGGAAGAAATCACTTCTACGCCGACGCCAACCGGCACCCCAACGCCGGGCGACAGCCCTACGCCAAGCGCCACCGCTATCCCAACTCCTGAGCCGACACCCAGTCCGACGCCCGAACCAACACCCTCCCCCAACCCGACGCCAGGCCCAGGGCGAATTGTGTTTTGGCGCATGTTCTCGCGCTATGTTGGAGCAGAACGGGAGCTTTACATTATGAACCCGGACGGGTCCGGCCTCACTCTTCTCACTGGTGGTGTCGTGGCTGACAGGGGATTTCCGTCCGAAGACACGGACGGAAATCCCCTGTCAGCCACGAAGGCAACGATGACATCTACATCTTGAACATCGATGACGGGCAGTTGATAAACCTCAGCAATAATCCAGCGCGGGATTGGGAGCCCACCTGGTCTCCGGACGGTACCCAGCTTGCGTTTGCCTCAGATCGCGATGGCGACTGGGAGATCTACGTGATAAACGTTGATGGCTCCGGCCAGACCAAGCTCACCGACAATCTTATCTCTGACAGAAATCCGGACTGGTCGCCTCATGACGCGAAGATCGCATTCTACAGGGCTACGCCCGAATCTAGCCCCGCAGATTTGGACGGTGATTTGTTCGTCATTAACTCCGACGGGACGGGAATCCAGCAGCTAACCGACAGCTCCGATGTGCAGGTACTGGGGGCCAAATGGTCCCCAGATGGCAGTCGTATCGCGATCCAGGACTTGCGGGACATCTACGTCACGAATGGCGACGGGTCCGGTCTCACGAAACTGACTGACAGTCCCCGTCAGTCCATTTGGTTTTCCTGGTCCCCTGACAGCAGCAGGTTGGCTTTCCAAGAGGGCGAGGGCGATATTGACACCTACAACCTGGATATCTACATCATAAACGCCGATGGTTCGGGCCTTATGAGGCTCACCAGCGATCCTGGGCATGACGTGTTTGCAAAGTGGTCACCGGCTGGCACAGAGATCGCATTCGCTAGCCGCCCTCGAGAGAAGCCGGGAGAGAACGATTCTCTACCCGCCGGTGATTTATGGGTTATCAACGTGGATGGCAGCAGTCTCACACGCCTCACAGACGATCATCCTGGGGCGGACTTAGCCATCGCTTGGGTTCCAGCACCGTAGGGCCTCGGCCCTCGTGCCTAGGCCCCCGACCGGCTATACTGGCCTCGTGAGTATAGCCCCGGAGATCAGCGAGCTGGACGGCGGCCTGCGGGTCGTGACTACCCCCATGCCCACGGCCCAGTCGGTTAGCGTCAACGTGTTCGTGGGGGCCGGCGCCCGCGGCGAGGAGGAGCGCACCCAGGGGCTGGCCCACTTCCTGGAGCACATGGTGTTCAAGGGGACGTCCAGGCGCCGTACCGCCATCGACATCGCGGAGGCGATCGAGGGGGCGGGCGGCGTCCTCAACGCCTACACCGCCAAGGAGCTCACCTGCTACTGGAACCATGTCCCCTACGACCAGCTGGAGCTGGCCGTGGACGTGCTGGCCGACATGCTTCATAACTCCCTGCTCGACCCCGAGGAGATCGACCGCGAGCGCTCTGTCGTGCAGCAGGAGATCAAGCGGACGCAGGATCAGCCCGGCGCCTGGGTGGCGGAGTTGCTGGGCCGGGCGGTGTTCGGGGAGCAGCCGCTGGGCTGGCCCACTGCGGGGTCGGAGGAGACGGTAGCCGGTCTGGGACAGGACGACTTCCGGGCCTGGATGGAGAGCTGGTACGGCTCGCCGAACCTCGTCGTGAGCGTGGCCGGAAACACCTCGCACGAGGCGGTGGTGGCGTTGGCGGAGCGCCACTTCGCCAACAGCCACCGACGGCCGGCGCCACCGATGCCTCGCCTGAACGGAGGCCTACCGGCGCGACGCGCTATCGCCGATGCGCGGCCCGTCAGCCAGGCGAACGTGGCGCTGGGGATGCCATCGCTGTCGCGCCTGGACCCGGATCGCTACGCCCTGATGGTGCTGAACACCGTTCTCGGTCGGGGGATGAGCTCGCGCCTGTTCAAGGAGGTGCGGGAACGGCGGGGATTGGCCTATTCGGTAGGCTCATCGATGTCGCGGCACTCGGACATTGGGATGTTCGCCGTATCGGCAGGCGTCTCTCCAGAGAAGCTGGAGGAGGCGGTGCGAGTGATCCTGGAGGAGCTGGAGAAGCTGGTACAGACGCCGGTCGGAGACGATGAGCTGACGAAGGCGCAGGACTACGCCGTGGGGAGCTTTCGGCTTAGCCTGGAGACGGCCATGGCCCTCGGTCAGCGGGCGGGCGAGAGCCTGTTGACGCTGGGCGAGATCGAGCCGGTCGAAACCGTCGTGGAGCGGCTGCGCGGGGTCAGCGCGGAGGACATCCTGCGGGTGGCGCGCCGGGTGCTGGTGCCGGAGAAGGTAGCGCTGGCGGTGGTAGGGCCGGAGGTGGAGGAAGGGTCGCTGCTTGAGCTGCTAGACGGGGCCAGCACGAACTAGCTCTGCTCCCGATCGGCCAGAAAGCGCTCCCAGCGCTTTCGCGCCAATGATTCGCCCCAGTGATAGCCCAGGGTGTCGCCCACGCTGTTGGCCAGGTTGGCCGACAAGAGGTAGAAAAAGGCGAGGAGGGCTATGAAGCCGATGATCGCCCACGTGGTGGCCCCGAAGAAGATCAGGGGCAGCACGGCAACTATCACGCCCCCGGTCAGGCCTCCCCAGGCGAAGCTCCATACGGCCCACGAGGCGCGGGAGCGCCGTGCCCGGCACATGTCGATGACCTCGTCCGGGATGCGAGAGGCGGCGGGCCGGTCGGCGGTTGAACCATCGCAGTGGGGGCAGCGATCGCGCTCTGGGGCCAGGGGATGGTAGCAATGGCCGCAGAAGCGGCCGGCGTTGGGGGACCGGCCCTGGAGGATATCCTCCATCAGGGCGAGTAGCCGCTGAGAGAACACATCCCGCGCAGCTTCTGTTTGGAGGTCGGTCACGGGAGGACCTCCTTCGGCTGCGCTGGCTTCCAGTTTCGAGTCCCGGCGCGTTACTCTCGCTCCCGTTCCGACGACTAGTCGGCGATGCCGGAGTGAACGTGCTCCGGCTCTATGACCATGATCAGGCGCTGCTCTTCCGGCGAACGGAAGGGGTGGCGATCCTGGCCCAGATACTTCTTCGCCAGCTGATCTATGTGGGCGTCCGCCCCTTCGGCTGTGATCGCCACCACCCTACCGCGGATAGTGGCGGTTGAGTAAGGATTCTCCTGGTCGGTGATCGATACGGACACGCGGGGGTCGCGGCGAGCGTTGCGGGGCTTCACGCGGCCCTCGGCAGTGTTAACCAGGATGCGGTCGCCATCCACGTCGACCCAGACGACCGTGACGTGGGGGAGCCATCTGGCATCAGGGTGGCCAGGTGGGCGTAGTTGGGTGCCTGGAACAGCTTGCGGACTCCTTCTGGGAGGGCTGCGGGCATACCGGATCTCCTTTCATAGCGTAGCGACGTCGCGAAACTCCAGGGCAGCAGGTATAGCTTAGCGCGCGGGCCCTCTTGTGGCCAAGGGTCAGACCTCCTCGTGCCCGATCGTCCGTCCCGGCGCGATGCGGTCGCGCAGGAGGCGCTTCACCTCGCTCGCTTCAGGCATCCGCTTCGTATCGCGGTTGGTGGCGATGGTCTCGCCGTCCAGGGCGAT
The DNA here is from genome assembly GCA_963665775.2 of Dehalococcoidia bacterium. Taxonomy (GTDB): domain Bacteria; phylum Chloroflexota; class Dehalococcoidia; order SM23-28-2; family RBG-16-64-32; genus JACPQO01. Next base: position 469,429 of record CAXXTF010000001.1, read on the forward strand.
CTCGAAGATGCCGCCGGAGGCAGGAACCAGGGCTACCTCTCCCAGCTCCTGCTCGAAGGTCGTGAGCAGCTCCTGGGCCAGCCAGGCGGCGCGCAGTAGGAACTTGCATTGGGTGCAGTAGCGAATCTCCAGGCGTGCGGTCGTCATAGCCTTAGGCCCCAATTATATCGGTTGGAAAGAATACTCGTGGTTGCTCAGGAGAGCGGCGGCAAACACCACGGCCACGCTGAACAGCAGGCCCAGGGAGCTGAGGATGATGGAGGTGCGCCGTAACCGCCCCACCTCGGCGTTGTCGGACACCATCTCCTCCTGCATCTGTAGCAAGCGCGGCCCGATCACCTTGGTGTGGAGGGCGGTGAATAGGATGGCCAGGCCGACCAGCACCATCTTGGTCGTGAAGATATAGAAGTAGCGGTTATCGGGGTCGAACGCGTCGGGGTTTTCATCCGCCTCCTGGAAGGCGTTGGAGATGCCGCTGAGGACGATGACGGCCATGGCGATCCAGGCCAGACGGCTGAACCTTGTGGTGATCAGGCGCATGACCCGTAGCCGCACCTGCGCGTCTTCGATGAGGCGCACGGCGGGGACGGTGACCAGGAACATGAAGAACTGCGGGCCCAACCAGATCGTCACGGCTACGATGTGAATCCAGGGGGTTATGGCTTCAGACATCGGTTTCAGATCAGGGGTTGGATAGTGATGGCTTGACCCCGTTCCGGGCCTACGGAGACCAGGCAGATGGGTGTTGCCAGCAGCTCCTGAATGTACTGCACATAGTCGCGGGCCTGGGACGGCAGCTCATCGAACCGGCGCGCGCCAGAGGTGTCCTGCTGCCAGCCGGGCAGATCCTGGTACACGGGCTTGGCCCGGGCCAGGACGGCGCTACCGGCCGGCATGCTTTCGGTGGTGCTGTCGTCAATCTGGTAGGCGGTGCAGACCCTGATCGTGGGCAGGCGGTCCAGGACGTCCAGCCGGGTGAGGGCGGCCGCGGTGAGCCCGTTCAGGCGGGCGCTATAGCGGGCGGCCACGGCATCGAACCAGCCGCAGCGGCGGGGCCGCCCGGTGGTAGCGCCATACTCGGGCCTGGGGCCCCCTTCACGCAACAGGGAGCCCGTCTCGTCCAGTAGCTCGGTTGGCATGGGGCCGTTGCCCACGCGGGTGTTGTAGGCCTTGAATACGCCGAGGACGGTCTCGATCTGGGTGGGACCGATGCCGATGCCGATAGTGGCGCCGCCGGCCAGGGAGGACGGCACGGAGGAGGCGACGTACTCGTAGGTGCCGGCGTCCAGGTCCAGCAGCGAGCCCTGGGCGCCCTCCAGGAGAACCGTCTCGCCGCGGGCCAGGGCGTCCTGGGTGAGGGCGGCTGTGTCGGCCACGTAGGGGGCCAGGCGCGAGCCGTACTCCCTGTACTCCTCGTAGACCTGCTCTATGGCGAGGGGATCAGTCTCGTACAGCTTGACCAGGACGGCATTCTTGTAGGGGACCAAGAAGGAGAGGGCGCTCAGCAACGCCTCTGGTTCGATGAGCTCCGCCATGCGGAGACCGGCCCGGCCCACCTTGTCCACGAAGGCGGGACCGACGCCGCGGCCGGTTGTGCCGATGGCGCCCTTCCCCCGAAGCTTCTCGTCCAGCTCGTCGATGAGGCGGTGCCAGGGCATAAGGATGTGGCAGCGATCGCTTACGAAGAGCCGCCCCTGGATGGGGATGCCGTTGGCTTCCAGATCGGCGATCTCCTCCAGGAGTGCGGCCGGGTCGATGACGACGCCATTGCCTATGAGGCAGAGCTTATCGGGATAGAAGATTCCGGCGGGAATTAGATGGAGGCGGAATTCGCCCCGCTCGTTGATGACGGTATGACCGGCGTTGTTGCCGGCGGAATAGCGGGCTATAATCTGGGCTTTCTGCGCCAGCAGGTCGACGATTCTGCCCTTCCCCTCGTCTCCCCACTGACTACCCACCACAACGATGGCTGGCATAAAAAAGAGCCGCTCTTCGGCTCCTCCTTTCGAACTCCGGACGGAGTATAGGCGGACGTGGGGGTAGGGTCAAGGGGTGTGAGGGGAACCGCTCCTGCTTCCGCGACGCCTTCCTGACCTCGGAGGCCGTCGGCCCTGTGATCCAGGACCTGATTCCCATGCTCCCGCCCCGCCTGTTACTATGGCCCTACGGCTGGTGGATACTATGGCTGCTTATTTCAATATCAACTACGACATGCAGCCGACCCCATTTTTCGATCACCACCCGGTCGTGCCCAGCCTCCACATTGGTGGGAACCTTCCCCCGGGTGCGGCCATCCTCCGGAGCGTAGGCAACCCCCCGGTCTGGACCTTTGCCTTAGTGATGCCCATCGCTACGACCCATCGGCCATCTGGACCCGCTCGTGGCTGAGGGTACTCGGGGGTCCGGCCTGAGCACACTCTGGAGGCGGGTTCGGTCGCCGTTCAGCCGGCGCGATCTCATGGAGGGGCTGCTGGTAGGGCTCGCCTTCCTCCTCTACTTCGCCGTCCGTGGCGCCGTCATCGACCGGCCGGAGGCTGCCTACCTTCATGCCCTGGACGTGATCGATCTCCAGCGGTCGCTCGGCATCTTCTGGGAGGCCGATCTGAACGAGTGGATCAGGGAGCGGGAGTTCTGGGCCCAGACGGCCAACATCGTCTACTTCTGGCTGCACTTCCCTCTGATTATCGCCTTCGGCATCTACCTTTATTGCCGGCAGCGAAGCAAGTACACCCTGATGCGGGACGCCTTCCTCACCTCTGGGGCGATCGCCCTCGTCGTCTACTGGCTGTACCCGGTGGCGCCACCGCGGCTGCTGCCCGAATTGGCGATAGAGTTCGACGGCGGCGGCCCCGTCTACATTCGCGGCTTCTTAGACACCATGCAGGAGTACCTGGGTTACGGTTATCAGGCACAGTCCACGAGCGCCTTCGTGAACCCCTACGCCGCCATGCCCAGCCTACACTTCGGGTGGGATCTCTTGCTCGGTGTGGGGATCGTGTGGGCCTCCTGGGGGCGGCGCTGGATGTGGTTCACCCTGCCCATCGGCCTCTTCCTGCCGATCGCCCAGGTGCCAGCCATCACGGTCACCGCCAATCACTTCTTCCTGGACGCTGCTGCCGGGGCAGTTGTGGCTCTCTTGGGATTCCCGGCCGCGCTGATGCTGCGTCGCCGGGGCTACCCCGCGCTGGGGCGGCTGTTAGGGCGGCTTCCCCTTCCGGCTCTGAGGCGCTGGGTCCTGCCCGATGAAAACGCGAGCAGCGAGGCGGAGTCCGGTCTGGCGCCTGGTCCTTCAGATTAGGTGGCGCCCAGGGTGGCCGAAAGCGGTGGCGGGCGATCGCCCGCCCGAGAACAGATCATGCTTGCGCCGCGTGTAGCTCAGGCGCCCGCTCCGGTGATGCTTCCGGCTCCGAGTAGAACGCCAGGCCCACGAAACCCGGCCCGATGTGGACCCCCATTACATTCGTCAACTCCGTGACGATGAGGTCGACCGGAGCGAAGCGCCGGCGAACACGCTCGGCCAGCTCCTGCGCCCGCTCGGGTGCGTCGGCGTGCATCACCGCCACGTGTAGCGGTGCCCCTGGCTGCGCTCTCTCCGCCAGGTAGCGGACTAGCCGCTCCATCGCCCCGGCCGGGGTGCGCGCCCGGCCCACGCCCGTCACCTTATCGCTATGGGAGCCGGTGGCCAGGATGGGTTTGATCTGGAGGAGGGCGGTGGCCCAGTGGACGATCCAGGGGACGCGACCGCTCTTGGCCAGGTAGCGCATGGTGTCCAGGGCACCCACCAGTTGGGCCCTCGATCCGACAGCCTCGGCCGCCGCCGTCGCCTCGTCCAGACCGGCGCCTGCCTCGGCGGCCCGCGCCGCCGCCAGCACAGCGAAGCCGTGGGACATGGCCAGACTGTGGGTGTCCACCACCCGAACGGTGAGGTCGGGCAGCTCCTGAGAGGCCAGCTCCCTGGCGTCAAGGGCGCAGCTATAGGTGCCGCTGTAGCTAGCGGGGAGGGTCAGGCAGAGGACGGCCTGGGCGCCGGACTGGTGAACCTGACGGAAGGCCTCCAGGAACCGGCCGGGGGCAGGGGAGGCGGTGGTGGGGAGGCGGCGAGAGGCCCGCATCCGGTCATAGAAATCGTGGCCGGCTATGGTTCCGTCATAGTGCAGCTGCCCGTCGAAGAGGAAGGCCAACGGGACGACGATGATGCCGTGCCTTTTGATGAGTTCGGTGGGCAGACAGGATGAGCTGTCGGTTACTACGACGATCTTCGTCATAGGGACGGTAGGGGGAGGAGGTACGCCATCTGAAGGCCAGTATACCTTGACCTCGTTGCCGCTGCCAGCGACGGTGTGTTATACTCGCACCAACAAGAATTGGGAGTGAGAGAGAGCCTGAGACTGGCCCCATAACGGATGCTCACGAAGACGCAGAAGGAAGGACTAGTCAGCGAGTATCACTTGCACGCTTCCGACAGTGGTTCAAGCGATGTGCAAGTAGCGCTGCTGACAGAGCGCATCCGGCAGATAACGGATCACCTGCGGGTGAATCGCAAGGATAACCACTCCCAGCGCGGCCTGATGAAGCTCGTGGGGCAGCGTCGCAGGCTGTTGCGCTACCTCAGCCGGAGAGAGCCGGCGCGGTATAAGGCGCTCATAGGCAGACTCGGCATCCGCAAGTAGACGCGCGGCGGTCTTGCCTAACCACAGAGGGGGTACTACTTAAGCCAGCCGGAGCAACCCGCTGGCAGCCCACCCGCCGATTAGGCACCCATAGAGGATGTAGCAATCGCAGCAAAGCCAGCCCTGCCGCTTGGGGAAGAGCCCCAACGGGCCAATTATTCGCAACCAAATTATCTGGAGGTATGATTCGTAATGTCTGAATTGTTTGCACGTGAGATCGGTGGGCGCACCCTCTCCATGGTGGTAGGGAAGGTGGCCGGCCTGGCCAACGGCGCCGTGACCGTACACTATGGCGATACCGTTGTCCTTGTCACCGCCTGTATGAGCTCGGCTCCCCGCGAGGGGATCGACTTCTTCCCTCTCACCGTAGACTTTGAGGAGCGAATGTACGCCGCCGGCAAGATCCCGGGCGGCTGGTTCCGCCGCGAGGGACGGCCCGGCACCTCGTCCATCCTCATCGCCCGCCTCACTGACCGTCCCCTGCGCCCCCTCTTCCCCAAGGGGCTGCGCAACGATGTGCAGATCATCGCTACCGCCCTTAGCGCCGACCAGGAGAACGACCCCGATATCCTCACCATTATTGGCGCCTCGGCCGCTCTCTCCATCTCCGATATCCCCTGGGGCGGGCCCGTTTCCGGCACGCGCGTGGGCTACATAGACGAGCAGTATGTGGTGAACCCCACCTACGCCCAGCTCAAGGACAGCGACCTGGATCTGGTCGTCGTTGGCACCCGTGATGCCGTCGTTATGGTGGAGGCGGGCGCCAGCGAGGTCTCCGAGGCGATCATGCTGGAGGCCATCCGGGTAGGCCAGGCGACGAACGCCGAGATCATCGGCCTTCAGGACGAGATGGTATCTCGTCTGGGCAAGACCAAGAGCTCTCTCTCGGCCTCCACCCTGCCTGATGACATCGGCCCAGCCGTTGCTGACTTCGTCGCCTCCCAGGGCTGGGATCTGGTCTCTTCCGCCAGGGGGGAGCGCGACGGGGCGGCCGGCGAGCGTCTGGAGGGGCTCACGGAAGCCCTGGGCGAGCGCTACTCGCCTCAACAGCTGAAGGCCACCCTGGACGACGCTTCCAAGCAGGCCGTCCGCAATCGCATCCTGAAAGAGGGCACGCGGCCTGACGGCCGCCGCACCGACGAGATAAGGCCCATCAGCTGTGAGGTCGCCCTCCTCCCCCGCACTCACGGCTCCGGCCTGTTCACCCGGGGCGAGACGCAGGTGCTGGCCCTCACCACCCTGGGCTCCATGGGTGAACAGCAGAGGCTGGATGGCCTGGAGCCGGAGGAGATGCGGCGATTCATACACCACTACAACTTCCCGCCCTTCTCAGTGGGCGAGACGCGGCCCCTTCGCGGCCCTAGCCGTCGGGATACGGGTCACGGCGCCCTGGCGGAGCGGGCGATGCTCGCCGTCATCCCCTCAGAGGAGGAGTTCCCGTACACTATCCGCCTGGTGTCGGAGGTCCTCTCCAGCAACGGCAGCACATCTATGGCCAGCGTCTGTAGCAGCGTTCTCTCCCTCATGGACGCCGGCGTTCCCATCAAGGCGCCGGTGGCCGGGGTGGCCATGGGCCTCATCAAGGGCGAAGATAATTACCGCGTACTAACAGACATCGCCGGTCTGGAGGATTCCTTCGGCGATATGGACTTCAAGGTGGCCGGTACTGCTACCGGCATCACTGCCCTTCAGATGGACATCAAGATCGGCGGCATTACCGACGATATCCTGGATCAGGCCCTGACGCAGGCCCGTGAGGCCCGCCTATTCATCCTGGAGAAGATGCGGGAGGCGATTCCGGAGGTGCGCTCAGAGATGTCACCGTATGCGCCGCGCATGTACCGTCTGAGCATCCCTCAGGACAAGATCGGGGCGGTCATAGGCCCCGGCGGCCGCGTCATCCGGTCCATCATCGAGGAGACCACCTGCAGCGTCGATATCGAGGATGACGGCACCGTCTTCATAGGCTCCCCCAACGAGACGATGGCGCAGAAGGCGATCAGCATCATCGAGGGGCTTACTAAGGAGGTGGAGGTGGGCGAGGTCTATACCGGCACGGTCACTCGGTTCACCGGTTTCGGTGCCTTTGTGGAGATACTGCCGGGCAAGGACGGTCTGGTCCGCTTGGAGGACCTGGCGGAGGTTCCTGCTCGCCGCCCCGAGGACGTGGTCAGCATCGACGATGAGGTGATGGTGATGGTGATCGAGGTGGACAACCTCGGTCGCATCAACCTCTCCCGCCGCGCTGTCCTGGAGGGTCTCACGGTGGAGCAGGCGAGGGAATCGTCCCAGCGGGCGCAGCAGGCAGGCCAGGCGTCCCGAGGCGACCGGAGGCCGCCGCGCCGCGATTTCGGCGGCGGAGGCGGTGGCCAGAGGCCATACGGCGGCCGCGGTGGCGGTGGCGGTGGCGGCGGTGGTGGGAACGGGCGGCCCCGTGGCGGCGGTGGCAGGCCTCCACAGAACCGCGGCGGCGGCCCCCGTCCCAACGACCAGCAGCAGCGCCCCGGATTCCGCCGCGAGCCGGGCGATCCTCCACCCCCACCCCCACCGACTCCCTTCAAGCGCTGGTAGGAGTGGCCCGGGAAGGCGGTCGCCTATGTCCGTGAAGGTGCTGGTTAGTGGCACGGGCAAGATGGGACAGGAAGTCCTGGCGGCTGCCTGTCGGGAGACCGACATGGAGCCCGTCGGCATCCTCTCCCGCTCCGCCCGCGAGGAGTATCTCTCACTGCCGGACGGGTCTGGGTTAGTCCCCTTCGGGGCGGAACCTGCCGCCCTAATCTCCCGAACCCGACCGGACGTGGTCGTCGATTTCACCAACGCCGATTGGACCCCTACCGTCGCTCGGGAGGCCCAGGCGGCGGGTGCCCGTCTGGTCATCGGCACTTCAGGGCTCTCCGACGACTTCCTCGCTGAACTGAGTCGGGAGTGCCGCCGGCGCAAGTTGGGGGCCGTCGTCGGCGCCAACTTCGCCCTCGGCGCCGTCCTCATGGTTCACCTGGCCCGCATCGCTGGTCGCTTCTTCGACTATGCCGAGGTGATCGAGATGCATCACGAAGGGAAGGCGGATGCCCCCTCAGGCACCTCTATCGCCACGGCCAAGGCCATGTCCCAGGATCGGGGCGGCCCTTTCATCCGGCCGCCGACCCAGAAGGAGAACGTGAAGGGGACCCGCGGCGGTGTCGTCGATGGTGTCACCATCCATAGCCTACGCTTGCCCGGGCTGGTAGCGCACCAGGAGGTGATCCTGGGCGGGCCCGGCCAGACCCTCACCATCCGTCACGACTCCGTCAGCCGGGACTCCTTCATGCCCGGCGTGGTGATGGCAATCCGCGCGGTCATGGAGCGTCAGGAGCTGATCGTGGGCCTGGAACAGCTGATCGGCCTGGAGTAGACAGACTTCTACTATCGCGGGCCGGCGGAGATCGAGCGAACTCAAGCCGGATAGACGGATATGGCAGGCAAGAGCGTAGTTATCGTTGGTGGCGGCGTCGGCGGCGTGGTGGCCGCCAATCGCTTGCGGCGTATGCTCCCCAGCGAGCACCGCATCGTCTTGGTGGACCGGACCCCCTGGCACTCCTTCGCCCCATCCTTCATGTGGGTGGCGACTGGGCAGCGTGACCCCAGCCGCATCACGCGAGACCTGCGCTCGCTTAGCCGCAAGGGAATAGAGTTCCGGATCTCGGAGGTTATGGAACTGGACCTCGCCAACAAGAAGGTCCGCCTGGAGCAGCAAGAGCTCACCTACGACTATCTCGTCGTCGCCCTGGGCGCCCAGTACTCGTCCGACGAGATCCCGGGGCTCAACAAGGCCTGGACCTATTACCACCTGGAGGGGGCGGAGGGGCTGCGCGATGAGCTGCCTAACTTCAAGGCCGGCCGCGTTGCCATAGTCGTGAGCTCGATGCCCTATAAGTGCCCGGCCGCCCCGTACGAGGGCGCCCTGATTCTGGACCAGCACTTCCGCCGCCGGGGCATCCGCGCCGATGTGGAGATCAGGCTCTTCACCCCGGAACCCTATCCGCTGCCCGTGGCCGGACAGGGCGCGGGGCAGATGGTAATCGACCTGCTAGCCAGCCGCGAGATCGCGTTCAGCCCGGGGCTCCGGCTGAAGAGTGTCGACCAGCAGTCCAAGAAGCTGGCGTTCGAGGACGGCAGCGAGGCCGACTTCGACCTTCTCGTGGCCACCCCTGTACACCGGGTCCCTGATGTGCTACAGGCCGCGGGCCTGGCCAAGGATGGCGGCTGGGTCTCCGTGGACCGGGAGACTCTGGCCACCCAGTTCGATGATGTCTACGCCGTCGGCGATGCCACGGCTGTCCCCCTGTCCAACGGGATGATGCTGCCCAAGGCGGGCGTGTTCGCGCACGGCGAGGCCGAGGTAGTGGCCCGTAACATCGCGGCGGAGATCAAGGGCGGGCGGCCCGACTGGGGGTTCGGCGGCCAGGGGGCCTGTTTCCTGGAGACGGGATACGGCAAGGCCGCCTTCGCCGAAGGTAACTTCTTCGCCGAGCCCAATCCGGACGTAGCCCTTCGCGCCCCCAGCCGCTTCCGGCGCTGGCAGAAGCTGGGCTTAGAGCGCACGTGGCTGTGGCGCTCGTTCTAGGCCTAGCGTGATGCAGGCCGCGCCTGTTGCGGCGTCGACTCCAGATAGGCTACTATGGTTTAGCTATAGGGCCGCCGGTTCCTCGTAGGGGTTAGAGTCAGGATGTCCAAGCCGTATAACGTCGCCGTAGTCGGGGCCACCGGGCTGGTGGGCCAGGAGTTCCTCAGGATCGCCCTTCAGCGGCGATTCCCTATCAAGGCTCTGCGCCTGCTCGCCTCCAGCCGCTCCGCTGGCCGCCGCCTGGCCGTCGGCGAGCGGGAAATCGAGGTGGAAGAGACCACCGCTCGCTCCTTCGACGGGGTCGACCTCGCCTTCTTCTCCGCTACGACCGAGGTTTCCCACCAGCTCGTTCCCGCTGCCGTCAAGGCGGGTGCCATCGTCATCGATGACAGCTCCGCCTGGCGCATGGAGCCCAACGTTCCCCTGGTCGTGCCCGAGGTCAACGCCGCCGATCTGGACGGGCATGAGGGGATCATCTCCATTCCCAATTGTCCTACCACGCCCCTGGTCCAGACCATCTGGCCCCTGCATAAGATCAACCCGGTCAAGCGGATTATCGTGGACACGTACCAGTCGGTCTCCGGTACCGGCGCCCAGGCGCTGGGGGAGTTGACCGACCAGACGCGCGCCATCCTGGACGGAAAAAGGACCAGCGCCCACGTCTACCCCCACCAGATCGGCTTCAACCTGCTCCCGCACATAGACGTCTTCCTGGGCAGCGGCTACACCAGGGAAGAGTGGAAGGTTATCAACGAGACGAAGAAGATCATGCACGAGCCGGACCTGGCCATCTCCGCCACCTGCGTCCGGGTGCCTGTCTACATAAGTCACTCAGAGGCGGTGCACGTGGAGTTCAGCCGTCCCATGAGCCCGGATGATGTCCAAGACACCCTCCGGGAGGCTCCCGGGATAATCGTACTGGACGAGCCCTCCGTGAACCTCTATCCCACCCCCGTTGCCGTCGCCGGCAAGGACGACACCTACGTGGGGCGCATCCGCCAGGACGCTTCTCACCCCAACGGCATCGCATTCTGGCTGGTCAGCGATAACCTGCGCAAGGGCGCCGCCCTCAACGCTATCCAGATCGCTGAAGAACTGGTCGCCCGCAACTTGATCTAGGCTGGCCGCGGATGGACACAAATGGTCGCTGAGCACTAAAGGAGGCCCCGCCATGGAGATCGGTCGGCTCCTCACCGCTATGGTCACCCCCTTTGACAAGGGTGGGCAAGTGGACTACGGGCAGGCCCAGCGTCTGGCCCTGGCCCTTCTCGACTCCGGCAGCGACGGCGTCGTCGTCGCCGGCACCACCGGCGAGGCGCCCACCCTCTCCCACGAGGAGAAGCTCAAACTCTTCGCCGAGGTGAAGCGGGCGGTGGACGGACGGGGCACCGTTATCGCCGGCACCGGCACCTACAACACGGCCGAAAGCGTGGCCTTCTCGCGGGAGGCCGCCGGCGCCGGCGTCGACGGCTTCCTCCTCACCGTGCCGTACTACAACCGGCCCACTCAGGAGGGGCTCTATCGTCACTTTGAGGCGATCGCCGGTGGTGCTCCGCTTCCCTGCATCCTCTATAACATTCCCGGCCGTACCGGCGTCAACATGACGGCGGAGACCACCCTCCGCCTCTCGCGCATCCCCAACATCGTCGGCGTGAAGGAGGCCTCCGGCGACCTCCTTCAGATCGCCCGCATCATCGCCGACGCCCGCGATGGGTTCCACGTCTGGAGCGGCGACGACCAGATGACGCTGCCCATCCTGGCTGTGGGCGGCTACGGTGCGATCTGCGTCGTCTCTCACCTGACCGGCGCCCAGATGCACGATATGATCGACTCCTTGCTCGCCGGTCGCGTCGAGCATGCCGCGGCCATCCACCGAGGGCTTCTGCCACTCATGACCACCCTGATGACCGAGGCCAGCAACCCGATCCCGATCAAGCACGCCCTTAACGGCATCGGCTTCCAGGTTGGCGCCCCTCGCCTGCCCCTGATCGAGCCCGATCAGGGCGCCGCCGAGCAGATCATGGCGGAGGTGCGCCGCCACCGCATCGACCTGTCCGTGGCCGTGTAGCATGCTAAGGGCCCGCTTAGCCCCATGTAGGCCCTCATACGCTGTCCCATGCGCGTCAGCCCCCTCCAGAGGCCCACCCTCTTTGACCCCTGCCGCTGTGCTGGCTATCATGGCCGTGCGTAGGCGAATAATGTCGTAAATCAAACGGATCCTCTCTTGGAAGGAGCGAGTCGTGGAGATCAAGGTCGAAGCAGGCGATATTGTCCAGCATCCGGCCAAGGCGATCATCGTCAACCTGTTCGACGGCGTGCGCAGCCCCGGCGGCGCCACGGGGGCGGTGGATAAAGCCCTGGGCGACGGCATCAGCCAACTCATCACTGAGGGCGAGATCAAGGGTAAAGGGGGCGAGCTCACCGTCATCCACTCCCTGGGCCGCTTGCCCTCGCCTCGGGTTCTGGTGGCCGGGCTGGGTAAGGATAGCGAGTTCAACCACGGCACCATCCGCGATCTGACCGGCGCTGCCCTTCGGCGTCTGCGCGGCGCCGGCGCCTCCAGCGTGGCGACCATCCTCCATGGCGCCGGCATCGCTGGGCTGGAGCCCGAGGTCTCCGCTCAGGCGATCGCCGAGGGCGCGATTATGGGGTCGTACCGTTTCACCCGTCACAAGCAGAACGAGGATGATGGGAAGGAGATCGACTCGCTCTCGATTGTAGAGTCCGATCAGTCGAAGCTAGAGGCGATCCGCCGGGGGGTGGAAAAGGGGCAGGTCATGGCTGACGCGGCGAACCACGCCCGCGATATGGCCAATGAGCCGGCCAACGTACTGACGCCCACGGCCATGGCGGAGCGGGCGCAAACCCTGGCTGCTGACGTCGGTCTGGACTGCCAGGTCCTGGAGCAAGAGGAGATGGAAGAGTTGGGCATGGGCGCCCTGCTGGGGGTGGCCGCCGGCTCAATACAGCCGCCCAGGTTCATCGTGTTGCGCTACCGGGGGAGGCCGGACAGCGACGAGACGTTGGGTCTTCTGGGGAAGGGGATCACCTTCGATTCTGGTGGCATTTCCATCAAGCCCGCCGCCGGAATGGAGGAGATGAAGGGCGATATGTCTGGTGGCGCCGCCGTCATCGCCGCCATGTGGGCCCTGGGCAAGCTGCGGCCCGCCATCAACGTCACCGCTCTGGTTCCGGCTACGGAGAACATGCCCTCCGGCTCTGCCACCAAGCCCGGCGACGTGCACCGCGCCATGAACGGCAAGACGATCGAGGTGATCAACACCGACGCCGAGGGTCGCCTCGTCCTGGCCGACGCCGTCTGCTACGCCCGCCGCGAGAAGCTCTCGCCCATCATCGATGTGGCCACCCTGACGGGCGCGATGCAGGTGGCCCTGGGGACCTCCGCCACAGGCTTCATGGCCACCGAGGATGGCCTGGCCGGGGCCGTGACGGCGGCCGGTGACGACGCCGGCGAGATGATGTGGCGCTTCCCCCTCATAGCCGAGTACAGCGAGAGCCTGAAGAGCGGCGTGGCGGACATCAAGAACACCGGCAACCGCTTCGGCGGGGCGATCAGCGCCGCCAAGTTCATCCAGTTCTTCGTGGAGGACACCCCCTGGGTGCACATAGACATGGCGCCAACGGACAACGTGGATACGGACAAGGGCGCTTGGGTGAAGGGGGCCACCGGCATCCCCACACGGACGCTGGTCAACGTCATGCTGGGGATGGCGAAGGCGAAGTAGGCCCGTCTGCCGCGTCCGCCGCGGCCCCGCAGATGCGCCCCTAGGCCTTGCTGGCGACGATCAGCAACCAGTTGCGGGGCGAGCTCGTGAGGCCGAGGTCGGCGAAGGCTTCGCGGGCCCCCTCCTTGAGCGCCTCGCTCCCCTCTTTCAGAGGGACCCCGGGCAGGACCCCCTCAATCCAGAGGCTGTACTCGCTGATGTCCTCCAACGCCTTCAGGGACATCTTGACCTGTACTACCTCTTTCTCCTTCACCCGGAACCCGTGATCTCTCAGCAGCTGCAGGTACTCTTCCTCGCTGAGGCGGACTCGCGCTTCCACCTTGTGGCGCTCGGGCGTCAGGTCATAGCGTCTCTTGAGAACCCGCATGGCCCTCATCATCCAGCGGCGATAGAACTGCTCCGCCTCCGGCGGCTCCGCTCCCTGGTAGAAGGAGGTGTTGAAGGAGAAGGTGCCGCCTTGCCGCAGGGTGCCTGCCACCTCCTTCATCGCTTCGGCCTTCTCCCTAACGAGGTGGATGGCGTTGCAGAAGAAAACGGCGTCGGCGGGGCGGCGGACCAGCAGGGAGAGCTTCTCGCCCCTCCCATGTACGAAGCTCACTACGGCGCCGCGGATGTTCTCCAGGTTGCGGCGGGCCATGTCCAAGGCCGACTCCGACGGCTCCACCGCGATCACCTCGGCCCCGGGACTGGAGGCCACCTCTGCCACCAACAGGCGGGTTACGGTGCCCGTGCCGGCGCCCAGGTCCACCACTAGCTGACCCGGCCGCAGGGCGGCCAGGGCTATCAGCCTCCGGTTCACCTCTTGGTAGAAGGGGTGTTGGGCGAACTTATCTAGAGTGAATGCCTCCGGCATAGCCGTCCTCCTTATGGCCTCATCGCTCTGGCGGCGCCATCCTCCAGCGGGGCTTATCTCTGGTGGCGCATTCCCCTGATCCTCCTCGTGCATACCTGAGTTTACGCTAAATCTGATCTTACTGGCTATTCGGCCCGATAACTGCCCTGGTTCGTAAGTGTGACATGATGGTGAAACGCTTGACAGCGCCTCATTTTACCGCCGGGCCTTCCCCTCCAGCATCTGAACGACCCTATCGAGGATACGGCCCGCGACATCGTACTTGGACATGAGTGGAAGGTCATCCTCGTCGCCGTCAGGGCTCAGGAGCGTCACCTTATTGGTGTCGGTGCCGAAGCCGGAGCCCTCGGCGGCGATGTTGTTGGCGGCGATGAGGTCCAGCCTCTTGGCCTGGAGCTTCTGGCGCGCGTTGGCCAGCAGCTCCTCGCTCTCGGCGGCGAAGCCCACCTTCACCAACCCGTCCGGTACCTCCAACAGGAAGTCGGGATTCTTGACGAGATCCAGGGCCCAGCGCTCGGGCCCCTTCTTCACCTTCTGTTCGGCCCGCTCTGCCGGTCGGTAATCGGACACCGCCGCGGCCATGATGAGGACATCGGCCTCCCGGCAGGCGGCCAGCACGGCCTCGCGCATCTGGGCTACTGTCTCCACCGGCGCCAACGCCACGCCGTAGGGGCAGGGCATAGTAGTCACCGTGGACACCAGCGAAACGTCAGCGCCGCGGTCGCGGGCGGCCTCGGCCAGGGCGAAGCCCATCTTGCCCGAAGAGTGGTTGCTGATGAACCGCACCGGGTCGATGGCCTCCCGGGTGCCGCCGGCGCTCACCACGACCTTCTTACCCGCCAGATCGCCGTCCCTGCCCAGCGCCTGTCTGACGGCTCCCAGGATGGTCTCGACCTCCGACAGGCGGCCACGTCCCATCTGCCCCGAGGCCAGACGCCCCTCCTCCGGCCCGACGATGTGAACGCCGCGGGCCCGCAGAATCTCCAGGTTGGCCTGGGTAGCGGCATGCTCGAACATCTGCGAGTCCATCGCTGGGCAGACGACCATGGGAGCGCGGGTGGCCAGGGCCGTGAGGCTGACCATCTCCTCGGCTAGGCCCAGGGCCAGGCGGGCCAGGCTAGTGGCCGCGGCGGGCGCCACTACCAGGATATCGGCCCGGCGGGCCAGCTCTATGTGTAGCTCGGCGGCGCCGGGGGGCGTGTCGAACATATCGCTGTAGGCGCGGCGACCGGTAACGCCCTCGAAAGTGAGAGGCGAGACGAAGCGAGTGGCTTCCGAACTCATTACCACGTCCACTCTGGCCCCGGCCTGGGTCAGCTTGCTGGCCAGATCCGCCGTCTTATATGCGGCGATGCTGCCGGTCACCCCCAGTACCACGTTTCGCTCGGTCAGGTTGTACATCTGCTCTCCCCAATGCCGGGGCGGCGCTCCGGAAGGTATCCTTCCGTCTATCCGCGGTTCATATCGTAGATGATGCGCAGCCCCTCCAGGGTCAGGTCCATGTTCACGGCATCGATGGCCTTGGTCTCGCGGGCGATGAGACCGGCGTAGCCGCCGGTGGCGATGACCTTGGCTTGGCCGCCCAGCTCTTCCCGGAAGCGGGCGACGATCCCCTCTACCAGGCCCACGTACCCGAACAGGATGCCCGACTGCATGGCGGCCACCGTATTGCGGCCAATGGCCGACGCGGGACGGCTGAGCTCCACTCGGTACAGCTTGGCCGTACGCTGGAACAGCGCCTCGGCCGCGATGCCCAGGCCGGGCGCCAGGGCCCCGCCCACGTAGTCCCCCTCCTTGCCGATGGCGTCGAACACGGTGGCGGTTCCCATGTCTACCACTATCAGCGGCGCTCCGTAAGAGCGGATCGCCGCCACGGCGTCGGCCACCCGGTCGGCGCCCACATCCCTGGGTGCGTCGTAGAGGACGCGCAGGCCAGTGCGCACGCCGGTCCCTATCGCCAGCGGTCTGGTCTTGAAGTAGCGGCGGCACACCCCGTCGAAGACGGGCTCTAGGTCCGGTACCACACAGGCCATCACGGCACCATCTATATTCTCCGGCGTGATCCCTTCCTGCGCTAGGAGGTTCAGCATCAGTATCCCGTACTCGTCGGGCAGCTTGCTCAGGTCTGTGGCGAAGCGCCAGGTAGCACGCAGGGAAGCGTCATCGAAGACGCCCAGCGTGACGTTGCTGTTACCTACATCCATGGCTAGAAGCACGAAGCGTTTCACCTCCGGGGCGACGGCCTACACATTATATGCGCGACTACGAACGCCAGCAACGATGCCGGGGGCTACGGCCGGGCAACCGTCTATTCCCGCTGGCGCCAGCGGGTGCCCTCCGGCACGTCCTCCAGGGTGATGCTGAGCTCGCTCAGGCCGGTGCGTACGCTGTCGGCCAGGTCGTACAGCTTGCGGCTGCGGAGCTCCTTGCGGAGCTCGATGAGAAGGTCGATGAACGGCCCGACGGCAGCGGTTCCCTCAGGCTCCCGCAGGGTGAGGCCGAGGACGCCGGCCAGCTCGTTGAGGGTGCTCTGGGCGTCATCGACAGTGCGCCCCTCGTCGCGGGCGCGGTTGATGTCGCGGGTCAGGTCGAAGAGGGCGGCCAGGGCGCCGGCGGCGTTGAGGTCGTCGTCCATCGCCTTGATGAAGCGCTGGCGGGCAGGCTCAGGGTCCACCGTGGGCTGGCCCTGGCCGCCGGGAAGGGAGGCGGCGAGGCGCAGCCGCTCGGCGGCGCGCTTGGCGGCCGTCAGCGCCTCCTCGGAGTATGTGAGGGGGGCCCGATAGTGGGAGGTGAGGACGAAGATGCGCACGCCGTCAGAACCGTACTGATCGAGACTTTCGCGGATAGTGATGATGTTGCCCAGGGACTTGCTCATCTTCTCCTGGTCCAGGAAGAGCCAGCCGTTGTGGACCCAGTGGCGGACGGAGGGCTGGACGCCGGTGGACGCCTCACTCTGGGCGATCTCGTTCTCGTGGTGGGGGAAGATAAGGTCCTGACCGCCGCCGTGGATGTCCATGGTCTGGCCCAGATAGCGGAGCGACATGGCGGAGCATTCGATGTGCCAGCCCGGACGGCCCGGCCCCCAGGGGCTATCCCAGGCGGGCTCGCCGGGCTTGGCGGCCTTCCAGAGGGCGAAGTCGGCGGGGTGCACCTTCTTTTCGCTGACCTCCACACGGGTGCCGGCGATCATGCTATCGATGTCGCGGCCGGAGAGCTTGCCATAATCGGCCTTCTTCAGGACGCGGTAGTAGACGTCGCCGTCCGCCTGATAGGCGTACTCCTTCTCGATGAGGCTGGAGACCATTTCGATGATCTGGGGTATCTCCTGTGTGACCCGAGGGTAGACGTGGGCGGGGATGATGTTCATCTCCCCCATCTCCTCTTCGTACTCGTCGATGAAGCGCTGGGCCAGCTCGTCGAAGCTGAGCCCCTGGGCGTTGGCGCGGGCGATGATCCGGTCGTCGATGTCGGTGTAGTTCTGGACGTGGCGGACCTGGTAGCCGCGGAACTCCAGGTAGCGGCGGAGGACATCGAAGATAACGTAGCTCATGGCGTGGCCCAGGTGAGCGTGGTCGTAAGGGGTGATGCCACAGACGTACATCTTGACCTCGTCGCCGGCGGGGGCGAACTCCTCCCGGCGGCGGGTCATCGTGTTGTAGAGCTTCACGACTACTCCTCGTCGATGGGAACGGAGGCTGGTTGCGCTTCGCCGCCTTCTAGCTGAGCGATGCGTCCCTCCAGCTGGGCGATGCGGTTCTCCAGACGCTGGATGATGTCCCACTCCGGGTCTGGAAGACGGAGGATAGTGTCATCGCCCGGGTCGGCGTAGGCGACGATGTGGCCGGGGACGCCCACCACGGTGGCGTTGGCCGGGACGTTGGTGACGACTACGGAGCCGGCACCGATCTTGCTGTTATCGCCGATGGTGACGGCGCCGATGATCTTGGCGCCGGCGCCTACGACGACCCTGTGACCCAGGGTGGGGTGGCGCTTGGCGCGGCGGGTGCTGGTGCCGCCCAGGGTGACGCCCTGGAAGAGGTGGCAGTCGTCGCCGATGACGGTGGTCTCGCCGATGACCAGCCCCATGCCGTGGTCGATGAAAAACCCCTCGCCGATGCGTGCGCCGGGATGGATCTCGATGCCGGTGAGGGCGCGGCCGAGATGGGAGATGACGCGGGCCGGGAGACAGATGCCCCCGTTGTGGAGGGTGTGGGCCAAGCGGTGGATCTGGCGGGCGTGGAAGCCCGGGTAGGTCAGGATGACCTCCAAGGAACTGGTAGCGGCGGGATCACGCTGCCGCGCTGTCCGGATATCTTTCTTAATGCTTTGCAGGAGCCCCATGGGCTCTCCTTACCCTTCTGCGATAACGGCCGACCGTATGGTCGCCCGGGGCCGAATCAAGTCCCAGCCGTCGGCACTGGCCCTGACATCCCGGTCGGGGCCCGGCTACGGGCGCAGGCCAGGCGGACGTTCTGCCCCGGGGACGGGGGGCCGAGCTCGCAATCTTCACGGCATCTATTATAGCGATTCGTTGAGTAAGGCCACAGCCAGGGCGGCGATCCCCTCGCCGTGGCCCAGGGCGCCGATCCCCTCGTTGGTGGTTGCCTTAACGTTCACTCGGTCCGGTGGCGCCCCAAGCGTATCGGCGATTCGCTCGCGCATCCCGGCCAGGTGAGGGGCTAAGCGCGGCCTCTCGGCGATGACGGTGGCGTCCACCGATTCCACCCTCAGGCCAGCCTCCGTCACCATGGCCAGGGCGCCGGCCAGGAGCTCCAGGCTGTCGGCGTCCCGGTAGGCGGGGTCGTCCGCCGGGAAGTGCTGGCCGATGTCCCCAAGGCCGGCGGCGCCCAGCAGGGCGTCGATGATGGCGTGCAGGAGGACGTCGGCGTCGCTGTGCCCCCCCAGGCCGGTCTCGCCGGGGATGGGGACGCCCCCCAACACCAGGGGCCGTCCCTCCTCGAACCTGTGGATATCGTAGCCGATGCCTATGCGCATGGGGAGAGCTCAGAGAGCGGCGGGAGCCGCCGACGCGGCCAGGATAGCCTCGGCTAGCGTCAGGTCCTCTGGGGTGGTTATCTTCAGGTTGAGGCGGGAGCCCGGGAATATCCGGACAGGCAGGCCCAACGCCTCCAGCATGGCGGCATCGTCGGTGGCGTCCGCTGTGACCTCCTGGTGGGCGCGCAGGAGGAGGTCGTAGCGGAAGATCTGGGGGGTTTGGACGGCCCATAATCGGCTGCGGTCCAGGGTGCGGAGAACCATGGCGTCTGGTCCGGCCTCCTTCACTGTGTCGGCCAGGGGTAGGGCCGGGACGGCGGCGCCGGTATCGCCGGCGGCTTCCAGTCCCCGCAGGATGAGATCGGGCGTAATCAAGGGGCGGGCGCCGTCGTGGACGGCCACCCACTGGCAGGGCCCAAGCGCCTCCACGCCCAGGCGAACGGAGTCCTGCCGGCGGGGCCCGCCGCCGCAGACCCGCCGCACCTTGTCAAAGCCGTGCTCCTGCACGAAGCGCCGCCCTCGCTCGAGCTTCCTTGCCGGGAGAACCAGCACCATGCGCTGCACGGCGTCGCATTCCTGGAAAGCGGCCAGGGCGTGGGCCAGGACTGGGCGCCCTCCCAGGGGGACGAATAGCTTATCGAGGGCCTGCCCCGAGCCGGCCTGCCCTAAGCCAAGCCGATCGGTCGAAGGGCGGCCCATGCGGCTGCCGCTGCCGGCGGCGACGATCACGGCTCCCAGGGAGGCTGCAGACTCAGGCATGGCAGTCGTTCAGGCTCCCTTGGGCTGGGCGAAGATCATGCGGCCGGCGACGGTCTGGAGGACGCGGGTGACGGTGACGTCCAGCTGCTCGTTCAGGTGGCTGTGGCCCCCATTCACCACGACCATGGTGCCGTCGTCCAGGAAGCCGACGCCCTGGCCCATCTCTTTGCCTTCCTGGATAATGTGCACGGCCATCTCCTCGCCGGGAAGGATGATCGCTTTGACGGCGTTAGTGAGGCTGTTCACGTTGAGGACCTGGACGTTCTCCAGCTCGGCGATGCGGTTCAGGTTGAAGTCGTTGGTTAGGAGAGGGGCGCCCAGCTTGTTACACAGGCGGACAAGTTTAGCGTCCACGTCCTGCGCGTCCGGGAAGTCGTCATCGGCGATGCGGATCGGCAGAGGCTCCTCCTTTCGCAGGCGAGAGAGAAGCTCAAGGCCGCGGCGGCCGCGGTTCCGACGGAGGTCGTCCGGCGAGTCGGCAACGTAGCGCAGCTCGTCCAGGACGAAGCGAGGGATGACAAGGCTGCCCTGGAGGAAGCCGGTGGCGGCGATATCGGCCATTCGGCCATCGATGATAGCGCTCGTATCGATGACGATCTCGCGGGAGGCAGTGTTCATCTGACCCGCGCTGGGCGCATAGCGCCCCAGGAAGACGGCGAACTCTTCCTCGCGGCCGACCATGATGGCGACGCCCACGATGCCCAGGATAAAGCTGACGACGAAGGGGGCGATGAGGCCGCCTATACCGGGTAGGGTTAGCAGGGCGGGCGAGAGCAAAGCGCCGACAAGAAGGCCCGCGAGCAGACCGGCGGTTCCCAGGATCAGTTGAGCGGGCTGGATCTCCCGTGCCCACTCCTGGAGCCTTCCCAGCAGCGGCAAGAGAATCAGGGGTGTGGCAAGAGCACCGAAGAGGGTGAACCCCACAGGCGTAACTGTCCAGAAAAGGATGCGTACCAGCCCCTCGTCTCCTTCGGCCAGGGCGTTGCCAGTGCGCCATCCCAGGAATCCAAAGAAGATAGCCCCAATGACGCGGGTGATGAGGGTCAGATCGCGCCTGATCACGAGATGGTGATTCCTCTCCGCTGCCAGATTAGATTAAATGAGGGACGTGTCCAGGGCGACACCTCCCTCTGGCCGCGACCGCTGGCGGCGTGACTGTAGCCTGGCCGCAGTATAGCAGCGGCCTATTCGGCTGTCAAAGTTATCATTTCTTTCTTTCCGAGAGGCGGGTGACCTACTTGGCTGGCGGTTTCACCCGCGCTAAGGTGGCGGTGGAGGTGTCTCATGGCCGCGAAGCAGACGTACGTCATCGTGGGGGCGAACCTGTGTGGGGGCAGGGCGGCGGAGACGCTGCGTAAGGAGGGGTTCGACGGCCGCCTGCTGCTCATCGGGGCGGAACCGGACCGTCCCTACGAACGACCGCCGCTGTCCAAGGAGTATCTGCAGCGAAAGGTTGAGCGGGAAAGCATCTTCCTGCGGCCGCCCGAGTTCTACGACGAGCAAGAGATCGAGATGCGGTTGGGTGTGCGGGCCACCGGCATCGACGTGCGCGAGCGGTCGCTCGAGTTGGAGGGCGGCGAACGGCTGGGATTCGATAAGCTGCTGATCGCTACCGGGGGCCGGGTGCGCCGCCTCCCGGTGGCCGGCGTGGAGCTGCAGGGAGTCTATTACCTGCGTACGATTGAGGAGAGCGAGGCCATCGCCGCTCAACTGGCGGCGGGAGGGCGAGTGGTGGTGATAGGGGCGGGGTTCATCGGCGCGGAGGTGGCGGCCTCGGCCCGGGTGAGCGGCCTGGAGGTGACGATGCTGGAGGTGGCGGCCGTGCCTCTGGGGCGGGCCCTGGGGCCGGAGATGGGCGGCATCTACGCGGAGATCCACCGGGAGCAGGGGATAGACCTTCGCCTGGGCACCGGCATCGATCGGCTGGAGGGCACCGGACGGGTGAAGCGGGTGGTGATCTCGCGGGGCGACTCGATCGATTGCGATCTGGTCGTCGTCGGTGTGGGGATGGAGCCGGAGATAGGTCTGGCGGTGGGGGCGGGGATTGAGACGGGGAACGGGATCATCGTCGACGAGTACTGCCGGACCAGCGTGGAAGGCATCTTCGCCGCTGGGGACGTGGCCAGCTTTCCCAACCCGATCCTGGGGGAACGGATGCGGGTGGAGCACTGGGCCAACGCCCAGAATCAGGGTGTGGCGGCGGCCAAGGCGATGCTAGGGATGGCCGAGCCTTACGCGGAAGTGCCCTGGTTCTGGTCCGATCAGTATGATCTGAACATGCAGTATGTGGGTCATGCCAGCGCCTGGGACGAGGTGGTGCTACGGGGCGATGTGGCGGGCCGCCGGTTCACGGCGTTCTATCTGAAGGACGGCCGCCTGCGGGCCGCGATGGCGCTGAACCGGCCGCGGGACATATCGGCCAGCCGCGCCCTGATCCGGACGGCGACGCCGGTCACCGCCCAGCAGCTTCGGGATGAGGACGTGGTGCTGCGGGCCCTGTTGCCGGCCTGAAGCTTACGACGAAACGAAAGGCCATCGCGCTTGGTCCTCTTCGTTTGCCGGTCTACTTCTCGCTGAGCTCTTCCAGCGGCTCTTTCTCTTCCCCGTCCGATATCTCCATCTCCAGATCGAGGCTGTCTGCGTCCACCGGCTGGATAAGCTTTCTTAGGATGGAACCCTCAAGCCGCTCGTCGGCCAGGGTAAGGGGCAGGGCGATCCTGGCGGGCTTGGGCAGCGCCTCCACGGTGATGGGTACGCGGGCCGGGATGAGCTTGCCAATGATGACGTTCTCCTTAAGGCCAAGGAGGTGGTCAACGGCGCCGCTGATGGCGGCCTCGGTGAGGACGCGTGTCGTCTCCTGGAAGGAGGCGGCGGCCAGGAAGCTATCTGTGTTCAGGGAGGCCTTAGTAACGCCCAGGAGGATGGGCTGGGCGGTGGCCGGTTCGCCACCCTCGGCCAGGACCTTAGCGTTCTCCGCCTCGAAGCGGAAGCGGTCCACCAGCTCGCTGGGCAACATGTCGGCGTCGCCGGGCGAGTCGATGCGGACTCGGTGCAACATCTGGCGCACGATCACCTCGATGTGCTTATCGTTGATGGTCACTCCCTGGGACCGGTAGACCTTCTGGACCTCCTCCACAAGGTATATCTGCACGGCCTCTGGGCCCTGGATGCGGAGGATGTCCTGCGGGTTGAGGGGGCCTTCCGTCAGGGCCTGTCCGGCGTGGATAGAGTCGCCGTCCTGGACGCGGAGGCGGGCGGTGGCCGATATCAGATACTCCCGCTCATCGCGTTCCTCGAAGAGGATGGATAGGTGTCTGCTCTTGTCGATGGAGACATGACCGGCGGTGCGGGCGAGGACGTCGCCAGCGGGGACCAGGGCCTGCCCTGAGCCCGTCGAAGGGGCCTGCCCGGACTCCTCTTGCTCTGGAGGCTTGGGCAGACGAGCGATAACGGCGCCCTGTGCCACCTCCTGCTTACTCCTGACCAGGAGTTTGGTACCCTCCGGCAGAGGGTACTCGTCGCGGTAGGTCTCGACGCTGGTGATCTTGATGCGTCGGGCATCCCTGTCTTGCTGGATCTCGATAGAGCCGTCGATCTCGGAGATAAGGGCTGTGCCCTTAGGGACGCGGGCTTCGAAGAGCTCCTCGACGCGGGGGAGGCCGGAGGTGATGTCGAAACCGGCGACGCCGCCGGTGTGGAAGGTGCGCATCGTGAGCTGAGTGCCGGGCTCACCGATGCTTTGGGCGGCGATGATGCCGACGGCCTCGTCCTGATTGACCAGCCTGCCGCGGGACAGATCCCGGCCGTAGCAGGGGGCGCAAAGGCCGCGTGTGGTCTGGCAGGTCAGGGGCGAGCGGGTGTAAACGCGGTCTATGCCGGCCTGGACGATGCGATCAGCGGTGTCTTCGTCGATCTCATTGCCGCGCTCGATGATGATCTCCCCGGTTTTGGGGTCAGCCACATCGGCCGCTGTCCAGCGGCCGAAGATGCGCTCGCTGAGGGACTCGAAGAGGCCCTTCTCCAACGGCTCCCCGATCCAGATGCCGGCGGTCGTGCCGCAGTCGTCCTCGGAGATGATCACGTCCTGAGAGACATCGATGAGGCGGCGGGTGAGGTAGCCGCTATCGGCGGTGCGCAGGGCGGTGTCGGCCAGCCCCTTGCGGGCACCGTGGGTGGAGATGAAGTACTCCAGCATCGTGAGCCCCTCGCGGAAAGAAGAACGGATGGGGAGCTCGATAATGCGGCCGGAGGGGTCACTCATGAGGCCCCGCATTCCGGCCATCTGGGAGATCTGGCTGATGTTGCCCTTGGCACCGCTGACGGCCATGAGGTACACACCACCGTATTCGCCGATTCGATCCTGGATGACGTTCTGGACGCGGTCTGTGGTCTCCCGCCAGATGGCCACCGCCTGGTCGTACCGCTCCTCGTCGGTGATGAGCCCCAGGTTGTATTGCTCATCGATCTCGGCGATGTGAGCATCGGCCTCAGCCAGGAGCTTCTCCTTCTCAGCGGGGACTTTGAGGTCGTTCATGGCGATGGAGATGCCGGACTTGGTGGCGTACTGGAAGCCCAAATCCTTCATGTGATCGACCACATCGGCGGTGTGGACGCCGTCCAGCCGATGGCTACACTCGGCCACGAGCTCCTTCACCGCCTTCTTGTCCATGAGGTGGTTGCGGAAGCCGAGTTCTTCAGGGAGGATCTCGTTGAAGATGATACGGCCGGCGGTAGTTTCGATCAGCTCGCCGTCAGTCCTGGCATCGCGGACGCGAATGAGGGCCCGCAGGTCTAGGTAGCCAGAGGCGTGAGCCAGCTTCGCCTCGTCGAAGCTGCTGTAGATGCCGCGGGCCGGGGGGCCAGCCTGGAACGTGCCCCTGGCCTTGGCCTTCACGTCTGTCAGGTAGTAACAGCCCAGGACGATGTCCAGAGTCGGCGCCACGGCGGGCTCGCCGTTGGAGGGGAGCAGCAGGTTCTGACTGGAGAGCATGACCTGCCGCGCCTCGGCGACGGCGGCGCGGGAGAGAGGCACGTGGACGGCCATCTGGTCGCCGTCGAAGTCGGCATTGAAGGCGGTGCAGACCAGGGGGTGGATCTGGATGGCGCTGCCGTCGATGAGGACGGGTTCAAAGGCCTGAATGCCGAGACGGTGGAGGGTGGGGGCGCGATTCAGGAGGACCGGACGCTGCTTGATAATCTCGTCCAGAATGTCCCAGACCTCAGGGCGGGCGCGCTCTACGATGCGCTTGGCGGACTTGATGTTGAGAGCCAGGCCGCGGGCCACGAGCCCATGCATGACGAACGGCTTGAACAGCTCCAGGGCCATCCGCTTGGGCACGCCGCACTGGTTGAGCTTGAGGTCCGGGCCAACGACGATAACGGAGCGGCCGGAGTAGTCCACCCGCTTGCCTAGAAGGTTCTGACGGAAGCGGCCTTGCTTCCCCTTCAGCATGTCCGAAAGGGACTTGAGCTTATGGTTCCCGGCCGTGGATACAGCGCGACCGCGACGACCGTTATCTATGAGGCTGTCCACGGCCTCCTGTAGCATGCGCTTCTCGTTGCGGATGATGATCTCGGGGGCGCCAAGCTCAAGGAGCCGCTTTAGGCGGTTGTTGCGGTTGATTACACGCCTGTAGAGGTCGTTCAAGTCGCTCGTGGCGAAGCGGCCGCCATCGAGTTGGACCATGGGGCGGAGGTCTGGAGGGAGCACGGGCAGAATGGTAAGAATCATCCAATCCGGCCTGTTGCCGCTCCTGCGGAGCGCCTCCACAACGCGCAGGCGCTTGGTGGCCTTCTTGCGGCGCTGGCCGCTAAAGTTCTGGATCTCGGTGCGCAGCTTCACGGCCAGCTGGTTCAAATCCACGCGGCCAAGGATACCCAGGAAGGACTCCGCGCCCATGCCTACCTCGATGAGGCCTGGGTGATTAGAGTTGATCTCCCGGACCGTATGCTCTGCCAGGAGGGAGCACTGGTCATCCCGGATGGGGTCCTTCAGCTCCTTCAGCTCGTGGATCCGCCGCTTGTACTCCTCCTGGGCAGTCTCCCGCTTCTCGCCGCTCTGCTTGCGCAGGGGCTCCATCTC
Organism: Dehalococcoidia bacterium; assembly: GCA_963665775.2. Lineage (GTDB taxonomy): Bacteria > Chloroflexota > Dehalococcoidia > SM23-28-2 > RBG-16-64-32 > JACPQO01. The sequence goes on from CAXXTF010000001.1 coordinate 495,137, forward strand.
GGTGAAGGCGGCTTCCCGAAGGCGGGAGATCTCCGCCTCCATCTCGGCCTCGGCCGCCTGACGCTCCTCGCTGCGGCGCGCCTCCATGGCGGCTGAGCGGCGTTTTACCTCGGCCTGCAGCCGCTGCAGAGCCCTGGCTGGCAACGTCTCCCCCTTTGTGGCCAGGACGAACTCGTCATCCAGAGCCAGCTTCTTGGAGGCGGGCTTCTTTTCGGTCTTGGCCAGGTCGGCCTCCAGGGATGTGGCCTTTTTGCTCAGCGACTCGATCTCTTTGTCCAGGCGGGCGTCGACGGTGGCCAGGCGGCTAGCGCGCTGCTCCTCTACCTTGGCCACGGCCTCGCTCGTAGCCTCCTCGATGGCAGCGATGCGCTGGACTTCCCCCGCCTCTTGCTCATCGGCGGAGCGGTCCATCTCCTGGCGTAGCTCCTCCAGAGCGGATTGGCGGGTCTCCTCGTTCACACTGGTGACGATGAACTGGGCGAAGTAGAGGACCCGCTCCAGGCTGCGGGGCGAGATGTCCAGAAGGAGACCGATGCGGCTGGGGGTGCCCTTGACAAACCAGATGTGGGCGACCGGAGAGGCAAGCTCTATATGGCCCATGCGCTCGCGGCGGACCTTGGAGCGGGTCACTTCCACGCCGCACTTATCGCAGACGATCCCCCTGTAGCGCACTCGTTTGTACTTGCCGCAGTAGCATTCGAAGTCCTTGGTGGGGCCGAACAGCTTTTCGCAGAAGAGGCCATCCTTCTCCGGTTTCAGGGTGCGGTAGTTGATCGTCTCCGGCTTGGCGACCTCGCCGTACGACCAGGAGCGGATCTGCCCCGGGGAAGCCAGCGCTATGCGGATCGCGTTGAAGTTGTTAACTTCGAGGGCCAAGGATATCTTCTCCCTTCTCGAACCGGCTAAGGTCGATGCCTAGCTCCGGCAGCTCCTGGGTGGAGGTCTCCACCAGGGCCACTCGCTCTTCATCATCGTTCAGAACCTCTACGGCCAGGCCCAGGCTCTGCAGCTCCTTGACGAGGACCTTGAAGGACTCCGGCACGCCGGGCTCCATGATGTCCTCTCCCTTCACAATCGCCTCGTAGGTCTTAACCCGGCCCACTACGTCGTCGGACTTTACGGTGAGGAGTTCCTGAAGGATATGCGCGACTCCGTACGCTTCCAGGGCCCAGACCTCCATCTCCCCAAATCGCTGACCGCCAAACTGGGCCTTGCCGCCCAGGGGTTGCTGAGTGATCAGGGAGTAGGGGCCGGTGGAGCGGGCGTGGATCTTGTCCTCGACCAGGTGAACCAGCTTCATCATATAGATGTAGCCGATCGTGATGGCCTGGTCGAAAGCCTCGCCCGTCCGACCGTCGTACAGCACGTGCTTACCGTAGACAGGGGACGGGGTGCCCCGCTCGACGAGGAGCCGATCTGCCCGCGCGTTCAGATCCTTGGGGGACTTGCCCCGGACACTCTTGAGGCCCTGCTGCTCCAGCCATAGCTCCATGGCGACGCGGGTCGCTTCGCCTACCTGCTCATCGGCAAATACCGGTTCAGGGTCGTAATGGTGTTTGTGCAGCCAGGCGTAGACTTTCTCCACGTTTACGTTCTCACCGATGCTGTTGCCGCCAGCACCGTTGCCGTTGCTGGAGCCGGGGAATATGGCGTCCGCCTGCTCGCAGATCCAGGTGCGGCAGAGGGCATCCTCGATAGTCCTGGGGTTACCGCCATCGAAGACAGGGGATATGGCGCGGAAGCCCAGGCGGCGGGCGGCCCAGCCCAGGTGGGTCTCCAGCACTTGGCCGATGTTCATGCGGCTGGGGACGCCGATAGGGTTGAGGATGATGTCCACCGGCGTGCCATCGGCCAGGTGCGGCATGTCCTCCACGGAAAGAATGCGGGCGATCACGCCCTTGTTGCCGTGGCGCCCGGCCATCTTGTCGCCCTCGGACACCTTGCGCCGCTGGGCGATGACGATGCGGACCAGGGCCTGTGCCCCAGGAGCCAGATCATCGGTGATCTGGGCGTAGGAGGGCCAGCGACACTGGTGGCTGGGGTGGCCGTGGGATGGGCGCCCCGCTTCGCTGTCCGGCCGGGCGAAGAAGCGGGAGTCTATGACCTTGCCGCGCTCGCCGTGGGGTACGCGCAGGGAGGTATCCTTAACCTCACGGGCCTTCTCGCCGAAGATCGCGCGGATGAGCTTCTCCTCTGCCGTAAGCTCCGTCTCACCTTTCGGTGTGATCTTGCCCACCAGGATGTCGCCGGCCCGGACCTCGGCGCCGACGCGAATAATGCCGAACTCATCGAGGTCCAGCAGGTTCTCCTCACCCACGTTTGGGATGTCTCGGGTGATCTCCTCGGGGCCGAGCTTGGTATCGCGGGCCTCCACTTCATGCTTCTCCACATGAATGGAGGTGAACTTGTCGTCCCGGACTACGGACTCGGAAACGATGATGGCATCCTCGAAGTTGTAGCCTTCCCAGCTCATGAAGGCGCAGAGAAGAGTTTGGCCCAGAGCCAGCTCACCGGAGTCTGTGGACGAGCTGTCGGCCAGGGTCTGGCCGGCCGAGACCCGCTCGTGGTGGCGGATAATGGCGCGCTGGTTGATACACGTGCCCTGGTTGGAGCGGACGAACTTCTGAAGCGGGTAGGTACGTTTGGAGCCGTCATCGTAAGCGACGGTGATGGCATCGCCGGTCACGGCAGTGATGACACCTTCCCCAGAGGCCGTTATGACCTGGCCGGAGTCCTTGGCCGTCTGCTCCTCCATGCCGGTGCCAACCAGGGGAACCTCGGGCCGGATAAGGGGTACGGCCTGGCGCTGCATGTTGGCGCCCATAAGCGCCCGGTTGGCGTCGTCGTGCTCCAAGAAGGGTATGAGGGAGGCGGCTACCGAGACGATCTGCTTGGGCGAGAGGTCCACGTAATCCACCTGCTCCGGCACGGCGGTCGTGAATTGGCCGCCGGAGCGGGCCTCTAGGTGTTCGGTCAGGAAGTGACCCGTCGCGTCGATAGGGGAGTTGGCCGCAGCGATGACGTATTTCTCCTCCTCGTCCGCCGAGAAGTAGATGACCTCACCGGACAGGAAAGGCCGGACCGGCACCGCTTCCACCTTGGCGGCCGTCAGTTTCTTGGCCAGGGCTGGCTTTACTTCTTCGCCGGCGCCGGCGATGGTCTTCCCTTTGGCATTGAGGACGTCCTGGCGTAGGGTGTGGCCGATGAGGTCCGGAGAGTCCGCGGGGAAATCTCGGGTGACCTTGCGATAGGGCGTCCCGATGAAGCCGTATTCGTTCACCCGGCCGAAGGTGGCCAGGCTGCCGATAAGGCCGATGTTGGGGCCTTCGGGCGTCTCAATAGGGCAGATGCGTCCGTAGTGGCTGAAGTGCACATCGCGCACGTCAAAACCGGCGCGGTCCCGGGAGAGGCCGCCCGGGCCCAGGGCGGAGAGGCGCCGCTTATGGGTGATCTCCGCCAGGGGGTTCGTCTGGTCCATGAACTGGGAGAGCTGGGAGCCGCCGAAGAACTCCTTGACAGACGCTACCACGGGACGGATGTTGATGAGCTGGCTGGGCGCCGTCTCGTGGGGGTCGGTAATAGTCATCCGCTCCCGGATGACCCGTTCCATGCGAAGGAGGCCGATGCGGAACTGGTTCTGAATGAGTTCGCCCGCGGTGCGGACGCGACGGTTTCCCAGGTGGTCGATGTCGTCAGGCCGGCCGCTGCCGTTGTCGAGGCGAATGATCTCGCGGGCGATGGCGAACAAGTCTTCAGGAGTCAGCACGCGATCCTGAACGGAGGCGGGCCGCTCCAGCCGCTTGTTGACCTTGTAGCGGCCCACCTTGCCCAGGTCGTAGCGACGGGGGTTGAAGAAGAGGGAGTTAACCAGGCCGCGGGCGTTCTCCACTGTGGGAGGGTCGCCGGGGCGGAGCCGGCGGTAGAACTCCAACAGGGCTTCCTCTTTGTTCTGGTGGGTGGGGTCTCGCTCCAGGGTGGCCTTGATGTAGTTGTGGTCGGGGTTGGTGTCCGTCTCCTCGAAGAGGGCGAGGATGCGATCGTTGCTGCCCAGCAGCTGGGCAAGCTGGTGGCGCAGGCGATCGGCCTCCCGCTCCGTCTTGGCGCCCTCGATCTTCTCCTGGATCTCGCGCATGGCGGCGGTGCTGGGGTGGTCCGGGAGAAGGTGGGGCTCATCGATGGCGCGCAGGAGGGTGGTGATGGGGATCTTGCGCTTTCGGTCCACCTTGACGGAGATGATGTCCTTGTTGGAGGTCTCGAACTCCAGCCAGGCGCCGCGGTTGGGGATGAGCTTGGCGTAACAGAGGTCGCGGCCGCTGGTGGCGTCTCGCTCCAACGTCAGGTAGACGCCGGGGGAGCGGACGAGTTGAGACACGACGACCCGCTCGGCGCCATTGATGATGAAGGTGCCGTGATCCGTCATGAGCGGGAAGTCGCCCATGAATATCTGCTGCTCCTTGATCTCGTCGGTCTCCTTGACGAGCAGCTGGACGTTGACGTGGAGGGGAGCGGCGTAGGTGGCGTCCCGCTCCCGGCACTCCTCCTGAGAGTACTTGGGTTCCCCAAAGCTGTAGTCGGTGAAGCGCATCTCCAGCCGGTTACCGGTGAAGTCCTGGATGGGGGAGATCTCCTGGAAGAGTGCCTGCAGCCCCTCGGCCTTGAACAGCTCGTATGAGTCTCTCTGGATGCGAACGAGGTTGGGCACCGCTATCGCGTCCGGGATACGGGAGTAGGACTTTATGACTTGGGGAACGCGAAACTTCTCATAGACCAGGTCTCTGGGCACGACCATAGGTAACCTCTCCTCAAGGGGCTAGCCAGGAGGCATCTCTCGCTAAAGAAAAGCAAAGCCTATCGGCAAAAACAGTGAGATGGGGAAACAGATGATGGGGGATTCAGATCAACCATCCAGTCATTCAGCTTAGCATCTGCCAGCGGTATCTGTCAACACTACCGGCGGTCGTCCCCAAGGTAGGCGCGGCTAACCGCTGCCCTGCCACTGGACGGGGCCGCGAGGGCGCTGCTCCTGCGGAAGGAAGGAGAGGTCGAGCTGGGGGTCCGTAGCCTCCCCCCGCAGGGCGGCCAGAACCAGATCGGCGGTCAGGGGCAGCTCCTTGATGCGCACGCCGGTCGCCTCCTCGAAGGCGTTGGCGATCGCCGGGCCCGGCCCGAAGCCGGGAGGCTCGGCGACGGCGCGCGCCCCGAAGGGCCCGTCCTCCGAGGGTACCGTTACCAGGATCGTCTCCAACGGCGGGACATCAGGGGCCAGCGGCATGAGGTAGGTGGTAAGGGAGGCGTTGCTGGGCCTGCCGTCCTCCACCTTGTAGTGCTCCGTGAGCGCCCGGCCTATGCCCTGGACGACGCCGCCCTCCAGCTGCCCAATGATCGCCATGGGGTTGATGGGGGTGCCCACGTCCTGCGCCTGCAGAAACCGCTTGAGCGTAACCTTCCCGGTCTGACGGTCCACGCTGATTACCGCCGCCTGCGCGGTGAATACGGGGGCGTAGGGCATCGTCGACAGGGAGGCGTTGCCGACCAGGGGGCCGCCCCGCGAGGTCACGGCCATCTGCGAGAGCTGTCCCAAGGAGTAGCCCTGCTCCGGGTTGTCCTCCACGTACACCCGGCCGCCGGCGCAGGCCAGGGTCTCCCGACCGATTTGCAGCCGCTCTGCCGTCAGCTCCATGACCTTGTCGCGAAGCTGTAGCGTGGCCTGCTCAACCACTTTCCCCTGGCTGTAGGTGATACGGCTGCCGCCGCTGGGCGAGGTGAATGGGGCCAGATCCGTATCGCGCTGGGCGATGACGACCTTCTCCATGCCGACGCCCAGCGCCTCAGCGGCTATCTGGGCTAGGGTCGTGTCCGTTCCGGAGATGTCCACGGAGCCCGTCAGCACCGTGACGCCGCCGTCCTCGTTGACGGTGACCTGCGCGCTGGAAGCGCCGCTGCCGCTGCGCCATTCACAGAGCGCGATGCCTGTCGCCTCGTCGCTGCTCTGCCGGGAGCCGTCCAGCCGCTCCCGAATCTCGTCTAGGCACTGGTGCAGGCCGTTGCGGGGTATACGGTCGCCCCGCACAGAGCTGTCACCCTCGTTGAAGGCGTTCTGGCGGCGGAACTCCCACGGGTCGATGCCCAGCTTGCGGGCGATGATGTCCGTGTGGGACTCCACGGCGAACGTCATGTCGGCCACGCCGGAGGCGCGGTAGGAGCTGGCCGGGACCTTGTTCGTATAGACACCGTAGGAGCGGAGGCGGAAGTTGGGGATGTGATAGGCGCCCACGCCGTGGCTGATGCCGGCCTGCACGCCGGGGCCCAGGAAGGCGCCCATGTCCCACACGGCGAGGGCGTCGCGGGCGATCATCGTGCCGTCCTTGTTGACGCCGGTGCGCAGGCGGATTCGCGCCTCCAGCCGCGGGCCGGAGAGGGTGAATACCTCTTCCCGCGTGGCCGTCATCTTCACCGGCCGCCGGGTCTTGCGGGCCAGCATCACCGCGAACGCCTCCAGGCACATTCGCAGCTTGGCGCCGAAGCCGCCACCCATCTCCGTGGGGATGATCCGGATCTGGCCGATGGGTATCTCCAACACTTCCGCCAGGGCGGCGCGGACGGCGTACGGTCCCTGGGTGGACGTCCAAACGTTGATCCGGCCGGCGGCGTCCACATCGGCGACGCAGGCCATGGGCTCCAGGTAACCCTGGTTTATGGGCTGGGTGCGGAAGGTGTCCTCGAAGACGTGATCGGCCTCGTCCATGGCGGCGTCCACCTCGCCGCGGTCCCCATCGGCAATGACGCAGATGTTGCCGCCGCCGCTGAAGGTGGAGCCCTCGTAGTTCGCCAGATCTTCATGGATGGTGGGCGCGCCGGGCTTCATCGCCTCCACGGGATCGGTGACGGCGGTCATCTCCTCGTACTCCACCTCGATCAGCTCCAGCGCTTCCAGGGCAGTTATCTCGTCCACCGCGGCGACCGCCGCCAGCGGCTCGCCGATGAAGCGCACCCGGTCACCGGCGAACAGCGTGCGGTCCTTGAGTCCGAGGGCCCCGTAGCGTCGCCGTGGGGCGTCGTCGGCCGTGACGACGCCTTTGACGCCCGGGTGCGACTCCGCCTTCGCGGTCTCAAGACGCTTGATCCTGGCGTGGGGACGCGTGCTCTTGAGTACCTTGCAGGCCAGGGTTCCGGGCAGGTGCATGTCCCCGGCATACAGGGTGCGGCCCGTCACCTTCCCGGCGGCGTCCACCCGTGGGTAGCTCTTTCCGAGGGCGCTCTCCGTGGTCGGCAAGTTCTCACCTGTCATCGGTTAGCCCTTCCTAGAGTCGTCGGGTCACCCAGACGCATCGCTTGGGCGGCGTTCTGGATCGCCAGGATGACCGTCGAGTAGCCGGTGCAGCGGCACAGGTTGCCGCCTATAGCGTAGCGTATCTCATCCTCAGTGGGATCTGGGTTCTCTTGGAGAAGCGCCACTGCGCTCACGATCAGGCCGGGCGTACAGTAGCCGCACTGCAAGCCGCCGTGCTCAACGAACGCCTGCTGCACCGGATGCAGCTTCTCCCCGTCGGCCAGCCCCTCCACCGTAGTTACAGCCTTTCCCTTAGCGCTCACCGTCAGCACCAGGCAGGAGGTCACGGACTTGCCGTCCATGATCACGGTACAGGCGCCGCAGTCCCCTTCGTCGCAGCCCTTCTTGGTGCCGGTCAGGAACAGCTCCTCGCGAAGGGTATCCAGCAGCGATTGCCACGGCTCCACCCCTACCTGAAGGGGTTCTCCATTAACAATTATATCAACGAGTTGCTTCATGCCCATCTCCTCGGCGGGGCTTGCGCCGCTGGCTGGGAGCGGTCACGCAACGGCTTCCACGGAAAGGTCACGTATCGTCTCGAAGGAGTCGGGAGCGCCGCGCAGGGCGGCCGCCAGGGCGTGCTCCAGGGTGCGTCGCACCAGCACCTCCACCACCTCTCGTCGGTGCCAGGCCGGCCCGCGGATGTCGTCGATGGGGCGGGCCTCGCCGGCGGCAGTGCGCGCCGCCTCCGCGATGAGCGCGGCGTCGATCGGTTGGCCCTGAAGGAGCGCCTCCGCCTGCCGCGCCCGCATCGGCGTTGGGCCTACAGCCCCCATGCCGATGCGCACCGTCCGGAAGGTGCCGTTACGGGGTTGCAGGGATACGAAAGAGGCCACCCCCACCGTGGAGATGTCCATCGCCTTGCGAGGGCTGTGTTTGATGTAAAGGGAGCCGGTATGCTCGGATACGGGCGGGAAGCGGAGCTCCGCGACCAGCTCGCCGGCATCGAGCACGGTGCGCCCCGGCCCGAGGAAGAACTCGTCCAGCGGCAGCCAACGCTGGCCTGCGGGCCCGACGATCCGGGCCTCGCCCCCGAACGCCAGCAGCGATGGCAGGGTGTCGCCGGCGGGAGAGGCGTTGCAGAGGTTGCCGCCCATCGTGGCCAGGTTGCGGATCTGCACCCCGGCGAACGAGGTCGCCGCTGCCGTCATCGCGGAGTAGCGCTGCCGGATATCCGGGTGCAGCTCCAGGGTTCGGATCGGCACTAGGGCGCCGATGCGCAGGCCGCCTCTCGTCGAATAGCGAACTCGGTCGAGGCCGGGCACGTTCTTGATGTCGATCAGGTACTCAGGTTGCCAGACACCCTGGCGCCAGCGAATGAGCAGATCGGTGGCTCCCGCCACGATGCGGGCTCCGCTGCCATGCCGCTTGAGCAGGTCGACGGCTTGGCGGAGGGTTCGGGCCTCAATGTATGTGAATCGGTTAATGTTATATCCTCTTTCTCTATCCGATAAGCTGGATTTTAGCGCGGCTGGCAGGCAATAACAAGGCCTTCCTAGCGGTGGGATGTCTAACTGGTTATAGAGGCACGGGGGAGGTAGTGAATCCGTCCAGCCCTTCTTATTCCCGCGAGGCGGCGAGCGCCCGGCGGGATTGCCGCCTCCAACCCCGGCTCGGCTATCTGATCGACGTCTTGACAGCGCAGAGACTGAGGACTACTATATGGCATCGCGATGAGGGTAGTACGGAACCTGCACGCCCCGTGGGAGCCGTTCATGCCGGTGGTCACCGTGTCTCCTAGCCACGTTCCTGCCCAGAAATTAGGTGGGACCCGTGCTTTAGGTGGGACCCGTGCTTATTGATAAGGGAGTACAGTGGGCGCATACCGGCAGGGATCGCTTCGAGGCATGATGGCCGCCCTGTCGCGGGGAGCCTTCCGTAAGAACCGACTGATCAGGAACTGAGAAAGGAGGGGCTAGATCATGACCCAGCCCAAGCAGCAGATCTTCGAAGGGGTGCGAGTTCTCGATCTTGTGGCCCGTGGGGCCGGCGCCACCCTCGCCGGCTCCTATCTGGCCGACTTCGGGGCCGACGTCATCAAGATCGACAAGCCCGGCGAGCCGGAACCAGCCCTGGGGTGGCCCTACGTCAAGGACGGAACCTATCTCCCGTATAAGCTAAAGGGCCGGAATAAGCGCCACATCACCCTGGACCTGAGTAAGCCCCAGGGCCGCGATCTCTTCCACCGGCTGATCCCCGATACCGACGTAGTGATCGAGGATTTCTCCGCTGGGACCATGGAGGAGTGGGGGCACGACTGGGAGACCCTCAGCGCCCTCAACCCCGGTCTCGTCTTCTGTCGTATCTCGCCCTGCGGGCAGACCGGCCCCTATAGGAACCGCAGTGGCGACGGCCGCACGGCCGAGGCTTTCTCTGGTTTCTGCCACATAGACGGTGAGCCGGATCGGCAGCCGCTCAGTTCGCAGTTTGATATGGGCGGTGCCGTAGCGGGCATCTGGGCCGCCTACGGCATCGTCCTGGCCCTGCTCCATCGTGACGCCCACGGCGGTAAGGGACAGGTCATCGACCTTGGCCTGTACGAGGCTCTCTACCGCCAGCAGGTGGGCAACATCCCCGGCTATTCTTCCACAGGCGTGGCCCCCAAGCGCGCCGGCAGCCGCAAGAGCGGCGGCATCCCCTGGGTTGACACCCACGAGACGAAGGACGGTGGATTCTACACCTACTCCGCTGTCACCCGTGCCAGCATGCGGGATCAGATGCTGGCCATGGGAATGTTTATCGATCCTCGATTCGAGGACTTCCCCGCCGCTCATCAGCACTCGAACGAATACCACGAGGTGGCTAAGGAGTGGATGAAGGAACGCACCCTGGCCGAGGTGGACGATGCCTTTCAGCGGTATGAGTGCTCCAGCGCGCCGGTGATGAACGGTGAATCCCTTATCAATGACCCCCACCTCATAGCCCGGGAGCAGGTTATCACCGTCGATGACCCTGACCTCGGTACCATGCGGATGCAAGGCATCGTCCCCAAGTTCTCCAAGACCCCCGGCAGGGTGCGCCATACCGGAGAGCGCCCGGGCGCCCGCAATGTGGAGGTCTACGGGGAGCTGCTGGGGCTCGGCGCCCAGGAGTTGGAGAATCTGCGGACGGCCGGGATCATCTAGCCGCTTCCATGATAAAGACAGAGCGGAACGGTCAGCGGAGATCGGCAATCAGACGGTTAAGGAGAAGATCATGACTACACAGTCTAATCAACAGGTCCTTGAACGCTACCGCGTCCTTGACGTGGGCCATGTCCTGGCCGGCCCCATGACCTCGAGTATGCTTGGCGACTTCGGCGCCGACGTCATCCATATCGAGAGTCCGGAGACGGGCGACTTTATGCGCACGGTCGCCGGGACGGCCGGGCAACCAAGGGCATCCAGGGGCTACGATCTGATAAACCGCAGCAAGCGCAACATCACCCTGGACCTGCGCAAGGAGAAGGCCCGCGACATTTTCCACCGGCTGGTGGCCGTTTCCGACGTGGTAACGGAGAACTTCCGCCCCTACGTCATGGACCGTTGGGGGCACGACTGGGAGAGGCTGCGCCGCATCAACCCCCGCCTCATCTACTGCCGCATGGCCGGCTTCGGCCAGACCGGCCCCTACCGGCACCGCCGCGCCTACGGCATGATCGGCGAGGCCTTCTCCGGTTGGTCTTGGACGAACGGTTATACCGATGGTCCAGTCATACACTCCGGCTTCTCCCTGGGAGACACCACGGAGTCCATATGGGCGGCTACGGCCATCGTGGCGGCTCTCTACTGGCGCGACGCCCAGGGCGGTGGCGAAGGGATGCTCATCGACCAGGGTCTGATCGACCCCAACTTCCGCGCCATGGAACAGCAGATCATCATCTACGACCAGACCGGAGTGAGCATTGCGCGCGATGGCTCCCAGCACGAGGCTACCCCCTACGCCGACATCTGCCAGACCAAGGACGGCCGCTACTTCTCCTTCTCCGCCTTCACCCAGGAGGCGATCCGCAACCTCGTTCAGGCCCTGGGCCTGAGTGATGATTCCCGCTTCAACAATTTGGACGCTTGCCTGCAGCACCGGGAGGAGTTTAACCAGACGGCGGCCACCTGGTTCGGGGAGCGCAGCCTGGACGAAGTGATCGAGGTGTTCGAGAAGCAGGGCGCCAATGGCATGCCGGTGATGAGCGCCGAGAACCTGTACCATGATCCACACATCAAGGCGCGGGAGATGGTCGTCAGCCTGCCTGACCCTGAGGGCGGGGACAAGCCTATTGAGATGCAGGGGGTTGTGCCCAAGTTGTCGGAAACCCCTGGCAAGGTGGGCAACGCCTCCCACCCCATAGGGGGTCACAACGAGGAGGTGTACGGCGAACTGCTGGGGATCAACCGCGACGAACTGGCGGACTTGATGGCGGAGGGGGTAATTTAGCAACTCGCTCCGACCCCTCTAGAGTCATCCGAGAGGAGGATACTATGCCGCAGCCTAAACAGCAGATCTTCGAAGGGGTGCGAGTCCTCGACCTAGTCTCTCGCGAGAGCGGTGCCACCATCGCCGGCGCCTACCTGGCCGACTTCGGCGCTGATGTCATCAAGATCGATAAGCCGGGCGAGCCGGGACCCGCCCTGGACGCACACTACGTCAAGAACGGCATCGATCTCCAGTACAAGGTAAAGGGGCGCAACAAGCGTCACATTACCCTGGACTTGAGCAAGCCTCAGGGGGTCGACCTCTTCCATAAACTGGTCGCCGATTCGGACGTGGTGGTCGAGAATCTTGGCCTCGGTGTCATGGAAGGGTGGGGGCACGATTGGGAGACCCTCCGCTCCCTCAACCCCCGCCTCATCTTCGTGCGCCTCTCCGATTACGGACAGGACGGCCCCTATAAGAACCGGCGGCTGGACGGCTTTGCCGGCGACGCCTTCGCCGGCTTCTGCCAGGTCGACGGCGAACGAGACGCCACGCCGGTCGACTCCCAGATGGACATGGCAGGGCATGTTGCCGGGATGTGGGCGGCCATGAGCATTGGCCTCGCCCTCTACTGGCGGGATGCCAGGGGCGGGGTGGGGCAGGTTGTAGACATGGCTCTGTACGAGCCCCTCTACCGGCTCATCCAGACGAATATCACCCCCTACACCTCCAGCGGTAAGGCGGATATGCGCTACGGCAACCGCCGGGACAACGGCATCCCCTGGGTGGACAGCCACGAGACGAAAGACGGCCGCCACTACTCTTACTCCGGCGCCACTCGCGCCACCTATCGCGATACACAGCTGGCCATGGGGATGTTCCGCGATCCTCGATTCAAGGACCTCCCCACCGCCTTCGTCAACCGGGAGGCCTTCCATGATTACGCCGCGGCCTGGACGAAGGAGCGCACCATCGAGGAGGTGGACGAAGCGTTCTTCGCCTTCGAAGGGGCCAGCGCACCCTGCAACAACGCCGAGGACCTGATCAACGATCCTCATGAGCTGGCGCGGGAGCACATCGTCACCGTGGACGACCCGGATCTGGGGCCGGTGCGGATGCAGGGGTTGGTGCCCAAGTTCTCCCGGACCCCCGGCAAGGTGCGTTGGGCCGGCGAGCAGCCGGGCACCCGCAATGCCGAGGTGTACGGCGAGCTGTTAGGACTGACCGCCAAGGAGCTGGATGAGCTGCGGGCCGCCGATGTCATCTAGCGGCAGCGGGCTACTGGCAGGGACCGGCAAACGGAACTGGGGGAGAGAGCGATGACTACAGAGACTAAGCCACAAGCGTTGGAGGGCATCCGGATCGTCGATGTCGGGCACGTCCTGGCCGGCCCCATGACCTCGAGCCTTCTGTCCGATTTCGGCGCCGAGGTCATCCACGTGGAGAATCCGGAGACGGGCGACTTCATTCGCGAGCTGACTGGGGCGGCCGGCCAGGGGAGGGCCAGCAGGGGCTACGACATAATAAATCGGAACAAGCGCAACATCACCCTGAATATGGGCAAGCCGAAGGCCCGGGAACTCTTCCACAAGCTAATGACCGTCTCCGATGCGGTGACGGAGAACTTCCGGCCCTACGTGTTCCCTCGCTGGGGGCATGACTGGGATACCCTGCACAGCATCAACCCGCGTCTCATCTACTGTAAGCTGTCCGGGTACGGTGCGACCGGGCCCCGGCAGCACCGCCGCGCCTATGGCAGAATCGCCGAAGCGTGGGGCGGTTGGGCCTACATCAACGGCAACGAGGACGGGCCCGCCCTCCACTCCGGCTACTCCTGGGGCGATACGTTGGACTCCCTCTGGGGCGCCACCGCGATCGTCGGTGCCCTGTTCTGGCGCGACGTCCAGGGCGGCGGCGAGGGGATGCTCATCGACCAAGGGTTGGTGGAGCCCCTCTTCCGCGCGATAGAGCAGCAGGTCATCGTCTACGACCAGACAGGGGTCAACGTAAAACGGTTCGGCACACGGCATGAAGCGACCCCCTACGTCGATACCTGCCAGACGAAGGACGATCGCTACTTCCGTTTCTCTGCCTGGACAGAGGACGCCATCCGCAATCTCCTTTCGGCCCTCGGTCTGAGTCAGGACTCCCGGTTCAACACCTTCGAGGCCTGCGCCCAGCGCCGCGATGAGTTCAGCCAGACGGCCCAAGCCTGGTTCAAGCAGCGGACCCTGGCCGAGGCGGAGGAGACTTTCGAGAAGCACCAGGCCATCGGTGCGCCGGTGATGAGCGGCGAGGACCTGTTTCACGACCCTCACATCAAGGCGCGGGACATGCTCGTTAGCCTGCCCGATCCCGAGGGTGACGAGAAGCCGATCGTCATGCAGGGCATCGTCCCCAAGTTCTCGGAGACGCCCGGCAGGGTGCGCAACGCCTGCCACCCGCTGGGGGCCGACAACGAGGACGTCTACTGTGGCCTGCTGGGGGTTAGCCGTGACGAACTGGCTGACTTGATGGCGGAAGGGGTAGTCTAGAAGAGGGGGCTGACTCCGCGAGACGTCGGGCTGGCAATGCCGCCCGGCTTTGCCGGACGAACCTGAGGAACCGGTCCTGTGCCGGCGGCCACCGAAAGGGGAGAGATCGTGAGCCAAGAGCCATCTGGCATGCCGAAGGAGATCATAGAAGATCTCAGGGAAGCAGCCACGCGGCGCGCCGCTGGCTGGCGTTGCTTCAGCCTGGGTTTCCAGGAGCCTACCCAGGACTTACTGGACGAGGGCTACCTGCTGGCCCTGGATGAGGCGGTCAACTGGATGGAGACCGGTCGAGATCGGTTTCGGGCTGGCTGGGACGCCATGGCGGAATTCCACAGCGCCGGCGGTAAGGATCAGGCGGCCCTGCTCACGGAGCTGAAGACGGAATACGCGCGAATGTTCCTCGGCTCGGAGGCCGCCCTGACGCCCCCGTACGAGTTCAAATATCGCGAGCGTGACGCCTCTGCCGACCCCCCCGTCGAGCTGGGCTCGCTCCTCGAGGCCGTGCGGGGCTTCTACCAGGAGGGTGGATGGCCGTCCGCCCCCTCGGCCGATGATGCGCCCGATCACCTGTCCACCGAGTGCGAATTCATGCACTACCTCGGCCGGCAGGAAGCGGACGCCTGGGGAGCGGGAGACGGGGCAAAGGGCAGGCAGTATCGCCTGCTGGAGCACCGCTTCCTGGAGGAGCACCTGGCGCATTGGTTGCTCGATCTGTGCACCGAGGTTCTGTCTGCCAGCCGCAGCAAGTTCTACTGGGGCCTGGCCGATTTCGCCGGACACTATATCTCTCTGGAGACCGGCGCCGACTTCTACGTCTCGTTCACTCCCTGAGGTCGCCCTAGTTATAGCTATCGGGGAGTGGCCGGCGCCGTACGAGTTGATCGTCTCATCACTACTTGAGCCCCGCGCGTAGGTGTGTACGGAAATGCCGGGCCGCGTCGGCCAAACTGAATCCAACTTGACTTCTTACGCTATCCACCCTTTTGTCACGTTTGTCATGGTGGATTGCTGCGGCCTAGCGCCTTCCATAAATGGCGAAAACCCCCGATGCAGGGGGATTTCGTATCTAGTTTTCGTGGCGACCCCGATCGGATTCGAACCGACGATCTCCACCGTGACAAGGTGGCATGTTAACCGCTACACCACGGGGCCGCGCTGACGCCTGAAGGCCGCACTTTGGCAGCCGTATTCTACAGGGAAGGTGCGCGCGCGGTCAACAGCGTCTTGGTCGTATGCAGGTATCCTCCCGTGTCAGTCTCGTTTCTGGCGTTCCGTAAATGTGGCTCCGCTATATCTGAAATAAGGCTGGGTTATGTGGTTGACACTGGATAGGACGGCTACTACACTTATAGTTTAGCGTCTAGTTCTAGGACTATGCGTCTAAATCAGCGGTCGAAAGACGTGGCCGGCGTGACCGACGATTCGTTAACTAGGGTCGAGATAAGCGTCGGCGCCCTTCGGAGGCGAAGGCTTTCGGCTTTTTTCAGGGGGAGAGGAATACGCAGGTGCCGACCATAAACCAGCTTGTGCGTCACGGACGGAAGCCTCCGGTCAAGAAGACCAAGGCGCCGGCCCTGCGTTTCCATTTTAACGCCCTCAAGAACCGGCTTCTCCGTGGGCCGGGCAGCCCCCAAAAGCGTGGCGTATGCACCAACGTGCGTACCCAGACGCCCAAGAAGCCGAACTCCGCCCTGCGCAAGGTGGCTCGTGTCCGTCTCACCAACGGCATCGAGGTCACAGCATACATCCCGGGCGAGGGTCATACCCTGCAGGAGCACTCGGTAGTCCTGATCCGGGGCGGCCGAGTCAAGGACCTGCCTGGGGTCCGCTACCATATAGTAAGAGGCACCCTGGACACCGCGGGCGTCCAGGGTCGTATGCAGCAGCGCAGCAAGTACGGGTCCCGCCGGACCGAAGGTTCGCGCTAGGAGCCGGAGGATATCCAGTGCCGCGACGCGGTAGAGTAGTACGCCGTCAGACGCCGCCTGATGCCAAGTACGGCAGCGCCTGGACGCAGATGATGATCAATAGAATTATGAAAAACGGTAAGAAGAGCGTGGCCGAGCGCATCATGTATCAAGCCCTTGATCAGGTTGAGGAGCGGACCCATGAAGACCCGCGTCAAGTGTTCGAGCAGGCGGTGCGCAGGGTGATGCCGATGTTAGAGGTAAAACCGCGGCGGGTGGGAGGCGCTACCTACCAGATCCCGATAGAGGTGCGCCCCGCACGGCAGCTCTCTCTGGCAATGCGTTGGATTCTCGGAGCTGCCCGTGCCCGTCAGGGCCGGCCCATGCCCGAGAGGCTGGCCGTCGAGATCATCGACGCCTACCGCGAGCAGGGCACCGCTATCAAGCGGCGGGACGACACCCACCGTATGGCTGACGCTAACAAGGCGTTCGTCCACTACCGATGGTAGTGGCTAGCGGGCATGGGTTGTAGGCGTGCTCCGTGTGCACGCAGGGAAAGTAGGAGTTAGGACTAGGGCTGTGCCTATGGAGATAGAAAAGGTACGTAACATAGGGATCATCGCGCATATCGATGCCGGTAAGACCACCGTCACCGAGCGAATTCTCTACTACACCGGTCGCACCTACAAGATCGGTGACGTAGACGCTGGCACTGCCGTTATGGACTGGATGGCCCAGGAGCGGGAGCGCGGCATCACCATCACCGCTGCCGCTACTACCACACAGTGGCAGGACCACACGATCAACATCGTGGACACCCCCGGCCATGTGGACTTCACGGTAGAAGTGGAACGAAGCCTACGCGTACTGGACGGAGGCGTCGTTGTCCTTGATGCGGTGGCCGGTGTCCAGAGCCAGTCGGAGACCGTGTGGCGTCAGGCTGACCGCTATCACGTCCCCCGCATCTGTTTCGTGAACAAGATGGACCGGGTGGGGGCCGACTTCAATAACACGGTCGATATGATCCGTGAGCGCCTGAACGCCCGACCCCTGCCTATCCAGATGCCTCTGGGTGGGGAGGACGCCTTTCGGGGAGTTGTCGACCTGGTGGAGCAGGAGGCTATCCTGTTCTCGGACGACCGCGACCAGCCGCCGCAGCGGCAGCCCATCCCGGACAGCTATCGGGAGGAGGCCCAGCACCGTCGCGAACAGCTCCTGGAGGGGCTGGCCGAGGTGGATGACCAGATGCTAATCAGCTACGTCGAGCACCGCCAGGTCACGGCATCGGAGCTAAAGAAGGCGATCCGGCGGGAGACCATGGCCGGGGTGCTGACACCGGTCCTCTGTGGCTCGGCTCTCAGGGAGAAGGGGATTCAGCCGCTCCTGGATGCAGTAGTGGCCTATTTGCCCTCTCCGGCGGACCTTAAAGCCGTCACCGGCATTCACCCCGAGACGGGCGAGGCGCTGGAGCGATGGCCCTTGGAAAAGGAGCCCTTCTCCGCTCTGGCCTTCAAGGTCGTATCCGACCCCTACGTGGGACGGTTAGTTTACTTCCGTGTCTACTCTGGGGTTGCGGAGCAGGGCGCTATGGTGAGCAACAGCGCGCGCGACCAGCGTGAGAGGTTCGGGCGCATCATGCGGATGCATGCCAATCGCCGCGAAGATGTGGATGCGATATCCGCCGGCCAGATCGCCGCCACCGTAGGCCTCAAACACACGTTCACAGGCGATACCCTCTGCGATGTGGAGGAGCCCATCCTCCTGGAGGCGATCAAGTTTCCCGAGCCCGTTATCGCCGTGGCCATCGAGCCCAAGACGAAGGACGACCAGGAGCGCATGTCCGAAACCCTCGCCCGTCTGTCGGAGGAGGATCCCACCTTCAAGGCGCACTACGACCGTGAGACCGGCCAGACCGTCATCTCCGGCATGGGCGAGCTGCACCTGGAGATCATCGTAGACCGGATGCTGCGCGAGTTCAAAATGGAGGCTGATGTGGGTCGCCCAGAGGTGGCCTACAAGGAGACTATCACGGGTGCGGCTCAGGCAGAGGGTCGCTTCGTCCGCCAGTCAGGAGGCCGAGGCCAGTACGGCGTGGTCACCCTGGAGGTGGAACCGTTGCCACGGGGCGCCGGTATCCAGTTTGAGGACAAGGTCGTGGGCGGGTCCGTTCCCCGAGAGTACATCCCCGCCGTAAGGCAGGGGGTGCTAGAGGCCCTGGAGACGGGAGTGCTCGCCAACTATCCGGTGGTCGACGTCACGGTGGCCCTGGTCGATGGCCAGTACCATCCGGTGGACTCTTCGGAGTTGGCGTTCAAGATGGCCGGTTCCATGGCGGTGCAGGAAGCGATGAAGCGCGGCCGGCCCGTGATCCTGGAGCCGATAATGAAGATAGAGGCGGCCACTCCGGATCAGTTCTTCGGCGATGTGCTGGGCGATATCAGCTCCCGGCGCGGCCAGGTTATTGATGTAGACCAGCGCGGCCATCTACGGGTGATCGCGGCCCATATCCCTCTGGCCCAGACCTTCGGTTACGCCACAGCCCTGCGCTCCCTCAGCCAGGGGCGCGCCAGCTACACTATGGAGTTCGATCACTACGAAGAGGTGCCCGTCTCCCTGGCCGAGCAGATCATGGGTCGGGTGCGAGGGGTCGTGCGGAGATAACCCGATGGCTCGTCAGAAGATTCGGATCAGACTCAAGGCGTTCGACCATCGTATTCTGGACCAGTCGGCGGTTCTCATCGTGGAGGCGGCGGAGCGGACGGGCGCCGCTGTGGCCGGGCCTGTGCCCTTGCCTACGGCGATCGAGAAGTTCTGCGTAATCCGCTCCCCGCACATAGACAAAGACTCACGGGAGCAGTTCGAGATCCGTACCCATAAGCGGCTCATCGATATCCTGGAACCAACCTCCAAGACCGTGGACGCCCTCATGCGGCTGCAGCTCCCCTTCGGTGTAGACATCGAGATCAAGCTATGAGCATCGAAGGCATTCTCGGCCGCAAGCTAGGCATGACCCAGATCTTCGAGAAGGACGGCACCGCCGTGCCGGTGACGGCCATCGAGGCCGGGCCCTGCATCGTCGTTCAGGTCAAGACCCAGGAGCAGGACGGCTACCAGGCCGTGCAACTGGGCTTCGGCAGCCGCAAGCGGGTGAACTCTCCCCAGAAGGGGCATATGAAGGGGCTGGGCCAGTTCCGCTACCTGCGCGAGTTCCGCGTGGACGATCTCCCGGCCTGGGAGGTGGGGAAGAAGGTGGGCTGCGAGATATTCCAAGCCGGCGACTACGTGCATGTGTCGGGCGCTTCCAAGGGTCGCGGCTTTGCCGGGGTAATGAAGCGCCACGGCTTCCATGGTGGCCCAAAGACCCACGGCCAGTCGGATCGAGCCCGGGCCCCGGGCTCCATCGGTGCGGGCACGGATCCGGGCCGCGTCATTAAGGGGATGAAGATGGCCGGCCACATGGGAACCGGCCAGGTCACAGTAAAGAACCTGAGGGTGATCGATTCCAACCCGGCCAGCGGCATCATCATGGTCAAGGGCCCCGTTCCGGGGAACGAGGGAGAGCTTGTCAGGATTAGAATAGCCAGGAAGGGGCAGCCGAAGTGAAGCTCTCTGTCCGTAACGCCGAGGGCAAGGAGGTTCGCAAGCTGGAGGTGGACGACAGCGTCTTCGGCATTGAGCCGAATATGGCGGTGCTCCATCAGGCCTTCGTGGCCCAACGGGCTAACCAACGCTCGGGCACGGCCCAAACCAAGTCCCGTGGCGAGGTTCGGGGCAGCACGCGCAAGATTCGGATGCAGAAGTACACCGGTCGCGCCCGCGCCGGCAGCGCTCGCTCCCCCACGCGCGTGGGCGGCGGTGTGGCCTTCGGGCCCCGGCGCCGGGACTACAGCCAGGCCCTTCCCAAGAAGATGCGTCGCTTGGCGATACGCTCTGCCCTCTCCGGCAAGGTGGCCGACGAGCAGCTCGTGGTCGTCGACAAACTGTCCATGGAGTCGCCCAAGACCCGGGAGATGCTGCGGATACTCCGCAACGTGGGCATTGAACGCGCGGCCCTCATCGTGATCGGCCAAACGGACCGGATGGTGCTGGCCAGCATCCGCAACCTGGAGAAGACGAAGGTGTTGCCCGCCGCCTACCTCAACGTCGTCGACATGCTGACCCATCGCGACGTCTTGATGACGGAGGATGCGGTACGGGTGGCCGAGGAGCTCTGGGGTGAGAAGCGAGCCCCGGCCGCTCCCGTTGCCGAGAGCGCACCCAAGCGCCGACGCCCCGCCAAGGAGAAGGCACCGGCCGCCGAGGCATCGGCCACGGAGGCACCGCCGGTGGCGAAGCCGCGGCGAAGGACCCGCAAGACAGCTGCCGATGGGGGGGAGGGCTAGACTATGGCCAAGGCGCCTCATCCCCTGGACGTGATCGTGCGGCCCCTCATCACGGAGAAGGCAACTCGCCTGGCAGGCGAGAACAAGTACGCTTTTGAGGTTCTCCCTCACGTCAACAAGGTGCAGATCAAGGAGGCAGTGGAGAAGGCGTTCGAGGTGCGGGTGGTGGACGTCAACACCATGGTCATGAAGGGCAAGGCCCGTCGAACCCGCGGCGGTCGGATCAAGCACCGGCCGGATTGGAAGAAAGCGATGGTCACCCTCGTCCAGGGTGACAAGCTGGAGCTGTTTGAGGGAATATAGGATGGCGATAAAGGTGTTCAAACCGACATCGCCCGGGCGGCGGGGCGCTACAGGCCCCAGCTTCGATGAGATTACCCGCTCCCGGCCCGAGAAGTCGCTGCTCAAACCGAAGAAGAGGACCGGCGGCAGGAACAACCAGGGCCGCCTTACCGTGCGCCACCGGGGCGGCGGCGCCAAACGCCGGCTGCGGATCATCGACTTCAAGCGGGACAAGTACGGCGTGCCGGGGAGGGTGGCCACTATCGAGTACGATCCGAACCGCTCCGCCCGCATCGCCCTGATCCACTACGTCGATGGAGAGAAGCGATACATCATATGTCCCGTAGGGCTAAGCGTGAACGATAACGTCATGTCCGGGCCGGAGGCCGAGATCAAGCCGGGTAACGCCTTGCCTTTGAAGAACATCCCCTCCGGCACCACGATCCATAACCTGGAGTTGCACAAGGGCAAGGGAGCGCAGATGGTCCGAGGCGCCGGCGTCTCCGCCCAACTGCTGGCCCGCGAAGAGAACTACGCCCTGGTCCGTCTCCCCTCTGGGGAAACGCGGCGCATCTTTGCTGAATGTATGGCCACGGTGGGTCAGGTGGGCAACCCGGAGCACAGCCAGATCAAGCTGGGCAAGGCCGGTCGCAACCGGCTCTTGGGCCGCCGCCCGCACGTGCGCGGCACCGCGATGAACCCTCGCGATCACCCGCATGGCGGCGGCGAGGGTCGCGCTCCTATCGGTATGCCAGGCCCCAAGACCCCCTGGGGCAAGCCGGCCCTGGGCTATCGCACACGGCGGCGCAAGGACACGAACAAGTACATCGTTCGCCGCCGGTACGAGGCGTAAGGGGAATCATGTCTAGATCCACGAAGAAAGGCCCCTACGCCGACCCGAAGCTGCTGGCGAAGGTGCTGAAGGTACAGCAGTCCGGCGAGAAGTCGGTCATCCGCACCTGGTCCCGTCGCTCGACCATTCTGCCGGAGATGGTGAGTCTCACCATCGCGGTGCACGATGGCCGGCGCCACGTGCCGATCTTCATCACGGAGAATATGGTGGGCCACAAGTTGGGCGAGTTTGCCCTGACGCGGACCTTCCGCGGACATAGCGGGCGCTCAGCGCAGGTGTCCCAGGTGAGGAGAAGGTAGGCTAGCCGTGGAGGTCAGGTCCTTTAGCCGTAACGCTCCCATAGCGCCCAAGAAGGCGCGCCTCATCCTGAACCAGGTCCGTGGCAAGCGCCTGGATGAGGCGATGTCCGTACTGCGCTTCATGCCTACGCCGCACGCGCGGCTAGTGGCTAAGGTGGTGCGCTCGGCTGCCGCCAACGCGGAGAACAACTATAGCATGCAGCCCCGCAACCTGCGGATCGCGCAGGCCTTTGTCGGCGACGGCCTCCGTTACCGTCGTCTGCTGCCGCGGGCCCGTGGCCGGGCCGATACCATGCGGCGGCGGCGCAGCAACATTACGATCATCGTGCAGGAAGAGGAAGAGTAAGATGGGTCAGAAGGTTCACCCCCACGGCTTCCGCCTGGGCTACATCTATGACTGGAGCAGCAAGTGGTTCGCCGATCGGAACTACACCGCCCTGCTCCACGAGGATCTCTCCATTCGGCGTACCATCAGCGACCTCTTTCCCGAGGCTGGCGTCTCGCGGGTGGAGATCGAGCGGAACGCCAATCAGGTCACGGTAGCCATTCACACGGCTCGTCCCGGCATCGTCATCGGCCGCGGCGGGTCGAGGGTGGACGAACTACGAAATAAGCTGGAGGCCGTTATCGGCCGCCGCGTTCGGGTGAACATCAACGAGATACGAATGCCAGAGATCGAGGCGCCGCTGGTGGCCAAGGCTGTGGCCGAGCAGATCGAGCGCCGGGTGTCCCATCGTCGGGCGATCAAGCAGGCGGCGGCCCGGGCGATGCAGCGGGGAGCGCAAGGGGTCAAGATCAGAGTCGCCGGCCGCCTGGGCGGCTCCGACATGTCCCGGAACGACCAGGAAAGGCAGGGCCGCGTCCCTTTGCACACGCTCAGGGCTGACATAGATTACGGCACTGCCGAAGCCCGTACCAAGCTCGGTCGGATCGGCGTCAAGGCCTGGATCTACAAGGGCGACATTATATTCGAGCGCCAGACGCCCGCCCGTCCCGGCCAGTCCGAGGAGGGTGAGACCCCGGCCACCCAGGCGCCAGCCGAGAACGCAGCCCGTGAGACCCCGGCCACCCAGGCGCCAGCCGAGAACGCAGCCCGTGAGACCCCGGCCGCCCAGGCGCCAGTAGAGGACGCGGCCAGTGAGGCGCCGGCCGCCCAGGCGCCAGTAGAGGACGCGGCCAGTGAGGCGCCGGCTGCCCAGGCGCCAGCAGAGGACGCAGACAGCGGAGCGCCAGCCACCCAGGCGCCAGCGGAGAACGCAGCCGGTGAGGCCCCGGCTCCGGCCGACAGCCCGCAGGGCGAGGACGCCGATGCTTCAGCCTAAGAGAACCAAGTACCGTAAGGCCCATCGGGGCCGCCGCCGCGGACGCGCCGCCACCGGCAACAACGTGGCCTTTGGCGACTTCGGCCTGCAGGCCTTGGGGGCCTGCTGGATGAGCGCCCGGCAGATCGAGGCGGGCCGCCGAGCTGTGACCCGCTACGTGCGTCGCGGCGGCAAGCTGTGGATTCGGGTCTTCCCTGATAAGCCCATCACCAAGAAGCCGCTGGAGGTCCGTCAGGGCTCCGGTAAAGGCCCGGTAGAGGGGTGGGTGGCCGTGGTTAAGCCCGGCCGCATCATCTACGAGATAGCCGGCGTGCAGGAGGAGACGGCGCGGGAGGCGATGCGTCTGGCTTCCCACAAACTGCCTATCCCCACCCGCTTCGTCGGGCGCGAGGCGATGTAGTCATGGCCAAGAAACTGAAGACCAAGACCGAGGAGATACGTAAGTTGTCCGAGGTCGATCTCGCCAAGGAGCTAGAGGAGGCGCACCGCCGCCTCTTCTCCGTGCGTTTGCAGACAAAGACACACCAGGTAACGAACCACCGGGAGCTACCGAGACTCCGGCGGCAGGTAGCCCGTCTGAAGACGATCAAGCACGAGCGTGAACTGGCCAGCGGTCGGTCTGTTCAGGGGGTATCCTGACTATGGCCGCCCGGGGGCAGTATGGCGGACGCAAGGTGCGCGAAGGTGTCGTCGTGAGCGATAAGATGCGGAAGACCGTGATAGTGGCCGTGGAAGCCAATATGCGCCACCGTCTGTACAAGAAGGTTGTCCGTCGCGTGCGGCGTTATATGGCTCATGATGAGTCCGACGGCTGCAGCCTGGGCGACCGCGTTCGCATCGTGGAGCAGCGACCCCTCTCCCGCCACAAGCGCTGGCAGGTGATAGAGGTGCTGCGGCGCGCCGAACTGACGGAGTTGGCTGCGGAGTCGATCGATCTGGACCTGCTGGGCGAGGTGAAGGCGGAGGCGGAGGCGGCGGCCAGCGAGGAAGCGCCGGCGGCTGCGGTTGCGGAGGAGGCCGCCCCTGAGGTCGAGTCGGCAGCAGAGGAGGCAGCGACCGAGGCGGAGGCGGAGGCGCAGGCCAGCGAAGAAGCGCCGGCGGCCGCGGTTGCGGAGGAGGCCGCCCCTGAGGTCGAGTCGGCAGCAGAGGAGGCAGCGACCGAGGCGGAGGCGGAGGCGGCGGCCAGCGAGGAAGCGCCGGCGGCCGCGGTTGCGGAGGAGGCCGCCCCTGAGGTCGAGTCGGCAGCAGAGGAGGCAGCGACCGAGGCGGAGGCGGAGGCGCAGGCGGAGGCGCAGGCCAGCGAAGAAGCGCCGGCGGCTGCGGTTGCGGAGGAGGAGTCGCAGGAGGCGGAACCAGAGGGAGATGAGGAGCGACCGTGATCCAGTCTAATTCTCGCCTTAAGATCGCGGACAACTCCGGCGCGCGCCAGATCATGTGCATAAAGGTGCTGGGAGGCTCCAAGCGGCGCTACGGCCGCGTGGGGGACCTCATCGTGGCCAGCGTCAAGCAGGCGACCCCCATGGGTGGCGTGAAGAAAGGAGAGGTGGTGCGGGCGGTGGTCGTGCGGGTAGCGCAGCCCTACCGCCGCCGCGACGGCTCCTATATCCGCTTCGATGAGAACGCCGCCGTCGTCCTTTCGGATTCCTTCAACCCGCGTGGCACTCGCATCTTCGGTCCCGTGGCCCGGGAGCTGCGGGAGAAGAACTTCATGAAGATCGTCTCCCTGGCTCCGGAGGTAGTGTAGATATGCAGCGGGTCAGGCGTGAGGACACAGTGCTGGTGGTGAAGGGGAAGGATCGCGGTCGCAGCGGCAGCGTGCGGAAGGTGATACCGGACAAGAAGAAGGTCATTATCACCGGGATCAACATCGTGAAGCGCCACATGCGCCCTCGTGGTCCGCAGCAGCCGGGCGGCATCATAGAGCGCGAGGCCCCAATCGCCTGGGCCAACGTGGCTCTCATCTGCCAGGGCTGTAACAAGCCCGTGCGCGTCGGCTTCCGTGTCTTGCCTGACAGCCGCAAGGTTCGCTACTGTAAGAGATGTGATGCTAACTTTGATTAGGTGCCTGTAAGATGATTCCGAGAATGAAGGAGAAATACCGCGACGAGGTGCTGCCCAGCCTCCTGAAGGAGTTCCAACACCGCAACGTCATGGAGGTGGCGCGTGTCCAGAAGGTGACGGTGAACATCGGCTTGGGCGAAGCGATCCAGAACGGCAAGGCGCTGGATGCTGCCTCCGCCGACATCGCGACGATCACCGGTCAGAGGCCGGTCAGCACCCGGGCCAAGAGGTCGATCGCCAACTTCAAGCTGCGGGAGGGCATGCCCATCGGCGCCATGACTACGCTGCACGGGGACCGCATGTGGGAGTTTCTGGACCGGATGATAAACGCCGCCCTGCCCCGCGTTCGCGATTTCCAGGGCGTCTCGCCCAACTCCTTCGACGGCCGGGGCAACTTCAGCCTGGGTATCCGTGAGCAGTTGATTTTTTCCGAGATCGAGTACGATTCGGTGGACCGGATACGCGGCCTGCAGGTCACCATCGGCACCACCGCCAGGACTGACGAGGAGGGCAAGCGGCTCCTGGAACTCTTGGGAATGCCCTTCGCCAGAAGCGGATGATCCTAGAGATGATCCCGCACACAGATAAGGAGAGGTTGTGACCCGTAAGGCGCTCTATGAGAAGACCTTCCATAAGCAGCCGAAGTTTGCGGTTCGGCTGCATAGCCGCTGTCGCTTGTGTGGAAGGTCACGGGCCTATATGCGGAAGTTCGCCCTCTGTCGCATCTGTTTCCGCGGCCTGGCCCTGCTGGGTCACCTGCCTGGCGTCAAGAAGTCGAGCTGGTAAGGGCGAGCCATGAATACCGATCCCATCGCTGATATGCTGACCCGGATCCGGAACGCCTTGCAGGCCCGGCACGATTACACGGATATGCCGGCCTCAAAGCTGAAGATCGCCCTGGCGCAGGTACTCAAGACGGAGGGGTACGTCCGGGGCTTCGAGGTGAAGAGTGAGGGGCACAGACGAGATATCCGCATCCATCTCGCATATCTCGCTAATCGGGAGCCTACCATCACGGGGCTGCAACGGGTGAGCAAGCCCGGCCTGCGCGTACACGCCCAGCGTCGTGAGATCCCCCGGGTGTACGGCGGTTTGGGCATCGCCATTATGTCCACCGCGGAGGGCCTCCTCACCGGTAAGGAAGCCCGGCGCCGGGGTGTTGGCGGCGAGGTTCTCTGCTATGTGTGGTGATCTGATATGTCACGAATAGGAAGCATGCCCATATCGATTCCCAGCGGTGTGGATGTCCGTATTCAGGGCAGCAGCGTGACAGTGAAGGGACCCAGGGGGGAGCTGCATCGCGATGTTGACCCTGACATGCGGCTTGCGGTCACGGATGGCCAGCTCCTGGTCTCCCGACCGTCGGAGCAGCAGCGCCATAGGGCCCAGCACGGGCTCACGCGGACCCTCCTGGCCAACATGGTGATCGGCGTCAGCGAAGGGTATACCAAGGCCCTGGAGATGCAGGGCGTGGGCTATCGGGCCCAGATGCAGGGCAGCGACCTGGTGCTGGCGGTAGGCTACTCTCATCCCGTGCGGGTACCGCCGCCGCCAGGCATAGAGTTCGAGGTTGACGGCAACACTAGGCTGCTGGTGAAGGGGATAAGCAAGGAGCTGGTGGGGCAGGTGGCTGCCGACGTCCGTAAGGTGCGGCCGCCGGAGCCTTACAAAGGGAAGGGGATCCGCTACGTGGGCGAGTATGTGCGTCGCAAGGCGGGCAAGGCCGGTAAGGCATAGTGGATAGAGATCGATGAACAAGACTAGAACCGTCAGAGCTGCGCGAAGACGACGTCACCTGCGCGTCCGCAAGAAGCTGACGGGGACGCCCGAGAGGCCGCGACTCGTCGTATTCCGGAGCGCGAACCACATCTACGCCCAGATTGTCGACGACAGCATCGGTCACACCCTGGTCGCCGCCTGCGACCTGGAGGCTGAGCTACGTGCCTCCCGGAACGGTAAGAAGAAGACGGAGATGGCCGACCTGGTGGGCCAGGCTATCGCCGGACGGGCCAAGGCGAAAGGGATCGGCACTGTGGTGTTCGACAGGGGCGGATTCCAGTATCACGGCCGCGTCAAGGCGTTGGCGGAGGCGGCCCGCAAGGTCGGCCTCAGTTTCTAGCGAGCGAGGGGATTATGTCTAACCCGCGGAAATATATAGCCACGAAGGAACGCGTGGACCCCAGCCAACTGGAACTGAACGAGAAAGTGGTGTACATCAACCGCGTGGCCAAGGTGATGAAGGGTGGTCGCCGCTTCCACTTCACCGCCGTGGTGGTGGTAGGCGATATGGCCGGCCACGTGGGCGCCGCCATGGGCAAGGCGACCGAGGTGCCCGAGGCGATCCGCAAGGCCGGCGCCATCGCCCGCAAGCACATGATCGAGGCGCCCATGACGGGCTCTACCATTCCTCACCCGCTGCTGCTCCGCTTCGGGGCGGCTAAGGTCATTTTGAAGCCGGCGCCCCCGGGTACCGGCCTCATCGCCGGCGGCGGTGTGCGCGCCGTGCTGGAGATGGCCGGGGTGAAGGACGCTGTGGCCAAATCCCTGGGCTCCAATAACCCGGCCAACGTGGTGAAGGCTACGATCCTCGGCCTCTCCAAGCTCCGTTCCCCGGAGGAGGCCCTGGCTCGTCGGCGGAACGTCTCACAGGAGGCGTCCCTTGGCTGGTAAACTACGTATTACCTGGAGGAAGAGCGATATTGGCTACGCCGGCGACCAGAAGCGCACGATCCAGGCTCTGGGGCTGCGCCGGCTGGGACACACGGTAGAACATGAAGATATTCGCTCAATTCGTGGTATGGTCACTAAGGTTCGTCACCTGGTGGAGGTAGTGGAGGTTCCCCAAACCTAATGTTAGCGCACGAACTCTCGCCTCCTCCAGGGTCAAGGCGTGCTCGGAAACGGGTAGGCCGCGGCAACGCCAGCGGCCATGGTACCTATTCCGGCCGTGGGCTGAAGGGTCAGAAGGCCCGTGCCGGGCGCACGCCCAAGCTGGGCTTCGAAGGGGGCCAGACTAAGCTCATCAAGAGGCTGCCGCGGCGGCGTGGCTTTACCAACCTGTTCCGCACGGAGTATTCGCCTGTTAACCTGAGCGACCTCCGCGTGTTCGAGGCCGGCACGGAGGTGACCCCAGAGCTCCTGAAGGAGCGGGGGATCCTGCGCAGCCTGCGCAAGCCGGTCAAGGTGCTGGCCGCGGGCGAGCTGACCGGGCCCCTGACGGTGAAAGCCCATAAGTTCTCGCTCTCGGCCCGCGGGAAGATCGAGGCGATCGGCGGCTCGGTCGTGGAGCTAGGCGATGGCGACGGCGGCTAGAGAGCAACAGCGCCCCCAGCTGCTTCAGGCAGCCATCAACGCGATGTTCCAGCGGGACATCCGGGAGAAGCTGCTGTTCACCTTCGCCATGCTGGTGATCTTCCGCTTCACGGCTAATCTGCCGGTGCCGGGGGTCAATACGGAGCAGCTGTCGCAGATCTTCGAGCAAAGCACCGTGCTGGGGTTCATGAACATCTTCAGCGGCGGTGCCCTCCAGAACATGAGCGTGGCCGCCATGGGCGTCTACCCCTACATCACATCCTCCATCGTCATGCAGTTGATGGTGCCCATCGTCCCCGCCCTCCAGGCCCTCTCCCGTGAGGGAGAGCAGGGCCGCCGCCAGATCCAGATATACACCCACTGGATGACGGTGCCCATGGCCCTGGTGCAGGGGTACGGCCAGCTCATCCTGATCCAGAGCCAGGGTGGGATCAGCGGTATCGAGCTGACTGGTGCCAACTCCCTGAATACGATTTCGATCCTCATCACGATGACCGCCGGCACCATGTTCCTGGTCTGGCTGGGGGAGCTCATCAGCGAGCGGGGCATCGGCAACGGCATCTCGTTGATCATCTTCGCCGGTATCATCGGCGGGCTCCCCCAATTGATCGGCGGCCGCTTGTACACGGGCACCGGCGAGGGGGTCACGGCCACCATCGCTCTGGCGGTGCTCATGATCGGGCTGGTGTCCTACATCGTTTTCTTCCAGGAGGGGCAGCGGCGCATCCCCGTGCAGTACTCGCGCAGCGTCTTCAGATCCGGCCGAATGTATCGCCAGTCGGGCCAGACGCACATCCCTCTGAAGGTGAACACGACGGGGATGATCCCGCTCATCTTTGCCTTCTCTATCATCATCTTTCCGGCGTACGTAGGCCAGATTCTGGCCCGCCCCGGCTCCAGCGGCTTCATCGCCAGCGTTGGGGATTGGGTACAGAGCGCCTTCGATCCGGCTAACCCCTGGTACTGGCTCTTCCTCTTCATAACGGTCGTAGTGTTCACCTTCTTCTACACCATGGTCGTCTTTCAGCAACAGAACCTGGCGGAGAACCTGCAGCGGCAGGGCGGCTTCGTCCCCGGCATCCGTCCCGGGCGGCCAACCCAGGAGTACATCAACCGGGTGCTCCTGCGAATCACCTGGGGAGGCGCCTTCTTCCTGGGGTCGGTGGCCATCGCCCCTTTCATCTTCTCTCAGGTGATCGGCGGCACCGGCGGGCTGAGCGCGCGAGGAGGCACCGCTGCCTTCGGCATCACCAGCGCCGGCATGATCATCGTCGTCGGCGTGGTGCTGGATACGATGCGCCAGATCGAATCGCAGCTCCTGATGCGCCAGTACGAAGGCTTCATTCGGTAGGGATGGAGACAGCCAGTTGTACTTGATCCTGCTGGGCTTGCCTGGGGCGGGCAAGGGAACTCAGGCTGCCCGCCTGACCGGGCCGATGGGGCTAGCGCACATCACGACCGGTGACCTTTTCCGGGAGAATATCCGGCGGGAGACAGAGCTGGGCAAGAAGGCGCAGCCCTACGTGGAGAGTGGCCTGTTAGTGCCCGACGAGCTCACCATCGGCATGCTCCTGGAGCGCATCTCGCAACCGGACTGCGCCCGCGGCTGCATGCTGGACGGCTTCCCGCGGAATCTGGAGCAGGCCCAGGCCCTGGACGGAGCGCTGGGCCGGTGGGAGAAGGCAATCGACAAAACCGCCTACATAAAGGTTTCCACGGACGAGCTGGTGCGGCGTCTGGGAGGGCGCTGGAACTGCCGCGGCTGTACTGAGGTCTATCACGAGAGCAGCCGTCCGCCCAAGGTGGCGGGGCTCTGCGACAACTGTGGGGGACAGCTGTACCAGCGCGGGGACGACCGGCCCGAGGTGGTCCGTACACGCCTGGAAGTGAACCTAACGCAGCTGGAGCCGCTCCTCCAGTATTACCGCCAGCAAGGGAAGCTCGTAGAGATTGACGGGGAACAGGAGATGGACGCCGTCGGCGAGCAGCTAAAGGCTGCGCTCTGCCCTGTGGAGGCGCGATAGTCGCCTATGCCCATCATCTTGAAATCTAGGGATGAGATAGCCATCATGAGAGAAGCCGGCCGTATCCTGGCTGAGACGTTGCAGATCCTGGTGGACCGGGTGCGCCCTGGCCTCGTGGTGAAGGAGTTGGATGCGATCGTGCGGGAGGAGTTCCGGAAGCGGGCCGTAGAGCCCACGTTCCTTGGCTACCAGGGCTATCCGGCCACCGTGTGCGTCTCCGTGAACGACGAGATCGTTCACGGCATCCCTGGCGATCGGGAGATCGGTAGTGGCGACCTGGTGAGCATAGATTTGGGCTGCACCTACAAGGGATTCGTCGCCGACTCGGCGCTGACGGTGGCTGTCGATGAGGTCTCCGCGGAGGCCCAGGGCCTTCTGGATACCACCCGAGAGGCGCTCTTCCGGGGGATCGCCGCCGCCCGCAGCGGGGCCCGTCTGGGCGAGATAGGGGCGGCTGTCCAGAGCTTTGCGGAGGGGCGGAACTACTCTGTGGTCCGGGAGTATGTGGGTCACGGCGTGGGCCGGCAGATGCACGAGGAGCCGCAGGTGCCGAACTACGGCAGCGCGGACTCGGGCCCAGTGCTCCGGCCGGGGATGGTGCTGGCCATCGAGCCCATGGTGAACATGGGCGATTGGCGCACGAAGCGGGACTCCGACAACTGGACGGTGCGGACGCTGGACGGCAGCCTCTCCGCCCACTTCGAGCACACGATCGCCATCACTGACGGCGAGGCAGAGGTGCTCACAATACCGTAGAATATCTTATTAGGGCGGAGCCAGCCGCTCAGGAGGTGATCGGCCGCAGGCAGCTTATGGCTAAAAAGGAAGCGATAGAAGTAGAAGGGGTTGTGAAGGAGAATTTGCCCAACGCCATGTTTCGTGTAGAATTAGCAAATGGGCATCGAGTTCTAGCTCATGCTTCCGGCAAGATTCGCATACACTTTATCCGTATCCTTCCCGGGGACCGAGTCCTGGTAGAGCTATCGCCGTATGACCTGGCCCGGGGTAGGATCACTTATCGTTTTAGGTAGACACAGTCATGAAGGTACAGGCATCGGTAAAGCGGCGCTGCGAGAAGTGCAAGGTCGTGCGTCGCAAAGGCGTCGTTCGTATCATCTGCTCGAATCCCCGCCACAAGCAGAGGCAAGGGTAGGAGGGTCCTATGGCTCGTATCTCCGGCGTTGAC
Organism: Dehalococcoidia bacterium; assembly: GCA_963665775.2. Taxonomy (GTDB): domain Bacteria; phylum Chloroflexota; class Dehalococcoidia; order SM23-28-2; family RBG-16-64-32; genus JACPQO01. The sequence continues at coordinate 527,018 of CAXXTF010000001.1, forward strand.
ATCCCTCGCGACAAGCGGCTTGAGGTGTCGCTCTACTACATATACGGCATTGGCCGGCCCAGCGCCCTCAAGATATGCGAGGGTGTGAACGTAGCGAAGGAGACGAAGGTGCGGGAGTTGACCGACGATGAAGTGTCCCGCATCCGTGAGTTTATCGATCGGAACTACTCAGTGGAGGGCGAGCTGCGCCGGCAGGTTCGCCAAGAGATCCAGCGACTCATCGAGATCAATAGCTATCGCGGCATCCGCCACCGGCGCGGATTGCCGGCGCGGGGTCAGCGTACTCACACCAACGCCCGTACCAATCGGGGCCCGCGACGCGCCGTGGCCGGCCGGCGGCGGGCCGTATTGAAGAAGTAAGGAAGAGTCTCTATGGCAGAACGCAAACCCCGCACTCGTAGGCGCGAGAAGAAGAACGTCCCCGTGGGGCACGCCTATGTCCAGTCCACCTTCAACAATACTGTCATCACCCTGACCGATCCTCAGGGCGCTGTGCTGTCCTGGGCCTCCGCTGGCACGGCGGGCTTCAAAGGCTCCCGGAAAAGCACTCCTTACGCGGCTGGGCTGGCTGCCGAGTCGGCGGCCCGCAAGGCTATGGACCACGGTCTGCGTCAGGTGGACGTTCGGGTAAAAGGGCCTGGCAGCGGTCGGGAGGCTGCTATCCGCTCTCTACAGGCCGCTGGGTTGCAGGTTACAAGCATCCGGGATGTCACACCTATCCCCCACAACGGCTGCCGCCCGCCGAAGCGGCGCCGAGTATAGAGGAGACGCAGATGGCTCGGAATACTGGTCCGGTCTGCCGCCTCTGTCGCCGCCTGGGCGATAAGCTGTTCTTGAAGGGGGATAAGTGCTTTACGCCCAAATGCTCCTTTGAGCGCCGGCCCTTCGCTCCAGGCCAGCGCCCTCTGCGCCGTCGCCGGGTCTCTGACCGAGGCCTGCAACTGCGTGAGAAGCAGAAGGCTCGCGCGGTCTACGGGGTGCTGGAACGTCAGTTCCGGCGCTACTATGAGGAGGCGGTGAGGCGCCACGGTGTCACCGCTGAAACGCTACTGCACACCCTGGAGCTGCGGTTGGACAGCGTCGTGTACCGTCTGGGCTTCGCTGATTCGCGGAGTCAGGCGCGGCAGGTGGCCCTGCACGGTCACATCGCCGTCAACGGTCGCAAGGCCGCCATCCCTTCTCACGTCCTCAAGATCGGCGATGTGGTCACCTGGACGCAGCGTGGCAGCAACTCGGAGTACTTCAAGTTGGTGAAAGAGCAGGTGGGTGGCAAGACCGTTCCCGCCTGGCTCAGTTTGGACGTCGGAGAGATGAGCGGACGCGTACTGGCTTTGCCGGAGATGGATGAGATAGGCGCCCAGTTCAACCCGGCCACCATCGTAGAATACTACTCACGGTAGGATGCAGATGTTAGAACCTACGGTATACCAAGGGGTTGGGTCCTACCCGGCCGAGCAGCTTGAGCCACTGGCCGATCCGCAGATCGAGATCGAGGAGTCGGCCGAAGACTACGTGCGCATAGTGGCGGCACCTTTGCCCCCGGGTTTCGGCATTACCATGGGGAACTCTCTCCGGCGGGCGCTTCTCAGCTCGCTTCCGGGCGCGGCCGTCACCTCAGTGCGGATCGACGATGTGCAGCATGAGTTCTCCACTATCCCCCATGTCAAAGAGGACAGCATAGAGTTCATTCTCAACGTGAAGGAGCTGCGTCTCCGTGCCCTGTCTGACCGGCCCGGAACCCTCATTCTGGACGTAAGCGGCCGCGAGGGCCCGATCACCGCCGCGGACATCCGGGTCCCGGAGAACTATGAGGTCGTGAATCCAGATCTCTACCTGGCTTCCCTGGACTCGACCGACAGCCGTCTGCACGTGGAGTTCAACGTTGAGATAGGGCAGGGCTATGCGCCCGCTGGCGATACGGATGGCCTGCCGATCGGCGTTATTCCGGTCGACGCCATCTTCTCGCCGGTGCGCAAGGTGACCTACAAGGTGCAGCACACCCGCGTCGGTCAGGCCACCAACTATGACAAGCTCACCATGGAGGTCTGGACTGACGGGACTATCTCTGGTGTGGGAAGCGTTAGCAAGAGCGCTGATATCCTGATGACACAGTTCGAACTCTTCTCGGCCATGGGACGGCCGGTACTGCCGGTGATGGAGCGCGGCCTCGGCGCTAGTATTGCTTTGCCGCCGGAGAAGTACAACATGTCCATCGAGGACCTAGATCTCTCCATGCGGGCCTACAACTGCCTTCGCCGCAGCGGCTTGATGACCATAGGGCAGGTGCTGGAGAAAAGCGAGGAGGAGTTGCTGACGCTGCGCAACTTTGGCCGCAAGTCTTACGACGAGCTCAGGGCCAGGCTGGACGAGCTAGAGCTTCTCCCCGCCGACCAGGGTGAACCGGAGCTGATGGAGGCCACGCCCCTGGACGAGGAGGAGACTCCCATCGCGGCTCGCCGCCCCGTGGAGACGGAAGCGGCACCCGTTATCGAGGAGGCACCAGCGGCGGCGCCCGTGGTGGAGCCGGAGCCTCCGGCCGAGCCCGAAGCGGCGGCCCAGCCCGCGGCGGCAGCCCCCGCCAAGAAGTCCGCCCGGAAGACGAAGGCGGCGAAGGCGGCGGAGGCTGCCCCCCCAGCCGGCGGCGAGGAGGGGGATGAGGAGATCCCGGACTGGAAGCGAAAGCTCCGGGAACTCACCGGCGAAGAGGCTGCCGCTGACGGGGAAGGAAGCTAGTCTTGGCACATCGCATTAGCGGTCGCAAGCTGGGCCGCCCTACGGACCACCGTCTGGCCATGTTCCGGAATCTGGTTACGGACCTATTGCGGCACGAAAGGATCATCACAACCGAGGCCAAGGCCAAGGAGATACGCGGTCTGGCGGAGAAGGTTATCACCCTGGGAAAGAGAGGCAGCCTTCATTCGCGGCGGCAGGCCCTGGGCTACGTCTACGATAAGAGGGTCGTGCAGAAGCTATTTGACGATCTGGCCATCCGCTATGCTGATCGCCCGGGCGGCTACAGCCGTATAGTAAAGCTGGGCCCCCGCCAGGGCGATGGAGCGCGCATGGCCCAGGTAGAGCTAATTCAGGAGGGGGCCTAGGTCCCAGAGCCGGCTGGCTTTCGGGCCCGGACCGGGAATGCAGCGGGACGAGCCCGTTCGTCGGCTGGCCCTCCTCGTCGAGTACGAGGGGACAGCCTACGGAGGCTCCCAGTACCAGAAGAACGCGCCGACGATACAGGACTCGCTGGAGCGGGCCCTGAGCAGTTTAACAGACGAACCTATAAGGATAGCCCTGGCCGGCCGTACCGACGCCGGTGTGCACGCCAGGGGGCAGGTAGCCTCCTTCGTGACCGCCAGCAGGCACTCGCCGGATACCTTTGCGCGGGGGCTCAACGCCCTCCTGCCGGAAGATGTCTCCGTCCGGGCGGCGGTGGAGACGGCGCTGACGTTCGATCCCCGTCGACAGGCGTCGAGCCGTTGGTACCGCTACACCATCCGGACGGCGAGCCAGCGATCGGCTCTGCGCCGGCGTCTGGTCTGGCACCTGGGCCAGCCTCTGAACCTGGAGGCCATGATCAGGGCGGCAGGCTTCCTCTCAGGCCGGCACGACTTCGCGGCCTTCACCAGGCCCTCAGAGGCCAGGCGAAGGCGCACGGAGCGGGTGGTCATCTCCGCCCGCCTCGGATGTGCGAAGGGGTTGACCGGCTTCGACATCGAGGCCAACGCATTCTTGCCGCAGATGGTGAGGCGTCTGGTGGGCGCTCTGGCAGAGGTAGGGCTGGGCAAACGCACAGCCTCCCAGTTCGAGGCGCTTCTGCGGGAAGCGCGGCCCGGTGCGGCCAGCGTTGCGGCACCGGCGCGGGGGCTATGCCTGATGAAGGTTCGTTACGAGAACGGGATGTTCGACGATGAAACAGACGAAGACATATAGCCTGAAGGCGAAAGAGATCGATAAGGGCTGGCACGTAATCGATGCCACGGGCCAGACCTTGGGCCGTCTGGCCAGCCGGGTGGCCGGTCTCCTCATGGGCAAGCACAAGCCCACGTATTCGCCGCACCTGGACATGGGCGATTTCGTGGTGGTGGTGAACGCGGAGAAGGTCAGGGTCACCGGCAAGAAGCTGACCGACAAGATATACTACCGCCACACCGGCTATATGGGAGGGATCAAGGAGACCGTTCTCAAGGACCTTCTGGCCCGTCGCCCGGGCCGCGTCTTTGAGCTTGCCGTGCGGGGGATGCTCCCCCGCAACCGGCTGAGCCGAGCGCTGTTGCGACACATGAAGGTCTACGCTGGGCCGGACCACCCGCACGAGGCCCAGGTCAACGCCTCCCGCAAGCGACAGGACCGGCGGGCCGGAGAGACGGCCGTCAAGGCCGCGCCTGAAACGGAGCAGTCGTCATGACTCAAGAGCAAACCAAAGATGCCCCGGTCCCTCAGACCGGGCAGTACTACTACGGCACCGGTAGGCGGAAGACGGCGGTGGCCCGGGTACGGCTGTACTCCGGCCAGGGTGCGATAATGGTCAACGGTAAGCCCTTCCTGGATCTGTTCACCCGTCCCCTGCACCGGAGCCGGATACAGGCGCCTCTACAGGAGGCTGGCCTAGCCGGTACCTTTAACGTACAGGCGAAGGTGGTGGGCGGCGGCATCAGCGCCTGGGCCGATGCCCTGACCCACGGCATCGCCCGTGCCCTGGTAGCCTTTGACGAGCGGCACAGGCCTGCCCTGCGCCGGGCCGGCTTTCTGACCCGCGACCCGCGCGTGAAAGAGCGCAAGAAGTACGGCCTGAAGCGGGCCCGCAAGGCGCCCCAGTACACCAAGCGCTAGCGGGCCTGTCGGCTAGCCCTGCTGGGCCAGCCAGGCCTTAAGGTTATCGATGGCCGTCGTGACGGACGGATCGACGCCGTTAAGCAGCGCCAGGTAGTAGCTCACGTAGTCCCCTAGCAGGACGGTCGATAGGATCTGAGCCAGGGCGCTCTGGCCCCCTCCCTCCACGACCAGCGTCTCTACGCCCGCCTTCTCCAGCATCCGCTGCGTGAACTCATACCGCAGCCTCACTCGAGGGTGTATGAGGTTGGACTGCAGGAAGACAGCGGCGGTGCTGCTGGCGGTCGCCTGGGGCAGCTCGTAGCCGAGGATGGCGTTATGGTTCGCCTCCGGCAGCTCCTCGTAGAAGCTCCACACCTTGCTGTTCTCGTTAAGCTGGGACTTCCAGCGGTGGGCCGCCGCTGTCAGAGGCCCGGCGCCGTAGATGACGGGCAGCTTGCCGTGCAGCCGCTGGGCGATCTGCTTGGCCTGGTTGCCGGCCGCTGGCACCTCCTCGCCGATCCGCTCCTGGCGCTCCTCCATCACGGCCAGGGCCTCCTCCACATCGCGCTCCAGGCCCGGCATCAGGCCGAGACTGTGGACGACGGTCAGCAGGGGCATGAAGCTCCAGCCCAGGGCCGCCCGCGGCTGTCCCCGGAACTCGTAAGTGAAGACGGGCACGCCGTTGGCGCGGGCCGTGGCCAGGAGTTGGCCGCCGCCGGTCACCACGAGCTTCTTGGCCGGCTTCGTCAGGGCCTGGTCGAAGGCGGAGAGGGTCTCTTCCGTGTTTCCGCTGAAGCTGGAGGCGATGACCAGACTGCGTTCGTCCACGTATGGGGGGAGCTCATACTGGCGGGCGTTGAGCACCGGCATCGTGCCCTCCCGTTGCAGGAGGGCCCGCAGCATCTCCCCGCCGATGGCTGAGCTCCCCATTCCCAGCACCACGACGCGGTCGATCTGCGAGTAGTCTGGCGGCAGTGTCAGGGATCGGGCCGCTTCCCAGGCCTGTCGGCACTGCTGCGGCAGCCCCTTGATCGCCTCCCGCATCCCCTGCGGGTCCAGCTTCCTCTGCGCTTGGAAGTCGTCCAGGATCTCCGCCGTTACACCCTCGCTATCTCGCGGCAGGCGGCCAGCACTGGTCGCACCTGCTCCTCTCGCCGCACTTCCGTGTAGACGCGCATCAAGGGCTCCGTGCCGGACAGCCGAATGAGGGCCCAAGCCCCGTCCTCCAACAGAAACCGCAGCCCGTCCGTGCGGTCGTACCCGGTGACTTCGAGGCCGGCGATGCGCGTGGGCTCCAGCCCCTCGAGCCTCTCCTGAACCCGGGCGCGCTCGCCCTTCTCCATGACGGTGTCTATGCGGTCGTAGTAGTGGGCTCCCACCTTTTCGAACAGCTCCTCAATGAGCCCCTGGGGCTCCTTGCCGCGGCCGGCCATCAGCTCCAGCAGGTAGAGAGCGGAGAGGATGCCGTCCCGTTCCGGAAGGTGGCCGCGGAAGGCGAAACCGCCGGACTCCTCGCCGGCGATGAGGGCGTCGGTCTCCCGCATCTTGGGGCCGAGGTACTTGAAGCCGACACCCGTCTCGAAGACGGGAACGTCGTATAGCTCGCCCAGGCGGCTGACCATGCTGGTGGTGGTCACGGACTTGACGATGGGCCCCCGCAGGCCGCGCATCTCCAGTAGATGATAGGCCAGGAGGGCGAAGGTCTGGAGCTGGTTCACGAACCGCCCCTGGCCATCCACGACGCCGATGCGGTCGGCGTCGCCGTCGGTGATCAGCCCGACCTGGGCGCCGTGACGGCGGACAGCACGACGGGTGGCGGCCAGATTGCGGGGGATGGGCTCCGGGTTGTGCATCCCCGGGAACAAAGGGTTGTGGGCAGCCCGAATCTCCCATACCTTTGTCTTCCCCCCGGACAGCAGCTCCCGCAGGTAGCCCGCGCCCGCGCCGTACATCGGATCGACCAGCACCCGCAGGTCGGCGGCGCGCAGCCCGTCGAGGTCGACCAGCTCCGAGAGGTGGGCGAGATATGCTGGTCGCGGGTCGAACATGCGCACGAGGTTCCGGCCTTGGGCGTCAGCCAGGGGAATTCGCGCCACGCCTTGAGAGAGGGCCTGCGGGATCAGAGCCTCGATGCGGTCGAGGACCGGGGGCGGCGCCGCGCCGGCGTACTCGGTGCGCACCTTGAAGCCGGAGTAGATGGCCGGGTTGTGGCTGGAGGTGATCACCACTGAGCCCGCCGCCTTCTGGGTGAGGATGGCGTATCCCACCACCGGGGTGGGGGCCGCCCGGTCGCACAGATAGACGGGGATGTCGTTGGCCGCCATCACCTCCGCCACGGCGGCGGCGAACTCCGGCGAGGCGAAGCGCGTGTCGTACCCCACCACGATGCCGGATGAGGCCAGGCCCGTCTCCCGGATGTAGAGGGCGGTCGCCTGGGCGCAGGTGCGCACGTTTTCGAATGTGAACTCGTCGCCGATGATGGCGCGCCAGCCGTCCGTGCCGAAGCGGATGGGGCTCTCGCTTAATCCGGCGGCGCGATCCATCATCGGCTTAAGCGAGAGCCAGCTCCGTCAGCTCCCGCTCCGCTTCCTTCAGGTCCTTGAAGCTGTCTATCGAACGCCAGTACGCCTTGCTCCTGTAACCGAACAGCTTGCCCTCGTCGGAGAGAAGGGGGAAGGCGGTGTCCTCGTGGTCGCCCTTCAGGGGCAGATGGCGGAAGAACTCCGGCGATAGCACGTAGACGCCGGCGTTTATCCAGTGCGGCAGCAGCGGCTTCTCCGCGAAGGCGACGATGCGGCCGCTGCGGTCCAGGCTGGCGATGCCGTAGGGGCTGCGCAGTGGCGTGAGCATGACGGTGGCGGCGGCCTTCTTGCGCTCGTGGTAGCCAAGCAGCGGGGATAGCGGCTGGTTGGTCAGGATGTCGCCGTTCAGGGCCACGACGGTCGTCTCCTCTGGCGGCACCGGACTGTACCCCAGGCGCAGGGCGCCGCCCCGGCCCAGGGGCTCATCCTCCAGCGAGTAGTGGACTCGTAGCCCGAAGCGCGAGCCGTCGCCGAAGTGCTCCCGGACGATCTCCGCCTTGTAGCCGCACAACAGGATGACATCGCTCACACCTTCGCGGCGCAGCCAGTTGATCGTGTGCTCCAGAATGGGGCGGCCGGCCACCGGGATCATCGGCTTGGGCTGCTCGTCAGTGAGGGGCCGAAGCCGCTCCCCTTCGCCGCCAGCGATTACTAGTGCGTACATCGTCTTGGCTATCGACGCCTGCTCGCGGTTCGGCAGGCTACGCCCGCCGCGCTTCCTCGGCCAGCCGGCCCGCGGCCCAGCGCAGCTCCTCCGCCTTATCGGTGTCCTCCCAGGGAGCGTCTATATCCAGCCGGCCGAAGTGTCCGTAGGAGGACGTGGGCCGGTAGATTGGCCGCCGCAGTCTTAGGTCGCGGATGATCGCCCTGGGGCTCAGATCAAAGTGCTGTTTGACTAGCTCCAGGATGCCGCCGTGGTCGGTCTTATGGGTGCCGAACGTCTCCACGGAGACGCCGACGGGTTGGGGATGGCCGATGGCGTAGGAGAGCTCTACCTCCACTCTGTCGGCCAGGCCGGCGGCCACCAGGTTCTTGGCCACCCAGCGGGCAGCGTAGGAGGCCGAGCGGTCCACCTTAGAGGGGTCCTTGCCGGAGTAGGAGCCGCCGCCGTGGCGACCCACCGCGCCGTACGTATCGACGATGTTCTTGCGGCCGGAGAGGCCGGTGTCCGCCGCCGGGCCGCCCAGGATGAAGGAGCCGCTGCGGTTCACGTGGATGTCCGTCCGCTCGTCGATCCAGTGGCCCAGAACCGGCCTGATGACCTGCTCCACCAACTCGTCCCAGAGCCGTTTCCCGGCGACATCCGGGTCGTGCTGGGCGGCGATGACCACAGACTGAACCCGCTTGGGCACTCCGAAGGAATACTCCACCGTCACCTGGGACTTGCCATCGGGCCGCAGGTAGGGGAGGATCTCCTCCTTGCGGCATTGAGCCAGTCGCTGGCAGAGGCGGTGGGACAGGCTGATAGGCAGAGGCATCATCTCCTCCGTCTCGTTGCAGGCGAAACCGATCATAATCCCCTGGTCGCCCGCCCCTTCGTCCTCACCGACCGCGGCGGCGATCTCCCTGGACTGCTCCTTGATGGAGACGACGACGCCGCAGGAGTCGGCGCTGAAGCCGTACTCCGGCTTGGTGTAGCCCACGTCCCGGATCACCTCCCGGGCGATGGCCGTGTAGTCCACATGGTGATGCGTGGATATCTCGCCCAGGATGGCGACGAGGCCGGTGGTGGTGGTCACCTCACAGGCCACGTGGGCCTCCGGGTCGTGCGCTATGATCTCGTCCAGGATGGCGTCGGCGATCTGGTCGCACAGCTTGTCCGGGTGCCCTTCGGTGACCGATTCCGAGGTCATCAGTAGCGAGGGGCTGGACATGAAGGTCATCGTCATGGGCCTGCTCTCCTTTTAGGTTCCCGATTCCCAGGATGATAGGTACTTCCGCTGTTCCTCCGTCAGCGCATCGATGGTGATGCCCATGGAGGCGAGCTTCAGCCGCGCCACCTCCTGGTCGATCTCCTTGGGCACATCATACACGTCCGGGGGCAGTCGCTGGTCGCGGGTGGCCAGGTACTCCACCGTCAGGGCCTGATTGGCGAAGCTCATGTCCATGACGCTGGCGGGGTGCCCCTCGGCGGCGGCCAGGTTGATGAGCCGGCCCTCCGCCAGGAGGTACAGTCGGCGTCCATCCATGAGGCGGTACTCCTCCACATGCTGGCGGATGACCTGCCTGGACTCGCTCATCTCTGCCAGGGCCTTGATATTGATCTCCACGTTGAAGTGGCCGCTGTTGGCCAGGATCGCTCCCTCCTTCATCGCCTCGAAGTGATGGCGGTCGAGGGCGTTGATGTCGCCGGTGAGCGTGATGAAGAGGTCGCCCAGGCGCGCCGCTTCCAGCATCGGCATCACCCGGTGGCCGTCCATGGCCGCCTCCAGGGCCCGTACCGGCTCGACTTCGACGACGATGACGTTGGCGCCCAGGCCGCTGGCCCGCATCGCCACCCCTCGCCCGCACCAGCCGTAGCCGGCCAAGACCACTGTCTTGCCCGCCAGCAGGACGTTGGTCGAGCGGATGATCCCATCGAGGGTGCTCTGGCCGGTGCCGTAGCGGTTGTCGAACAGGTGCTTGGTGTCGGCGTCGTTCACGGCGACGATGGCGTAGGCTAGGGCCCCGTCGCGGGCCATGGCCCGCAGGCGGTTGACCCCCGTCGTCGTCTCCTCCGACCCGCCTATGACGTCCGGCAGGAGTTCCTGCCGCTCCTTGTGGAGGGTGGCTACCAGGTCTGCCCCGTCGTCCAGGGTGATCTGGGGGTGCTGCTTCAGGGCGGCGTATATATGGCGATAGTAGGTGGCGTCGTCCTCTCCCCGGATGGAGAAGACGGGTATGCCGTGGGCGGCCACCAGGGCGGCGGCCACGCTGTCATGGGTAGAGAGCGGGTTGCTGGCGCAGAGGACCAGCTGAGCGCCGCCGTCCCTGAGGGCCAGAATCAGGTTGGCCGTCTCCGTGGTCACGTGCAGGCAGGCGGCGACGCGCAGCCCCTCCAGAGGCCGCTCGCGGGCGAACCGCTCCCGGATCAGGCGGACGACCGGCATCTCCCGCGCCGCCCACTGGATGCGCTTGACCCCTTCCTCGGCCAGACCCAGGTCCTTCACGTCATGCTCAATGGCTGGCTTGACCATTATCGCTCCTCACTTCAGTGTTCAACTTAGCTCGCAGGCAGACCGAGGTCATCTTACTACCGTCTCCATCCCTTCGCGGCGGCCCCGCCAGCCGGCGATGAGCCGTCGGGTCAGGCTGGACACGCCCAGCGGCTCCCTGCGGATCAGGGGCGTCTCGTGCATGGTGCACTCCTGGCGGTAACCCAGACGCCGGTAGACCCGCACGGCCGGGCTGTTCTCCGCCTCCACCGTGAGGGTCACTAGAGGACATTCCGGGAGCAGAGCCTGGGTCACGGCGCCGGTGGCGATAGTGGCCAGACCGCGTCCCCGGAAGCGGGGATGCGTGAATACGTTGCCCACCACTGCCAGCCTCTCCGCCCGCGAGAGCACGTGGGTGCCCGCAATGGACGCCAGCGTACCGTCCTCCAAGACGCCGTAGTATACACCATCCTCGATGTGGCGCGGGCTGTAGGTTGTGGCGCCGCCCTCGGTCGAGTAAAGGCGGTTGATGCGGGCAATGTCGCTGCCTCGCAGCCTCACGGCCTCTCCGGTCGCTGGTGCGAACGAATCCAGGGCGACGGACATGCGCAGCATCGTCGCTCCTCGGGTGAGGATGAAGTACCGCTCCACCGCCGGGCGGTGCTCCGGTCGCAGGCTGCCGAAGGTGAAGCGGGGTCCCGGGTGCAGGCTTAGGACGGCGTGCAGCGCCTGCGGGTCGCCCAGGGTGAACAGGGCCGGGCCCAGCCCTCCACGGGAGTGCACGACCAGAGCTTGCCCTGAGCCTGTCGAAGGGGCGCGACCTCCCGGCCCCATTGCCGTGTACCAGTCGCTCAGCTCGAACAGGCCGGGCTCCAACTGGGCCAGGGCGTAGGCGGCGTAGGCGCGCTCCGGCGTCAGCAGGGCGCGGAGCTCATCGGGCTCCGTCAGCCGCTGCACGGCGTAGGTGGAGCGGGTGGCCCGGCGGTCACGATGGATGGTGGTATCCACCATCACTCTTCTCCCACCTGTGCCCTGACGTAGCCGCCGATCAGGGGCTCTAGCCGCTCTTTGGTCCCCGCCGGCACCAGCTCCATAGGGGTCACCAGAGCGTTCCTAAGGGCGCTGGCGCAGGGGCATTCCCGGATCGAGGGGAGATGCCCTAGGGCCAGGCGAACCGCTCGCTGCGATACCTCTACGTTCTTCTGAAGATTCTTCACTATCATCGCCGCCGTCACGGCGGCGTGCTCCTCGTGCCAGCAATCGTAGTCGGTGGCGGAGGCGAGGGTGGCGTAGCAGATCTCAGCCTCGCGGGCCAGCTTCGCCTCGGGCAAGGCTGTCATGCCGATAACGTCGGCCCCCCAGGTGCGGTAGAGGTGCGATTCGGTACGGGTGGAGAAGGAGGGCCCATCGATGACCACGTAGGTGCCGCCGTCGTGGACGGTGGCACCGGCCTCCCGCGCCGCGTCCGTCAGGGCATCGCTGAGGACGGGGCAGAACGGATTGGCAAAGGCGACGTGAGCCACCAGACCCTGGCCGAAGAAGGTGGAGGGCCGGCCCCGGGTGCGGTCGATGAGCTGATCCGGCGTAACCATATTCAGCGGCTCGATATCCTCTCGCAGGCTGCCCACGGCGCTGACCCCGATGATTCGCTCCACGCCCAGGAGCTTGAGGGCATAGATGTTGGCCCGCGCCGGCAGCTCCGAGGGGAGGAGGCGATGGCCCACGCCATGTCGGGGCAGAAAGGCGATTCGCTGCCCGTCCAGCGTGCCGATGGCGATGGCGTCGCTGGGCGCCCCAAATGGCGTGTCCAGCCGCACCTCCTCCACGTCGCGGAGGCCCGGCATGCGGTAGAAGCCGCTGCCGCCGATGACGCCGACCCGTGCTTCAGGCACCGGGGTTCGCCCCCGCCCGGCACAGGGTCGATAGCGACTGTTCGTACGGCTCCCGCGCCGCGCCGTTCTCGGTGATGATGGCGGCGACGTAACGGTGGGGGGTCACATCGAAGGCTGGATTGGCCGCCGTGACGCCCGCCGGTGCCAGGTCGCTGCCTCTGAAGGAACTGACCTCTTGCCCGGATCGCTCCTCGATAGGTATCGATTCGCCGCTGGCCAGGGAGAAGTCGATGGTGCTGGTGGGCGCCGCCACGTAGAACGGCACACCGTTCTCCCGGGCCAGCACGGCCAGGGCGTAGGTACCGATCTTGTTAGCCACATCGCCGTTGGCAGTGATGCGGTCGGCCCCCACAACGACAGCCCCAACCTGGCCTCGCAGTAGGAGAGAGCCGGCGGCGCTGTCCACGATGAGGGTGAAAGGGATACCATCCCGCGACAGCTCCCAGGCGGTCAGACGGGCGCCCTGGAGGAGCGGGCGGGTCTCCGTGGCGTAGACGTGACGCAGCTTTCCGGTCTCCCGAGCGGAACGCACCACGCCCAGGGCGGTTCCGTAGCCGCCGGTGGCCAGTGAGCCGGCGTTGCAGTGGGTGAGCAGGGTGACGCTTTGCGGCAGCAGCGTCGATCCGTGGTTTCCGATTCGACGGTTGGCCGCGATGTCCTCCTCGTGGATGCGGCGGGCCTCCTCCACGAGGGCCCGACGGGTCGCCTCAACGTCGGCGGCCCCTCCGGCTTTCGCCAGCAGTCGGTCCAGGGCCCAGGCCAGGTTCACGGCCGTGGGTCGAGTGGCGGCCAGGTCGGCGGCGGCCTCCTTAAGCCGGGGGAGGAAGCGGGTGGGTTCGTTCCCTGGGATGGAGAGCGCGGCCAGGGCGAGGCCGTAGGCGGCAGAGATGCCGATGAGGGGTGCGCCGCGCACCCGCAGCTCTCGGATCGCCTCAGCCACCTCCCGGTAGTCGTCCGTCTCCAGCCACGCCTCCTCTTGGGGGAGCCGAGTCTGATCTATGAAGCGGACCTTGCCTTCCGGCAGCCATTCGATGGGGAGGAGGGTGTCGGTCTTGACTCCGAGCAAAAAAAGACTCCTCCGGCGGAGGAGAAGCGTTCAACCTACCACTCTCATCTGTCCCCGATACCGCGGGGCCGGATTTGGCACCGTTGCTCGGGAGTGCCCCGGGGCGATCCGGTTCCGAACCTTGGCTCTATCCCGGACACTCCCGGCCGGTTGCCGGGCTTCGTTGGGCCGTTCCCTCCACCGCTCTGGATAAGAGTGTGCGCCCTATTCAGTTGAACCGATGGTATCTTTCGGCGGCCACCACTGTCAAGCCTACGGCGGCCCTGACGCTGCCCTCGGCAGGGAGGCGGAGATCAGGCGCCGCACGGGTAAAGCGCTTCGCTCCATCCCGGTAAGCGAGTAGAGTGTAGCGGGAAGGGTGGAGAACAGATGGCGTCGGCGATCGTCGGCGGTTCCTTGTCTCCGTCCTCTCTTCGCCTTAGCCCGAATCCACCGAAGGACACGGATGGACGGCGTGAGGACAGCGGAAGGGGGTGGGTGAGGGAGCTACAGGGGAGATGGCCTGGGGTCTTGGGGTAGATGGGAGGCCGGCGGACGGTCTTCAGTCGCCGCACAGGGCCCCTAAGGCCCTATGCGGGAGTTGCGATGCGCGGGATGGCGAGAGGATACGCAGCAGGGGACTCTCGCGACCGGGGTGGCGCGAGATTGCGGGGACGTTGGGTCAGTTGCAGGCTGGCCGTCAGGCCGGGAATGGAATGGCTTGCAGCCGGGCCAAGGCGCGACTGAACTGGGTTTCTCAAGGCCAGCGCCGGGGGAGATGCAAAGTGAGGCGGCGCGCCGAGCGGGTGATCCGTCCCACGAGAGCGAAGACCCGCCGCCTGAGGGTCTTGGTGGTCACGATCTGCTGACCCAGGCCGATGCGGGCTGTCCAGCGGGCCAGGTTATGCGCCATCACCTGGACCGCCAGCCAGGCGCCGTTGGCGGCGAAGCGCCCCGACGGCATGTGGTTCAGCCCGACGCCGTACTTGAGGTCGCGTATGGCGTTCTCGACCTCGGCGTGGCGGCGATGATCGGCCTCCAGTTCCAGCGTCTCCCCATCGCGGTCGGTGATGAAGGCGTGATAGCTGTATCTGGCGAAGAGGGCGAGCTGGGAACCGGGCATCGGCTTCACCCGCCGGACAATGAGCCGCACCGGCGCGGCGTCCGGCTTGGTCTGGAACGGGGTGTAAGTCGTCTCGGCGACATCGGCGGCGCCGTCCATCCAGTAGGGAATGGGAGTCCAGTCCTCCTCTGGTATCGCCTCGATCAGGTCCCGCAGGCTGGCGCGCTGGCGGATGGTGATAGAGAAGCGGACATCCATTTCCCGGCAGGCGGCAACGACAGTGTGGGCGTAGAAGCCGCTGTCGGCCCGCACCGTGAGTTGTCCCCTGGCCCCGCCGTAGCGCACCCGCCCCACCGTCTCACGCAGGAAGTGGGCGGCGCCACGGGCGGTGTTGGCCCGGCCCTCGCGCAGCCGGGACATCAGCACCTCGCCGGTGCCGGCGGCAATGGCCAGCAGCGGGTGATAGCCGCGGGCGCCGGTATAGCCGTGGTGGCGCGCTCCCTCCTTGGCCAGTCCATAGGTTTCGCAGATGGTCGAGTCCAGGTCGATGGTCAGGGGCGAGTCGCCGGGTCCGGCCCCAGCGGCCCAGGCCCGGGCCAACAACTGGCGGCTCACGCGGTCGAGTTGACGGACATGCCCCCACCGGAAGCTGCGCAGGAAGGTCCCCAGGGTGGATGGCGCCTTGACCACGCAGCCTAGAACACCGACCGTCCCACCAGCGCGCAGCGCATCGGCGTCGTCGATGCAGTCGCCGCCTGCCAGCGCGGAAGCGACCAGCGTCAGCATCTTGTCCCCAGTGTTCGCCCGTCCCGGCGCTCCGCCGAGGTCAAGGTGATGGTCGACGAGTTCCCGCAGGCCCAGGTGCCGGGCTAGGGTGGCTGGCAGGAGCAGGCCGGCATTGGCCACCAGGCGATGGTCGTCAAAGAGGATGCGGATACGGTCGGGTTTGTTCTGTGGTAGCATCTATTGGGTGCTCCTTGTTTCCGGGCTGGTTTCTGTTCCAAAACCATTATCCCAGATTCAGAGGAGCACCCGATGGCTTCTTCAAGGACTGTCCCCAAGGCCGTCCTTCGGTGGATTCGGGCTTAGAATCCTGAACAGAGTCACGAGATGCCGGATCGCGCAAAGCTTAAGCAGAGGATCATCGCGGAAGTCGATCGCCGCCGCCAGGAGCTCATCGACCTCTCGCTCCGGCTGCACGCTAACCCGGAGATAGCCTTTCGGGAGGAGAAGGCCGCTGCCTGGCTCAGCGACTACCTGGAGGCGGACGGCTTCACTGTGGAGCGGGGAATCTGCCAGATCGGTACCGCCTTTCGCGCCGTCTGCGGCTCCGGCGGCCCCCGCGTCGCTTTCCTGGCCGAGTACGATGCTCTCCCCGGCATGGGGCATGCCTGCGGCCACAACATCATCGGCACCGCGTCGACGGCCGCTGGGCTGGCCCTCAACTCCGTCGTCGGCGAGACCGGCGGCACGGTGCTGGTCATCGGCACCCCCGCCGAGGAGGCCGCCGGTGGGAAGGTGTACATGGCTGCCCGCGGCGCCTTCGCCGACCTTGACTGCGCGATGCTGGCCCATCCCGGTAACCGCGACGTGGCTGTGAGCAGCGCCCTGGCCTGCCTAGAGCTGGAGATCGAGTTCCACGGCAAGGCCTCCCACGCCGCTGCCCGCCCGGAGGCCGGCGTCAACGCCCTGGACGCCATGATCGCCGCCTTCGCCAACATCGGCTTGCTGCGGCAGCAGCTCCGCGACTCGGCCCGCGTCCACGGCATCATCACCGATGGCGGCCAGGCGGTGAACGTCATCCCCCACCACACGGCGGCCAGCCTCCTCATCCGGGCCGAGGACGACCAGTATCTGGACGAGGAGCTGAAATCCAAGGTATTGGCCTGCTTCCAGGGGGCTGCCGAGGCGACAGGCTGTCGGCTGGAGTACCGCTGGGGCGAGGAGTCTCGCTATAAGGCGATGCGCACCAACCACGCCCTGGCCCAGGCCTACCGGTCGAACCTCGAGGCCCTGGGCCGTCCGGTCCTGGAGCCGGGCGAGCGCCGTGTCATGGGTTCGACGGACATGGGCAACGTCAGCGCCATCGTCCCCGCCATCCATCCGACGATCGCCGTGGCCCCGGCCGATATCCCCATCCACACCGAGGGGTTCCGCGAGATGGCGGCCAGCGAGGCCGGCCATGAAGGGCTCCTGGACTCGGCCAAGGCGCTGGCCATGACCGCCGTGGACGTGCTGACGGACTCCGGCCTCCGCCGCCGCATGCGGAAGGAGTTCGAGGGTGGCGAATGAGCGCGGTGCAGGTTCAAGCCGATGAGCGATTGGATGGGGGCATGACTGCCGATAACCCACTCATAGCCCTGGACGCCATGGGCGGCGACCACGCCCCCACAGAGATCGTGAAGGGCGCCGTAATGGCTGCCCGCGACCTGGGGGTGCGCGTGGCCCTGGTGGGCCGGCCGGAGTCCATAGCGGCCTGCCTGGCCCGGCAGGGGCCGAAGCCGGACACCATCACCGTCGTCCCCGCCCCGGAGGTCATCGAGATGGAGGAGCACCCGGCCCAGGCGGCGCGGCAGAAGAAAGGCTCCTCCATCGTCGTCGGCCTGCGCCTGGTCAAGCAGGGGGAGGCCGACGCCTTCGTCTCCGCCGGCAACACGGGGGCTATCATGGCCGGGGCGATCATGTACCTGGGCCGCATCAGGGGGATAGAGCGGCCGTCCCTGGTGGCCCTCATGCCCCTCGCCGGGAAGCTGGTCGTCCTCCTGGACGTGGGCGCCAACGCCGATTGCAAGCCGGCCTACCTGCTGCAGTTCGCCCAGATGGCCTCCGCTTACATGGAGCGGGTCTGGAAGGTGGAGCGGCCACGGGTGGCCCTCCTGAACATCGGCGAGGAGGAGGCGAAGGGCAACGCCCTGGCCCAGGAGGCGTACCCGCTCTTGGCCGCGAGCGGACTCAACTTCATCGGCAACCTGGAGGGAGGGGAGATCACCGCCGGCGCCGCCGAAGTCATCGTCACCGACGGCTTCACCGGCAACGTTGTGGTCAAGACTATGGAGGGGATGGCGGAGTTCATCATGACCCAGTTGCGGGGCGCCATCAAGAGCCGGCCCTGGTATACTGTCGCGGGCGCCCTCCTGATGCCTGCCTTCAGCGGCGTGCGCAGGAAGATGGACTACCGGGAGTACGGTGCGGGGCCGCTGCTGGGGGTGAATGGGCTGGTGTTTATCGGCCACGGGCGGAGCGACGCCCGGGCCGTCTCCAGTGCTCTGCGGATAGCGCGGGAGGCTGCTCGGTCCGGGATGTTGGAGGCTATTCGGGAGATGGCCCCGGCGCGGGTGAGGGCGTAGGCAGGCCTAGCCGACCTGCGCGACGAGCAGATGGCCAATCGCCTCCAGGCGTCCGAGAAGGGCCGCTACTGGCTGGGAGGGACGGGACCGCCGAAGCGCAGCCACAGCCGCAACGTCTGCTGGAGGTTACGTAGCCCTGTGTCTGACGGTAGACCGGAGAGGAGGCACTCCTCTATGTGGTGGTCCATGACAAGCAGTCCTACTTGGTCAAGCCCGCTGCGGACGGCCATTAGCTGCGTCAGGACGTCCTCGCACATGCGGCCCTCGGCCAGCATGCGGTGGATGCCCCGGATCTGCCCTTCGATACGGCGCAGGCGGGCCAGCATGGCATCGGCGTCCGTTTTTGGCTCTTCGGTCATTGTGAACTCCTGATTGACATACCCCTATGGGGTATGCTATCATCCCTTTAGCAAGTGAGTCAATAGCGGTCATCGTGACGTATAATGATCAGGTACTACCAAGGAGGAACGAATGAGCAAACCCGAAGAGGTGACCGACGCCGATTTCGAGAGCGAGGTTCTCAAGAGCGACCTGCCCGTCCTCGTCGACTTCTGGGCGCCCTGGTGCGGCCCCTGCCGCATGGTGGCCCCCGTGGTTGAGGAGCTGGCCGGCGAGTACGATGGCAAGGTGAAGTTCGTAAAGCTGAACACCGACGATAACATTGAAACCGCCTCCCGCTACGGCATCCGCAGCATTCCCACGCTGCTCGTGTTCAAGGGGGGAGAGGCCGTGGACCAGGTGATTGGCTTCCGCCCCAAGAGCGATCTGAAGCGCACCCTGGATAAGTCTCTCTCTTAAGACAGTCGATAATGAGCACCAGGGATTACGACATCGTCGTCATCGGCGGCGGGCCGGCAGGACTATCCTGCGGCCTGTACGCGGCACGAGGCCGGTACCGAACCGTCCTCCTGGAAAAGGGCGTCATCGGCGGCCAGATTGCTCTCACGGAGGCAGTGGAGAACTACCCCGGCATCTCCGCCGTCAACGGCTTCGACCTGGGCCAGGATATGCACAAGCAGGCCGAGAGCCATGGCATGGAGACAGAGTATGTGGGGGTGGATGGCCTGGAGCGCCAGGAGAAGCAGTGGCTAGTCCGCACCCAAGCTGATGACTTTCTGGCGAAGGCCGTAATCGTGACCAGTGGCGCCGACTACGACAAGCTGGGGATTCCCGGCGAAGAGCGTTTGACCGGCCGAGGGGTCTCCTACTGCGCCACCTGCGACGCCGCCTTCTTCAAGGAACAAGAGGTCGCCGTCGTCGGTGGCGGCGACGCTGCTGTTGAGGAGGCGATGTTCGCCGCCCGCTTCGCTTCCAAGGTCACCCTGATACATCGCCGCGATGAGTTGAGGGCCGGCCGTATCCTGCAGGAGAGGGCCTTCGCCAACCCCAAGATGGAGTTTCTCTGGAGCACCATAGTCACCGAGGTCCAGGGTGACAACGAGGTCACCGCGCTCAGCCTCAACAACCGGGTCAGCGGTGAGGATAGCACCCTATCCGTCGCCGCCTTGTTCATCTTCATCGGCCAGCACCCCAATACCGACTTCCTGCAAGGGCTGGTGGCGATGGACAACGGCAAGCACGTACTGGTCGATGAATGGATGGCGACGGGGCTCGACGGCCTCTTCGCCGCCGGCGACATACGGCAGAACTCTGCCCGGCAGGTGGCCAGCTCTGTGGGGGACGGCGTGACCGCCGCTATCGCCGCCGATCACTACATCAGCGACAACTTCCCCGACTAAGGAGCGGCGGTCCGCCCTGCCTTGACAGATCGCCGCCCACCTTCGACGCTATAGTTTGCGGGAGTGGAAAGGTCCCGGTGGGCCTCGCGGTCTTCAAAACCGTTGCGGGGCGGTGGACCCGTCCCGGGTGGGTTCGACTCCCATGCACTCCCGCCAAGTATTTCGTATCTAGAACAGGCTCGTCTCAACGATGAGGCGGGTTCTCCCAACTCCTCCTCTTGTAGACCTCAATGTTCGCCGCCCCCTGCATCGGAGCTAGCGGGCATCTCATCTTCCTGGGCAGACGTCGGCTCGCTATGCGGGCTCTATCAGACTAGACATCGCTTTCTCCTAGCGCTATCCTGGCTAAGTTAGCTAGTACAGTAGAACGGTCGCAACCGATCACCTTCCTGACGTGCGGAGGAGTTTCCTTCGCACGCCCCGAGCGACGAGGAGGTAAGCCCATGAGTAAGGTCGCGTTCCTTCGGGAGCAGCTTCGCACCGCCCACGAGTTTCTGGAGGGCACGATGCAGGATGTGTCCGAGGAGCAGGCGCACTGGGCCCCTCCGGGTGCCGCTTCGCCGATTGCCGCGCACTATCTGCACGTCGTGGCGGGTGAGGACGGCCTCGTCACCGGGATGCTGAAGGGGGGAGCGCCCCTGTTCGCCTCCGCCTGGGCGGGCAAGGTGGGGGCGGATCCCCCGCCGCCTCAGATGGGCCCGGGATCACCCTGGGACGTTTGGGCGCGTCAGGTACGCGTTGACCTTCCGGCGGCCCGGCAGTACGCGGCGGCCGTCTACCAGGCCACGGACGACTATCTGGCCTCGCTAGACGACGCCGGTCTGGACCGCGAGCTAGACCTGTCGGAGATGGGGCTGGGCAAGCCGACGTTGGGCTAGATGGTAGCCGTGGCCGTGCTGGGCAACGTGAACATGCACTGTGGCGAGATCGCCTGCCTCAAGGGTCTCCAGGGGGCGAAGGGCTATCCCATGTAGGGATCAGACGCGGAGGCGTTCCAGGAGGCCGTCCTCCGCGGAGAAGTCCCAAGGGCGGTCGTCCAGCCCTTCCGCGATATACCATCGATACGTTTCGGCCGTCCCGATAGCCATCGCTCTCGGCTGGAAATCCAGGTGAGCCTGCGCCTTCCTGGTGTCGTAAATAGCGCTGCTTCGCCACGGGTAGGCGGGGAATGAGGACGGGGTGCCTCTATCGTCCAGCATTTCCGGTGGCACGAGGACCAAGCGCGGTTCGATCCCCACGATGCGTCCGAGGAAGGTCACATAATCGACGAGGGTGACGGCCTCCGGCCCGGCCAGCGTGTATGCCTGCCCCAGGGAGGAGCCCGTCTCGGGTGCGGAGGCGAAGGCCCGCGCCAGGTCGCTCACGTGAACTAGGTGGATCACGGCGGAGCCATCGCCGGGCACCAGAATCGGGCGTTTCCGGAGAAGTCTGGCAAACAGGCTGAACTCTCGTTGGGGGTTGTAGTTGTTCGGGCCGTAGACCGTGCAGGGGCGCAAGATGGTGAATGGGAAGGCGCGGGCGCGCCAGCGCTCTCTCAGGTACTCCTCGCAGGCAAGCTTGTCCAGACCATACTGAGAGGCCTGGGAGGTGTCCTTGGCCAGCGGCTGCTGTTCCGTAATAGGGAAGGTCTCCGAAGGGGCGTACACACCGACGGTGGAGCAGAAGACGTAGCGCCCCACATGTCCTGCCAGCGCTTCCACCGCTGCCGCCAGCGTAGACGTTGTGTAGGCGGAGAAGTCGAATGCGACGTCGAACTCCCGGCTCCTGAGGACCCTCTTGACGGCCGTTGGGTCGGCGCGGTCCGCATACAGGCGCTCGATATCCGGGGGTAGCGCTGCGGGAGCCTGACCGCGATTGAGGAGAGCGACCTGATGGCCGCGCCTCAACAGTTCGTATACGAGGTGGAGGCCGATGAACCGGGTTCCTCCCAGCACGAGGGCGCGCATCCTATCTCGATGGCGAGGCGCAAGTCACTGCTCGCCCTTCGCCCTTCATCTGTTTGCCGCTTACGGCTCGCAAGGGTATCTCGGCCCTGAGCCGCCACAGCTCTCGACAGAAGCTGGTTGGGCTAGCTTCGGCGATCTGTCTCTATGACCCTTGGACCTGTCGCAGAGCGGCGACGACCTCTCCCTCTTTGATCTTGTGATCGCTGCCGAGGTAGTCGCTGCTTCTCCCCCCCACCAGGAGTGCGGAGTAGCGCCAGGCTGGCCCCAGACGCTTCCCGAGCATCTCCTTGATCTCGGCCGGGGATACGCCATCCTCGCCCACGTCGAGCTCCAGGTTGTTGACATGCCCACCCATGATCTGGACCGTTATCTTCGACATCGCGCTGTTTCCTTCCTCAGGCTCTTCACCAGTGTCCGGTCCCCGAGTCCGTGGCGCCCAGGATCAGCCGGCGACGGCTATCTCCGGATAGAGGTCCGGGATCAGGTCCTCCAGGCCCTTGGTGACGCTGACTTTGTGCGCCATGCCCTGGGGGTCATCGCTTGTGGCTGCCATTCGCCGGGGGATACAAATCATATTTACGGTAGATAGCTTTTGTATACACTTGCTTCGACATGCTGTCAAGGCCTGGCGGCTTTTGTATGAGCGATCCCTTAGAGTCCCAGCCTGGTCACCGTTTCAGGAGTTGGCCGCCCATTCTTGGCCTCCCAGCCCATCTGACGGTAATACTCCTCCACCATCTCCTTCAGATATGGGGCGATGGACTTGCCTGCGGCCGGACCCATCGAGGGGGGCTCCAGCAAGCGGGGCGAGACCTCAAGATCGTTCCTCTTGACGAAATCACGCTGCAGAGCGATCAGGCGCATGGTCGTGGCCGCCCGCTCACCCACATCGAGAGCCTCTTCGGTGTCGAGGTCGTCCCAGCCTACTGCCGCCCCTATCGCTTGGCTCACGGTGGCGGCAGGGGCTTGGGCAAACCAGCAGACGCCGGTGCAATCGTGCCAGAGCTTGCTCCGCTGGTTATGGTGCACCTCGCGCGCCTTGCCGGCGGCCTCTTCCGGCGTATCGATTACGCCTGGAGTCGTCTCGGAATACCCTGAGTCCGGCTGTGGCGCCACGAAGTCGGCCGCCGGAGCGTGCCACCCTGGCCCGGCCGGTGAAACGATCTGGCCCAGCAAGGTGCCCCAGAAGAACCGCAGATCGTGGATGTTTATTCCGGCACCTTTGACGTGAACGGAAATCTGCTCAATCTCCTGCTGGAGTTCGGGCCGGCCTTTCTTCTTGGACAGGTGGAAGGCGGCCTTGCCCAATCCAGATGCCAACCAGGATACGTCTGGCCGGGAGCCCGCAAGCTCGTGGCCCTCCCGCGAGACCATCTGGCCTAGCATCTCCATTACCGCCTCGTGGTTGCCCCAGGTCAGTTCCAGATCGCCGGTATCCTCCCTGGTGATGAGGCCTTTCTCGTACGCTTCGAACGCCATGGCGATCGTGCAGCCCACGGTGCTGCTTTCCAATCCCAGGGCGTCGTACAGATCCGTCAGGGCGAGAGCCACCCCTGGGTCCTGGACGCCGATCATCGCCGCCGCGCCCTCCGGACCCTGACTGCCGCCACTCAGGCTGACCGTTTGGCCGGCAAACGGTCCGTCCCCGATCTCGACGTCGTAGGCGCAGGGTATCTTGCAGTTGTAGCAGGGTTTGGGGGTGATCTGCCAGCGGTCGGCGATCTGGGAGTAGCGTTCGGCGAACACCTTCCCCCCCTCGGGGTCGGTGAGGTTCTTGTAAGCCACCACATACTGGTCACCTAGGGCAGAATAAAGCTCCTTCGCGTTCCTCCTGACCCGCGTGGCAGACCCTGGCTGTCGCCCTCCGTCCGCCAGCTCCTCCTCCCAGCGTGCCACCGCCTCCTGGAAGGCGCTGGGGTTCGCTATAGGCACCGCCTTCGTCCCCCGCACGGCGATCGCCTTCAGCCGTTTGCTGCCCATGATTGCGCCCGGGCTCCCTTTGCCGGCGCCGTGGTTACGATCGTTCTTGATCATGCCCCCGTGGATCATCGCCTCGCCACCGGGACCGATGCAGGCGACGCTGATCTTCTCGGGGTCTCCGCCTAGCTCCTCCTTGACCCGGCGCTCGGTCTCCCGAGTGTCGAGCCCCCAAAGGTGGTCCGCGTTCCGGATCTCCGCGCGGCCCTCGTCTATCACGAGCATGATGTGACGGTCGGATCGTCCCTCTATCACGATGCCATCATAGCCGGCGAACTTCAGGTAGGGACCCCAGAAGCCGTGGGAGTGCCCAACTCCGGCGGCGTAGGAAACCTCGAGGTTGATGCAAACGGTGGTGTAGTCGGAGGAACAGGGGGCATCGGTACCCGTGAGGGGGCCTGTCATTAAGATGAGCGGCGCCTCTTCATCCCACGCATCCATGGGGTACATTTCGATCCCCTCCGCCTGCTGCTCTTCCCGCCGCACGTCGAACCGCCGCAGCGCCTTTCGCAGGTAGTACAGCCCCAGGCCGGTCCCGCCAACGAACTTTCTCAGCGTCTCCTCATCGGGCAGGGGCTCCTCAGAGATGGAGTGGTCGGTGACGTTGACCGCCAGGATTTGCCCCATGTAACCGCCGGATATAGGCATCTTCCACCCTTTCCCCTTCTCAATGGGAGGAAACTGGTCGGAGGCTTCGGGGTTGGTCTAGCGAACCCACAGGTTCAGAAAAACCGCCCCAAAGCCTCCGAATATCTCTTGCCCAAAGGAGCTTGATCTAACCTACCCCGGTCTCAGTGCGCACTCCCCCTTAGCGTAGAGGTCCAATTATCAGAGTCCGAGACCCGGGGATTTTCCGGCCGGTTGGATCCCCATGGTGAAATCAGTCGGGGCTGTTGACCACTGACCGATCCCAGGGGCGAATTGCTGCGAGAAACCGCCCACTCTGAGCACGATGTACTTGAAAGCGTAATCGCCGACAACGGCTATCAACGCCACGATGGCCAGTAGTACCGTGGCATCCTCTATCAGATGCCAGGTTAGGCTCATGGCCGAGACAACCAACGGAAGTCCGACCCCCCCTATAACAACGGCGACGATGAAAAGCGACCGCAGCGGCCCGATGATCGACTTCCAGGCAGATTCGCGCAGGAAATGGTCTCTATGGATGGTGAGGAGGTAGCTGGCCAGGGCGAAAGCGCCAGCCGCCAGCAGGATTGTCTCTAACTCATGCAGCGCCTCAAGGTTCAGGGCGCGGGTTGTGTCGTTATGAATGGGCGCATACAGGGCACCCAAGAACCCGGCTCCGCCCAACAGGCTGAAAATTGGGAATAGCAGAATCATCAGAGCCATGTTCCAGGCGCCGATAGCGGCAGACTCGCTGAGAAGGAAGCCATCATATACGACTAGAATGCCTAGCAACGCTACACACGTGATGAAGAGCGCCAGCTCCACGCCGGCCCCTGCTTCCCCGAACAGGCCGGCGATCGGCCAGAGGATGTAGAGGCCGCCGGCAACGGCGAATATATTAAGGGTTATTATCCCGCGGCTGATCCAGGAAGACCGCCACCGCGATACCGCACGCCAGCCACGAAGGGGATTCCCGAGGAACAGGACGTGGAAGAAACCCTTGCCGCCAACCCCGATAATGTATCCGGCAATGAAGTACCAATCGCTAGAAGCACGCTCGAGAGCCAATGCTATCAATGCCGCCCCCGAGCCAACGCCGCCGAGGAAGAGGGCGATCAACAGATACGTGCTGTTGCTTACCCAACCGCCTCTCCCCACTCCCCACTCCCTCTGTGGGGTGAAGGTGTCGCTCCACTCCTCCATCTCTAAGTCCGGCGGCTCCCACGCCATGGGATTGTCTATTACACGATCACCTTCTGCCATGATTAGCGTCCCCCGCCTTACTTACTGAGGCAGGTAGTATACGGAGGGATCGGTTCCGGCCTCAGGCCGGAGCTGGAAGCCACCGCGGGCGGCGATGAGCCGGTTCATCTCATCGTTGGGATCGTTCAAGTCTCCGAAGTACATCGCCTTCGCTATACACGTAATCACACAGGCAGGCGTCGCTTCTCGGTCAACCCCCGGCTTCAGGCCGTTCGCCTCGGCCTTCCTCAGCCGGTGCTCACAGAAGGTGCACTTGACGACGGTGTTGATCTTCGAATTCCAGTCGATGCGAGCCTCGCCTCCCGCCTCTTCAAACGGCGTGAAGCCGTGGTCAGGGAAGTAAGCTTTCCGCTCCTTGAGGAAGTACCGGTTCTTGTAGGGGCAGGCCATCATGCAGTAGCGACAGCCGATGCACTTGTGCTCGTCGATCAAGACCAGGCCGCCCTCCTCAGTGTGAGAAGCGCCGGTCGGGCAGACCGTGACGCAGGGAGGGTTGGCGCAGTGGTTGCAGGCTACCGGCACGGGAACCCGCCGCGCGTTCGGATACTTCCCCTCCTCGTGCCAGAGGACGCGTCGCCAGTGGATCGCCGGCGGCGTCCCGTTCTCCGCCTTACAGGCGATCGCGCAGGCGTAGCAGCCGATGCATCGCTTGAGATCGATCAGCATGCCGTATCTCATGACTATTTACCTCCACAAGACCAACGATGGTAAATACAATACATAGCTTTTATATACCTATCCCAGGGCGCTGTCAATATTTGGATCGAGAAATTTGCAGCTTTTTGTCCGGCTTTTCCGAATTCCGATAGTACATCTCCGACCCTGATATGCCAGCCCCCGAGTAGACCAATCTCCGCCGGGCGTCAATCGATGTGACGCACGCTGGGGATCATGATGGCGACGGCGCCGGCGGTGAAGATGCACAGGCTGCCAAAGATCATGAGCCCTGTCTGCGGACCGACGCTCGCCGCCAGGAAGGCGGCGATCATCGCCCCTAGGGGTATGAGGCCCCGGTCCAGACTCATGAGGCTCATCATGCGGCCATGCATCTCTGGCGGCGCCGACTCCAGCAGGACGGTGTTATTTATGGACATGTATGAGGTCTGCATGAGACCGACAAAGGCGATGATGACGTAGGCAAGGGGGAGGAAGTGTAGATACGATACGGAGGCGAAGGCGATGAGGCTGATTCCGAACAGGATCACCCCCATGATCAGGAGTCGCCCCCGGTGCCGGAAGTGGCCCACCGTGGCTACGGTCAGCGCCCCCATTAGGGCGCCGGCGCCGGTGGCGGCCATCAGGGAACCCATGCCCCAGCTGCCGATGTCATACACCTCCAGGGCGAATAGCGGGATAAAGATTGACGCGTAAGGTAGCCCGAAGAGGAACAGCGCCACAGCCAGGGAGATGGACCCAAGGGCGACGCGGTTGTCCCTAGCGTAGCGTAACCCCTCCGTTAGGCTTCCCCACATGGACTCGCGGACGCGTTCGGGCTGGCTATTACTGGGAACCCGGATCATGAACGTCATCAAAATGACCCAGGCGTAAAGTATGCCGTTAAGGAGGTACACGTTGCCCAGATTTATGGTGGCTATCAGTACGCCGGCAAGGGCAGTGCCGACGATACGCATGAGATTCATCGCCACGGTGTTCAGGGCGATGGCGTTCGTGAGGTTTCCCTTTCCCACGAGGCTGGGGATCATCGCCTGCCGTGCGGGCGCGTTGAAGGCCATAGAGGTGCCCATGCTGAAAGACAAAACGTACACGTGCCACGGCTGAACGAGGCCGGTGAAGATCAGAGCCGCCGTGGTCAGGTGTATCGAGGTGGTAGCGGTCTGGCAGACTAGAAGAATGCGGCGCCGGTCGAAGCGGTCAGCTATAACCCCGGCCAGGAGGCCGAAGGCGAGCATGGGTATCATGCGGGTGGCGCTCACCAACCCCAGGGCTACCGCGGAGCCGGTTAGCTCCAGTATCAACCAGGGCCGCGCTACCGCCTCCATCCACATGGACGCCGACGAGCCCAGTTGACCAAACCATAAGAGGCGGTAGTTGGGATAGCTGAGGGCCTGAAACGTCTTGGCCTTCCAGGCTATCTGTGTCCGGGAAGCGGGTAATGCCTCCTCTGTCTCTTGCTCCAAGCTCTATCCTCTACCCTTGCTAGCCTGGAAGATCGTGTGCAGACACTCGAATGGCGCCGCGTATACCAGTGTATCACCTTTACGCGAACTGGAACAATGCTTCGTGATCAGTTTGTGGCGGTCACCGCAGGCTCGGCAATCGACAGCGGGGCCAGGCATGGCTATGATCCGTTGTTGGCTGACTGTAGTGGTTCTCTATAGCGCGGTCAGACGGCCCGTATAGCGGCGGCCGGGCCTTGCTCCCTTGCTCATCGCCTTGTGGCTGGCCATAATTGGCTCAGCATCCCTTCTAACCTCCTGAAGGAGACCTCATGAGCAAGTTCGCCGACCGTATCCGTCGCGTCAGCCGCCTGGAGACGTTACCCATGGGTTTCGGCGCTGGCGCCAGCCGCAAGCGCACGCCTTCCATGCTCTGTCTGCTTCGTCTCTCCGCCGATAAGATCGACGCGGCGGCCGAGGCCACGGCCAGGGGCGCCGACTCCGTCATCTTCGACAGCATAGATGGGGCCAAACTGAAGGAGCAGGCCCAGAAGGCGGACAGCCTGCTTCTGGGTGTGTGGATGGGCGCGGCGGAGCGCGACGGCGTCGCCGCCCAGCGCGAGGCGGGCGCGGATTTCGTGGTGCTGGAGCCGCAGTCGGCCTCGGCGGAGACGCTTCTGGAGGAGGGGATCGGCCTGGTGCTGGCCCTGGGCCAGGACATCTCGGACACCTCGCTGCGGCTGTTGGCTGACCTTCCCCTGGACGCTCTTCTCGTGCCCGCCCCGGTGGCGCCTCTGACCGTGGCCCGTCTGCTGGAGGTGCGGCGCATCGCCGTGCTCGCGCGCACCCCGCTCCTTATGGAGGTGGGGCAGGGGCTCGGTGCCTCACGGCTACAGGCCCTGCGCGACGCCGGGGTGGCCGGCGTCATCCTCGACGGCGAAGCGCTTGACCGCCTGCCCGATCTGCGGGCGGCGATAGATGCTCTCCCGGCCAGGGGCCGTCGCCGAGAGGAGCGCCCGGAAGCGGTGCTCCCAGCCCACGGGGTGGTCGCCCCGGAAGAGGAGGAGGAGGGGGGGGAGGAAGAGGTCCCATTCCCCTAAGTTTTGGGGATGGTTCCTGGTGGAGTTAGCAACAGTGAGGCCGCTCCCAAAGGAGCGGCCTCACGTCGCGTGCGATCTGTGATTCGCAGTTCGGCTCTCAGTCCGCCGAGGGCAGCACCTTCGGCTGGATGAGACCCATCGACTTGCCGCAGCAGTGAATGCCGCCGTCGCCGGCCTTTATGCACAACACCTCTGTACTACAGACCTCACACTGGAATCGCTTACCCAACTGGTTAGCCACGGTCGACCTCCACCCTGCTTATTGCTTCTGCTGCATCGGTTGGTCGCAGCAGTGAATGCCGCCGTCACCGCCCTTGGTGACGATCATCTCGGAACCGCACTTGTTGCATTGGTATCGCTTGCCTACCTGGTTGGCCACTACCCTCTGTCCTCCTACGGTTGCTACACGGCGTCCCGCCCCGGCGGGCCCCGCCCACGGCAATATAGCGCAGGATGCCCCCAGACGTCAACCGCCGCGCCCGCGGCCTGACCGTCATTCGCTGACGGTGATCTGCCCCCACATCTGGGTGGGATGAACGTCACAGCGGAAGACGAGGGTCGCCGGCGCGTCCAGAACGAAGGCGAACTCGCCTACCTCGCCGTTCCCCAGGAACGCGGTGGCGAAGTCGCCGGTATTCCAGTCGCCGTCGAGGCCGGCGATGCGGAGGTTGTGGAGCTGGGTCCCCGGATTGGTGAGGCGTATGGTCACGGACTCGCCTACCTTCATCGCGAAGTTGTTGAGGGTGAAGAAGTTGTCCTGAGAGTCCGTTTCGATGACGCCGTCCGTGGGCTCCACGAACTCCGATTGGACCTCCTGGGCGGTGGCCGGACGCTCCGGCTGCCCCGCGCCGCCGGCGGTGGCCGGAGCTACGGGGAGCTGGCCGCAGGGGGGGATTCCTTGCTCGCCTGTGAGCGGGTCCTGGGGCGACTGGGGCGGTATGATCGGCCCGGCGAACACCTCCGTCCCCGTCTGGTGCTCCGTGGCCTTCGTCCCAAAGGCGCCTCTCTCTACCTCGATCTCGTTCGTCGCCTCCCGGACCTCTACTATCTTCACCACCTCGTACGCATATAACCCTTCCACCCACTCGCCGCCAATTCGCAAGAGCATCTCTTCTTCCTCCGTTGACGCTTCCAGCTCGCTGACGTCGTTCAGGGTCAGCACCGTGACCGACTCGCTCGCTTGCTGAACGAGCTCCTTGTCCAGGCTGTCGAGGAGGTTCGCCTCCTCTATCGCCGCTTCCCACCCAATCTCGCTGACAGCGTTGGGGTCGGCTGGGGGATCAAAGCCGGGCATAGTGCCGGTAATGAGGGCGACCAGCTGGTCGATCTGGAAGTCGTTGAGGGGCCCCAACTGAGCCTGGGACCAGGGCGGCATCAGGGTGCCCACCCGTCCGCAGACGATGGTGTCGTGGATGCGGCTCTGCTTGGCGTTCACGTCACCGATCGACACGGGCCGGTTCGCTTCGATGTTCAGAGGCACGCCCGGCAGCCTGACGCTCTCCAGGATCCCCTGCCCGGCCAGCCCGTGACAGGCCCGGCAGTTGAGGCCGAACAGCTCGCCGCCCCGCTCGGCGTTCACCTCCTGCTGGCGCAGCTCGGCGTCTTCCGCCCGCTGCGGGTCCCAGAGCCAGTAGAGCAGAGTGGCCAGCGCGAACAGCATCAACAGCCCCACCATCACATTTACCTGCTTGCTGGTATTCATCGGGCGGGCGGGACCTCTGTCCTCATGCTTGCCTTAGGCCTCGGTTGCGCTTCCCGGCTCGTACGGGGCCGCCCGCCCGGGGTTCTCGGAGCTGCCGTTGATGGCGCTGCCCGGTCCCGTCTGAACGGTGATACTCCGGTCCTCCTCCACGGTCAGGGGGAACACGTCCATCGACCTCGGCGCCGGACCGAATACGATCACCCCGCCATCCTTCGTGTAAGTGGAGCCGTGGCAGGGGCAGCGGAACCACCCCTTGGTGTCCCCGAATGTGAAGCCCGGCTTCCAGGGGACGGTGCAGCCCAGGTGGGGGCACTTCGTCCACAGGGCCAGCAGGCCGCCGGGGGTCTCCTCGCCGCGGGGCGTTAGCCCGGCCTTGAGGTTCAGGAGCCAGAAGCGCCCCTCCGCTATTCGTCTCGGCTCGTCCCCCGCCTCGGGGATGCGATCCGGGGTCACCGGGATCGGGCCGCCGAAGCCTTTCACGTTTCGCGGGTAGATGAAGTCAAAGGGCGAACCCAGGATACCCACTGTTGCCAGCATCAAACCGCTCCAGAACCCGCCCAGGACGATCAGCCGCCGCGAAAACACGGGCCGCTTTTGCAGCGGCTTGGAGATGGGTGTGTCTACCGTCTGCGGCGTAGCAGCAGAGGGCGTCGCGGCGCCTTCGGCTACGCTTGCCGTTTGGTCCTGGGGCTCGCTCTCAGACTCCAACCTCAGATCACCTCGTTATAGCGGCGTTGACGTTTCCCATGGTTCCGTCGGGGGACTCCCCCCTACCATAGGTAGCAGGGTGCATCCCGATACGGGGCGATCTTGGTCTCACCAAGACAGGCGGCCCCCGCGAAAGAATCTCAAGGATGGCATTACCCCTCATCCACCTTAATCTCCGTGGGCCAGATCAAGGCCTGACCCTCACCCCGGAAGAAGCTGCCCACCATGGACAGGGTCAAGTAGGAGAATATCACTGCCGTGAACATGATGATGAAGACGTCTCGCCTAGTGCGAACCCAGCCCAGCCGGAACAGCACGTATATGATCAGCACCGAGAAGAAAGCGATGGTGCTCAGCGGGATCACCTGCTCCGCAATCACGCTGGGCAGGTTGATGTGCATGTCATGCCAGAGGTGGAAACTCTTCCATCTCCAGTCCAGGTTGTTGAAGGGGACGGAGATGTTGTCGAGGTCCTCGGGCCAGTCCAGATGGGCGTCGCCGGGACTGCCAGCGATCCGGGGCACTAGGATGCTGAACTGCAGCCGCTTGGAGATGTCCTTCGTGTTGACGATCCCCAGGTGTTTGGCGCCCTCTTCGTCAGCGAGGCAGAAGACCGGGTGACCACCCTGCGGGCAGGCAGGGATCCAACGCGTCAGGTACTCCGTGTGGGTACGGTCCCCGGCGTCGAACACCACCAGGCCGAAGCTGACGACAACAGCATATACGATTGAGATCAGGGTGAGGCGGACGGAGTATTTCGTCCCAAACCAGACCCCCTGACCCTCTGGGCTCCGGTCGAGGTAGGGGATAGAGGCGAGGAAGACCAGAGCGATGGTGGGCAGGAGCACCCCCGCCCAGGCCTTGTCCATGTGCAGGAGTAGCTCCTGCAGGTTGAGGAAGTACCAGGGGGCCTTGGAAGGATTGGGTGTAACGTCGGGATTCGCTCGGTTCAACAACGGTGCGTTGATGAACACCGAGAGCATCACGAAAGTGAGCAGGAACAGGACAGCGGAGATAAACTCAATGAAGACCAGATCCGGCCACACCATCACCTCTTCCTCCCGCTCCCGTTTGGGGCGCGGGCGGGCCGGCCGGGTGCGCTGGGCTGATCGCTGGGCCTCTACCGCCATATAGAGAGGTCCCGCCTAAAGGGGCCTCGCTAGGCCGCCATCTCGGCGGACCCGCCAGAAGTGCACTCCCATCAAGACCGCCGCTATCAGCGGTAGGGCGAGGACGTGCAGCGTGTAGAAGCGGATGAGGGCGCTAGGGCCGATCTCGAAGCCGCCGAAGACCACCAACTGCGTCTCGTCCCCGAAGTAGGGAGCCGAGCCGCCGATGCCGTGGCCGACGGTGATCGCCCACAGCGCTAGCTGGTCCCAGGGCAGCAGGTAGCCGGTGAAGCTGAGGACGAGGGTGAGCACAAGGAGAATCACCCCCACTATCCAGTTGAACTCCCGCGGCGCCTTGTAAGCCCCGGTGTAGAAGACGCGCATCATGTGCAGGAAGACAAGGATAACCATGGCGTGGGCGGTCCAGCGGTGCATATTGCGCATGAACAGTCCCCACCTTACGTTCGTCTCCAGGGCTGCTATGTCCTGGTAGGCCCGGTTCACGTCCGGGACGTAGTAGAACATGAGGAGGATGCCGGTCACAGTGAGGATCAGGAACATGAAGAACGTTAGGGTGCCCGCACAATACGTATGCGTGATCTTGACGTGCGTCCTGTGAATGCGGGTGGGATGCAGGTGGAGGAAGACGTTGGTTGCCACTACCAGCATCTGATTTCGCGGGGTGTTGGGGTAGCCGGAGCGAAATACGGAGCGCCAGATGTAGTTGTGGAACACGGCAGAGTAAACACGGTCCTGTAGGACCTGGATCTTTTCCTGGAGGTTGCGTGGTCTACGCGGCTCTTCGGTTGCCGACATCTAGCCCCTCTTAGCGAGACCACCACGAGGCTAACAGGACGAGGATACCCAGCGAGCCGAGGATGGTGAACAAGACCGCCAGGAATTCGAACCCCTCTGGCACTTGTCGGAACAGTATGTCCAACGCCGGCACGGTGCTTAGTCCCTTCCCCTTCCCGGTCGAAAAGAGAGCGCTACGGTCCCTATTGTGAAACCGGTAGCAAATGGCACTCTAGCATCAGGCCCCGATTACTGTCAAGGGTATCTGTGCTATTTTAGGGCGTGTGTTACCAAAATGCCACGCCTGGCCGTTCGAGCCGCCTGCGGCACCGGCGGCGGCCGACTGTAGGGCCTCGATCTGGGCCTGGGCGTCAGCTATCTGCTCTTGCAGGGCGCTGACTTCCGGGTTCTGTTTGGCCATTATGGGTCCTCCTTCTCAGGGCGCTTCGCTCTCGTGCTAGATCGCCTCTGCTTCTCCCGCCAAGCGGTGTGTTGGGCCTAGGGAGTTGCCAACCTAGGCACCACTGCGGCTGCCGAAATAGAAGCCGATGACGTTGCTGAGGGCGGCGATCCAGCCGCCCACTACTATCTTCGTCAGGTCCGATGAGGCGTCATGGGCCAGCAGGAAGCCGACGATGGCTCCCGCCGCCAGCACCACCCCCAGCGACATCAGGGAGCGCACGCTCCCCCGCGGCAGTCCTAGAGGCTCCTCGTTCATTGCTCTCCTCCTTCACTGTCGATTCGGCTCTCCTCTTCCTGCCAGCGCTCCCACTCGACGTCCGGGTCGGCCACCCCCAGGAGGCTGGCTGCCGTCCGGCGGGAGTGGATGCCGGCCTCTACCAGCCGTGCCTCCTCCTCCACTAGTCGCGCCCGGTCCTGGGGTAGGATAGGGCCCCAGACCACCCGCGAACGGTAGGGCGCAAAGCTCTCGCCCGTCTCCTTTTCCAGGATGCGGAGGGTCATCTCGTTTCGACGCCGGAAAGCGGCGGCGCGGATGAGCCGCTTCCGATTCACCTTCTTCAGCAGGGGGTCCAGCTCCATCTGGAGAGCGACGCCGGACAGGGCTTGCCGGGTCTCCCCGAAGTCGCTGCGCGGCACCTCCGCCAGGTCGTGCAGGGTGCGCAGCACCAGATTGGCATAGTCCACGTGCAGGCCAACGCCGCCCCCCTGGAGCAGGTCCAGCAGGTAGGCCTTCGCCTTCTCCGGGACCTCCCAAACAGCTCCCGGCTGCACGGCGATGTCCTGGGCCTCCGTGATGTTCTCCAGCACCGCGATGGGGTTCCCCGATAGCTCCAGGATCAGGGAGAGCTGGGAGACAGCCCGGTTGAGCTCTCGTAGGGGCTCCTTAAGGGCCGCCAGGTCGGAAATCCCCCAGAATTGCTTCGGCTCCCGCAGGTTGGGGTAGATGACGAAGGGGATGAAGCCGTAGGGGTTGGCCCGCTCCTCCCACAGGGCGCCGTCCAGCCAGAGCTGAAAATCGGATTCGGTTCAGGCCTCCACGATGGCATGCTCGCTCTTGCGCGAGCGCGGCAGCGAGCCGAACAGCCTCTCCGCCTCCTCGTGGTCGAGGACGTAGCGAGAGGCGACCCGCCAGACGCGGGAGGGGTCGTCCCCCAGCCACCAGGCGTACAGCCCCTGCACGTCCGGAGCGGAAACCCGCACCCGTCGCTCAAGGGGGTCCCAGGTGACCTTATAGGCGGCGTCTCCCAGGATGGAGCAGTCGATCTCATTGTCGAAATCGAGCTGATCGAGGCTGTTCGCCTCGTATACCTCCCGGATGGCCCGTTCGGCGCGGCGGGCGCTCTCCAGCGCCTCGGGGGAGGCCTCCTCCGGCTCCACGATGAAGGAGACGCTGGACATAAGGTAGGAGGCCGTCTTCTCGATGACGGTCTTGGCGTAGTTGAAGGTGAGGCGGCGTTCGCGGCGCCGCTGGGGCTCCAGCCACTGGCGGCCCTGATAGAACTCCAGGTTCTCCCGGTAGGCCCTGAAGCGGCCCAGGTCCAGCCGGACCAGCTGCTGGGGCAGGGGAAGGGCATCCCCCTGAGCGCTCGCTGCCTCGGCGAAGGTGCTGACCATAGTTATGCCTCCATGTCTATCGGGCGGCCTGCCTGGCGGCGGGCAGTCCTCCCGCTGCGATCTGATCGTTCTCCGCCGAGGTGGGGTGGCCGTTTCGCCGGCGCCCCGGGGGCCGATCCTCCTGGCTCGCCTCGAGCCTTGTCGAAAGGATGCGGAAGACGGTGCGGCGGGACACGCCGAAGCGTCCCGCCAGATCGTCCACCGTGGCGCCCCCAAGCCTCAGCTCCAGGATCTTCCGGTCGCGGTCGGCGTTGATAAGGGCCCGCAGTCCGCCCGGCTCGTCGTAGCGGCAGCGGTTCAGGGGGCAGGTGAGGCAGGAGGGGTGGACTTCGCAGCCGTTGTCCTGGTAGCGGATGTACTCGGGGAGGGCGTCGGCGCGGACTCTTTTGCCGGTAGGCATTGGGCCGGTAGGCATTGGGCGGACGCTGATGCTGGCCGTTCGACTGTGCTTGGGGTAGGTCTCCGTCAGAGGGGACATCGGCAGCGCTCCCTTCTAGATCCTGCCTTGAGCGGAGGCTGGGGGCTGCCGCGTCAGCCGCCCGCGGGCCACCCGGGGTCGCGGCTCCAGATCGGCGGCCGCCGCCGCGGCGAGGGCGAGGCTCATGAGATAGTCGTCGTGGCCCTGCGACGGTTCCACGAAGAAGTTCATGGTGCGGTTGGGGCGGTACACCAGGCGGGCCTGCTCCATCTCCCGCCAGAAACCGGCGAACTCCGCTGATCCGTCGGCAGCGTACATCTTCAGCCGGCCCCCGTTGACGGCGGCCAGCAGCCCGTACCCCAGCCGCGACTTGGATTCCGCCGTGAAGCGAAAGGGCTGAACCACCTGCGACCCCAGGGCCCTGGCTAGCAGGCGGGCCATGGTCTCGCCCAGGCCGGTGGCGTCCAAAACCAGCCGCCGCACCCGCCAGACCTCGCGCAGGAGGTCCACCAGCCGGGCGAGCAGCGAGTCGTGTAGCACCCCCACCTGGACCAGGTGCTCGACGACCTCCAGACGCGCCTCCGGGACCACGGCGTCCGAGGGCGAGGGCAGGACTCTGGCGATGGTGAGGACGCTGGCGTCGCGCCCCCGTGTGGCGGACTCTTGGCCGGGCCCTTGGTGATCGGCGGCGAAGTCCTGACCGGCCAGGTCCAGCCCGGCGACATAAGTGTCTCCACCTCTGGGCGCGTACTGGCGGCCGTGGCTCCCTTGAAGCTGGGCCCGCTGTCCCGAGCTGAACAGACGGCCGCCGCCGGAGAGCGTCTTCAGGGCGTACTGGGTGAGGGAAAGGGGATGGTTTTCGCCCAGGCGGGCTCGCTCCGCCTCCACGTATCGGGCGTAGCTCGGGTTGAGGGCCGCCACCACCGTCCAGTCGGCCGAGAAGTGACGGCGCAGGCCGTCGCGGCGCTCCAACTCCAGGTTCGTCTGAACCGCCTGCTCCAGCAACGTCGAGTCGTCCCAGGGGGTGCCGTAATAGACGGTGGTGGCGCCGGTGGGAGCGGCCATGGGCCGGAACTCGCGGTCGAACTTCTCCCGGTCGACATCCTGGGCCTCGTCCACCTCCAGAAGGAGGCCCGCGGTATGGCCCATGACGCTGGCCGAGGGCTCGGCCGACAGGAAGAGCTGGCGGGCCCGGCCCAGGCGGATAGCGCTGCCGTGCTCGCGGGCGCCGATGCTCTCCAGGCCGGCCTGGACGAGGCGGCTCCAGAGACGCCGCAGGCTGATCCGCCCCTGGGGCTCAAAGGAGGGGGCGCACTTGATGCCGTCCACGACCTGCCGCGCGTGCTTGACCAGGAGGAGCAGCTCCATCTGGGCCGAGAGTTCGTTCTTGCCGGCCTGGCGGGCCATCACCACCGTGAACGTGAGGCCGCGATGGCCCAGCACCGAGTCCACGATCGCCCGGCCCGCCTCGGTCTGGTATGGCCGCAGGCGCGGCAACCCGGGGATCGTGGACTCTACACCCTCGATTGCCGTCGCCATGCTACTGCACCAGCTTCAGGATCAACTGAGCGATGACGGTGCCCGTCACCAGGAAGATGAGACCGTTGAGGCGGCCTTTCAGGTCGCCCACGTCTCGCTCCAGGACCTGCAGCCGCTGCTCCGCGGCCGCGCGGAAGGCGGCGGCGGAGCAGCGGGCGGCTGTAGCGCCGTCTCTACCGGCTGGGCGGCGGGTCGGCCGGAAGCGGGAGATAGCGCGGTGCAGGGCAGTGGGCATGGTCAGAGAATAGAACGTTTGTTCTCCTAATGTCAAGGGAGTTGTGTCAGAAGGCGACGCTACGGGGGTCGGAAAGGGATGCCGCGACGCTCGGGGCGCACTCATGTTAGCCGGGCCGCCGTAGCATTCATTCAGGTCGGCGGCAGGAGCTGGTCGCCCAGGCTGTTGAGGGTGGCCGCCAGGTTGTCGGCCAGGTCGTGCCGCGCCTTGGGGGAGAGCCGGTAGCGCGCCGCTACGGCCTTCACTAGCAGGTCCATCCCGCGTACCAGAAGCTGCAGGTCCTCTGGCCGCTCCTCGACGGCGTGCTTCAGGCGCACCCGAAGCAGAGCGATCTCGTCGTCCAGCCCTTCGATATCCTGGGCATGGTTCAGCTCTACCTGCTCGGCCTCGGTCAGGGCCTGCCGGTAGAAGTTACGGGGCGAGGGGCGACGGCGGGCTCTAGCGGCGCCCGCCACGGCGGCCACCTCGCTTCGTCCCGTCAGACGGCCGCCGCCGCGCTGGTGCCGCGTCCAGCACCGCCAGCAGCGCATCGGCGGCGTCGGGTGGTAGGGTCGCCGCCGCCCGGCTTACTCCCCACAGGAGACAGAGGGCGGCCAGCTCCCACTGCTGCCGTTCGATCGCTACGATTAGGGTGGTCACGGCTGCTCCTCTCCGGTCGCGGGCCTCAGCGGCTCGCAACGCGACGAAGGATAAGAAGGGATATGAAGGCCGTGCCCGCCAGGGGTATAGCACGGGCCAGCGTCCAGGACGCCCACGATGACACGGAAGCGAGGGGAGGATCCGGTGGCGCAGCCGCCACGGATGCCAGGAAGAGAAGGCTCTCCATGATCGCGCCAAGGGAGAGCAGCGCCAGGGCCAGGGCGGCCACTCGGTGTGACGCCGCTTGCTCCCGGCGGGAGGTGAGACGGTGCAGGAAATAGGTCAGGTTAAGCGTTGCGCAGGCGACGATGGCTAGATCCAGGCCCATAGCCGTAGCCCGCCAGGTGGTTAACAAGGGTACCTCCCATCATCGAAGCGGTTCCTGTGCTGAAAGGCATGAGACGATATCCAGAATAGAACACGCGTTCTTATCCTGTCAAGGGGACGCTGTCAGATGGTGGTGCTGTCTCGCTCGGGCAGGACGGTGGGCTCTACCCTTCCGGCCCCAGAAGATGACCGCCCAGGCAGTGCAGGTGCAGATGGTGTACGGTCATGCCCGCGTCTGGCCCCACGTTGAAGGTCAGCCGGTATCCGCGTTCCGCGAGTCCTTCCTCCCGGGCGACCTGAGCGGCCGTAGTGAACATTCTGGACAGGAGACCCCCGTGCTCGCTGCCGATCTCCGCGGCCGAGACGATGTGCTCCCTGGGGATCACGATGAAGTGGACGGGCGCCCGCGGGTTAATGTCGCGGATGGCGAACACCAGATCGTCTTCGTACAGCTTATCGACCGGCGTCTTGCCCTGGGCCATGTTGCAGAATAGGCAGTCGGCCATCGCCTCCTCCTCTCGTCTGGGCCGGAAGCGACGCTATTCTAGCCGATGGCTGGGGGGCTGGCCAGCCGTCGGCGTTCATGACGTAGATCTCGATGTTGCCGCCGCCTACGCTATCGTTCGGCGGTGCCGGGCGTCCCATATAAGCCGTCGCCGTTGATGTACGGCGCCTCGTCCGTGACGTGGTAATGGTAGATGCCGTCCGGATACTCCGGCGTCGCGTGCGAGTGGCCGTGATACGCGTCTAGATCAACGTTCGTGATCGCGGCGCCGTTTTCCTGCGGGCCGTAGACGGCGAAGCCGTCGAGCAGGAAACCGACGAGCCCGTCCGCGCCTACCTGTTCGATCAGGCAGTCCGGCACGACGTGGTAGTGGTACTGCCCTCGCATCTCCGGGTGGCCGCTGCACTGGTCGAACGAGTTGATCTCGTTGGTCAGCGGCTGGTCCGGCCCGGCGTACTGGTTGAACAGCGCGACGCCGTTGACGGCGATGCCGATGGGACCGAGCGGCGTCGCTTCATGGTCGGCGGCCGCCTGCGGGTCGCGCGGGATGCGGAGCACCAGCGTCTGCTCCGCGATCGTGTTAGGGTTTTGCTGGAACTGCGGGTTGTCGCCGTCGTAAGCCGCATAGCGCGAGTCGGACGGATCGAAGTACGGACTAACGTGCCCCGGCACGCCGTCCGAGCGCAGCACCACGAAGTCACCGTCGAAGCTGATGTCCACGTTGTCGCTGAAGCCGGCGAAAGGATCGGCTGATGCCGGTGCTGCTTCTGATGCCGTCGCGGTCGGCTCTACCGTGGTGGCCGCCGGTGTGGCCGAGCCGCTCGCACCGTCATCGTCGTCGGAGCAGGCGGCCAGGAGGAGGGCGGCGAGCGCCATGAGCGCTGTGAGCTTTCGCATAGGGCCGACCTTCCTTCGCAAAGGTGGCTAGTGCTACGCGTCGCCTATGCGGTTGTCAAGGCGGCGCTACAGGTCCAGCTTCTGGGCCACCAGCTCCCGGTGGTAGTCGCCATCGCCCCACATCAGCTCCATCCACTTCTGGCGGCGGAAGTAGAGTTGGATCTTGTACTCCTTCGTGAAGCTGATCCCGCCGTGGAGCTGCTGGCCCTCGCGGACTACCCGTCGGGAGGCGTCGGAGACCCAGGCCTTGGCCATGGAGACCGCCATATCGGCGTCCGGTTCGTCCTCCTGGAGGGACCAGGCCGCCTTATAGGTGATGAAGCGGGAGCTGTCGACATCGATGATGGCGTCGGCCATCCGGTGCTGGAGGGCCTGGAAGGAGCCGATGGGCCGGCCGAACTGGACCCGCTCCTTGGTGTAGTTGACGGTGATGTCGAAGTCCATCTGGGAGAGGCCCACCAGGTAGGCACAGCTGGCGATGGTGGCCACCTTCTTGGCCTTCTCGACGATGGGCCAGCCCTCGTCTGCCTGACCCAGGACGCTGGAGGCCGGCACCTTCACGTTAGCGAAGGTGACCTCGCATTGCTTGTCGTCGGCGATCGTCTTCAGCACCTCGATGCTGATCCCCGGCGACTTGGAGTCGACCAGGAAGAGGGTGATCCCCTCCTCCGGCGTCTTCCCCTGAGAAGTGCGGGCGGCGACCACCACGTAGTCGGTCACGTGGGCGTCCGGCACGAACAGCTTGGTGCCGTTGAGAACGTAGTCAGAGCCGTCCCCCTTCGCCTCCGTCTGCACGCCCTCGGCGTCCCATCTGGCGGAGGGCTCAGTCAAGGCCATGGTCAAGATCAGATCCCCGCTGGCGATCCGGGGCAGGAACTGCTCCTTTTGCGCCTGTGACCCGGCCTCCAGAATGGGGACGCCGCCCAGGACCACGGTGGAGATGTACGGGCCCGCCACCAGGGCCCGGCCGAACTCCTCCAGAAGCACTACCAGCTCGCAGAGGTTCAGCCCCGCGCCGCCGTACTGCTCCGGGATGATGAGGCCCATCCAGCCCTGCTCGGCCATCTTGCGCCACAGCTCTGGCGAGTAGCCCTTCTCGTCCTCCTCCAGCTCGCGCACTAGCTGCTCCGGACACTCCTTCTCCAGGAAGTCCTGAGCGAAGCTCCTCAGCATCTCCTGCTGTTCGTCAAGGCCTA
Organism: Dehalococcoidia bacterium; assembly: GCA_963665775.2. Classification (GTDB taxonomy): domain Bacteria; phylum Chloroflexota; class Dehalococcoidia; order SM23-28-2; family RBG-16-64-32; genus JACPQO01. The sequence goes on from CAXXTF010000001.1 coordinate 567,808, forward strand.
GATCCATGCCGGCGAACCTCCTTCTGGCCTCGTCCTCACCGTAAGAAGCCTGCCTCCGCCAAAGCGGCCGAGACCCGAAACCGCGTTACAGACCGGGTCCCGCGAGTCCCGCTCCCTGGCCCTGAGGCGATGGCCACGATACTATGGCGCGCGCGTCAATTGCAAGCCAAAAACCGGGCCCCCGCCGGGCCTAGCGACGGCGCCATGCCCGTCCGAGGATCCTCTTCAGAAGGGCGGCGCGGACCGGTAAAGTCGGCACCTAGAATGATATCTGCAAATATGAAGCCATCGCGCTCAACCGTTTCCCCCGGCACGATCGGCAATGGTGAGTCAAACATCGGTCCATCGTAGGCGAAGCTATGGAACTCGCCGTTTTCTCCACAGGGATCAACGCCCTTGGGCAGATCATCGAGGAATTGATGACCAAAGGTGCGGCCGGCAAAGGTGCGAGCAAGCTGCTGAGGATCGACACAGGTGATGTGGGCTCGTAGCCCCGAATTAACCATTTCGCGCGCGAGTAGCGGGGTTTCCAGCCCCCAGAGCGGAAACATCGGCTTGAGTCCGGTAGGCGCCAGCTTCTCCTCTCGGTAGCGCCTGACATCTTCCAGATAAAGGTCGCCGAAGGCGATCGCTTTCACTCCGTTTGTGTGCGCTTCGTTGATCGCGGCCCCCATCGCCGCTTCGTACTCTTCATTGCTGCAGGGACTCGGGATCGGGACTTTAAAGAGCGGAAGCCGCAGGGCCTCGGCTTGAGCTTCGAGGAGCACTTCGCGAACTCCGTGCATGGAAACGCGGTTGGCGGCTTGATTGATCGTCGTGAGCAGACCGACGACTTCGACAACGGGGTCTTGGCGCAATGCGTGGAGCGCCCATGCGCTGTCCTTGCCGCTACTCCATGACAGTAAGACTCTCATCATAGCGGCCAGGATACCATGGCGCGCGTCAATTGCAAGCCAAAAACCGGGCCGTCCCCGCCGGGCCTAGCGACGGCGCCATGCCCGTCCCAGGATCTTCTTCAGGAGGGCAGCGCGCAGGTGGGGCCAGAGTCGGCTCAGCCGCTCGTCCTCCTCCCTGCTCGGCTCGCGGTTGCCGAAACGGGAGCGGTTGTAGGCGGCGGCCAGGGTCGGAATGTCCGGCACATCCCGCAGATCGCCTTTCAGGCGGGCGGCGAACTCGGTTGGCGTCTGGCCGGGCTGCGGCGGCCGGCCCGCCCAGGAGGCGAGACGCATCGTCTTATCCCAAAGCTGCTGCGGGTACGGCAGGCCCGACACCGACCGCTGCCAGCCCAGGGCCACGCTGCCCGCCACGGCCGCTGCGAAGGCGACCGCCGCCACGACGATCCACGACGTGTAGCCGGGGCCGGAGCCTGACGGGCTGGCCTGCGGCAGGCTGCCGCCGCCGCCGGGCACCGCATCGAAGTCGAAAGGGAAAAGATCATCGAAGTCAGCAGGATCAAAGGGTTCGATATTCGTTGCCCCTGGCAGCGGCACGATATCGCCGCTCCTCGGCTCCGAGATCAGGGCCGCCGGGCGGTCCGGTGTGGGGTTGAACGGAATCCAGCCCTGACCCGGGAAGTACACCTCCGGCCAGGCGTAAGCATTCTGATCTAGCACCGCGTAGGCGCCCAAATCGCTGTCCAGGTCCGGCTGATCCACGATGAAGCCGACGGCCAGCCGCGCCGGTACCCCCACCGCGCGCAACATGACAACCATGGCCGAGGCGTGATAGTTGAAGTATCCCTGCCTGGACTCGAACAGGAAATAGTCGACAGCGTCCCTACCCGGTGGCGTGTCGGGGATGGTGTATGCCACCGTAAACTGGCGCAGGTACGACTCGATCGCCTTGGCGCGGTCGTAGGGGGTCGGCTCGTTCCCAGCCACATCCCCGGCCAGCTCCTGGACTCGCTGGGGCAGACTGTCCGGTAGCTGGAGGTAGAGATCGCGCACCCACTGCGGATACACCACCCCGGCTGTCTGAAGCTCCTCCGAAGACGTCGTCTGGACCAGCCCCACGAGCCGGTAGGACTCGCCCTCGGCCAGCCGCTCCTGGGGCCGGACGACCACGGCGTCCGGCAGCCTCAGGTACAGGTCGTCGCGCTGCCCGTTGATGACGAAAACGCCCGAGAGGCTACTCGCCGGCACGTCTATGCGTGCAGCCACGTCCGTCGATACCGGCACGCCGGTAGAGAAGAGCACCGTCCCTACCACGCTCTTGGCCTCTACCGTCACCATCAAGGAGATGAGTCGCCCCTGCAGCGAGCCTTCCGCTAGCGCCTCCCGGAGCTGGGCTTCTATGCCCGGAGGCAGCTCCACCTCCTGGCGTGGTCCCGCCTTCCAGCCGCCGGAGACGTACTCCTCGTAGGCAGCTCCCCGCAGCAAGATTGGGCCCCCCGGTGACGTGTCATCTACCGTCACCGTCAGAAGGTGCCGTTCACCCAGGTTGATGGAGCCCTGGAAGGGGAGGACGCTCGTGTAGTGGTGAGCCGGTACGATCGTCTTGGCCTGCAGCGGGCCCGCCAGCCGCACGAAGTGTACGCCTAGCCCCTCAAACCGCTGGATAAGAGCATCCATCGGTTTCGGTGTGGGGAACGGGCCTGACGGCGCGATCGCGGCCATTACCATGAGGAGGAGCACCGCCCAAACGCTGTAGTGAAGGAAGGAGAGGCTGATCAGAGGTGGGTATCTTACCCCCTCTGACCGCCAACGGCTGATGTGAGCCGTCAGGTTGGAGCGCATTACCAGCAGGAATCCGATCAGGACATAGAAAAAGATGGCGAAGGGCAGCGAGTCGCCCACGAACACCATGTCGAGGAAGAGCGCTATGCCGCCCGGGATCAGTCCCAGCCAGGGGTTGTGCCAGCGAAAGATGCTCCAACCGAACAGGAACACCCCTAGCCAGGTGAGGCCGATCACCATGACGTTGGAGAGGAGCGGGTCGTTGCTGATGCCGCCGCTGAACGCCATCTGGAACCATGCCTGAAAACGGAAATAGATGGCGTCCAACCGCTCCCCCGGGCTGCCGGGCCCTACCATCACCATCGTTTGCCAGAAGATCACGGTAGCGCCTGCTACCGCCGCCAGCGGCCAGGCCAGCAAAGCCGAAAGGGGTGAGCGGGCCAGCGTCATCGCTGCCAGCAGCGCCAGCACTCCCATCAGTGACAGCGCCGGCATGTCGCGGGACCAGCCGCCCGATTCTATCGATAGCGATACGCTCAGCACCGCCCCCAGGCACAAGCCCAGCGTAAGCCAGTCCTCCCAGTCCAGGAACGGGCCGGTTAGCCGTCTCAGGCCGGACGATCCCGGCAACGCCGGCGTCGGCCGCGGTCGCCTCCACTGAAGCTCCGCCACGGCTAACGCGCTCTCGTCTGCCGCGGCTCCTGCCGAAGCTCTCCCGCCGCCCCCGCTGGCCCCAGCGCCAGGGAAAGGTCATCCCCGCGCCGGACAAGATAGGTGAGGATGCCGCTGGCCATCAGGGTGCTGAAGGGGAGGAGAGAGCTTTCCCTGGCCCCGAAGCTGCCGGACTCCAGCAGCACCACGGCCGCTCGTGCTCCCTGCTGAACCAGCGACTGGAGGGCACGCACCCAGTCCTCATCCGCAGAAGCGGTGACCACGATGAGCGTACTGTGGCGCCTGAATCGCCTCTCTTCTTCCTCCAGGACCTGCGCCAGGGGCACAGTGCCCTTGGCCCTGGCCAGGGCCAGCGCCTCCAGGATTCGGTTGTACTGTTGGGCGCCGCGGGCCGGCTCCAGGTTCGCCTTCCCCTCTCCGTAGGCCAGCAACCCAAACATCCGGTTGGCCTGGAGAAAGTGATTGGCCAGTGAGGCCGCCACACGCACGGCGTACTCCTCGCTACTATCGTCCCCCTCGCCGAAATGGGCAGCCGCCTGGAGATCGAGCAGCACCCAGACGTTGCTGGTGGGGTCCATCTCGAACGTCTTGACCATTAGCCGATTAAGGCGCGCGGTGGAGCGCCAATGGATACGGTTATAACTGTCGCCGGGCTGGTACTCGCGGACGCTGGCCGCGTTCGGGGTCACGTAGTGGGTGCGACGTCGCTCCGGGCCCTCGCCCACGAGGTGGGCCGGCGGCGCCCAGAAGTAGGGCAGCTCCTCCGGTCGCGGCAGGACGAGGAGCTTCTGGCTCTCCCCATAGTCCCGGCTGAACCGGAACAGGCCGAACGGGTCGCCCGTCGTCACTCGCACGGGGCCGAGTGAGAATACGCCGCGCCGGTTACAGGGCAGGCTCACCTTCCAGTTTCGCGCATCGTGGGCCGGCAGGGTGACAACTGTGCGAGAGGTCACGCCGGGCAGGTCCGTCTGCTCGGTCACCTCCAGCCACAGCTTAGTGAGGGGGCTGCGGCTGCTCACCCGGATCCGGCTCTCAGTCTCCTGCCCCACCTGTAGACGGTCGATGCCTCGTCTCGCGGCGGTCTCCAGCCCCCGCAGGTGGAGTCGGGCCCACAAGTAGCTCAGCGGCACCAGCCCGCCGATTACGTACGCCGCCCGGTAGAAGAGCCAGTGACCGCTCCCCACCGCCAGGCCTAACATCGTCCCGAAGGCGGCTAGGACGAGTAGCAGGTTCTGGTTGCGCTGTATAAACCGTACGAGGCGTAATAATGCCCGTCTCACCCTCACCCTCGCCCTCCCTAACTGCTGCGGGCCCGCACTCCTGGTACCGGCAGCTGCTCCAAACACTCCACCACCACCTGGGCTGTGGTAAGCCCCTTCACCCGCGCCTGGGCGTTGAGTATAATTCGGTGGCCCAGCGTGGCATAGGCCAGCGCCTTCACATCGTCCGGCAGCACGAAGTCGCGACCGTCCAGCAGCGCCCGCGCCTGCCCCAGGCGCTGCAGCGCCAGCGAGCCGCGGGGAGAGGCCCCCAGGTACACGGAATCGTGATTCCGGCTGCCAGCCATGAGGCCGACTATGTACTGCTGGATCAGCACGTCCACGTACACCTCTCGCACCGCTGCCTGGAGTGCCAACACCTCCTCGGGCCGGCAGACCTCCTCCAGCTCTCCCAGTGGATGATCGTACATCTGGCGGTTCATCATCGCTTCCTCGTCGTGGGCCGCCGGGTAACCCAACTCTAATCGGATGAGGAAACGGTCCAGTTGGGCCTCCGGTAGGGGGAACGTCCCCTCGTACTCGATCGGGTTCTGGGTGGCCATAACCAGGAATGGCTGCGCCATCCCGTAGGTCACCCCGTCCACCGTGACCTGCCGTTCCTCCATCGCCTCCAGGAGCGCCGATTGGGTCTTGGGGGTGGCCCGGTTGATCTCGTCCGTCAAAATCACCTGGGCGAATAGAGGGCCGCGCCGGAACTGGAAATCCTCCGTCTTCTGGTTGTAGATGGAGACGCCCGTCACATCCGTGGGCAGAAGGTCCGGTGTGAACTGGATGCGGCTGAAGGAGCAGCCGCTGGAGCGGGCCAAGCTGCGGGCCAGTATCGTCTTCCCCACGCCGGGTACGTCCTCAATGAGGAGATGGCCGCCGCACATCAGGGTCATTACGGCCATCTCCACCTGATCCCGCTTGCCGATGATGACCTGTTCGACGTTATCGACGATACGTAGGGCTATCGCGCGAGCATCCATCTTGGTAGCGACTCCTATCACCTAAACGACGAGGAGTGTCCACGGTTCCGTCTTTTTATCTCGATTCAGATTACCCGCTTAACGGTAAGGCTGGCAATAGACAGATTAGCGATCGAGTGTCTCGGGGCCGCGGCCACTGTGATCGGAACCGTCGCCGCTAAACCCGCCGTCGATTGCTGTCGCTGTCCCTACGCGCTATCATCCTTACGAGTAGCGAGGCGTTCCTAGATTGGAGGCGCTCTTGGCCGAGGTAACGATCAAGGTCAGGTTGAACGGTCCCTACCGGCTATCGGGTCCCTTCAAGCTAGTAGACGCCGAAGGCAACGAAATTAAGGTTGAGAGCGAGCGGGAATTCGTCGTCCTCTGTCGTTGCGGGCAATCGGCCACCAAGCCGTTCTGCGACGGCACCCACAAGAGGATCGGCTTTCAGGCCGAAGCGAACGCCGGCTAAGCGTCCCACTGGAGCGGGCGACGCCATATCTGTGCGCCCTCCCAACAGCGAAAAAGAGAGTGGCCCCCGGCGCTGCTGCGTCGGGGGCCATCGCACCCTAATCTAGCTTATGGGCCGGATGGCGCCGATGACCCGGCCCTGAACCTCCACGTTGCTGGCCTCCGTGTATATGGGCTCCATCGTCTCATTGGCCGGCTGCAGCCGAACCCGCTGGCCCTCCCGGAAGAGCTTCTTGAGAGTGGCCTCCTGCTCCCGCTTAAGCCAGGCCGCCACCATCTCGCCGTCGTTGGCCACCGCCGTGGCCTGCAGGAAGACGATATCGCCATCGTGCACCAGGGCGTCGATCATGGAGTTCCCCTTGACGCGCAGGGCGTAGACCTGCTCCCGGTTGCCGAGCATCTCCGGGGAGACCTCAACGGTCTCCTCCTGATCGAAGCTCCCCCAGGTATCAGCGGAAGGAACGGGGATCGGCTGCCCGGCGGCGATGGTGCCGATTATGGGGACTGGCACGACCCGCGGCCGCCGGCCGCCCGGTGGCAGCAGCTCAATGGCGCGGGACACCTCGCGGTCACGGCGCATGTAGCCCAACCGCTCCAGGATGCGCAGGTTATAGTCGACCACGGACGTGGAACTGATATTGCAGGCTTCCTGAATCTGGCGGATACTGGGTGGGTAGTCGTGCTCGTCTATGAAATCGCGGACGTATTCAAGGATACGCTGCTGCTTCGCGGAAAGCTCCTTCATCTGCTCCTCCGTAGTTTGTGCGCCGCTCCCGTTGGGGCTCTCGTCCATCTGCTCCGCACCTGGCACCGCGGCCGTGAGGGCGGCGAACCTTTGTTCGTCAGAACACTAGTCTAGAGACCATCCGTTCGATTGTCAATGCCTTTTGACAACTGTACAATGCCGGAGCGTACATTTGGTCTAGAAGGGGTCAGTATGGCGAGTGAGCAAGAAGACATCGCTCAAACTCCCGTGGACGGCGACGAGGGGCCGAAGCGCGCCCTGGTTATCTCCGCCCATCCGGACGACGCGGACATCGGTGCCGGTGGCACCGCCGCCCTCTGGTCGCGCGAAGGGTGGGAGTTCTATTACCTGATCTGCACTGACGGTTCCAAGGGCTCCGAGGACCCGGAGATGACCGCCGAAAAGCTGGTGCCCATGCGCCGGACTGAGCAGCGCGCCGCCGCCGCTGTCCTAGGCGTCAAGGAGGTCTTCTTCCTGGACAACGTGGACGGGGAGCTGACCTATACCCCTGGGCTCATGCGTGACGTGGTGCGTCACATTCGCACGCTGAAGCCCTACGCGGTGTTCAGCCACGACCCGAACCAGATTGTGCGCAACATGTTCATTAACCACCCCGACCACCGCTGCGCCGGCACAGTGGCCCTGGACGCGGTGTACCCCATAGCCCGCAACCGGCCCAGCTTCCCGGAACTCCTGGACGAGGGGCTCGAATCGTTCAGCGTTAAGGAGATCTACCTCTGGAGCGCCTCCGACACGAACTTCGACGTGGACATCAGCTCCGTCATCGACCAGAAGGTCCGGGCCCTCAAGGAGCACAAGAGCCAGTTTGCCGAGATCGAAGAGCGCATGGAACGGTGGCGGGCGAATTGGTCCGAGCCCGACGGCCGCTTTCTGGAACGCTTCCGCCGTATTCAGATCCCCTTCTAATCCATGCACTTCGCCCGATTTCGGCACGGCCACCGCGAATCCTATGGCCTCCTGGAAGGCGACCATCTTCGTATTGTCCAGGGTGATCCCTTGGGCGAGCACCGGATATCGGAGGACTCTCTGCCCCTATCGGACGTTACCCTCCTGGCCCCTGTCCGACCGGGCAAGATCCTGGCCGTTGCCGTCAACTACCCCTCTCACGTCGCCAGCAGTCGGCCGCTCGTGAAGCAGGGCCAGCCCCTGGCCGTGCCCCAGCTATTCCTGAAACCGCCCTCCGCCGTCATCGGGCCGGAGGAAGCGATCATCCTGCCTGCCGATGCCGGGCCGGTAGACCTGGAGGGGGAGCTGGTAGCCGTCATCGGCCGCCGCTGCCGAAACGTTCCGTCCGCAGAGGCGCTGGACTGCGTCTTCGGCTACACCTGCGGCAACGATGTCAGCGCTCGCCGCTGGCAGCGGAACGACATGCAGTGGTGGCGGGCCAAAGGCTCCGACACCTTCTGCCCCATCGGGCCCTTCATCGCCACCGGCCTCGATCCCAGGAACCTGGAGCTGGCCACCAGACTGAACGATGTCCAGGTGCAGAAGACCAGCACCAACGCTTTGGTGCACGGGGTGGCAGAGCTCATCAGTTTTATCTCCCAGGTCATCACCCTGGAGCCGGGCGATCTGATCTTTACCGGCACCCCCGGTGAGACGCCGCCGCTCAAACCGGGCGATGTGGCTGAGGTGGAGATTCAGGGGATCGGTGTGCTGCGCAACCCTGTGGTGGCCAGTAGCGACGTGACGCCGTAAGCGCAGGTATCTAGCGGCTCACACCTTGGACCACAGGTCCATCCGGCGCCAGCAATGGTCACACAGGGATACGGGCTCCCGGGTCGATCGACCACGGCGCGTCGCTGTGCGCGAACGGCGCTGCAGGTGGTCGCTGCAGAACACTCCGTCGCAATGGGAACACTGGCCCCAGCGCTCCTGGTCGCAGCCGCTCAGGCCGCACGAACTCTCGTCGTTTCTCTGGCTGACCAGGCTCATATAGGCCTTGTGGGTCTTGAGATCGGCCACCTTCCTCTGGCAACGCCGCCGGTGGCACACCTGCTGCCTCTCCTCTAGCTCATCGCCGTGCTGGCGACAGAAGGAGCGGCTGCAGTATTGGCAGGCGGCAACAGGAGGTTCTTGACAGCGGCGGAATATTCGACCGGCGTAGCAACTCTTCTGGGAAGCGATTATGATCGTCCTTCCCGGCTTCCGGAAACGGGCACCAGAGCGGCCGAAGCTCTACTCTTCGCCTTGCTGCTTTGTGGAAGCGACCGTGGAACGGTGGAGGAGCTTCTGCGCCTCCTCGGCGACGCCCAGGTCTACAGCATCGCAGTACGTGGAATAGATCGCTCGGTCTATCAGACGCACACCCTCGTCATTGATCTGGCCAGACTGCTCATGGCGTAGCGGCAACAGCCGCTTCAGCTGTCCCAGGAAGTGCAGCTGCAGCGGTGAGTAGGAGGTCTCGCTCTCCGTGAAAGGGGATACCATCTCCTCCATCCCTCCCTTGGTCTTGTCAGCGTGTCGCAGTTGGTCCGGCATACGATTAGACGCCTCACTTCATAGGATATAGAGGGGGCCGCAGTTAGGCAAGAGCCGCCTGCCATTCTAAACGTGAATATCCGGTATACGTGAAGACCGCGCTAGCGAAAGGAGAAGAATCCGGCAGGCGCTGCGTGGCCGTCCGGCGGCCTGGCCGGGTCGGCGGGCGCTGAGGGCGCCCTAATCGGCCTCAGCTTGGCGGTAGCGGTTGTACGACTCAAAGGCGTTGAGGACGGCGGTCGATAACGCCTTTTGGGAGGGGCAGATGTAGCGGTGCCGTATCTCCTCCGCCGCTTCTAGGGGGCCATCATTTATGTTTCGGCCGCTCAGAACCTCCGCTAGCAGGCGCATACCCAGCTCTGGGACAGCTCTGGCCGCTACGCCCACGATGACGCCGCTCTTGACGTCCGTCTCCAGCTCCACTGAGACGACCTGCGAGGTGTCCCTGGGTGTGAGGCTCTGGGGCAGCCGCGCGTGGCCCACAAAGATGACTGTGCCGACAGACTTCGGGGTGGAGGTTCCGGTATCCGGCCTGCTTAGTTCGACCTGCATCTGGTTCATCCCCTCCGCTGGCCCGATGCGGATTTAGAGGGACTGAGATACCCCCTCGAGTCGCAGATCGGGCGGGTGGTGGTTGCTAACCTCTTCAGTGTAGCAACTCGCTCTGCCGTATCAACAGGATAGGTCGATAGAACTGATGTAAGGAGGCGTGAATCTGACGTGAAGGGCTTCACGGCCGTGGTCGTCGGCCGTTGGGCCGCGCCCCGACGTGTCTGGTCTCCGGGGTCGGCCATCGGTACCCTTCAGGCTGGTGGTGTGCGTCTGCGGGCCGTTCGGGGTTACTCGGCTATGAACGATCTTTCCTCATGGCCCGCCTGCACCTGCAGGTGCAGGCGGGAGCGCCGCGACAGGGAGCGATCATCGGTCGCCGCCCGTTCCGCTGCCTCCTCCGACGTCCATACGCTGACGCGGCCTACCTTTCCCGAGCTGTCTGTCGCCCGCATGAAGTAGACCTGGAGGCAACCCTCCTGTTGCCGGTAGAGGGCCACCAGCTCCTTATTGATCTCGGTGACCTCCGGCTCACTGCCAGCCAGGGGCTTCATTAATGAGACACGGATGTATGGCATATGCGCACATCTCCTCTGGAAGTCCCGGGGCCCTGCCCCAGATGTGGAGCAAGTTTACCGCAGAACAGGCGCGCTGACAATCAGGCAGGGCGGCCTCTCTATATGAGGCCGCCCTGCCCAGATCTAACTCTCCGTTACCTGGCTTAGAGCTTACAGCCGGAGCTTGCCGTGCGACGGCTGACGGCGGCGCTGGCGGTGCTCTCCGTTCGCCTCGGTCTCCAGATCAAGAGTCGCCAAAGCATTGACCTCATGCACGAAACCGCAGGATAGGCAGGTGCTGTAGGCACCGTACCAGTCTTCCTCGAACAGCATTGCGCCGCGACACCTGGGGCAGTTCCGCGGTGGAGCTGCTTGCATTGACCCATACCTCCCTCGGCTAAACCAGAAAAAGCCTGGTACCAGTTCCCCTGGTCAGGCCCTTTCAGCCGCCGCCGAGGTTAGTTGACGGATTCGGGTCGAAAGGTTAACCCTACCCCGACTTAGTCGGGGATTCACCCCAGATTAGGCTCCCCCGGTCCCGATCTTCATCGGGATTTGGCGCGTCACACTATCCCGTGACTGCGCCTCCTATCCTAGTGATTATTGACAAACCTGTCAAGACGAACCGGTGCCCTTTTTCAAATGAATTACGCGGCTGCTTCGGCTTAGCTCCTTTACGGGTGGTCGGCGAAGCCGTGATAAAGTGCCTAGCCCCTGCCGCCAGTGGTCGTTCGGCGTTACGATGAGGGCATGTCAGCCAAGGATCCCCTTCAGGTGCGCCGGATGTTCGGCCGAATCGTCCCCCGCTACGACCTGATGAACCGGCTCATGAGCCTGGGAATGGATCGACGCTGGCGCCGGGCGGCGGCCGCCGCCGCCCGGCCGTCGGCCGGCGTGGCTCTGGATGTCGGCACTGGCACTGGCGACCTGGCGCAGGAGCTGCACCGCCGGGGTGTGGCCCAGGTCGTCGGGGTAGACTTCTCTCGCGAGATGCTGGTCGCCGCCCGCGCCAAGCTGTCCCTGCGGGCCGGGGTGACGCCGCGCTGGGCGCTTGCCGACGCCCTTCATCTCCCGTTCCCCGATGACACTTTCGACTGTGTGACCAACGGGTTTCTCCTTCGCAACCTGGCCGACCTGCCAGCAGGCCTGGCGGAGATGGCCCGCGTCCTGAAGCCCGGTGGCCGGCTCGTCTGCCTGGATATGACGCGGCCCCCGTCCGGGCCGTTCGGGGCCCTGTACCGGCTGTACTTCGGCCGCTTGCTACCCCCGTTGGGCGGGCTAATCAGCGGCGATGTCGACGCCTACCGCTATCTCCCTAGCTCCGTCGAGGGCTTCCTCGACGCGCCGACCCTGGCTGGCCTCTTGGCCGATGCCGGCCTGGCCCAGGTGAGCTACCGGCTATTCAGCGGTGGCACGGTGGCCCTCCACACGGCCCGCAAGCCGGGACCAGGACGGTAGCGCCTTGCTTGCCCCCTCATACTAGCGACGCCACCAGGTCCCCCATCTCCGAAGTCGACATCCCCATCCGTCCGGCGGAGAGCGACTCGATCTTACCGCCGGTCAGCGCCTTCACGATCGCCTCCTCGACGCGGGCGGCCGCCTCGACCTCCCCAACGTGCTCCAGCAGCATCTGGACGGCGCCGATAGCGGCCATAGGGCAGATGACGTTCTGCCCCGTATACTTGGGGGCGCTGCCGCCGATGGGCTCGAACATGGAGACGCCCTCCGGGTTGATGTTCCCGCCGGCGGCTATCCCCATGCCCCCCTGGATCATCGCCCCCAGGTCCGTGATGATGTCGCCAAACATGTTCTCCACCACGATCACGTCGAACCACTCCGGATTCTTGACGAACCACATGCAGGTGGCGTCCACGTGTGCGTACTCCCGGCGGATGTCCGGGTAGTCGGCCTCGCCCACCTCGTTGAAGGCCCGCCACCAGGTGTCGTGGGCGTAGGTGAGGACGTTCGTCTTGGCTACTAGGTGCAGCTGCTTCATCCGGTCGCGCCTGCGGGTCAAATCGTAGGCGTAGCGGATACAGCGCTCGGCCCCGAATCGGGTCGTCAGGTGAACCTGGGTCGATACCTCCTGCGGCGTCCCCTTGTACTGGAAGCCGCCCATGCCGCTATACAGCCCCTCCGTGTTCTCCCGCACCACCACGAAGTCGATATGCTCCGGACCCTTCTCCTTGAGGGGACAGTCCACGCCCGGGTACAGCTTCACCGGTCGCAGGTTGATGTACTGGTCCAGCTCGAAGCGCAGCCGTAGAAGGAGCCCCTTCTCCAGGATGCCCGGCGCCACCTCCGGGTGGCCCACGGCGCCCAGATAGATGGCGTCGAAGCCGCGCAGCTCTTCCAGGACAGAGTCGGGGAGGGTCTCGCCGGTGCGGAGATATCGGTTGCCGCCCAGATCGTAGTGGGTCAGGTCGTAGCGGAAGCCGCTGCTGGCCGCGGCGGCCTCCAGGACCTTGAGCCCCTCGCGCACCACCTCAGGACCCGTACCGTCGCCAGGGATGACAGCTATTCGATGCATTTGGGTTCCTTTCCTGGAGTGACTGGGCGCAGTTTAGCATAGGGCAGGCGTAAGAGGGAGGTCTCGACGAACCTGGCGAGGAGAGGGTGCGCCTCGCGACCGGCCACATGACGGCGATCTTCGATGACGACTACAGCAAGGAGGGTCCCGCCCTTGGGGCGGCCCGCGCTCTTGGCGTCACGACAGAGAGGCTGGCCGGGCTGGGCATCGGCTGGGTAGGCGACGAACTCTCCGAGTTGAGCCTGGCCCGGGTGTAGGGCGGACATTAGAGGTCAGTACCGTGTGAGGGGGCCGTCAGAGGTTGGCTGGCGGATCTACGTTGATTAGACGCACGGCCTGCGCAAAATGCCCGCGAACTCCCTTGACCTACTGGCTCGGTGGTGCTACTTTCGCCTCAGTGATAGGTCTCTTGCAGACGTACCGAGGGGCAGAGAAAAGCGGCGGCGTTACGGCGCCGCCGTATTCTTCCGGAACACCTGAAGGCCGATCCCGATGCGCATCTCCCTGATCCCCCGTAACTACCGCTTCTACGACCTGTTCGAGGAGAGCGCCCATATGCTAGTCGTGGCTGCTGAGGCTCTCGTTGATCTCCTTCAGAACTTCGAGAATGTGGAGATGAAGACCTCTCGCATCAAGGAGATGGAGCATGAGGCCGACAACATCACCCACGAGCTCTACCGGCAGGTGAACCTGACCTTCGTAACGCCTCTCGACCGCGAAGATATCGCCGCCCTGGCCCAGCGCACGGACGACGTGATGGACTTCATCGAAGGGGCGGCAACGATGGTGCGAATCTACAATATCGGTGAGCCCAGCGAGGCAGCGCGTGGCCTGGCCGACCTGATCCGCCTCCAGTGCATGCAGATCGAACAGGCCGTGGGCATGTTGAGGCACTCCCGGAAGCTTAAGCAGATCCCAGAGCATCTACGGGAGATCAACCGCCTGGAGAACGAGGCCGATACGCTGTTCCTGAACGCGTGCGCCGATCTGTTTCGCCCGGAGGTGGATTCGGTGGAGATCATCAAGTGGCGGGACATCTATGATCAGCTTGAGCGGGCCACCGACAGCGCCGAGCACGTGGCGCATGTTCTAGAAGCGATCGTCCTGAAGCATGGCTAGGGGCGCGCGCAGTCAGAGGTGGTTCAGAGGGAGTTCGGCTCCCCTTTTTTTGACGTTGGGAGCACGGCGCCGCGCCACGATGGTCGCGGTGTGAAAGGGCGAACCCTGGACTACCAGTGACAGACACGTTCGGTTTCCTGATCTTCGCCTTCGCCGCCGTCCTGGCCTTCGAGGCCGTCAACGGCTGGACCGATGCCCCCAACGCCGTCGCCACCGTCGTCTCCACGCGCGCCCTGCCGCCGATGGTGGCGGTAGGTATGGCCGCTGTACTCAACCTGGTGGGCGTCCTTTCCGGGACGGCGGTAGCCAAGACCATAGGGTCGGGAATCGTCGACCTCGAGGTGTTGACGGCGGGGGGCACAGGATTGCAGATTGGAGCGGCAGGGGCCCTGGCGGTGGTCATCTGGAGCGGCGGCGCAGCCTACTTCGGGCTGCCCACTAGCGAGAGCCACGGCATCGTGTCCGGCATTGCGGGGGCGGCCGTCGCTGTCGCCGGATTTGACGTCTTGCTGTGGGACGGCTGGTTGAAGGTGTTCACAGGCGTGGGAGCAGCGGTGTTTTTCGGCGCTCTCGGGGCATTCCTTCTGGGAATCCTCATCCTCCGCCTGTTCCAGCGTCTAAGCCCTTCCCGGATGAGACGTACCTTCGCCCCCCTTCAGATCCTCTCCTCGGCGTTTATGGCCTGGAGCCACGGCACGGCCGACGGTCAGAAGGCGATTGGGGTGATGGCCATGCTCCTGGTCATCCACAACGGCACTGCCAGTGAGGAGTTCACCATCCCTCTGTGGGTCATCCTGTTGGGGGCGGGAACCATGGGTGCCAGCACCATGCTAGGCGGATGGCGCATCATCCGCACTCTAGGGATGCGGGTGACTCAGCTGGAGACCCACCAGGGGTTTGCCGCCGAGGCGGCGGCCGCCACGACCCTCACCATTACCGCCAGGCTGGGTATACCCGTGAGCACCACACACACCATCGGCTCCGCCATCATGGGTGTCGGCTCCACGCGGCGTCTGTCGGCCGTACGCTGGGGGGTAGCCTACAACATCGTCGTCGCCTGGATCCTCACCTTCCCCATCTGCTTCGGCTTGGGCTACCTCATCGCAGTGATCATCCCTGACTAGCCGCCGCCTCTGCCCAAGACGGCATAGGGTGACACCGGCTAGGTGATCTTCAGCGGCACTCCCTCCGTACAGAGGGGACACGCGTCCCGCTCGTACGTCGGGTAGTCCAGGTGCAGGCAGGCGAAGAAGGGCAGGCCGAATGCCGTATCGTTGAAGGCTTGGCCCCGGCGGTCCACCAGAACGCCCACTCCCACCGGCTCCCCTCCCGCCTGGCGTACCGCCTCGATCACCTCCTGCACGCTGCCCCCGGTGGTGAGCACGTCGTCTACGATAAGCGTGCGCTCGCCCGGTTCGATCACGAACCCTCGCTGGAAGGCGCGTCCCTTGTCTGCCCGCTCAGCGAAGATGCCCCGCAGCCCCAGGGCCCGCGCCACCTCATAGCTGATAGTGATCCCGCCTGTCGTCGGACCTGCCACCAGCTGTGGCCGTAGCTCTCGGAATCGCTCCGCTATCATCCGGCACAGCGTATCCGTGTACCGCGGGTGTTGCAGAACGTGGAACTTCTCAATGTAAACGGGGGAGTGCCTGCCCGAAGCGAGCTGGAAGTGGCCCTCCAGCAGCGCTCCGGCCTCTCGAAAGATGGCCGCTGCCGTACCCTCTGAGGCCTGCATCTCGCTCAAACCTCACTCCTCGGCCGCGGCCGCCTCGTCGCCCAGCGCTATGGAGCGGTTCGGCGCCAGATCCAGCGCCGGACCACCGTCATTCCAGTAGGTTATTAACGCCTTGCCGATGATATTCTTCTCCGGCACCAGCCACCCCTGGCGCGAGTCGCTGCTGTTCTGCCGGTTGTCCCCCATCACGAAGTAGCAGGCCGACGAGCCGCAGGCGGCGATCGACTCCTCCGTGTTGGCGGGCGGTATCTCCCAGGGCCCGCAGTTGCTGCCGCATCTCGTGCTGCCCAATGTGTACGGCTCCGTTATCGGCTGCCCGTTCACCGCCACCCGGTTCCCCTCCGCTGATATCTCTATCGTATCCCCGGGCACGCCGATGATCCGCTTCACGAAGTCCCGTTCGACCCCCCGTTCCGCATCGCGTGGCGATTGGAACACGATGACATCCCCCCGCGATGGCGAGCCCCACAAGTGGTGCATCGGGTCATCCCCTGAATCATAGAAGGGAAGCCAGTCGAAGATGCCCAGGTCTATCTCGGCGTAAGCCAGCTTGTTCACGATCAGGTACTCGCCGCTGTCCAGGCTGGGCATCATGCTGGCCCCCTCCACCCTGAAGTTCTGGAAGGAGGCCCGTACCGCCAGGAAGATCAGCAGGGCCAGCAGCAGCGTCTCCACCACTTCGCGAGCCGTTATCGCCCACCGCCTTTGCGGCTGCGCGACCGTCAGGGTCCCTGCCTGCGGCTGGCGTTGCAGCTCACTCAGCCCCGCCGCTTCCTCGTACGGCCCCTCGCTTCCCGCCGGTTGCCAGGGGCCCAGCCGTCGCTCCAGTCGTGGCCCCGAACCCGGCGTCGCTCCCCAGGCGGGCTCCTGGGCCCCGGCGGACCCCCGTTGCGGCCAGTCTGGACCGAACAGCGCGTCACCCGCCGGCTCTTCGGAGGGATAGGACGTAGGCGGTGATGTCTCGCCCCAGGGCGAGGTCAGGGGGTCGTACTCCGGTGGAGGCCGACGCTCCCCCGCCGCGTCCCCTTCGCCCCTCTCGGGCCTCTCGTCGTCGAACTCTCTTAAGTGGGTCATCTGCGTTAACCTAAATTATATCAGGGCGAATGCCCTCCGTCTGAAGAAGAGACGTTTCTGTTGTCCAGGCGTTTCCCTTCTTGGCTGGTCTCCGGCCAGGGCTCTAGCCAGCGCTCTGGCCAGCGCCTACTACCGCCTCCTTGCTAGAATGGGCCTCGAAGCCAGATGGACATAGACGAAGCCGAACTTATCGCCCGCAGCCGTCAGGGCGACCTCGACGCTTTCAACCGGCTTGTCGAGCGCTACCAGCGGCCGGTCTATAACCTCTGCCTCCGCATGCTCACCGCCCCTCAGGCCGCCGAGGACGCGACCCAGGACGCCTTCATCGCCGCCTACCGCGCCCTCGACTCCTTCCGTGGTGGCTCTTTCCGTGCCTGGCTCTTCCGTATCGCCACCAACGCCTGCTACGACGAGCTGCGCCGCCGCCGCTCTCGCCCTATCCTCTCCTTGGACGAGCCCCAGGGCGCGGAGCAGCTCCCTCTCGACCTCCCCCATCCGGGTCCGACCCTGGAGGAGCATGCCCAGCGCCTGGAGCTGGCCCGCTATCTGCAGGAGGCGCTGGACGCCCTGCCCGTCGACCAGCGGCTGGCCATCGTGCTCTGCGATATCCAGGGCTTCGACTATAGCGAGATCGCCGAGATCACAGGCGCATCTCTGGGCACCGTCAAGTCCCGCATCGCCCGCGCCCGCCTCCGCCTCCGCGGCCTCCTAACGGCTCACCGGGAACTTTTGCCCCCTTCCTTCCGTCCGACTAGTGAGGGATCTTGATGTTCTGGTTCAACCGACACCGCCGACTCCGCGATCAGCTCTCCGCCTACACTGACGGCCAATTGACCGCCGCCGAGACCGAGGCCTTAGAGCGCCATCTCGCTGCCTGCGTCGACTGCCGGCAGGCGCTGGAAGATATCCGGGCCACGGTCCTGGCCCTGCGGGATCTGCCGTCGGTGGAGGTGCCCCGCTCCTTCGCCCTCAGGCCGGAGCAGGTCGCCAGACCGGCCCGTCCGCGCCCAGCGCTGGCGGTGCCGGTTCTAGCCACCGGCATGCGTCTGGCCGGCGCTGCCCTCGTCTTCGCCTTGGCCACCGTCCTCGTCGTCGACCTCGGCGACCTGCGCGGCGATAGTGGCGGCTCCGCGGCGTCGCAGGCGGCTCCCGCCGGGCTGGAGGCATCGCCTGAGGCCCGCATGGCGGCGCCCCCAGAGGAATCCGAGCGGATGGGGGTTACCGCTGCCGCCGACGACCCGGCGACGGAGGCTCTCGCGGAGATGACGCCCGACGCCGCCCCCCTCCCAGCTCCTGGCCAGGAGGAAGGCGAAGCCGCGCCCGAGCTGCCGATGCCCGCCGCGAACGGGCCGGCGGCAGCGATAGGTTCTGACAGCGGCCTCGATCCCCTGCGTGTGGCGGAGGTCGCTATCGCTGCCGCCCTCGCTCTACTCGTAGTTGGCAGTCTCACCCTGGCCTACGCCAGGAGAAAGGTGTAAGGTGCGAGGATATGAGAATCAAGGCTTTCGCTTTACTGACTGCGGCTTTCGCCACCATCGGACTGGTGGCCGCTGCCTGCGGCGGCGGTGATAGCGTACAGGCCGTCCCCGGCAACGGCGATGCCGGCGCGACAGGCGGGCTAGCGGCCCTCCAGAACGGGGCCGGCGGTCAGCTTCAGGGCATCGCCGTTGCCGGGGACGGCGTCATAACCGCTGAGCCCGATACCGCCTCCCTTTCCCTGGGTGTTACGGTCTTCGCCGACACCGTCGTTGCCGCCCGTGCCCAGGCCGCTGAGGCGATGAACGATCTCCTAGAATCCGTCAAGGGTAATGGTGTCCTCTCTGACGATATCAGGACCACCCAGTTCACCATAAACCCGGAGTTTGACTACTCTCGTTCCGGCGAGCCGCGGATTACGGGCTACCGGGTGACGAACACGGTCTCCGTCAAGGTGCGGAACCTGGACAGCGTGTCCGATGTCATCGACGATGCCGTCCTGGCCGTGGGCGACCCCATCCGCATCGGCGGCATCTCCTTCACCGTCGATGACCCCACCCCGTTCCTCTCCCAGGCCCGGGCGGTCGCCATAGGCAACGCTCAGACCAAGGCTCAGGAGCTGGCGGATCTGGCCGACGTGACCCTCGGCAAGCCGTTTGCGATCAGCGAGTCTTCCGGCGGCGGCCCCTCGCCCGTCTTCTTCGAGGCTGCAAGGGTCGCGGGCGATAATGCCGTTACGCCCATCCAGCCCGGCCAACTGGAGCTAACGGTCAACGTTCAGGTTGTTTACGCAATCCAATAGCAGTATCTGGCGGGTTTGTAGTGCGTTACAGGAGCGGAAGGAGTGATCGTAATGAACCGTAGATTGTTCGGGCTCAGCGCCCTGGTAGTGGCGGGCGTAGCTGTCCTCGGCCTCGCCTGTGGCGGCGACGGCGACGACGGCGACGACGAGGTCGCCATCCGTACCGAGAAGGGGCTCTCTGTGGCTGCCCTGACCCCTGGGGGCGGCTTCGGTGGCGATACGGTTGCTGGTGCGCAGGGCGGTGCCCCCGGGCTGGAGATCGCTGTGCCCGCCCCCGCTGCCGGTTCTGAGGGGGCAGCCATCGCCGTCCCTGGCTTTGGTATCGACCCTGCACCCTTTCAGCAGCAGGGACAGACCGGCATCACCGTCCAAGGCTTCGGCTCCGCCACCGTTGACGCCGATACGGCCGTCCTGGAACTGAATTTCGGTATCGACTACGACTATCCGGTCAGGCCCGTCCCAGCGCCTCTGCCTCTGGATGACGCCACTTCGACCAGCGACGGGGACTCAGCGCCCGTTATCGATGAGCCGGTGCTGCCGGATGAGGTCCAGCCGATTACCGAGGCGGAGCTGGCACCCGTTATCGACGCCATCGTCGCTCAGGGCGTCGCGCGGAGCGATATCGAGTTCGTCGGCAGCCCCTTCTACGACCGCTACTTCAGCAGCGCCACCCTGCGCGTGACCGTCCGCGACCTGGATGCTCTGGACGGCATCGTCGACGCTGCCACCGCTGCCGCCGCCAACCTGGCCGAGATCGGGTTCCAGGGTAGCTACGTCTCCTACACCGTCAATGACTGCGCCGCACTGGAGAAGGCGGCGCTGCAGGCGGCCGTCGTGGATGGCGGCGAGCGCGGGGCCATCTTCGCCGATGCCCTGGGCGTGGACCTCGGCGCCGTCATCAGTGCCAGCCACTACATCTACTCCTTCTACGGCGCTAACCCCTGCGACCCTGTTTTCGATGGTCCCTACCCCTTGGGTGGCATCTCCTATTTCCAGGGCCAGCCCAAGCAGGTGCAGCTGATCAGCAACGTCAGCATCACCTACGCCATCCAGTAGCCACTTCGTGTGGGGGCCGGAACGAATGTCCCGGCCCCCACACGGCAACTCCGGCGTTGACTAATCGGGTCTCCCTCTGCCACAATTTCCCCGCTATGACCGTCCTCAGCTTCCTCCGCATGTCCACCCCCGTAGACCGGCCCCACTCCTTCCCGTGTCTATCAGGATTTCCCGCCTGACTCCTCCTGAGCGGCGCCACGGCGCTCTTTCGACAGGCTCAGCCCGGGCGGGCGTCTAGGTTCCAGGCTCCCGCGTCTGCGATAATGTTCACGCTATGACCAGCGACCCGATGCAGCGCGCCCTGGAGCTGGCCCGCGGCGCCCTGGGCACCACCTCCCCCAACCCCACCGTCGGCGCCGTCCTCACCGGCCCCGATGATGCCATCGTGGGCGAGGGGTCCACCCAGCCGCCGCCCGGCCCCCATGCGGAGATCGTCGCTCTCCGCCAGGCCGGCCCGCGGGCCCGCGGCGCCACCCTTTACGTCACCCTGGAGCCCTGCCCTCATCAAGGCCGCACGCCTCCCTGCGCCGATGCCATCATCGCCGCCGGCGTCGCCGAGGTCCGCTACTCGCTGGCCGACCCCGACCCCAGGGTCGACGGCGGCGGCCACCGCGCCCTGGAGGCCGCCGGCATCCGCGTCGTGCCCGGCGCGGGTGAGGCCGAGGCGCGCCGCATCAACGAGGCGTTCATCAAGCACCGCACCCGTGGCCTCCCGTTCGTCGTCGCCAAGTTTGCCGCTTCTCTGGACGGCCGCATCGCCGCCGCCTCCGGCGATTCCCGCTGGGTCTCCGGGCCGCAGACGCGGGAGTGGGCGCATCGTCTCCGAACCGAACTGGACGCCATCCTCGTCGGCTCTTCCACGGTCATCGTTGACGACCCCCAGCTGACCGCCCGCCCGGGCGACCGCGAGGCCGAGCGTCAGCCTCTGCGCGTCGTCGTCGATACGCGCGGCCGCGTGCCGCCCATGGCCCGCGTCCTGATCGGTCCCGGCCGCACCATCGTCGCCACGGCGGACAGCTCCACCGCACCTTGGCGCGCCGCCATCAAGGCCACGGGCGCCGAATTACTCATCCTCCCCAGGCGCGGCGACCGCGTAGACCTCCTGGCCCTGCTCCAGGAGCTGGCCCGCCGCGATATCGTCTCCGTACTGGTCGAGGGCGGCGGCGTTATCCTCGGCTCCTTCTTCGACCGGGGCCTCGTCGACAAGCTCCACGCCGTCATCGCCCCAATGATCATCGGCGCCGCTGACGCCCCGGCCGCCGTCGCCGGCCAGGGCGCCTTCCGCCTGGCCGACGCCCTCCGCCTCCGCGATGTGACCCTGGAGCGGCTGGGAGACGACATCCTGGTGACCGCTTACCCCGTCTCTCCGGAGGTGCCGTCTTGAGCCGTCGCCGCAGCCGGGCCATGCGTCGCCGGGGCCGAAGGGTCGGCCGGCCGGCGGCTCGCGTCTCCGTCTGGATATTAATGCTGCTGGCCCTGGTCGTACTCGCTGTCGGCCTTGCCCGCGCTCTCCCTGCGCCCTAGCCTTGACCGGCCCTCGTCCACCCTATACCTTGGTTCCGCCGTACCCCACAACATAGGGGAGAATGACGATGACAGAGAGCAAGCTCGTGGGACTCCTGTTCGACTCCTGGGACGACCTGGACCGGGTCATCGCCGGCCTTGACCCAGAGGAAGCGGTCGCAAGCGCCGACGGCGGCAGCTCGTTCGCCTGGACCGTCGCTCAGCTGGCGAGCCAGGTCGATGGCTCGATCAACGTCCGGTTCCAGAAGCGAGACCCCCATCAGCTTATCGGGCAAGGTCGCTTTCGGGCGGGCGGTAGCGGCGCCGCTCAGGAGTGGCAGGCTATTCAGGCGGCTGTCCGCGAGGTCAGGAAATCCGCCCAGGCTTATCTGGAGGGGATGGACGACGGCGACCTCAACCTCGTAATCCCCTACGAGGGCTCTTTCGCGCTCCTCCGGGAAACGGGCATCAGCCTCCGCCATGCCCTCATGCGCAGCTGTGCCCATCACTACTTCCACATCGGCGAGATCGCCGCCAAGCGCAATCTCCTGGGGCACGAAGTAGGGGATTACCCCGGCCTGTTGGCTCAGTCCATCTAGCCGGATACATCTCTCGTTTGCTCGTTATCGCGGCTGCCTATACGCTTATCGCGCCATGTTCACCGGCATCATTGAGGAGATAGGCACGATCCGAGAGGCCGACCGCGGCCACCTGATCATCGCCTGCCAGAAGTCCCTCCGCGACACCAAGCTGGGCGACTCCATCGCCATCAACGGCGTAGACCTAACCGTCATGCACATTGATGACGAATCCCTACACTTTCAGTGCATGCCGGAGACGTATCGCCGCTCCAGTCTGGGCCAG
Source organism: Dehalococcoidia bacterium (assembly GCA_963665775.2). Classification (GTDB taxonomy): domain Bacteria; phylum Chloroflexota; class Dehalococcoidia; order SM23-28-2; family RBG-16-64-32; genus JACPQO01. Next base: position 590,365 of record CAXXTF010000001.1, read on the forward strand.
CTCCGCGCGGGCGATCCCGTCAACCTGGAGCGCTCCCTTACCCTGGCCAGCGGCATCTCCGGCCACCTCGTTCGCGGTGTCGTAGAGGCCACCGGCGAACTCCTCTCCCTCATCCCTGAAGAGGACGCCCTCCTCGCCCGTTATAGCGCCCCCCCGGATATCCTCCGCCATACCGTGGTCAAGGGCCCCGTCACCGTCGATGGCGTCTCCCTCACCGTCATCACCAAGGACGACCGCTCGTTCACCGTCTCGCTCGTCCAGTACACCCAGGAGCACACGAACCTCACCCGCCGCGAACCCGGCCATGCCGTAAACTTGGAGAGCGACATCATCGCTCGCTACGTCGACCAGCTACTCGCTGAGCGGGAGACCCGCTGAGCGCCCAGTCCCGCCTTCAGGCAGCGGGCAGCGCCTTCGCTGCCTTTGCGGTATAATAGCGTCGCTGTCCCCCTTGCGGCGGCGGTACAGGCTTGAAGGGAGGCGCCCCCCTCTTGGAGGCACAGTCCAGCGTGGAATCTAACGTGGAATCTATAGAAAAACACCGGCGGTCGAAGCGATCCCGCCAACGCCAGCCAGGCCCTGCCATCATTGAAGAGGCCCGCGAGGAGTACCGTCGCGGCGGCTTCGTCATCATCGTCGACCAGGAGAGCCGCGAGAACGAGGGCGACCTCACGATGCCCGCCGAATTCGTTTCGGAGGAAGCTATCAGCTTCATGCTCCGTCACACCAGCGGCATCGTCTGCGTCTCCGTCGATGGGGAGCGCCTGGACAACCTGCGCATCCCCCTCATGGTCGGCAACAACCAGGCCCCCTATGGCACCGCCTTCACCGCCTCCGTAGACGCCCGCATCGGCGTCAGCACCGGCGTCTCCGCTCACGATCGTGCCCGAACCATCCGTATCCTGGCCGATCCAGCCTCCTTCCCCGGTGATCTCGTTATGCCGGGCCACATCTACCCGCTGCGCGCTCGCGAGGGCGGCGTGCTCGTTCGAGCCGGCCACACGGAGGCCAGCCTGGACCTCTGCCGCCTCGCCGCCCTCCAGCCGGCAGCCGTTCTCTGCGAGCTCATGAATCCGGACGGCTCCATGATGCGGCTCCCTCAGATCAAGCGCTTCGCCAACCGCCACCACATCAAGGTCATCACCATCAACCAGCTCATCCGCTACCGCGTCGAGCGTGAGCACCTCGTCCAGCGTGTCGCTACCGCCGACCTTCCCACCAAGTGGGGTGACTTTACCCTCTACGCCTACCGGTCCGATATCGATCCAGACGAGCACGCCGCCCTTGTCTTCGGCGATGTCTCGACCTCAGACCCTGTCCTCGTACGGGTGCACTCCCAGTGCATCTCCGGCGACGTCTTCGGCTCCTTACGCTGCGACTGTGGCGAGCAGGCCCAGCTTGCGCTCCAGCGCATAGCAGAAGAGGGCCGGGGGGTCTTCGTCTACATGCGCCAAGAGGGCCGGGGCATCGGTTTCCACAATAAGGTCCGCGCCTACCAGATACAGGAGACCGAGGGGCTGGACACGGTCGAGGCGAATGAGGCGCTGGGCTTCCCCGCCGACCGCCGTGACTACGGTATCGGCATGCAGATCCTCATGGACCTGGGTCTCCGGAAGATCCGCCTGCTCACCAACAACCCCGCCAAGCGTGCCGGCCTCGAGGGCTACGGCCTGGCGGTGGTGGAGCGCGTTCCCCTCATGACCGTTCCTAACCGTCACAACAAGCGCTATCTAGAGACCAAGCGCGACAAGCTCGGTCACATCATGGACATACCCAGCTGAGGCGGGCCGTGACCACCCCGAACCTCCAGGCTGGAGAGTCCGCCGACATCCGCGGCCAGAAGACCCGCCTCCGCCCCATGCGTCCCGATGGAGCCCCCCTTTTCTACGGCTGGGCCACCGATCCCGAAGTTCAGCCCTTCTGGGGCGGCCATGACCGTTGTCAGTCGTTGGGCCGTACCCTACGTGACCGGGGGCTCACTACTGCGACGCCGCCTACCGCGGCCGCGGCTACGGCACCGACGCCGTCCGCGCCTTCCTCTGCTTCCTCCGCGAGGGCGTCACACGCCAGTCCGACTGGGTTGACGGGCGCTGGGTAGACGCGGTCCTCTACGGCATCCTGGAGCACGATTTCCGCCGCCCGTAGATGGCGGGCCGGTCTTTGGCCTGCCGCCTTGCGCCTGAAGGCTTATAATGGGAAGAGCGTCGGCTCCTGGGCCGGCTCGACTATCCCAGTTCATCTGTGTGAATCTGTGGCCAGCAAGACCCCTTACGAAGGCCAACTCGACGGCTCCCGCCTCGTTCTAGCTGTCGTCGTCTCCCGCTTCAACGAGCACGTCACCGCCAAGCTCCTCGCGGGGGCGGAGGCCGCGTCCGAGCGCTACCGCGTCTCCCAGCATGACGTGTTCTGGGTCCCCGGCTCCTTCGAGATCCCCCTCATCGTCCAGCAACTGGCCCGCTCCAGCCGCTACGACGCCGTCGTATGTCTGGGCGCCGTCATCCGACACGAGACCGATCACTACGAGCACGTAGCCCGGGAGGCTGCGAGTGGTATCCAGCGCGTCGCTCTGGACACGGGTGTCCCCTGTATCTTCGGTGTCCTCACCACGGATAGCGAAGAGCAGGCCCTGGCGCGCGCCGGCGGCCGCCACGGCAACAAAGGCGACGAGGCCGTCCAGTCCGCTATCCGGACGGCCAATCTCCTACGGGCCCTGCGGCAGGACTAAAGGGTGCGACCTTCCCCTAGGGCTTGACCTCTTTCCAGTACTCCCGTTTCGTCGCGATGGGCCGGAAGCCCATTCTCGCGTACATCTGCTTCGGCGTGTTCGCCGCGGCGGCCAGGAGGATAACCGGACCAGCTTGGCGCTTACGGCAGTCCGAGACGCAATGGTGGACGAGCGTAGTGGCCAGGCCCTGATGTCTGAAGTCCGGATGGGTGAAGAGGTCCTCCACCTGCCCCATACCGGCGGGACCCTCCCACGACGAGCAGTGGGCCCGAGCCTCCCCGTCCACGTAGGCCAGCCAGTATCGTGCCGGTGGTACCCGCAGGCGCATTGACCGCGCCATCACCCTGCCGACCTCCTCATCATTGGGCATGTCTGCCCCCTCCCTGTATTCCCGCCAGCCGATCTCGTGTAGCGCTTCGTACTGCTCCCATCCGGCCTCGTCCCTGATCGGCCGGATGTCGACAGACTTCGCCTGGCCCGCCAGCTCCCCCTCCAGCAGCATGACCAGCTCCTCGTTACGTTGGTAGCCGTCCAGCGCCAGCCGCGCCTCGAATGCTGGCGGTGTCGTGAAGTCGAGGTCGAAGCGCCGGTGAGGGAAGCCGGCGAACTCGCGCTCCACGCGCGCCAGCAGTGCCTCGATCTCGGACGAGGTAGCGGCGGTAACGTGCGTCACGTGGTTCGCGTCGCGGATCGCCTGGAACGCCCGAAAATCCCGGTTGCGAATGAAGGTGGCGCCGTCCGCCTCGAACCGCTCGTTCCCAAGCGCCTGGAACGCCTGGTTCACTTCAAGCGCCTTTAGGGCCAGGTCTGTCATGCTCGGAGTCTCCCGTACCGGCTGGTCGCGATGGGCCGGTCTAACCTATCTGCTACAATGGCTGAAATGTACGGACGTCACCCGAACGTCGTCATCGTCCGCTACTGGTCTCAGACCGAGCCCCCCTGGGATCGCCGGAACGTCCCCTGGATCGTCCGCCTGACTGTTCGTTGGGGCATGACCATCGTCGGCTTCCTCGCCGCCGAGGCGCTCATTAGTGGCATCGACATCGCTGGCTGGCAGGCCCTCCTGCCCGCCGCCGCCATCTTCGTCGTCGCCAGCGCCCTCCTGAGGCCGCTCCTCCTGCTCCTCACCTGCCCCCTTCAGATCGTGACCTTCGGGCTGTTCATCTTCGTCATTAACGCCGCCATCCTCGCCCTCACCGCCTGGCTCTCCGGCCGGTGGGGGATCGGCTTCGATGTCGACGGGTTTGCCGCCGCCTTCCTGGGAGCCCTGGTCATCTCCGCCGCCTCCTTCCTCCTGACCAGACTCCTCGCCCGCCGCCTCCGTCGCGGCCCGGGCGCATCGCTCCCCGCATAGGGCTCGGCTCTAGTCGCCGCTCACCTTGAACACCCGGTCGCCGCCGCGGCATCGCTCCGCCACCTTGATTCCGATTTTGTCCCCCGCCTTCGCCTTCTGCACCGACTCGTGCTCGATTTGGATGCTCCCCACAACCTGCTCAAGCTCCGTCGTGTGCCCTCTCACCCGGATTCGGTCTCCCACCTTCAGCGCCTTCTTCAGATCGATCCCCGCCACCTCGATCTGGGCGAAGTAGTCCACTACCTTCCCGATCTCGGTCTCTTTGGCCATCGCATTCCCTCCTTTGTCCTCGCTCGACAGCGCATCTCGCCAGAGGTCTGCTTGGTTCTACAGCGGTGCGCGGGTCCTCAGTCGTCCGTCCCCGGCGATTAGCCCTCGTTCAGGCTCAGGAAATCCCGCATCGCCTCGCGCAGCTGCTGCCGGTGCTTCGGGTTGGCCAGCGTTAGCCCGTGGTGGTTGATCAGCCGCGCCGAGGTCTCCTGCCACTCCCGCCAGCACTCCCCGCACACGCTCTCCAACACCTTCTGGCCCGCGGGCCCACCCATCGGCGCCGACTCCAGTCCGTCCTTCTCCTCCTTGCACTTCGCACACGTGATCACGCTCGCCATGCTTACCTCCCTCCGTCAGTCATCCCCATTGTCCCACAGGACGGCCTGCCCTTGGCTCTCTCTTACTACGTTTCATCAGCCCGTGTCGCCTCTTTCGGCAGCGCCATCTGTTCCGACGCCGCCGCCTCCGCCAGCGGCAGCTCCAGCTGACCCCTGAAGCGCTCCACCGCCTTATCCACCTCGTCGTACTTGTTCTTGGCGTTCGTGAGGTGCCTCCCCAGCACCTCGTACTCCTGCTGAAACCGTCCGTAATCGTTTTTCAGCCGTCCTAAGCGGCCCAGAATCTTGTCGGCCTCGCGCTCCACGTGCATCCCGTTTAGCCCCTTAACGATCACCTGCAGGTAGGCGTAAAAGCTGTTCGGCGATACGGTGATCACCCGTCGCTCCAGCGCGTATCCCTGAATGCTGCCCCCGTCGAGTTCCATCTCCTCCTTCACGATCGTCTCGTAGTAAACGTTCTCGGCCGGTATGTACATGAGGGCGAAATCGAACGTACCCTCGTCCGGCCGGATATACTTAGCGACCGCGTCCACGTGCCCCCGGACGGCCCGCACGAACTTCCGCCGCAGCCGCGCCCGCTCCTCCTCCGTCTCCGCGGCGATCATCCTCGTGAAGCTCTCCAGGGGGAACTTGGCGTCCACCGGCACCTGGGCCACGCCAAGGTCGATCACAGCGTCCACCACCTCGCCGCTCTGGAAGCGGCGCTGAAACGTGTAGTTGGCCTCGGGCAGGATCTGGGCCAGCAGCCTTTCCAGGAGCATCTCGCCGAACTCGCCGCGCATCTTGGGCGGCTTCAGGATCTCCTGCAGGCTGGCGATGCTCTTCCCCACCTCTAGTATCCGTGTCGCGGAGGACCCGACGGCTTGCAGGTTCTCGCCCACCGTCTTCATGCGTTCGGCCGTGGCCTGGAGGTTCACGTCCAGCCGGCCGTCCATGCGATCCAGCCGCGCCTCCAGTCGGCGGCGGCTCTCACGGCTTTCGTACACGACCAGGGCCAGCAAACCGATTGCCAACACGATCACCACGATAGCGATTGTTGTCACGGCTGCGCCCCTTTCTCAGAACTCCCAGGCATCCCCGTATCCCAGCACCCTCACCTCGATCCCCGTGCCGCGCAGGTGCTCGGCGAAGTAGGCCGGGTTCTCCGTGTGGATCGGCACCAGCGTCTTGGGCCCGATCTCCCGCGCCAGGGTCAGCAGCTCATCGGCGCTGGCGTGCCCCGAGGCGTGCAGCCCTTGCTCCTCCTCCGGCAGCGCCGCGATCGCCTGCCCCGCCTCGTACGGCAGCCCCACCGACCGCAGATCGAAGTGCTCCAGCCAGTTGCGCAGCCGCCGGAAATCCATCTCCTGCTCCTCCGTGTACGCCTCGCTGGAGGAATACACGTATGTCCCGCCGTGCACATTGATATCGACCAGGTTCTTGGCGTCCCAGAAGCTGAAGCAGAGGACGTAGTCCCCCGGCGAGTTGTGCACCTGCCGCGCCGACACCAGCCGCTCGCCAAACCGGTTGCGCAGGTTCCGCTCCCACGGCTCCACGCTATAGCGGAGGTCCTCATACACCAGCATCTGCGCGCTGTTCGACAGCCCCGGCAGGGACGGCGCGGCCAGGCGCATCGCCTCCAGCAGGTAGGCGTCCTTGGCCAGGATCACCAGCTGCCGCCCAGTCTGTCCGGCGATTGCCAGGAACGTCTCCAGCCGCTCGATGTTCCGCGGTCCGAAGTCGGCGATCACCAGGTTCTGCTCGGCCCGCACCTGCCCCAGCGCCCGCTTGAATACGTCCTGCTCCGTGTAGCTGTGCTGATCCAGCTTGCTGGCCGCGCTGCCGGACGGTATGCGTGTGCCCTCGCAGAGGAGCAGCCGCGGTCGCAGCGATGCTACGGCGTCGATGAACCGCTCCGTGTCCGTCGCCCCGGCGCCGTGCCAGCGCACGTCCCCGGTGTACACCACCCATCCCGCCGATGTCTCCACCGCCCAGGCCCCCGCCCCGTACACCGAGTGGTCCACCGGGAAGAAGCGCACCGGCAGCCCTCCCGCCCGTTCAGAGGAGGGCTGGGTCGGGGCCGGCGCCAGCCCCTTGCGGCGGGCGTTATCCTGCCCCAATACGTGGTTCGGGGAGCGATCCCAGAACTCCCGCGCCTCTTCGCCCAGCGTCTCCCGGTCGGCGAAGCAGAAGGGCCGCTGGTGGTAGCTCTCGCCGCGCACCGTCCGCAGATAGCCGCCGTCGTCCGCCCGCGGGCTGAGGTAGCACACCTCCTTCTCGAAGTCCGCCATGCTGGAGTCCTGCATCGCCTTGGCGATGAACGCCGTCATGGCGCTGGCGTATACCGGCGTCTCCTCTCGCAGGAACGAGATGTAGCCGGTGTGGTCCACGTGGGCGTGCGAGACCAGTACCCCGTCCACGCCGTCCAGCTCCCGGTAGCCGGGCCGCTCCCGACAGCGCTCCCAGGTCTCGCCGGGGGGCACCAGGTCCGGCCGGTAGAGCCCCTCCAGGGGCGGCAGCAGACCCATCTCCAGCAGGTCCAGCAGCCCTGCCCCGGGCCGCGGCCTCAGGTACTCCTCGAAATACAGGTCGCGGGTCTTGAACGTCGTCCCAAAGTCGAAGAACAGGCGAGACCCTTCGTCCTCCAGCAGGATCTTGTTGCCGCCGATCATCTCGGCGCCGCCGTAGACGGTTACGGTGGGCATGGCTACCCGCTCGATGCTTTGAGGACGGTTGGCCAGTCGATGCGGCCATCCTGTGCGAAACCCTCTCTAGCTTCCTGCAGGAGACGATTTCGCGCCGATCCCACATCTGCTCTGTAAAGCTGTCTGGCACAGGCAAGAGCGTCAAGCAGTTTACGATAGAAGTCAGTGTCTCCAGACAGCTTCTTCCATAGCTCCTTGCTTGAGAGCGTAATGATTCCCTGTCGCGGCGTCCCTGTCCGCTTTCTGCCGTACGCGAACCCAAAAAAAGGGTGCACGGCCACACCTCGCTCCTGCTGTAGTCGCGCTCTGGCGTTCGCGAGATCCTCACGTTGCCTCTTGAGGCTCGACGAGGTGTAACCTGCCGGTCCTGACTTGATGGCGTAAAGCTCCCCGGAATCCTCAAATCGTCTCTTCACATCCACTCCTTCAGCCGAAGATTTGATACAGCCAGGAAGCGCGGTCACCAGCCTCTCAAGTATCTTGCCGAATAGCCCCTCCACCGACGAGCTCACGAAGTCTGAGAGGGCCCGATCCACCAGATCATCAACGCTGTCGATCCCTATGGCTCTGTAGAGATAAGGATTCTTCCGGGAGATGAGCTTGCGGAAGGTTATAGTCTCAAGTTTGTCCGCTAGTGGTGTGAGGAAGTCGCGACGTAACGTCTGCACGAGGGCTCGCGCCAGCTCGCCGTCTTGCCCCAAGGCATCTTCTATACACCTGTAGATCGGGATGTCACTGTCCATCACCCATGTTTCCAAATCAGGATGCTCTCAAAGAAGTCATCTGCTCGGCGACCAGTTCTACGGTTAACATGGCGGAGCAGCTTAGTTTCCTTCCGCAGCCCCAACCGCTCTTGGATTTCAGGGTATAGATTGGCCTTGTCGTTCACCACGATAATCATCCGGCCCTTCGGGGATAGCGCCTTCTTCACGTTCTCGAGGCTTGCAACGATCGATTCAACGTAAGCCTTCTTCGCGTTACCTGAATGGCCGTTCATGGCCGGTCCTATTTCTTTGTCCGCTTGCCAGGGCAATCCTAGAAGCTCAAAAGCGTAACGGTGCTGCTTGTGATAGTCGATAAGGCCTACGTAAGGCGGCGATGTCAGTACCAAATCACATTCAGGGAATTCGACCTCTCGTGCGTCCCCCTGAATCATCGTAACGCTTGCTCCGGTCTGTATCTCCGCGAACTCCTTGATTCGCCGGATAGTGTCGTGGCTGTATCGGCGGAGGAACTGGTCGGCAGTCCGTGTAGGCTCGCACGTGCGGCTGTGCTTGTAGCAATAGTACGAGTCTTGCTGAGGTGTCTTTGGGAAGTCCAAGTCAAATTGCGTCGTAAGGCGTGCGGAACGGGCGGCCCTCGAGAGAATGACTTTCAGTACGTCTTGATGCTTGTAGTCTTGAATCATATCTCTGTATAGAAGAAGGCTTTCAAGTGCCTTAGGCGCAAACCAGTTCACCAGGTACTCGTTGGTGTTATAGAGCCCTCGCTCCTCCAACAGCTTTTTCTGAATCTCTCCGGTGCTCCGGGCACAGATATCCCGTATATCGCGCGCAAGAAGCTCAAGATCGTATTCCCCTGTCTTTACCTTAGTGAGGAGACAGTTGAATACAGATATGTCACAGCCCACAGAATCAATGCCCAGCGCCAGAGCTTCTACCAACGTGGTGCCGGAGCCAGAAAACGGATCACACACCACGCTAGGCCGGTACTTGCGGAGGAATATCTCAACCAGCTGTGGAACGAACTTGCCGAGATACGGGTGCAATCTATGCACGTGCTTTGTCCGCGCACGCTCTGGGAGATCCCGTTCGGTCCAGCTCAAGTTAAGAGAACTTAGCTTGGTCCTCCGTGTTACTGAAGCGAAGTCCGTGAACGGAAGAAGCGGATACTGCGCACCTTGCGAGGAAAGGGATTTCCTTGCAGCGGCGAGTGTCACTGTGCTCTTCCTCCTTTACTCTCGAACGCTTATTCTATCACCACCGTCAACTCCTGGCTACGGCCGGGCAGCCCGCGCCGCAACCCGTCAACCCGCGTCCAGCCTCTCCCGCAGCGCCGTCACCAGGTTCGCGATCGGCACCCGCGCCTGCTCCATCGTGTCCCGCTCGCGGATCGTCACCGCCTCGTCCTCCAGCGTATCGAAGTCCACGGTCACGGCCAGCGGCGTCCCGATCTCGTCCTGCCGCCGGTAGCGCCGGCCGATGCTCTGGGCGTCGTCGTACTGCGTCATAAAGTGCGGCCTCAGCAGCTCCCACACCCGTCGCGCCGGCGGCACCAGCCGCTCATTGCGCGAGAGGGGCAGCACCGCCACCTTCACCGGTGCCAGCTCCGGCTTCAGGCGCAGCAGCGTCCGCTTCTCCCCCCGCACCTCCTCCTCCACGTAGGAGTCGATGAGCACCGTCAGGAAGCAGCGGTCCACCCCCATGGACGGCTCGATGACGTAGGGCACCACATGCTGGCCGGACGCCTCATCGAAGTAGCTCAGGGTCCGCCCGGCGAACTCCTCGTGCCGCTTCAGATCGAAGTCCGTCCGGTTGGCGACCCCCTCTATCTCCGAGAAACCGCCGAAGGGAAAGTCGTACTCGATGTCCACCGTCCGCTTGGCGTAGTGCGATAGCTCCTCCGCGGAGTGCTCGCGGATGCGCAGGTTCTCTGGGCGAACGCCCAGCCCCTGCCACCAGTCGAACCGCTCCTGGATCCAGCGCTCGTGCCACTCCTCGTCGGAGCCCGGCATGACGAAGTACTCGATCTCCATCTGCTCGAACTCACGGTCCCGGAAGATGAAGTTGCCGGGCGTGATCTCGTTCCGGAACGCCTTGCCGATCTGGGCGATGCCGAAGGGGAGCTTCTTGCGCATACTCGTCATCACGTTGTCGAAGTTGACGAAGATCCCCTGCGCCGTCTCCGGCCGCAGGTAGGCGACGGACGCCTCGTCCTCCACTGGGCCCACGAAGGTCCGGAACATCAGGTTGAACATGCGGGGCTCTGTCAGCTCGCCGCCGCACTCTGGGCAGCGCTGGTCGGTCGTATCCCCCAACTCGTCGGCCCGGAAGCGGCGCTTGCAGGACTTGCAGTCCACCATGGGGTCGGCGAAGGTGTCCACGTGGCCGCTGGCCACCCACGTCTTGGGGTTCATGATGATCGACGCGTCCAGCCCCACGACGTCGTCCCGCTGCTGGACGGTGGCCTTCCACCAGGCGCTCTTGATGTTGTTCTTCAGCTCGACGCCCAGGGGGCCGTAGTCCCAGAAGCCGCCGATGCCGCCGTAGATCTCGCTGCTCTGGAAGACGAATCCCCGCCGTTTGCAGAGGGAGACGAACGTTTCCATCGACTGCTGGTTCATATGCGCACCTGACTGAACGGTTAGGGGGTGGGTTAGCTGCAAGTTAGCAGCTTGCTTGCGCCAAGTCAAAGCGATCGGCCTCTTGGCATCGGCCCGGCTTTCTTGACACCCTCATGGGCCGGTGCTAGCATCGACTCGCGTCAAAAATCTATCTGTTTCTCTTCCCCCAGCGGCTGGCACCAAAGTACTGGAGATAGGCAATGCGGTTTATTCTGGGTCTCCTCTTGGGCATCTCGTTGGGTGCTAGTATGGGGTTATTGGTGGCGCCCCAGCAGGGCAGCGAGAACCGCCGGGTCCTGCGACAGAGGATGCAGCGCCACCACGAAGAGGTAGAAGAGCCGCTCTAGGCGCACAGCCAGCGAGCGGGGATCGAGGGCCCTTGGTGCAGCCGGAACAGAAACTCCTAGTCGTAATTGCTTCCAGCGAGGACGCTGATCCCCTTATCCAGAAGCTGGTGCAGCGGGGCTACCCGGCCACCAAGGTGAGCAGCACCGGTGGCTTCCTCCGCCACGGCAATGTAACCATCCTCTCCGGCGTCGACGCTGACGATGTCGAGAACGTCCTGGCCATTATCCGTAGCGAGTGCACGGCCCGTACCGAGCTGGTGCCCGCTCAAGCTTTGCCTTTCCTCGAGAGTCTCCAGCCGACAGAGCCGGTAGAGGTTCGAGTCGGCGGGGCGATCGTGTTCGTGCTGCCGGTGGAGCGCTTCGAGAAGACGTAGAGCGCCTACGCCTCGCCCCTAAGCCGTCGTAGCCAGGGGTCAGCGCCCTATATTTCGGCGCCTGCGGCCCGTACATACCAGACAGAGAGTGGGCGCCGCTAGAGGAACAGCGGCCCGAACACCACCGCCACGATCGCCATGAGCTTGAGGAGGATGTTCATGGAGGGGCCGGAGGTGTCCTTGAACGGGTCGCCGACCGTGTCACCGACCACGGCTGCCTTGTGGGCCTCCGAGCCCTTTCCGCCCAGGTTGCCCGCCTCGATGTACTTCTTGGCGTTGTCCCAGGCGCCGCCGGCGTTGGCCATCATCAGGGCCAGCAACGACCCGGCGGCGATGGAGCCGATGAGGAGCCCGCCCAACGCCTCTGGGCCAATGATGGCTCCAATGAGGATGGGGACGAGGACGGCGAGGGCGCCTGGCAGGATCATCTCCCGCAGGGCGCCATCAGTGGAGATGGAGACGGCGCGGGTGTAGTCCGGCTGCTCGCTGCCATCCATGATACCGGGATGCTCGCGGAACTGGCGTCGCACTTCCTCCACCATTGCCTTGGCGGCCCGACCCACGGCGAGCATCGTCTGGGCGCCGAACACGAACGGCATGAGAGCGCCGATTAGCAGGCCGACCAGCACCTCCACATCGAGCAGGTTGAACACACCGATCCCCACGATCTGCGAATAGCTGACCATCAGCGCCAGCGCGGTCAGGACCGCCGAGCCGATGGCGAAGCCCTTGCCGGTGGCCGCGGTGGTGTTGCCGAGGCTGTCCAGGGCGTCCGTGCGCTGGCGCACCTCGGCGGGGAGGTGGGTCTGCTCGGCGATGCCGCCGGCGTTGTCGGCAACGGGGCCGTAGGCGTCGGTGGCCAGGGTGATGCCGAGGGGCGAGAGCATGCCCACGGCCGCTAGGCCGATGCCGTAGAGGCCGGCGAGCTCGTGAGCGATGCCGATGGCGGCTACGATCGCCAGCAGGGGCACCGCGGTCGATAGCATCCCCAGGCCCAGGCCGCCAATGATGATCGTCGCCGCGCCGGTGTCCGACTGGCTGGCCAGGTTCTTCGTAGGACGGTACTCGTAGGCCGTGTAGTACTCCGTCGCCGTGCCTATCACTTGCCCCGTGACCAGGCCAACGAGCACAACCCAGAAGAGCTCGAATTCGAGATCAAGGGCCAGGACAGAGATAGCTGTGCCCAGGAGTACTATCGCGGCGGCGCCGAAGATGCCGCCGCGGAGCGCCCAGAGCAGCCGGCCTATCGATGCCTCCTCGCCGGTACGGACGAGGAAGGTGCCGATGATGGATGCGACGATGCCGATGCCCATGATCAGCAGCGGCAGTACGAAGGCGTCGGAATCGAAGTCGGCGACGGCGGATGGGTCGAAGACCGCATTCTCACCGATGCCGATGATCGCCACCGTGGCCAGGGACATGGTGGCGACGATGGCGCCGGTATAGGACTCGAACAGGTCGGCGCCCATCCCGGCCACGTCGCCCACGTTGTCGCCCACGTTGTCGGCGATGACGGCGGGGTTCCGCGGGTCGTCCTCCGGGATGCCGGCCTCGATCTTCCCCACGAGGTCGGCGCCCACATCGGCGGCCTTGGTGAAGATGCCACCGCCGACACGGGCGAACAGGGCGATGGAGGAGGCGCCGAAGGCGAAACCGACAAGCGGCCGTACGTCCTGGAAGATGATGTAGAGGACGGAGAGGCAGAGGAGGCTGAGACCGGTGACGGTGAGTCCCATGACCGCTCCGGAGGAGAACGCGACCTGGAGCGCCGGGTTCAGCGCCTCGCGGGCCCTGGCGGCTGTACGCACGTTGGCGCGGACCGCTATGTTCATGCCGATGTAGCCGGCGCTGGCGGACGCCAGCGCACCGATGGCGTAGGCGATCGCGGTGCGGGGGAGGTCCGTGAGGTTACCATCGTCCCCGATACCGAGCTCCTTGAACTTGTCGAGCAGGTCGTAATCCACGAACACGGTGAGGACGACGAAGACGACGACCACGAAGCCGGACAGGAATGTGTACTCGCGGCGAAGGAAGGCCGCTGCCCCTTGCTGAATGGCGGCCGCGATCCGGCGCATCGCCTCCGTGCCCGTGTCCTCAGCGAGGATGCGTCGGGTGAGGTAGGCCGAGAAAACGATCGCGCAGCCGGCGCCGACGAGGGCGATGATCAGGGGAACCATCGGTTAGCGCCCTCCCCAGCGGTCCGCGCCTGCGTCATGGCGGTGAAGGATCGATGACACTAGTTCCATATTTCACTAAACCTCCGACGGGCAGTCTATCAGAGCCCCTTCCTCCAAATCAAGGGAGCTGACGAGCAGCCTGCGGGAAGGCGACTGTCGGCACGACTACCCCATCTGGAAGTGGGGTGTGGGCAGCGGCCTAGGGGTGCGGACTCTCTATCCTAATCGGCGCGGCGATGACACTGGTGGTGCCCCCGGCGGGATTCGAACCCGCGGTCTCCACCTTGAAAGGGTGGCGTCCTGGGCCTCTAGACGACGGGGGCTCTAGAGGCATTCTAGGCTAAGCGAAGAGCTGCGGCAAACGCAGTGGCACCGGGAGCGGATGGGTTGGCCGGCTTGGGATATCCACCTCTTTGCCGATGGCGGGCCGCCAGCTGCCGTGTTATTTCAGCCAGCTTGTGATGATGGGCCTAACGTCCAGGACGCGGATGTATGCCGCTTCCAGGACTTCACCGTCGCCCGGCTGGCCCCAGATCAGGGCGCGCTCGCCTACTTTCGCCTGACCGAATACGTGTGCGCTCTCGCCAACATGGATCCGGGCGACCCCCACGGTCCAGAAGTCACCATCGATTTCGGTGATGAGGCCCTCAAGGCGGGCGATTCTGTCCTTCGTCGTCGACTCCAGTATCGTGGACTGCAGTGCGACGATGACGTCATCCTGTCGCTCGGCGTCGATGGCCACGAGGCTGCCCCGGGCCGGCGCATCTCTTCCAGCAGGGGGCGCAACTCGCAGACCACTCACGAGCCAGTAGCCTCCCTCTCGGCCCTGGTAGACACCGGTCAGATGGATCGATATCGACCCCGCCTTGGCGTCGGAGGCAAGGATAATCACCCGCTCCGCCAACAGACGTTCCCCATGATTGATCGCCTCCACGCGTGCCCATGCCCCATTCTCGATGTTCCCACCCCTGACATCGAAGACGGTTGTTGGAGTGAGGGTGAAAGTAATGCCGCCGATAATATATTCGCTGGCGTACGCGGCGGCACTGGCCGTCCCCTCGATGATCCCTTCGTAGGCCAGGGTTGGCTGGCTGGTTGGATCGTCCTCAGTTTCCACGGCCTTCACGTTAGAAGCCACAACTCCGGCCTCTCCCGTGTTGGCGGTGATTTGGACCCGCTGCCCCTCCTGCGGCTTGGTCTGCAGAAGGGTTTCGGATGTGATTATGAACCTCTGTCCACCCACCACGATCTCGTCCTCCAGGATCTGCTCCACGGCCCCGGAGACGAGAGTCCCCGATTCCGGAACGGAATCCTCAACGGCGGCGAGGCTAAGGGCCTGAAGGCGCCCGTCGGCGCCGCGGGCCACGACGAGATTCGCCATGCCCCCCGGTATCAGATCGGCGTGGCCGAAGGTCCGCTCGTCGATGCGCACCTCGAAGCCGCCGACCTGCCAGATGCCATCGCTGCCCGGTTGGACCGGCCCCGAGATGGTTATGATGCCCCCGGACAGATCCTCTGGCGCCAGGGAGACCTGAGACCGAGAGCCGCCCAGCCGCGTGTTGTGGAGGGTGGCCACCACTTCCCCGTACTCATCGATTGCGGAGGTAGATACTATCTGCCTGACCGCCAGCAGAAGCTCCTCCTGGGCCTCGGACTGTGACAGCAACCTTTCTATCAGGGGGCTCTGCGGCGGCTGTTCCTCAACAATGCGGGCGGCTCTTTCATTGCGATCCTTCAGGGCTGACAGGACATTGCCGGGAATCGCCTTGCCCCTCTGAACCATCTCCACTATCTCCGCTGTGCGCTCGTCGGACTGGTCGAGGAGTATCTCAGCCCTGCCGGTGTCGTCGAACGCGAACCAGAGGCGGACGTCCTCTGTGGCCAGCTTGATGCGATAGAGGGGGCCGTCCGGCAGGCTGTCCTGGGACGCGTAGGCGACACCGCCGGTAGCGGCCAGGAGGGCCAGCACCAGCGAGGCGGCGAGAGCCACCGGTCGGAGCCAGGGGAAGCTGAGGCTAGGGAAGCGCCGACCGCGGCGCGGCTCCCGAGCCCGCTGCCGCACTCGATCCCAGGCGATCTCCTGCGCCCGGGGCCGGGGCCCGGCCGCAGGCGTCTGGCTAACGCGCTGGGCCAGCGTGAGGAGGGGTCGCAATCGCTCTTCGTGCCTGGGATAACGGGAGATGCACGCCTCTATGCTTTCGCCTTGCCGTACCGCTGTCAGGCACTCGTCCAGGATGGACCGGAAGCGTCGGACCGGCATCCTAGCGCTCCCCCCGGACGAGGACCCGCCGCAGAGCGATCAGGGCCCGGTGCTGAAGGGATTTGATGGCGCCCTCGCTGCGGCCCAAGATGCGGCCCACGGAGCGGTTATCGAACCCCTGGATGAACTTGAGGACGATCACCTGTCGTTGCTCATCGGTAAGGTACTTGAGGGCCAGCTGTATCTGGCCGCGGTCCAGGGCCCGCTCCGCTAGCGACTGCGGG
The DNA here is from genome assembly GCA_963665775.2 of Dehalococcoidia bacterium. GTDB lineage: Bacteria > Chloroflexota > Dehalococcoidia > SM23-28-2 > RBG-16-64-32 > JACPQO01. The sequence goes on from CAXXTF010000001.1 coordinate 606,461, forward strand.
TTCGCCAGGCTGCTGGCCAGGGTCTCGCTCAGATCGACCTCGCCGCGGCGCTGGCGCCGACGGTGGAGGTCGATGAGCCGATTACGGGCGATGCGAAATACCCAGGCACCGAAGGGCAACCCCTTGAAGCGATAGCCGTTGATCGACTCGATCATCTTTAGCATCACATCGGAGGCCAGGTCTTCGGCGGCCTGTACGTCGCCCATCTGCATGAAGGCGTAGCTGTAGATCTTGGGATGGTAGGTCTGGTACAGCGATGCCAGAGCGGCCTCGTCGTACTGCTGGGCGAGACGGACGAGGCGCCATTCCTCTTCCTGGGCATGGGCTTTCGCCTCCCGCTCAGCCGAGTCGGTTGCCACAGGTATACCCTGGGACTTCTCGATGGAGCCGCTCAAGGTATTTGTCCACATGGCCGCACGACCAACCTAAGCAGTACAACGTGCGCCGAATGGAGAAGATACGGCAGGGGTTTCATCAGGAAGATGCTACTCCTCCGCGGACAGGCCCAGGAGGCGACGTCTGGCCCGATCGTAGCGCTCTTTGGCGCGGGCCTCGCGGTTCAGCAGGCCCTTGAGTGCGGGCGGCTCCCTCTTCTCTCCTTGGAGCAGGACCCGGTGCAGGGCCTGAAGCTGCTTTTGCCACTCCTCGTAGGACTTCACATATTCACCCTTTAGATCGTCCATGAGGCACCCCGCTCTCCGTCCCATCCTAACGCGCGTCGGCGATTTACGATAGGGAGTGCACCCGGTGTTCCTGCCGGTGGCCCTGCCGAGTTCCCTGAAGAATGGACGCCCCCTCTCTCCGTTGAAGGTGAGATGCCGGCCTAGAGCCAGCTGGAGCGGATGTCGCCATCGATGACGGCGTCAATAAGGCGGGGCTCTGCCGCGGCCTGCGCCTCGCGCACGGCGTCCCCGATCTCATCCGGGCGCTCGATGCGGACGCCTTTGACGCCGAAGCCGGAGGCGATATCGACGAAGTCTATAGGCGGGTCGGTCAGGTCCATCGCCGTGAAGCTGCGTCCCACGGCGTTCGCGCCGAGGTAGTCGAGCATGTTGAGCTTGAGAATGCGGTAGGAGGCGTTGTTGAGGATCACCCAGGTGACGGGGATCCGGTGGTGCGCCGCTGTCCAGAGGGCCTGGATGGTATAAAGGGCGGCTCCGTCGCCTACAACCGATAGGACGGGTCGGTCTGGCTGGGCGAGCTTGAGGCCCAGGGGTGCCGGCATGCCGGGGCCCAGGCCCCCGCCGCTGGCCCGGAACTGCGAGCCGGGCTGGGGGAAGCGCAGGTAGCGCATGACGTAGCCGCCGGCGGTGACCGACTCGTCGAACACGAGGGTGCCCGGGACGAGGGCGTCGGCCAGCTCTTTCAGCAGGCGGCCGTTGGCGATCGGCACGTTGTCCCACCTCGTGTGCGCGGCGGCGTCCAGGATTTGCATTATCTGCTCGTTCATCTTCTGTACGGTGGCGGCCCGCTCCTGGGCGGCCTGACGGTAGGCGGGCGTGAGGCGCTGCTCCAGAGCGGTCAGCAGGTCGGTTAGGGCTGACTTCGGATCGGCCAGGAGGCCCAGGTGTATGGGCCAGTTCTTGCCCAGCTCCCAGGGATCCAGGTCGATGTGCGCTATGGTCGCCTCCTCCGGAAAGGGAGATTCGTCTATGGGGAAGAGCAGCGGCAGGACGGACGTGCCGACGGCCAGGATGAGATCGGCGGAGGAGAGCTGGCCCCTGAGGCCGGGGCCGGAGATGGCGTTCAGGAGCCCCCCGTAGAGGGGATGGTCAGAGGGGAAGGGGAGTTCGGCGGAGAAGGAGGCGTGGACACGGGCGCCGATGCTCTCGGCGAGCTGGACGAGCTCCGGCTGGGCGCCTGAGACGGCGACGCCATCACCGCAGATGATGAGGGGCGATTTGGCCTGCGCGATAAGCTCGGAGAGGCGCTCGACAGCTTCTGGGTCGGGCCGCGGCAGGGCGCTGGCGTAGGCGGCGGGAACGATCTCCACGTCGGCCTCTTCGTCCATCAGGTTCGTGGGGACGGAGAGGAAGACTGGGCCACGGGGAGGGTCCATGGCTACTTTGAACGCTCGTCGCAGGAGGAGGGGGATCTCGGCTGGGTCTTGCGCTTCGACTGCCCACTTGGTGACGGGCTGAGCCAGCCGAACGAGGTCGCCGGCCAGGATCGGCTCCTGGGAGGCGCCGCGCTGGGGGTGCTGGCCGGCGTACAGTACCAGGGGTGTGTGGGTGCGGAAGGAGTTGTAGAGCATGCCCATGGCGTTGCCCAGGCCGGGCATGATGTGGAGTTGGACGAAGGCGGGGCGGCCGCTGGCCCGAGCGTAACCGTCGGCGATGCCCAGGGCGACCCCCTCGTGCAGGGCGAGGATGTAACGCAGCTGCGGGTAGTCCTGAAGGGCGTCCATAAACGCCTGTTCCGTGCTGCCGGGGTTTCCGAAGACGTGCGTGACGCCCTCGGCGGTTAGCTGCTCGATCAGGGCCTGACGTCCGCTCAGCCTGGGCATGGCAGGGGCTCCTTTCAGGTGAAGAGTATCACAGGGTGGGCGGTCCAGAGGCCGCGTTTTCGTCGTCTCGATGGCGGACACGGCAACCGGTCGAAGGTTGCGCACCCCTCGACCCTTCTGTTCGCTATGGTGGTGCATACGTCCGCCGTATTGCGTCCTATTTCATAGCTAAATCACGGGATATTCTTCCTGTCATATAACAATTCATACACCATTACGAGTTGGTATTCTCTAGAACGCTAGGGGCCAAATTGGACGTTACTGGATTGTAGAGTGTCCGATAGATTCTCTCCTACGACGAGACAGGGATCGGAAGAGCTGGTCTCTAAGTTGGAGACCCTGAAACTGGCCATGGTGCTGCTGGAGGCTTCGGGTTGACCTTGCCCCCGAAAACAAGTCCAGGCCCAATGTTAGTAATCAGGGGTTCTGGACCAGAGAAAGGGGGCAGAAGGATTGGGCAGGCAGCATCACACGGCAGAGGAGATCATCAACAAGTTGAGGGAGGCGGAGGTCGGGCTGGCTAAGGGCCTGGCTGTGCCCGAGGTCTGCAGGAAGCTGGGCGTGGCAGAGCAGACCTACTACCGCTGGCGGAAGGAGTAGGGCGGCCTGAGGAGGGAGCAGGCCAAGCGGCTGCGGGAGCTGGAGCAGGAGAACCTGCGGCTGAAGAAGCTGGTAGTCGATCTCTCCCTGGACAACGCCATCCTGAAGGAGGCGGCGCAGGGAAACTTCTGAGCCCGGCCAAGAGACGACAGGCGGTGGCCTGGGTGCGGAATGCGTTGGGCCACGCGGTCATCTCGGAGCGCCGGGCCTGCCAGGCCCTGGGGCAGGAGCGATCGACGCAGCGGCGGTGGGGTTCTCCTCCCGACGATGAAGGGAGGCTGCTGAGGCGGATGGTGGAGCTAGCGACCGAGTACGGGCGCTACGGTTACCGACGGGTAACCGCCCTGCTGCGAGAGGAGGGTTTTCGGGTGAATCACAAGCGGGTAGAGCGGCTCTGGCGGCGGGAAGGGCTGAAGGTGCGGGCGAAGCAGCCGAAGCGGAGGCGGCTATGGTTGACAGACGGCTCCTGCGTTAGGCTCAGGCCGACTGAGCCCAACCACGTCTGGAGCTACGACTTCGTGTTTACCCGCACCAGCGACGGCCGTCCCCTGCGGCTCTTGACGGTGCTGGACGAGTTCACAAGGGAGTGCCTGGCTATCCAGGTGGCGAGGCAGATCACCAGTGATGACGTGCTGGCACGCCTGGCCCAGCTCTTCGTCGAGCGCGGGACGCCTCGCTACCTGCGCTCGGACAACGGGCCAGAGTTCACGGCACGGGCGCTCCGGACCTGGCTAGAGCGGGTAGGCGTGCAGACTCTGTATATCGAGCCCGGGAGCCCCTGGGAGAACGGCTACATCGAGTCGTTCAATGGGAAGCTACGTGATGAACTATTGAATGGGGAGGTGTTCGACACGGTGCTGGAAGCACAGGTCCTCTGCGAGCGGTGGCGACGGAACTAAACGAGGTGCGCCCGCATAGCGCTCTCGGCTACCGGCCGCCAGCACCGCAAGCGATCGTGCCATGGCCGGGCTCCACCGCGCCATCCCTGGAGACTACGGCGATGGCCACACTAACATAGCCTGTGGTAGCGTTTAGGGGGGCAGGTCACTCACCAGAGTTGCCTTGCCTTTGTGTCCGCTACTTTCTGTTGAGGATCAACCCTTGCAATTGGGCGCTCCGTCCATGGTCACGGTCGGCAGGATTTCGTGGACGCGCCTCTGGGCATCATGCTCTAGGTGCCTAGCCAGTAGACGGTCAACGGTCCGCACCTTCCTCACACCAAGCACCGACGCTACTTCATGGTCGGAAAGGCCGCTGGCCCTTAAGTAATAGGCGAAAGCCGACCTGAGTTCAGCTGCTGTCATTGCCGGCACACCTACACGAGAGCAGGCTTCCCGGACGGTATCTCGGACGGCTCGCGAAGTCAGCGGTTTGGGGTCGCACCTACCCCGTGGGAAAACGTAGCCTTCCGGTCCCACTGGCGGCTGATTGGCCAGGTGGGTTTTAAGGTGGAACATGGCGTCATTAATGATCCGTAGCCTCAACGGCCTGCCGCTTCGCCATACCTCCACCAACATTGGAGTTGGCTCATGATCTCGGAAGAGTTGGCGGGTCTTAAGCGTCACTATTTCTCTAGGATGCAGTCCGGTGAAGCAGTGCAGGGCTAGGAGAGAGCGATTTCGGATGTCCCTGTAGTTGCTTCCGGGAAAGGCCTTCTCGACCAGTAGTTTGAGCTCTGCAGGCGATAGAGTGGGATTTCGTGGGCGTCTCCTACTCTTGGCTCCAGCGACGATCGTGCCCGCGTCATGCCACGAGCCGTTCCCCTTGGACGGCAGGAGGGCGTCAAGGGAGCTCATGAAGGCGTGGGCGTCCGGCACTTCCACGTCCGCACCGCAGAGCGCTACGAACCTGTGGGCGGCGATGAGTCTCGTGCGTCCCGCGGACGCCGATATCCAGGTTGACGGGTGGAGCAGGATGTCGCTCAGGATGCCTGGATTCCGGAAGATTGTGGAAGGTGTAAAGTTCCTTCTCTGGGCCTCTCGGAAGAGACTTTTAAGCTGCGAGACCTCCTTCTCAACCGTTGCCCCGCTGCAGCCCTCGCTGGGTCTGCGTCTGCGGTACAGTCGAAGGAGATCCTCCGACTGGGCATCGACCGGGCTCTTGGTGTTTACAGAGCGCCGGTCTAGGGCCGCCAACTGAAAGAGAGGCTTCTGCATTTATCCGGTGGTTCCCTGTTGGCTTGGCTGCTGGCCGCAGCCATCTTCTCGGCGATGCTACGCACCTGAGGTCTGATGTAGTGATCGTCCATCCGTTCCAGGCCCTGCCATCCTCCGGCCAAGGCCACTGTATATCGTGGAAGGATCGCTGCCGCCTCGCTGGCGAACGCACGCCGGAAGGCATGCAGGCGGTAGGCGCGGGTTCCGGCGGCGAGGCAGGCCTTCTGGAACGTTTGCCGAACGTTGGGGTAGGACCATTGTGCGATCCAAGTGCTTCGCCAGAGGGTGGTACTTTCGCCTCCGATGAGCTGCTCTAGCGTGCCATGGAGCCATGCCCGCTCATTGAATTCATCGATGTAGGCGAACAGAAGCCTGCGTGCGTGGGGAGTAAGTTCGATCTCGCGAGGCTGGCAACGTCCCTTGGCGTGGAGCATCAGCCGGGCAGTACCCATCGGAAGCACAACCAGATCGGCGCAGCTGGCTTCGCGGAGGGCGTTGACCCTGCTGCCACTCTCGTAGAGTATGGTGAAGAACGCCTCGTTGCGGCGTCCCTTGAAGGTCAGTGCTCGGGCGGCCTCCCGGATGATGGCGGCGACGTCATCGGGGCTCGGTGCCGGGCCGCCTCGGCGGCGCGGCGCCCCGCCGGTCAGGATGAATCGCCCACCAACGCGCAGGGCCGACCGGCGCAGTGCTACAGTGACGATCCCCAGGGGCTCTCGGCCAGTCAGTCGCCTTAGTTCCGGGCTCATGAGCCTTGCGAAGGATTGGACTGCCGAGCGGCGTTGGTCCAGCGTCCACTTCGACAGTTGACGTCCCTCACTTGATCTATCGTCTACCAACGCCTGCCCTAAAGCCTCGGGATGAAGGAACAGCGCCATGAACCCTTCGGGGCTTGCCGCCGTCTCGGCAAGGGAATGCAGCTGGTAGACGTATGCCTGGACGGTCTTCTTGGCTGCGCCCGTCGCAACCAGCCTGCGGCGGTAATTCTCCAATTCAGCGCTGGGACGCCGGTTGGCAGTTGCTTGACGCCTCGCCATCGAACGGATTTCCACCGGCGATACGCCGGTTCCGGCAAGAGATGGCTGAAGGGCTATCAGCACCGATCCCTCCCATCCGAAACTCGCGAGCTCGGCAAGGCGCCTCCGTCCTTGAGTTGGGCCTCCAGCTCCCTGATCTGCCGGATGGCCCCTCTGTGCCTGGCCTCGAGGTCGCTGTACTTTCCCTGCCACTGGTTGATGCTGGATTGTAGACCTCGGTTGGTCTCACGCTGCCTGGTGAACTCCTCCTCTCGCTCCAGCGTACTCCCGGTCTGGGAACGGATGAACCGCACCCGGGCCTGCAAGTCCTCGTTCCGCTCCTTTGCCAACCGAAGCTCAAACTCAAGAGAATCCACATGGGCCGCCAATCGCTGCATCCTCGTGGGGGACTTGAGCTCGTCGCCCCGTCTCGCCTGCGTGGCGGCGGCCTTCGCGGACATCTCCACACTGGCCACCCTGTCTCCCAATCCCGCCTCCTCGGCGGCCAATTCAGCGTTGGATTTGGCCGTCCCCGAAAAGTGGCACTCGGTCCCACATTAGGTGTTTTCGCGAGGTCATCTGAGCTTTCGGAGGCATTTGGCAGACTCTTGGCTTTGGGCATCCCGGCTTTATACGAGTCCCGGCAGCGCACCACGCAGGCGGCCTTCTGGCTCGCCGTGAGATGGCGCCGCTCCGCATTGCGGGACACCACGAAGGAGATGGGAGACTCACCGCTGTACGGCTTGAAGATCAATTGGCTGGCAATGCCCAGGTCGGTTGCGGCGCGATAGCGGTGCCAGCCGTCCAGCACCATGCCGTCCAGGGTCCATATGACCGGCTCGAGCACGCCGTTCGCCTCCATGTCGGCAACGAAACTGGAATAGTCGTCCTCGGATCTGTCGCCCCAGATGGATGACAGGTCATGCCGCTTGTCCGGCATCGCCATGTCCTCGGTAAGAAGGTCTTCATAGTCCAGGTCGAATAGAGTCATCGAAGCCCCCTGCGGCATTGGAAACTTCCGTTTATGACGCGAAACTTCCGTTCTTGGCTTAGTAGTAGTAGGCGCAATCACTAGGAAGCACTTGGCAGGGAGCAATCCGTGGTCGTGCCAGATAACGCAGCTCGATTCGCTCTGACGCCTAGGTGGTTGGGTGGAGGGCGTGGCATGCGTGATGATCATTCCAGGCTCTCTGTTGTTCATTGGCGGACTACTCAACCGCTGCGGGGTCGTAGGCACGTTCCGGCGCCGCCAGCCAGCCGTCGATGTCCGCCAGCCTCCAGCCGACTGACCGGCGGCCCAGGCGCAGCGGCTTCGGGAACCGGCCCTCTGTCATCAAGGGGTAGATGGTGGCCCGGGAAAGGCCGGTAAGAGCTTCGACTTCTTGACGCCGCAAGATCCGCCGGGCCTCAATCTCTGACTTCATGAGCACCTCCAAGTTCCTGATCGCCTCTTCTGCCTATGATCAGAAACCCGGTGGGTACTTGTCATGGATTGGAAAATGGCCGATTTTCTGAGCCTTTTTTGCCCCACGGGTGCGAATATCGAAGTTTATGGGGCAAAAATGCGGCTGTCCCGAAGAGAATTAATGCCCCACGTCCTAGTCGCCAAGGATCGGGGGCGACGGTAAAGGGACGGCGAGGCCCGGTGCGGGACCCTGCGAGCTATAGGGACATGCTGTGGGGGAAGCTCTAGCCCAAGTAGGAATACGGGCGACGACCGCCCCGAAAATGTCGTCCTACAAGAAAGAAGGTTGGAGTGTCCGGCACACTACCATCGAATTCTTCCAAGAGGTAGTCCTCGGCCTCATCAACGTCGATGTGCTCAAGCCCACTTATGCCTCCTTGCCCCCGGAATTTGAACCATATCCGCTTCACGGTGTAGAACGAGAGGCCCGTGGCCCGTGCAACCGCGTCGCAGGCGCTCGCCGATTGGGACGGCTCGTCATTGCGTGTTGGCTTCATGCCTAGAGCCATGAGCTCCCGTATTGCCTTCTGGATCGTGAAGGAGCGGAAGGGGACCGTAGGTCGGCCCCTCTTCGACAATGGGCGGCTTATCCTTCGTTCCAAGGCGTCGTTTCGCCACTTCATCAGATTTGCAGGGATCTCATCGCCTTGATGCTCGACACCATAGCTTAGTCGTTCGTAGATGAGCTGAAGCGCGTCCCACCTCACTGCGTTGTTTCGTGACTCGGCAATGAGCATGCCGGGCTCTTCTAGCTTGCTTCCCCTGAAGAGCCAACCCTTTGCGAGTGCGCGCGCCGCGTCCTTCGCTGTCCGGCGAATTGACGATGCAACTTCCAGCAACGGCTTGATGATAACGACGGCTTCATCGACTGTCGGCGGCGTCTTGCTATTCTTCCACCGGTCCCTGCATTGCGCGTATGTCCAACCTGCTTCGGACGCCTCCCACGATTCCCGCGTTGCCTCCTTGAACTCTAGCAAAGCCTGACGCCCTGCGGCGAAGTCTCCGGCCATGATTGCTTGCTCCATCCTCTCCTCGAGCTCAGGGGCTCTATACACGCAATAGATGATCAACAGGTCAAGATACGAAAGGCCGAAGAGAGAATCAGGAAAGGACGCCTGCGAAGAACGTTGGATAGAGATGGGTTCAGCGACTGTCGGCGCGATCTGATAGGTTAACCGTTGTGCTAATATTGCGGATTCCAGCGCTCCCATAGTCGCTGCGAAGCCTGTGAAGCCTCGAATGACCGGCGCGCATTGTACTGTCAGCGCTCTTTGGGTTGTTGCAATGTGCCTAACGAGCGGGTCGAGGGTTGCATTCAGCGCTTCCATAGTCGCTGCGAAGTCTCTAAGGAATGGGGCGAGTCGTTCTGTCAGTGGTCGTTGAGTTGCTGGACCATCCGGCACCGATAGCGGTATCAACGCCTCTGCCACCGTTTTCTTACGTCCCAGCATGGCCTTAGGGGACGGGGACGGCGACGTCCACGGGCTGATCGGCTGCGTCGTCCGCTCCTTCATGTCGTCGAACCGTCGGGCCTGCTCACACTATAAGCCACGTCGCACCATCGGGACGGCTATTCCGGCCCTGTCACTCAGATACTCTGCCCACTGCGCCATGAGCCGCCGTCGCCGCTCGAACAGGTCAGACCTGGCGTAGGCAGCCTCCGTCGTGTTGGCAACCACGTGCGCAAGTGCCGCCTCCATCACCGCGTGCGGCGTGTCCGTACGCTCAGCCGCCCAATCCCGAAAGCTGGACCGAAAGCCATGGGGGACGGCATCGATGCCCAGCTTCCGCAGGAGGTTTCTGTGCGTCATGTCCGAAAGGGCCCCTCCGGATCGCGGTGCGGGGAATATCAGGATGCTCTTGCTGTCGAGACTCCTGGCCCCGTCCAGGACTTCGAGCGCCCGCCCTGACAGAGGGACGCGATGTTCGCGCCCGGCCTTCATCCGCTCAGCAGGCACGGTCCATGTCTCAGAGCCGGAGTCCACTTCCTCCCATCTTGCCTGACGCACTTCCCCGGAACGGGCAGCCGTCAGGACGAGAAACTCGAATGACAGCTTGGTGACTAGCGCAGCATACGACTCCCGGACAGATCGTAACACTTCTCCAACTTCTGAATATGGTACTGTCCGGTGGTGGGTGGCGATCCGGGGGCGCCGGGGCAACGCCTGGCTGATGGCCTTGCCAGCTGGGTTGTCGGTGCGGAACCCGTTTGCCACTGCCCAGTCCATGACTGCCGAGATACGCTGCTTTACTCGCCGGGCGGTCTCCGGCTTGGCTGTCCAAATCGGGGTCAACGCGGAGAGAACGTCCTGGCCGCTCACCTCATCAACAGGTAAAGCTCCAAGCCTAGGGAAAGCGTAGGCCGACAGCGTCATCTCCCATTGGTAGACGTGCTTCGCGTTGCTCCAGGTAGGACGGTGGAAGTCGATCACCTGCCTCGCCGCCTCGGCGAATGTGGGCACGGCCCGACGATGCTTCTCCGCGATCGGGTTGCCCCCCTCTCGGGCAAGCTTACGGTTCGCTATGGCCTTTTCTCTTGCCTCGTGGAGCGACACTGTGGCACAACCGCCGAGGCCCAAGTTGCGCCGCTTCCCACGTATGACGATACGCTGTACCCACCGCTTGGCTCCTGAGGGATCGACGAGGAGATAGAGTCCGTTTCCGTCAGCGTACATCCCCGGCCGCCTCTCGGTGCGCACACGTGCTGCCGAAAGGGCATTGATCGGATGCTTGCCTTTGCTCTTAGCACCTTTAGTATATGCCAATTCATATGCCATTTCTTATGAGATTCTAGCAGAACGCATGAGCCAAGTCAAGCCTCTTAGGGCAGTGAATCAAGACTAATTCAGGTAGAGGATGGGTGATAAGAGGATGCTCTTCAAGGAAATCGGAAGGGGATAGTGGTGGCGCATACGGGATTCGAACCCGTGATCTCCGCCTTGAGAGGGCGGCGTCCTGGGCCACTAGACGAATGCGCCAGGATTGGCTGCGGGACTAGGATTCGAACCTAGACTAACTGATCCAGAATCAGCCGTGCTACCATTACACAATCCCGCAGGGACAAGCTGATTCTAGCAAAGTGCCGCTAGGCGGGCAAACGCCGAGAACGGCTATGGGTCAGGCAATGATACCTGGCTACCGCAGACTTCGTCGGGCCGCCTTCAGCCTCTCTATGGCGGGCTCGCCCGTGATCGATTTCCAGACTCGGCAGGCCGTCCAGGGGTACCTTGAGCCGGAGTGAAGGCCGCTGGCAGCAGTCCGTTGTCGCACATTTCGACGATGGCTAGGAAGCCGTCCTCAAGGGAGGGGAACTGGTAGATCCTCAGGTGCCTTTTAGCTATCTACGCCTCGTCGCCGGAATATAAAGGATCCTTCGATTGACTGCGTGGCCTCGAAGCCCCATACTGCCGTCTGCGGAAGCACACTAGCTATTTATGCCGCGACCGGTCTGCACTGCATCTGAGGAGGAGGAAGCGCGATGCTAAGCTGCGAGAAGCGTACTTTAGTGGACGCCCCGGTGGATAAGGTCTTTACTTACCTGGCAGACTTCACACGTCACCCAGAGTGGGCTGCCCATCGATTGAAGATAGAGCCGACCTCGCAAGGTCCGGTCGGCATCGGCAGCACGTTCGCCAGTTCGGGCCACCAAATGGGCCGCGAGAACGAGAACAAGGTGGTGGTGACAGAGTTTGTGGCCAACGAAAAGTTGGTGTTTGAGGCCGAGGGCCAACAGGGGAGGTTCCGCCACTCTTTTGAGGTGCAGCCAGCCAACGGAGGTGCCCGGCTCACCAAGCGCTTCGAGCCCCTGCGACTCTCGCTCATGGCCAAGCTCATGGCGCCTGTCCTCATCTTACTAAGCCCGCGGGGGCTGGCCGGCGACCTGCAGCGCATCAAGTCACACTTGGAGTAAGGGAAAGCGGCGACCTTTGGGTGCCATCCCATGGCCAGGAGTGGGGATGCCTGGGCGATCGCCTGTGGCATGCCAGCTATCCTTATCCTAAGGGCCCTATTGAGGCTCATCTTCATGCCTCGGATTCGGAAGCTCGATTAGTGTCCGGAGTGTGGGACTCGAAAAGATAGTCGTGACCGTAGCTTATGCTCGCCACGACCCGCGTGGGCGGCATGACCGCTGGGTATAGCTTGCGGCAGCCCGCCGCCAATACCAGCCGAAAATGGCTGGCCTCAGCCGGGACAGTCCGGAAGCGCGCCGCGGGACGCCAGCACCCCACCTACGGCCATTGGTTGCGGTCTGTCGCATCGACGTCTTTCGGCCTGTAGACTTAGAACGATGGATTCTCTCGGCCAGGTTCACAGTGAAGTGGTTCATTGTCGGAAGTGCCCTCGGCTCGTGGAATGGCGAGAACAGGTGGCCATCGAGAAGCGAACGGCCTTCAAAGATTTCGATTACTGGGGCCGCCCGGTTCCTGGATTCGGCGATCCGCAGGCGCGGCTTCTCGTCGTGGGCCTCGCTCCGGCAGCGCATGGTGGGAACCGGACGGGCCGGGTTTTCACGGGTGACCGGTCCGGCGACTGGCTATACAGGGCGCTCCATCGTGTCGGCTATGCTAACCAGGCCAGCAGCAGCCATAGCGACGATGGATTGGCCCTGACGGGTGCTTATGTGACAGCAGCGGTTCGTTGCGCTCCCCCGGCCAACAAACCCACGGGAGAGGAGAGGGACAACTGTCTGCCCTACCTTGTCCGGGAGCTGAGGCTGCTAAAGGAAGCGCGGGTGATTGTAGCGCTTGGTGCGTTCGCGTACGATGCGGTATCTCGGGCAACCGGCCTCAGACCGAAGCCGAAGTTCGGCCACGGCGTCGAGGCCCACCTGCCTGATGGGCGGGTCGTCCTCTGCTCGTACCACCCGAGTCAGCAGAACACATTCACCGGCAGACTCACAGAGGAGATGCTCGACGCTGTCTTGAGTCGGGCCCGGCTTCTGGCCTGAGTTGAAGCATCGGCTACCGCAGCCTTCGTCGGGCCGACTTCAGCCGCTCGACCGTTCGCTGCTGCCCCAGCACGGCCATCGTCTCGAACAGCGGCGGCGCGGCCGTCTTGCCGGTGACCGCCACCCGGATCAGGCCGAACAGCTCTCCCGTCTTGTAGCCCAGCTCCTGGGCCAGAGGGCGGATGGCCCCCTCAAGCCCATCGTGCGCCCACGGCTCCAGCCCGTCGATGCCGGCGAGAACAGCTTCCAGGGCGTCGGCGGCCTGGGCGTCGTCGTCGGCGAATCGCTTCCCTAGCATATCCTCGAGCGTATAGTCCAGCTCGCCCTCCTGGAAGAAGAAGCCGGACAGCGCCACGGCCTCCGGGAGGAGCTTGATGCGCTCGTGGATTAGCGGGACGATGCGCTCGAGGTACTCGCGGTCCAGGGGCCCGACCGCGGCCTCCAGAACCGGGCGGAGCCGCTCGGCCAGCTCCTCGACGGGCAGGGCGCGGAGGTAGACGCCGTTCATCCAGGTAAGCTTCTCGACGTTGAAGATGGCGGGGCTCTTGAGGATGCGCTCCAGGCTGAAGTGGCGGACGAACGTATCGCGGTCGATGACCTCGGTACGGTCGTCCAGGGACCAGCCCAGCAGGCCGAGGAAGTTGAACAGGGTTTCGGGCAGGAATCCCTGGTCGCGGAACTGCAGTACGGAGGTAGCGCCGTGGCGCTTCCCCAGCCGGGCGCCGTCCGTACCCAGGATCGTGGGCAGGTGGGCGAAGGTGGGCGGCTCCCAACTGAAGGCGTCGTACAGGAGGATGTGCCGAGGCGTGGACGAGATCCACTCGTCACCTCGGAAGACGTGGCTGATGGCCATGAGGTGGTCGTCTACCACGCTGGCCAGGTGGTAGACGGGGAAGCCGTCCGACTTCAAGATCACAAAGTCGTCCAGGGTATCGTTCTCGAAGATCAGGTCGCCGCGGATGACGTCACGGTACGTCGTCTGGCCGGCGAGCGGCGTGCGGAAGCGGAAGACGGGGGTGATGCCCTGGGCCTCGAACTGCGCCCGGTCGTCCGAGGGGAGGTCGCGGCAGCGGCGGTCGTATTTGGGGGGGAGCTTGCGCCTCTGCTGGTCCTTCCGCACCTCGTCCAGACGTTGGGAGGAGCAGAAGCAGAGGTAGGCCTGGCCGGCGTCAAGAAGCTGGCGGGCCGCCTTCTGGTAGATATCCAGGCGGTGGGACTGGACGTACGGACCGTGCTCGCCGATATAGCGAGCCGGGTCCTTCGGGTCGGGCCCCTCGTCCCACTCCAGGCCCAGCCAGCGGAGGGTCTCCGCTATCGACTCCAGGGCGCCGGGCACCACGCGGCTCTGGTCGGTATCCTCTATGCGGAGGATGAAGGTCCCGCCCTCGTGCCGGGCGAAGAGCCAGTTGAATAGGGCCGTGCGCACGTTGCCGACGTGGAGGTCACCGGTCGGCGAGGGGGAGAAGCGGACGCGGACGGACATCTCCGCCTCATTCTAGCAGAGGCGGAAGCCCAGAACCTAGGGATAGGGGCGTTGAACAAAGGACGGCGAGCCGGTATCCTGGCAGGGAGATGGCAAGCGTAATCGAGGTCAAACCGGAGCGGTTGGACTCCCTGTACGTGAACGGGCTCGAGCTTCCTTACGTGGAGTTCGACACGTCGGAGCCAGCCCTCAAGCTGATCTACCAGGGCGAGGAGTTCGCGTACTGGCGGACGGTGCCGCACAAGGGCTACGGGTCGCTGCTGGCCCGGCGCATCCGGGAGCTGGCGGGGGAGGGGAAGAAGCCTCTGCTGGCGCGGTTCGGCTTGAGGATCTACATCTACGCCACGGGTGTCGTTCCCATCGGCTCCGGCAAGCCGCCGGCAGCTTAGCCGCCCAGCTCTAAGGCGTTCAGCACCTCGCGAAGCTCCGGCGGTAACGGCGACTCAAACTCGATGGCGCGGTCGCTGGTCGGCAGCCGGAAGGCGAGGCGGTGGGCGTGCAGGAACTGCCGGCCGATAAGCGCCGAGCGTCTGCCGTACGTGGCATCGCCGACGATAGGGTGACCGATGGCGGCCAGGTGCACGCGAATCTGGTGCGTGCGTCCGGTCACCGGCTCCACCGCCAGCAGGGCGTAGTCGTCCCACAGCTGACGGGTGCGGTAGCCCGTCTCCGCTTCCCGCCCGCCGGCGACGACGGCCATCTTCTTACGGTTCCTGGGATGCCGTCCGATGGGCGCCTCGATGACCCCTTCTGCCGGTCGGGGCACGCCCTGGACGAGGGCCAGGTATGTCTTGTGGACATCGCGGTCCTTCAGTTGCTGGGCCAGGCTGCGGTGGGCACGATCGTTCTTCGCCACCACGAGGAGGCCGGAGGTATCCTTGTCCAGCCGGTGGACGATGCCCGGCCGCAGGGTACCGCCGATGCCCGACAGGTCTGGACAGAGGGCCAGGAGGGCGTTCACCAGAGTGCCCCGGGGATGGCCGGGTGCCGGGTGCACCGTGAGGCCGGCCGGCTTGTCGACGACGATGATCTCCTCGTCTTGGTAGATGATCGTCAGGGGGATCGTCTCGGGGAGGAGCCGTAGCGGCTCGGGCTGCGGAATACGGGCGATGACCTGATCGCCTGGGGCCAGCCGCTGGGAGGGCTTCGCCGGGTGACCTCCCACTGTCACCAAACCTTCATCGATGAGACCGCGGACCCGATTGCGCGAGAGATCGCGGCAACGCCGGGCCAGGAAGACGTCCAGCCGCTCGCCGAGGCGGTCGGCGGCGAGCTCAATCGTCTGCATGGGCGGCGGGCTCCGATCGGCTGGAGAGGAAGGCGTAGCCCAGGATGAGGATGACGATGCCGATGGTTATGGAGGAGTCGGCAACGTTAAAGGTGGGCCAGATCGGGAAGTCGAGGAAGTCTGTAACCTCGCCCAAGCTGAGGCGGTCCAGCAGATTGCCGAGCGCACCGCCCAGGATCATCCCCACCGCGATGGGGACGATAACGTGGTCAAAGGGTGGGAATCGATAGTAGAAGTAGATGGCGGCCAGCCCTATGAGGGTGGTTACGATGAGGAAGCTGTTCTGGTTCTGCAGGATCCCGAAGGCGGCGCCGCTATTCGTGAGGTGATGCAGCCGCACCGGCCAGTCTGCGCTGGGCCAGATGTCGCCGCGGTCTATTAGCGTCCGGACCAGCACCTTACTGGCCTGATCCAGGGTAATGACAAGCGCGGCGGTGGCCCAGAACAGGCTCCGCCGCAGCCCGGAGGCGGGGGTTCTCTGAGGGGGCGTGTGCGTGACGTCTACAGGGCGCATTCGTACCGAGTTGATGATAGCATGGAGAGCTTCCGGCAAAACCCGGCGCCCGCCGCGTCGAGGGGGCAGTCGTGGCCGGTGCGCGTCCGATTTGCGCAGGTTTGACGGTTGCCATAGGTGATTGGTAGGCTGAATTCGTAGTTTGCCCCACATCCACTGGAAAGGTACTGCGGTGGCTCTTGACCTAGCCTTTGGCCGCTCGAGGGACCAGGAGAAGTACGGAGAGCGTGTGCCGCCCGGCCAGCGAGTCGTGGCGGATTGGCCGGTGCTGACCTACGGCGGCACCCCCCAGATCGACCTCGCCAAGTGGGCATTGCGGCTGTTCGGTGCCGTGGAAGGGGAAGTGGAGCTCACCTGGGAGGAGTTCACCGCTCTGCCTCGCACCACGGTTCACTGCGATATGCATTGCGTGACCTCCTGGAGCCGCCTGGACAACGACTTCGAAGGGGTGGCCCTCCAGGAACTGCTCAAACATGTGAAGCCCTTGCCTTCCGTAGAGCACGTCATGGTTCACTCCTACGGCGGCTACACTACCAACGTTTCTCTCCCTGACCTCATGGCGGAGAACGTCCTCCTGGCCTACAAGCACGATGGTGCGGAGCTGGCGACGGAGCACGGTGGCCCGGCGCGCCTGCTAATCCCCCACCTCTACCTCTGGAAGAGCGCCAAGTGGGTGCGCGGCCTGGAGTTCCTGAACAGGGAGCAGCCCGGCTTCTGGGAGAAGTACGGCTACCACATACATGGCGATCCCTGGAAAGAGGAGCGCTACTCGTGACCCAGGCTGGTACCCTTGACGTCACCGACCGGCAGCTTCTCAATCGGCTGCAGAGCGATTTCCCCCTCGTTGAGCAGCCCTTCGCCATCGTTGGCCAAGGGCTGGGCCTCGGCGAGGATGAGGTGCTGGAGCGGGCGCGGGCGCTGCGTCAGTCCGGAATCGTGCGCCACCTGAGCGCCATCTTCGATGTCTATCGGGTGGGCTATCGCAGCACCCTGGTCTCGTTCTCCGTACCGGAGGAGCGGCTGGAGGCTGCCGCCGCTGTCGTGAGCGCTCATCCGGGCGTGAGCCACAACTACGCCCGGGAGCACGTGTACAATCTGTGGTTCGTGCTGGCGGTGCCCCGTTCAGTCGATCTCGACGCGCTCGTGGCCGACCTGGCCGCGAGAGCAGAGGCCACCAAGTACCACATATTGCCCTCCCTGAAGCTGTACAAGATCAATGTGGAGTTGGACGTGGTGAAGGGAGAGGGGAACCAGGGCCAGGTGTCGCGCCACCCGAAGGCTCCCAGGCGGGAGTTGACCGCCGAGGAGATCGGGCTGGTACGGGCGCTCCAGGATGATCTGCCGCTGGTCAGTCGCCCCTTCGCTCAGGCGGCGGCCGACCTGGGAATGACGGAGGAACAGTTGTTGGCCAGGGCTCGTGCCCTACAGGAGGAGGGGATCATGCGCCGCTTCGCCGCGGTGCTGCGCCACCGCGCGGTTGGCTTCACCGCTAACGGTATGGCCTGCTGGATTGTGCCGGAGGAGCGGATCGAGGAGTGTGGGACGCGCTTCGGCTCCTATCCGCAGGTGAGTCACTGCTACCGGCGCCCCACCTTCGACGACTGGCCCTACAGCATCTTCACCATGATCCACGCCCAGAGCCACGCCAAGTGCGAGGAGACGGTGCTCAGGATCGCCGCCGACGTGGGTGTCCACGAGTACGCTATCCTGTATAGCCACACAGAGTACAAGAAGGAACGAGTCAAGTACTACGCGGAGTGATATGAGCGAATACGCCAAGGATCGACCCCACGACGACAGCGCCTTCGAGCGGATGCGCTACTACCTGCGGGAGATCGGTCAGGGGCCCAAGAACTGCCGCGATCTGACGCGGGAGGAGGCGCGGGACGCCATGGAGATGATCCTGGCGCGTCAGGTCACAGACGCTCAGATGGGGGGCTTCCTTCTTGTCGAGCGGTTCAAGGGGGAGTCGCCGGAGGAGCTGCTGGGGTTCGCCGACGCCATTCGTGCCGGCGCCCGCCTCATCCAGCCCCGGGTGGAGGGGCTGCTGGACATCGGCAGCCCCTACGACGGGCGCCAGCGAAACCTGGTGATCAGCCCGGCGGCGTCGATCGTGGCCGTGGCGGCGGGGGTGCCTATCGTCATGCAGGGGGAGAAGGACATGCCGCCCAAGCACGGCATGCCGGTGGGAGACGTGCTGGCGGCGTTGGGGGTGGACGTGGACGCCGAGCCGCCGGAAGTGGAGGCGAGCATCGAGGAGGAAGGGTTCGGCTACATGCGGCAGGCTCGCTTCGTGCCGGCGGTGTTCGCCCTGAAGGATGTGCGGGAGGAGATCGCCCTGCGCAGCAACATCAACACCATCGAGAAGCTGTACAACCTGGCGGGGGCGCCGTACAGCCTGATCGGGCTGACGCACGTGCCTTACCTGGAGAAGATGCTGGCGGCCGCCAAGCAGATGGGGTTCCGCCGCTTAATGATAGTTCAGGGCATCGAGGGCAACGAGGACGTGCCGACCTCGCGGCCCTGTCGCGTGTTCCAGAGCGTGGACGGGGAGATGCAGGAGTCGCGGCTGAACCCCCAGGAGTACGACCTGTTGCCGGCCTCGGCGGAGGAGCTGGCCGGCGGCGACGCCGCCTATAACGCCGATGTTCTCCTGCAGGTGCTGGAGGGGGAAGTCAGCGCGCAAAGGGACCTGGTAGTGCTCAACGCGGGCATCCGCATCTACTTGGCCGAGCGTGCCGAGAGTATCGGCGAGGGCATAGACCGCGCCCGTGAGGCTATCGACTCCGGCGCCGCCCGGGCGAAGCTCGAATCGCTCCGTCAACGGGCGATCAGCCGCGTTTGACCATGGGCTTGGGCAGCGCGTAGACTAATTCTGCCATGGACGACTACGGGTTTGATATAGATGAGGTGATGCGGGTCATCGACTCGGCGGAGGTGTTGGTGATTCGTTTCGCCATCCTGGAGAAGCGTCTCCTCATCGATGCCCGAATCAGCGAGCAGGAAGGACCCATCATCGCTATCGTTCCCAGGGTTGGCTCCGTGGAGGAACGCTTTAAGGGGCTGAAGATGATGCGGCCTCGTCTTCCCGTGCCCGATAAGATCATGTCTTTCATGTGGCCGCGGCAGATGGAGACGTTCCGCAGTTCAGGCGTCTGGTCAAAGATAGAGGAGCGGATGGTCAGTCTCGGCGGTGAACCGATGTCAGAGCGGTGCCAGCAGGTATTCCTGGAACTGGCCCGTGCGGAGAAAGCGGAGACGCTGTCCGCCATCCGTGGCGGGGAAGACTACCAGTCGTTGTGGGAGCGTTCAGGGTAGGCTGGTAGCTAGAGCTGAATCTGTCGAAGGAACCCGGTAGCGGGGCCCCTTTCTTATTGCTGATGAAGGTTGTAGGCCTGCGTGGCGATACCGTCACGCCCCCTTCTCCGCTGCGTACGAGCGGTAAGTTCGTCGGTCTCGCCCTGACTCTGCTGCTGGTGGCGATCGCCTGTGGCGGCGACGCGGCTGTGCGTCCGGGTCAGGCTGTCGTCTCCACCATCCCCTGGGTCGTGCCCGAGACCGCCCGCTATCGAATCCTGGATAGCGACGACATCAAGGGGTCAGGGGTGCTGAGCATCGAGGCGCGGGGCGACGCTCTGATCTTCAGCCAGAGCTTCCAGTCCCAGGAGCAGGCGTTCACCGACGACATATCCGTAGAGACGGACGCGACTACCCTGCAGCCTCTCACTGTGCGGCGGGTGATCGCGGGGCCGGAGGGGGAGCGGGTGTGTGATGCGAACTACGCCGGTGGCGTGGCGGTTGTGACTCAGAGAGCCAGGGACGACGAGCGGATCGACAGGCTCGACGTGCCCGCCCCCTCTTACGATAGCTGGACAGACCTCTTCCTCTGGCGCACGCTGCCCTTCGAGCAGGGGTACGAGGCCACCTATACGGATATCCTGACCTGCAGTCTCGCCAAGCCGGGTGTCCTCTCCGTGGAGATCAAAGTCACGGCTCTGGAGACGGTGTCCGTGCCAGCCGGCTCCTTTCAGGCCTGGCGGCTGGAGATCCGTTCCGGCGGGCTGACGCAGAAGGCCTGGTACGCGGACGACGAGGCGCGCACGCTTGTCCGCTATGATAACGGGAACGAGGTCTTCGAGCTGGAGTCCGTGCACTAGCCGGCTCGACGCCCGGTTACAGATACGAATCTAGCCGTTTACCGCCAGGCAGAGAGCGGTAAGGGAAGACAGTTGAACAGGTCAAGAATACCCGGCAAACGCCGCCATGATGCGCCGTATTGGCCACCGCCGCGATGGCCCATCCCACAACTATATTCAGGGGATTCGCTCAACGGCTTTGACGGCCAGGCCCTTCGCAATCTCCAATTGGGTTGCGCTATCTTCTGCGGGGAGATTCAGCATTATCCGGAGGTAGACATCGCCGTGGCGCAGACTCAGGACGCCCAGTGCCACCGTCTCTTCAAAGTTAAAGTGGTGAGAGGGGACCCGAACACCGTCGAACCAGGCGGCCTCGTCACCGATTCCGGGCACCGGCTCGCCCGCAACGCCTTCCATCTCAGCGCCTGCCCGGAGATCTTCCGGAGACCCTGGCTCGATCCGCAAGTAGATTCCAGAATCGGTTTGCCACTGGCCGTTCAGGGTCCCACATGGAAACGCGGTGACAAACTCGCCCAGCGCCTCATCTGCCTCGTCCGGGGTCACCAGGTCACAAAAGGAACCGATTTGAGGCAGCGTGGTCGCGGCCGTGGGGGACGCGGCAGCCGTCGGCGTAGGCCCGCCCGGCGTGGCAGTTGGTTGTTCCACCGTGGGCGCTTGAGTTGGGGTTTCGCCGGGCGTCGTGGCCGCCACCTCCTCTTCTCCGTCGCCTCCTCCGCCGCACGCCGTGAGCGCCACCAGAGCTGTCAGCGCCAGAACGGCGACCAGCGTGGCAGCGACCCGCCTCGGGTTCGGCGTCGAGACCATAGGCGGGCGCGGCGGAAGAGGATCGGACAGCCCGGCGATAGGGGGCGAGGTGAAGAGCACGGCCATGAGCAACCTCCGGTTCAGGCCTCTAAGGATATAAGAGGCCGCCTAGCCAAGATGGACATTCAAGGAGTGAGCTGCGATTGGACGGCCCTCGGTCTCCGCCTTTGGCTGCATGGTAATGAAGGTGGCTGAGGCGCGTGGAAGGATATGCCCGTCCTCATCGATGGTTATATTCATGGCCTTGAGTATACTATGCGCGCTGTTCGGGTGTAGCGGCTTTAAGTATGCCCTACTTGCGCGCGCTCCGGAGATATGCCGTCTTAGGCTTCGGCATGACGCCGAGTTGCGGCATCATTTGCGCCATATCCACGTACTCGCGCTCGGCCGTAATCTTGCCGTCTTTGGTCTCCAACACGGTGACGACCGGCATCGTAACCTTGCGTCCGGTGGCTGCGATTCCCATGAAGTCACCGTCTGTTTGTCGCCGACCGTGAAGCTCTCCGTTCCGGTTGCTGCGCCGTCCATCGCCCCTTACGGAACAGGCTGGAATGCGGTGTCAATGTCCGCGCAGGGTTCCGTTTGGCTGACCGGCAAAAGCACTACATGGCGTTGAATCTTTGGAGCGTCCACAGCGTCGATATCTCCGTCACAGTCCACGTCCGCCCACAGTGCTGGCAACACATCCTCCCACAGTGTGGCTAAGTCATCGCCGAACTCCAGGCAGGGGTCCGTCTGGCTTATTGGAAGCGCCACCAAGTTTCGCAAGACCTTCAGGGCGTCGACAGCATCTACGTTGCCATTGCAGTCAACATCCCCGTTCACTAGCTGTCGGGCCTGGATTCTGTAGGTGATTGGTTCACCGCCAGGCAGCTCGCCGCCCACCCCCATCGCGTACGTTGCATCAATCATGCCGGAAGATCCAAGGCCGATGGTCCCTTTTATCTCCACAGTCACGCCCTAGTTCAGTTGCTAAGCTCTGTAGGTATGACCGCTATACGCCCGTTAGGTTGTAGAAATTGCACGCATTATCGTGCATGATTAGCTTCTTCTCATCGTCGGGCACGTTCCTGAACAGGCGGTCGACTTGATTGCGGCTGTTGGGCCATTCATTCCCGCCATGCGGGAAGTCCGTCGACCACATGATTCGGTCAACGCCGATGTAGTGGCGCAGCTCGACACCTATGTGGTCGCACATGAAGGTGGCCCAGAAGTTCCGGCGGAACTGCTCACTGGGAGCCATTTTCAGATGGGACTTGCCCGTGATGAAGCGATAGTGCAGCCAGCGGTCATCAGCCTGCTCCAGGTAGCACGGGATCCAGCCGACGTTGCACTCCGTGAGCACGATCTTGATCCTCGGGAACCGTTCGGCGATCGACTGGCCCAACAAACTGTCGATTATTGGCATGGTGGTGGCCCCGCACTTCGCCATAGTGCCGAGAGCGATCTGATCGGGCCCCATGCCCTCGAAGCTAACCTGTGCGGGCGTAAAGCCTCCGCCGATGTGGATGCAGACAGGTAGGTTAGTGTCCTCGGCCATAGCCCAGAACCTATCGTCCTCCGGGCTCGGCATCTGCGAGCCATTGGGCCACCGAGAGAGATTAACCCCTGTGTGGCCTTTCTTCATGCACCGCTCCACTTCCGCCAGAGCGTCCTCGATTCCGGTGGTAGGCACCGTTGCTATACCGAAAATTCTGTTGTCGGACGGTCCGGAGAACTCCTCAACCATCCAATCGTTATAGGCCCGAGTACAGGCCAGTATAAGCTCCCTATCGTCCCCGTAGGCGCCGGGGCCAAGAGGGTAGACAACTTCGGCATGGATCCCGTCCAGGTCCATGTCCTGGACCCGAGCCTTAGAATCAAAATGGGAGGGGCGAATAGTCTCGTAGGTAAGGACGACATCCGGGTTAATATCGGTGCTCATCACACCAGCAGTGCTGTTAGTAATCCATAAGGGCCGCACATGCTTGCCATCTTCGTAGGACCATGCATCGCCACCGTTCGGCAGTTTCACGACCTTCGGAGCGCGCTCCTTCAGCTTCTGTGGCACCCTGCTCTGCCAGACGTGTGGTGGCTCAGTAACATGACAGTCTGAGTCTACGATGTTAAATCCTGGTCCCGAGTAGACTTGTCCTTTTGGCATCTCTACATTTCCTCCCGTCGTGTAGATTAGGAATCGATCCTGGGCCAGCGATGAACCCCGCAGCCCATCGCGCCTCTCCGATCTAGCCGCCGCAAAGTATCGGCTGAAATAATTCTAGTCCCATATCATAAAGCGTCAAGGGGCGTTCCCAGGGCCAGATGAACTTCTCACGTGCTTCGTTCAGCGGATTGCAAGCAGTTCCTGATAGGCGCATATCGTAAACACTAAGACGTCTTAGTGTTTACGATTCCGAGCATCGTAGGAATAGCTGCCGTTCCTCGGAAGCGGCGAATGGAGTAGCTAGCGAATGAATCCTGGCACCAGCAAGTCACACCGTGCTGCCACATTCACATCCGTCCAGGCAGTGGGGAAACCGTTCCTGTTTGCCCCTCGACCGGCCGTTTGCTCGCCTCTCTGGCGGAACCGAAGCAACGTTCGCGGCGCTCCGGGGCGCTGATGCTGTAGTAGCGCCCACGAAGCGCCCCCTCCTCTACCAGTATGACCGCCGTGGCGCCGGCGATGACCTGCATCACCTGGGCCGTAGAGGCGTAATCGGCATCTAAAGAGGACTCGCTGGTTGGGGAAGGGCTGGTGGTCGCTGCCGGCGTGGGGGTCGGAATGGCGCCGCCGCCGACTTCCGCAATGAACTCGAAGAAGAGGACGAACAAGGCGAGCAGCAGCAAGATAGGCCAGAGGATTTGCGGGCGGGGAATCCGCACCTTGGGCAGCTTGGGGATGTTGCGTTCGTGTTTCATGGCGCCCATGGAATATAATAGGTTTGTTTTAGGGTTAGTAACATGTCTACCGTTCTCCTGATTTTCAAAGACCCCAGTGCTGAGGAGATGATACATGAGAGCCTTGGCAATGTGGGCTATGACGTAGTCGTCGCGTCAAATTCCGAGGCCGCTGTCCGCAGCATCTTCAGCGTCAAGGTGGATGTCGTGGTAGTGGACGTGGCCCTGGGCGACCAGATGGAGTGGTTGCGGCAGCGGCTACGCAACTCCGATGGCGCTCTGCCCGTCGTTTTCCTTGCTCCCGCTGCCGCCCAGTGGCTTCCCGCTGCCGTCCCGGAACGAGCCGGCCTAGACGAGGTCGTGATCAAACCGTGTTCGGCTACGGATATCAGGCATGCCGTGGAGCGGGCGCTGGCAGCCAGCCACCGCGCGCGGCCCAGCGTCGTGCTAGTTGCTGACCTGGAGCTGGATCGGGTCAGTAACTAGCTAAGAAGCGGCGGCGTCTAGGTCCAGTTGACCTCTACCGAGTTCCGGTTGATGGAGTATCTAGCCCAGCGGCAGGGCGTGATCGCATCTTCCGAGGAGCTACTGGAGAAGGTCTGGGAGTTCCATCCTGGGACTGGCTCCTCTGAGCTGGTGCGTTCTCACGTTAAGAACCTGCGGGCCAAGGTTAGGATCGCCGCTCCGGGCCGGGAGCTGATTCAGACGGTGCCGCGGCGCGGGTATCGATTGGCCTGATCCGGTCCGGACACTACCTGCCCCCCCCGCTCATCTCCTGCCGACTTCCGCGAGTCCTGAGCGTCCCATTGGGACTCCACGCGCTCGTATGATCACCTCGGCACGGCCCTCGGCGAAATGGGGCCATCTACGATGAACTTTCGTTGCCCCTGGGTCTAACGGCGCAGCGTCAGGTGACGCCATCGCGGTAAGGGAGTTCGAGGAGATCGGGGTTACCGGCTCCACTTGCAGGAAGAGATCGCTTCCGAGCGGTGTCCAAACTCTCAAACGTTGGGCTTTCTGATGGTAAATAGACTTGACCCGATGATGAACAAAGGTTAGGGACATCGGATTCTCTGGCACGGGCGACCTAGCGCTAGGAGGCGCCACGTCCAGAGAGGCAGATCGGCGCCGGGCGTTGGCAGTAGCCCAAACCGGCCGAATAAGATACCCTTTACCTGTGACGTCTGAAGGTCCAATGCGCGTAATATTGGCCCGGCCAAGAGGGTTCTGCGCCGGCGTCGTTCGGGCGATCAAGGTGGTCGAGAGGTCGCTCGATGTCTTCGATGGGCCGGTGTACGTTCGCCACGAGATCGTTCACAACCGGCAGGTCGTGGAGGATCTCCAGGCTAAGGGCGCGATATCTGTTGAGGACCTAGACGCCGTCCCGGACGGCGCTACGGTCATCTTCTCCGCCCACGGCGTGTCTAAGGCGGTTGCAGCGGAGGCCAAGCGCCGCGGCCTTAACACGATTGACGGGACGTGCCCGCTCGTCACCAAGGTGCACAGACAGGTGCATCGGCTGAGCGGGCAAGGCTTTGAGATTCTTCTTATCGGCCACGCCGGCCACCCTGAAGTCGAGGGCACGATGGGCCAGCTGGCTGAGAAGATCGAGCTGATCCAGAGTGTGGAGGACGCAAACCGCGTCGAGGTCGCCAACCCCGAGCGTGTAGCGTACGTGACACAGACGACCCTCTCCATGGACGACACGTCTAAGATCATCAGCGTGCTGCTGCGGCGTTTCCCGAAACTTCAACCGCCGCCCACCGACGACATTTGCTACGCCACCCAGAACCGTCAGGACGCGGTGAGGAGAATAGTGAAAAGCGCCGATCTCGTGATCGTCATCGGCGCCGCGAACTCCTCGAACTCCAACCGCCTTGTCGAGGTGGCGGCGTCCCGTGGTGTGCCCGCATATCGCATCGACTGTGCGGCGGAGCTTCAAGCGGAGTGGTTTCAGGGCGTAGGGACCGTCGGTATCACGGCCGGAGCCTCGGCCCCGGAATACCTGGTGCAGGAGGTGGTCAGCCACCTCAAAGAATGTTATGGTGCCCAGGTCGAAAGCGAACTTGACGGCACCGACGAGGATGTACATTTCCCTCTTCCACGCGAACTGGTAACGGTCAGCCGCCATCGCCCTCGCCACGGAGTGCTCCGAGAAGGCGATCCTGACGAAGGCGGACACGGGAGGGATCGACCTCCGCTTCGGCAAGGCCGAGGCGATGCTTCAGACCATTGAGCTCATCGCTCGCCGACAGGGGATAGGCGATTTCGTGCGGGAGGCCTCCGCGAGCGGCGTGTGGGGAGCGGCGGGCGCCGGACAGCGCTGGCGCCGTCTCGGGGAGTCAAGCTGATGGATGATGCGCTCTTGGCGTTGACGCTAGTAGCAGCCCTCGGCTGCGGGCTGTTGGCCGGAATTGTCTACGCTTTCTCCAGCGCCGTCATGAAGGCCCTGGGCCGCCTCCCGGCGGCGCAGGGCATTGCCGCCATGCAGTCCATCAACATCACAGTGATCAATCCATGGTTCATGGGAGCGTTTTCGGTCCGGTGCCGGTCTGTGTCGCTGTGGCCGTCTTATCCGTGCTCGAATGGGAAGAATCGGAGGTGTTCTATCAGCTCGCCGGCAGCGCCCTCTACCTCGTGGGAGCGGTCCTCGTGACGGGGGCCTTCAATGTGCCGCGCAACGACGTGCTGGCGGCCGTCGACCCGGAAAGCGCCGACGGCGAGAAGTACTGGCGCCGCTACCTTGCAGAGTGGACCCTGTGGAACCATGTGAGGACGGCTGCAGCACTCGCGGCCGCCGCGCTGTTCACTCACGCTCTAACCGTACACTGACGCTGAAGTCCGTGGCGCGTGGGGTTGGACGTTACAACTAGCGTGTTCCCACGCCGACGTGTCGCTCGACATCCAGCTCGCGACATCTCGTCTGGCGGAGGGCAGAACCGACGCCACGACGGCTAGCCGTATGTCCCGCGCCTGCTAGCCATGACTGCCCGATCAGTCGTCGCTCCGCTCTCGTGTATTGACATCGTTCCGCGGTGCTCTCATGATATCCAGTGCTCACTGGGTAATGTCATGATAACCTGATGCCCTGGTAAGAGCGCTACAGATACGGGCTGTGACCTGAAGGGAAGGAGAGCGAATTGGCCGGAAAAACGCCAGAGGAGATCCTGGAAGAGGCGTGCAAACTGGTAGGAACGGAGACGAAATCCCATTCGGTCGCCGGACAGATAGAGTACGCCAGCATCCTGAGACACTGCATGATGACCCACAACGATAACCCCCTATTCCTCGACGCTGACTACGCAAAGACTACCAAACACGGCTCTGTCCTAGCCCCCGCCTTCTTTCTCTCCGTCATCGAGGGTAACTATCGCTGGCCCGGCGAGGACAGGGCGCCTGACCAGTCGCTGCCGCCGGTGCCGACGCCGGGAGAGATGATCATCAACCTGGCCACCGAGTGGGAGCTGTTCCGACCGCTCAAGATCGGGGAGCGGTTCACCGCGTCGCAGCGGCTCAAGGACGTGTATATCAAGTCCACCCGTGTGGACCCGAAGGCGTTCTGGATCGTTACCGAGCGGATATATCGCGACGAGGCCGGAGAGACGGTGGCGATAGCCAGCAACATCGGCCTGCGATACAGGTCGCCCGAGCAGGTCAAGGCGGCCGGGGAGGCTTGAAACCACCAGTCCGCAAAAGCCGCAACCCATCTGAAGCCAGGAGAGAAGCATGAAGGTTAGGGAAAACAGCTACGAGGACATAACCATCGGGCCGGCTCACAGGCAGGTCAGAGAACAAACCTACTGGGACGACATCACGGAGGGGATGGAGCTGCCCTCGATCCCCATCGAGCTGAACTGGACCGAGATGGCCAAACAGGTCAGCGGCAGTCAGGACTTCAACCCGCTTCATCACGATGTGGACTTTGCCCGCTCACAGGGGCACGGGAACCCGTTCATGAACACCCGCTGGCACGAGGGATGGTTCAGCCGCCTGCTCCACGACTTCACGGGGCCGGAGGGCTGGCCCCGCAAATTCCACATGGAGATGCGCCGAACCAACGAGCTGGGCGACAAGATCACCTTTAACGGGAAGGTGGTCAGCAAGTACGAGGCCGACGGCCAGCACTTGGCCGATCTGGAGCTGTGGATCGATAACGAGCGGCATCCCGTGCCCGCTTCCATCGCCACCGCCACCGTGTGGCTGCCCACCCGCGACTAGCCTGCCACTGGTACGGGCCTCTTCGCGCCGGCACTGACAGTGATAGCCTGAAAGGAACCAGGGCAGGCCGCTAACTGCGCTTAAGCCGATAGATCGTGTTGTCGAAGGCGAGAACGAGTAGCTCGCCGTCGGGGAGCTCGGCGAAGGAGGAGATGTTCAACTCCGTGTCCGCCAGGAGAACCGGGTCGCCCTCGCCCGCCGTGTCGAGCGCCCAGACCTTGCCGCTGCAGAAGTCTCCATAGACGTACCAGCCGCGGAGCTCCGGCATGTCCGAACCGTAATAGACATAGCCCCCCGTGATCGAGCAGCTGGCGCCATCGTGGCGATAGACCGCGCGGGGGAGCTGGAATCCGCTCTCGGGGCAGCCGCTGGGATCGAACCCGGCGAAGCCCTCGTAGCAGCTCCAGCCGTAGTTGCCCCCCTTTACCACCCGGTCTACCTCCTCCCAGGCGGCCTGGCCCACGTCACCCAGCCACAGATCGCCGGTCTGGCGATCGAAGCTGAAGCGCCAGGGGTTGCGGAGACCGAAGGCGTATACCTCGTCCGCGCCGGGGCCGCCGACGAACGGATTGTCCGAGGGCACCTCGTACCCGCCGTCACCCGAAACGTCGAGGCGCAGGATGGAGGCGAGCAGATTCGTGTTGTCCTGGCCGGTCCCCTGGAAATCCCCTCGGCTACCGCCATCGCCCAGTGAGAGATAGAGGTAGCCGTCCGGCCCAAACAGGATGCGGCCGCCGTTATGGAGTCCGAAGGGTTGCTCGACCTCGAGTATGACCTGCTCCTCGCCCTCTACGATATCGTTGTTGGCAACGGGAAAGCGGGAGAGGTAGCTGCACCGGTCAGCACCGTCGGAGCAGATATTCGAGGTGTAGTAGACGTAGACCCGCCCGTCTGCCTGGTAGTCCGGCGAGAAGACCAGGGAGAGGAGGCCCTCTTCGCCGCCTCCGTTGATCCGGTTTCCGATGTCGCCAAACAGGGTCGGCGGGAACGATCCGTCCAGCGATACACGCCAGAACTGGCCCCGATGCTGGGTGATGACGACCGCCTCCCGGCCGTTAGTCCCGGGGATGATGGAGAAGTCCACGATGCGTTCAAATTCGCCCGACGTCAGGTATGTTTCCATCTCGTATCCGCCTGACACAGGCGTAGGGACGGCAGTCGGGTCGGGCGGCGGCGTCGAGGCGACGGGTGTGACGGTACCGCCGGGAGTTGGAGATGATGAGGCTGACGGCGGCGGTGTCGTCCCTGAGGCGGAAGGGGACTGAACATCCCCGGTTAAGGTGGACGAGCCGTTGCATCCGAGCAGGGCGAAGGCCAGGGCACCAGCCATTACGGAAATCCAGATCCTCAGCGCTCCCCTACCCCTCATTAACCCACTCGCCATCCGCCCACCGGAGGCGAACCGTGCTCTCGCGGGCGAACAGGGGCCCCACCTCCAGCCCTAGCCGGCGGTAGAGCGCGGGCGGCACACTCAGGTCCCCCAGGTAGAGGTCGCCCATCCGCTCCTGTACCTCCGGGGCCGCCAGTCCCGTCTTGGGCAGAGCCAGGGTCAGCGTAGCGATAGCCCTGACGGACGGCTCGTAGACCCTGCCCGAGCCGGCGTCCACGCCCGACGGGACGTCCAGCGAGACGATGGGCTTGCCGCTGGCGTTGGCCATCTCGATAAGCGTGGCGGCCGCTCCTCGGGGCGCTCCGGCCAGGCTGTAGCCGATGAGAGCGTCGATGATCAGGTCCGCCTCGGCGAAGAGAAGCGCCGCCGGCGCGGTGCGCGCCTCGCGCAGCTCCACCGCCATCGCCCGCAGGATCGAGGCCTGCTGAGCGGGAACATCCGTCAGATCGTCCGCTGCCACCGAGAGGAGCACGCGAACGTGGCTCCCCACGTTGTGCAGATGCCTGGCCGCCACCATGCCGCCACCACCGTTGTTCCCCTTGCCCGCCAGGACGAGGACGCTCCGGCCGGTGGAGCCCTCCGAAAGGCCGGCCGCCAGCCGCGCCAGGTTGCGACCGGCATTCTCCATCATCTGCAGGAGGAGTATCCCGTACTCCTCTACCATCAACCGGTCCACCTCCCGCATCTGCTCCCTGGTGAGGGACGGCACGACGGGATTCGCTGCCATCAGACTCCTCCTCGGTTAGCCTCCCCAGACCGAAAGAGCCGCTACGATAGGGCGCCACCCGTACTCGTGGATCGAGATGGCGGCGGCCCGGCCCCAGAACTCGCGGCTGAAACAGCGGCGTGATCTCCCCGCCTCCTCTGTCACCTCTTGTTTTACCGCAGCAGCTCCCGTGTTTTTGCGGCCACATTCTCCGCCGTAAACCCGAACCTCTCCAACACCACCGCCCCCGGCGCCGAGGCCCCGAAGCGATCCACACTGACCGTGGCGTCGGCCCAGCGCCGCCACCCGAAGGAGGTCGCGGCCTCGACGGCGAGGCGGGGGACGCCCGGCGGCAAGACCTGGGTCTGGTAGTCCTCCGGCTGAGCGTCGAACAGCTCCCAGGAAGGCATGGAGACCACGCGTGCCGACACCCCCTCCGACGCGAGGAGATCGCGGGCCTCGAGGCAGAGGGAAACCTCGGAGCCCGTCCCGATGAGGACAGCATCGGTTCCGTCCTCCACCACGTATGCCCCTCGCTCTAACGAGCCGCCCGGCGCCAGCACCGGCAGCTTCTGCCGGGAGAGGACGATCACCGTGGGTCCGTCGCTGCGCTGCAGCGCCAGCCGCCAAGCGGCGGCGGTCTCGTTGGCGTCGGCGGCGCGCAGCAGGACGAGGTTCGGTATCGCCCGCAGGCTGGCCAGATGCTCGACCGGCTGATGGGTGGGGCCATCCTCCCCCAATCCAATGGAGTCGTGCGTGTACACGAACACGACCGGTATCCCCATCAGGGCCGCCAACCGGATCGCCGGCCGCATGTAGTCGGAGAACACCAGGAAAGTGGCGCCGTACACCTGAAAGCCGCCGTGCAGGGCGATGCCGTTCAGCACCGCGCCCATGGCGTGCTCTCGAAGGCCGAAGTGGAAGTTACGTGCAGCAAAGTCGCCACGGTTGATGTCCCCGTGACCATTGAGATACGTGTCTGTAGACGGGGCCAGATCAGCGGAACCACCCACGAGCTCAGGGACGACCCCCGCGATGGCGTTCAGCACGGCGCCGGAGGCGGACCGGGTGGCAATCTGGTCGCCCGGCGGGAACGTCGGCAGAACAGCTTCCCAATCCGCCGGCAGCTCCCGGGCCAGCACCCTCTGATACGCCGCCGCCAGCTCAGGGTGAGCGGCGGCGTAGGCGGAAACGGCGCTGCTCCACTCCTGGTGAGCCGCGGCTCCCGCCTCTACCGCCCTACGGAACACATTCAAGGCCTCTTCCGGGACCGTGAACGGCTCCTCATACGGCCAGCCCAGGTTGCGCTTGGTGGCCCGCACCTCTTCTTCGCCGAGGGGCGCGCCGTGGGCCGCCGCCGTGTCCTGCTTGCCGGGCGAGCCGTAGGCGATGTGGGTCGGCACCACCACCAGGGTCGGGCGCTGCGGCTCCGAACGGGCCTCCTCGATGACCCGATTGATCTCTGCCAGATCGTTCCCGTCCGCGATCCGGAGGACGTTCCAGCCGTAGGCGCGAAAGCGGTCCGCCACCTGCTCGCGGAAGGTGAGATCGGTGGAACCCTCGATGGTGATCTGGTTGTCGTCGTAGAAGACGATGAGCTTGCCCAGATGGAAGTTTCCGGCCAGGGAGCAGGCCTCTGATGCTATCCCTTCCATCAGGTCGCCGTCGCTGGCGATGACGTAAGTGTAGTGGTCCACCACCTCAGGCCCCGGACGGTTGAACCGCGCCGCTAGCATCCGCTCCGCAATGGCCATACCGACAGCGCTGGCGATGCCCTGGCCCAGCGGGCCGGTGGTCGCCTCCACGCCTGGGGCATGGCCGTACTCCGGGTGTCCCGGCGTCCGGGAACCCCACTGGCGGAAGCGCTTGATCTCGTCCAGGCTCAGGTCATAGCCGGTCAGATGCAGGAGGGAGTAGAGGAGCATCGAGGCGTGCCCATTGGAGAGGACGAACCGATCGCGATCGGGCCAGGAGGGATCGCGGGGGTTGTGCTTCAGGTATCTAGTCCAGAGCGCATAGGCCAGCGGTGCCAGCCCCATCGGCGCACCGGGGTGACCTGAATTCGCCTTCTGCACGGCGTCCATGGACAGGGTGCGGATCGTGTTGATACAGAGCTCGTCCAGATCATCCGGTGGGTGCGCGCGCAGCCTGACATCCGGTCGCAGATCAGAGCTGGTGTCGTCCGTCATCCTGCTTTCCTCCTAGCCTGCCTTTCCCGCCCTCCCGAGCCGGCGGATGCGGCCCGAGACTCCCCCCTTTACGTAGCGTCTCCTGACCCTCAGGCGATAATTCTATCACCGACCGTTGCCCCTTGACCGCGATGGGGGGCACGACCCCGCATCCCCTCGCTTCGGCACCAGCCAGCGGCGGCTATCCCTCAGCGGCTGTTCCCGGCACCGCTCAGGGATCGGTCCAGGTTATAGGCGGCGCTGACCAGGGTCAGATGGGTGAACGCCTGCGGAAAGTTTCCCAGCGCCTCGCCCGTAAGGCCTATCTCCTCGGAGTACAGTCCCAGGTGGTTCGCGTACCCCAGCATCCGTTCGAACAGGAATCGCGCCTCGTCCAGGCGGCCCTGTCGGGTCAGGCACTCCACCAGCCAGAAGGTACACAGAGAGAACGTGCCCTCATTGCCGCTGAACCCATCGTCGGCGGCCTCCCCCGGATCGTACCTCCGCACGAGGCTGTCGCTGGTCAGCTCCTTCAGCGTGGCATCGACGGTCCGGATCATGCGAGGGTCGGTCGGCGACATAAAGAACACGAGCGGCATGATCAGATTCGCTGCGTCCAGCGCCGACGAACCGTAGTGCTGGACGAAGGCGTCCCGCTCGTCATTCCAGCCGTGGGTCATGATCTCCTCGTAGATGGTGTCTCGCTCCCGCTCCCAGAGACCGCGGTTTCCCGGAAAGGAGCGCCTGGTGGCGAGGCGCAGCCCCCTGTCCAAGGCGACCCAGCACATCAGCTTGGAGTAGACGAAGTGAAACTGCCCGCCGCGCACCTCCCAGATCCCCTGGTCGGGGCGGCGCCAGTTCTCGGCGACCCAGTCGAGGATCTTCTGGATCTGCCTCCACAGATCATAGGAGATCGGCGAGCCGTACTTGTTGAACAGGTAGATCGAATCCATCAACTCTCCGTAAGTGTCCATCTGGAACTGGTCGCGGGCGTCGTTACCCACCCGCACCGGCCTCGAATCCCGGTATCCCCGCAGGTGGTCCAGCGTTTCCTCCTTGGGGATGTGATGTCCATCGATCGTGTAGACGCTGCGCAGCCCGTCCCTCTCGTCGAAGTCCAGCATGCGGCCCTCTAGCCACCGCATAAAGTGGCGCGCCTCGTCCGTCATCCCCACGCGCATGAAGGCGTACAACGTGAACGCCGCGTCCCGCAACCAGGTGAATCGATAGTCGTAGTTACGCCCCCCCCCGACGCATTCCGGCAGGCTTGTCGTGGGGGCGGCCACCAGGGCACCCGTGGGCGCGTAGGTCAACAGCTTAAGGGTCAGCAAGGACCGCTGCACCATCTCCCGCCAGCGGCCCCTGTAGCTGGACTTCGCCAGCCAGCGCCGCCAGAAGGCGATCGTCTGCTCGGAGAGCTGCCAGGCCGCCTCCTCGCTGAGGTGGAGTTGCTCCTCGCCGGGCCGGAGGGGGCGCAGTACGAAGGCCACCTTCTCCCCCTCTTGCAACGTGAACTCGCACTCCACCGCCCCGTCGCGCACAACGTACGGTCGGGCCACCGTCAGCCCCAGGCGATCACCATCGTCCGATACGAAAACCACCCCGTCGTCGTAACGCTCCACCCGATGCGACGTGCGGGCGTAGTTGAATGCCGGGAAGCATTCCATCCGCACGCGGGTTTCGCCGCGCAGGCACTGCACGTGACGGATGATGGCGTGCGGGTGGCCATCTTCCGCGGGCCCGTCCGTCAGGACCGGCATGAAGTCCATAACGCGTACCACCCCGGCCGCCTCGGAGAAGCGCGTGATGAGAACGTTGGTCTCCGGGTAATAGAGCTGCCGGTGGTTCACCTTCCCCACACCGGAAACCCTGAAGTGTCCGCCCTTCTCGATATCGAGGATAGCCCCGAACACGCTGGGCGAATCGAAGTGAGGCAGGCAACACCAGTCGATCGACCCGTCATTCCCCACCAACGCGGCCGTATGAAGGTCGCCGATAATCCCGTAATCGTCTATAGGTTTGTGGTCCAAGATCGACAACCCTCCAAGCGGACATCCACGGCAGGCCCCCTGGCCCCTACGTTATCTATGCCCTTCTATCATCCATCTACTGCAGCGTTAAGCACAACACGTCCCAGGGGGACCGTACGGACGCCGGAGCCCGAGCCGTCCCTAGCGGCGGGCAGCTACCCCTCACAGGAGGGCGACCCGGCCGAGTAGGGCTGCGCGGTGTGGGGGATGCAGCAGATGAAACGGAAGACCTCGTCTCCGGTGTTGGTGCAGCAGTGCTCCTCGTTCGGCGCTACGACCCGACATCGTTGGGGGCCAGAGGCCGCTCGCCCTTATCGCCGCGCGCCTTACCGCGCCCGGAGAGGATGAACAGCTCGTGCTCCGATTCGCGGGTGGGCAACGGCGTCGAGCTACCGACCGCCACCGCGAAGACAGGCATCGAGAACCGAGGCGCCTCCGCCGCGGAGATGACTGAGCGCAGGGCGACATCCGGAATGTCCGTGTCCGCCGGTACCTCCCGATAGTTGCGTACCTTCACGGCTCACCTCCGCCTGCTGGCTAATCGAGGTCCGAGGCGGGCCCCCTAGTCTCTGGCCAGGACCACAGTAGCCCCGCTATGTATGGCGCCTATCCCTCCACCGGTGCCGTGGCACAGGGCTATCTTGCAATCCTTCACCTGGCTCTCCCCCTGGTTGCCCCACAGCTGGCGAGCGGCCTCGATCAGGAGGAACATCCCCCGCGCACCCGGGTGGTTAGAGGAGAGGCCGCCCCCGTCAGTGTTGAGGGGGAAGTCCCCATCGAACCGCATGTTCTTGCTGGCCACGAACGGCCCGCCCTCGCCAATCTTGCAGAACCCCAACCCCTCCAGGGTGGTCAGGACGGTGATCGTGTAGGAGTCGTAGAGCATGCAGAGGTCGATATCGTCGTGCGTAACCCCGGCGTCGGCGAAGGCCCGGGGGCCCGACTCGGCGGCTGCGATCCGCCCGTAGTCCCGATAGCCGGCGTCGCGGTGCCCGATGGCCATGGCGCCCCCCAGCAGCCAGACTGGCGGCTGCTTGCAGCCCCGCGCCACCTCCGGGCTGGCCACCACCACAGCGCCGGCGCCGTCGGTGACGACGCAGCAGTCCAGCAGGTGCAAGGGCGCGCAGATCAGCCGCGAGTCCACCACATCCTCCACCGTGATCGGGGTCTGGTACTTGGCCTGGGGGTTGAAGGAGGCGTTGTAGCGGGTATCCACGGAGATCTCCGCCAGCTGCTCGCTGGTGGTGCCGTACTCGTACATGTGGCGCTGCGCAACCTGGGCGTAGCCGGCCACCCCCACCAGTCCATAGAGGGAGGAGAACGCCTCCGTCCAGGAGGGAGCCGGACGAGCTGCCGCCCTGATCGCCGAGGAACTACGAGGTCGCCTCGAGCCGCCGGTACCGCCGCCCCAACCCCGGCTGACGGAGAGCTGGGAGTAGGTGATGAGCCCCACGTTCATCAGGCCGGCGTTGATGAAGGACGCCGCCTCCAGCACAAACCGGAGGAACGTAGCGCCCCCTATGTTAGTGTCGCCGACGATCCTGGGGTGAATGTTCAGATAGTCGCAATAGGTAGCGGCGCTCATGTTCTCCACGGGGGCGGTGACCCCGAAGAAGCCGTCCACATCCTTCAGGGTGAGGCCCGCGCCCTCCAGCGCCTCCCTGGCGCATTCCGCCTCAATCCCCATCTCCGTGTAACCAGGAGCTACCCGCAACGGGTGTTCATAAGCACCGACGATAGCTGCTTTCCTAGCGAGGGAACCCATTGAAGCCTCCTTACTTACTCCTAATGACTCGCGCTCTTAGCCTGGACGGGCGTCCAGCGTCTTTGTGGCGCGATTATACACCACTCGCAAGTCCCGGCTACAGCGCGGCCGGTTCGCCAGCCGGGAGAGCGGCCTCCGCTGATCGCCGACCTGACCGACGCCCGTCCCCCAAGATCGCTTGCCCCATGTGTAGGACGGGCGCCTAATTGTCAAATGGAGCGGGCGGTGGGGATCGAACCCACGACAGCCTGCTTGGAAGGCAGGCGCTCTACCACTGAGCTACGCCCGCTCAGACTCGTATCCAGTTAGAGCGTCTAACTGGCGAAGGCTTGATGTACAGCGTGTCTGCAGCGCATAAGTGAACCACTACAGCACAATCATGCGAAGGAGCCAGAACCATGCGCCAAGCCGCCGCGCCCATTACAGCAGTGGGCGACATCGCTGTCAACATCGAATCCTTTGCCCGCCCTCTTACGGCCTCGATAACCTGCTCCGGCTTCGTCCGATCCGCCCTGATGCGCTCCACCTCCTGGGGTGACGGCCAACTGGAACTCCGTTTCCGATGCCGCGCCGCGCCGGTAATACGGGGATTCACCCACACCCACGATAGCAGTTGTACCTCTCATCTCTCTCCCTCCGCTGGCTTATCCCGCGGCGAGCGGTCTTCCTACGTCCTCGCAACACCGGCGATTGGGAAGGTATTATACGGCGGACTCTGATGCGACCGAAGCGCCGCGCAGTCGGGTTCGCCTATGCTCCTCCGCCAGCTCTTGATGGGGGAATTCGCCCTGTGCCCCACGATTTTCAGGGGCGGCCCACACGCTAGTCGAAGAGTTCGGCGGCCCGCTCTCCCGTCATGACTGCGGTCGCGTTGGTGCAGCGCCGCACGGCCTCCGGCCAGATGGACGTATCGACGACTCGCAGATTCCGGATCCCTTTGACCCGGCAGTATTGGTCCACGACAGCCGTCTCGTCACGGTCCGGACCCATCCTGCAGGTGCCGGCCATGTGGAAATAGGTGAACACATGCTGCTGGAGGTGCTGGTCCAGAGCGGCGTCTGAAGCGAGCTCTTCGTCCGTGGGAGAAAGCCGCTCCACGCCCAGCCTCTGGAAGGGCTGGCTCTCCACTAGCGAGACCATCAGACGGGCGCCGTAACGCAACCGCTGGAGGTCGAAGGGGTCTTCCAGGTAGTGGGACTCGATGCGTGGTTTATCGTATGGATCAGCGGAGGTTAGGGTTATTTCACCCCGGCTGTTGTTCTTCATGAGAGCGACCGCGAGCCCCATCCCCTGACCGAACCGCGCCTCTTCCAGGACTCGCTTGATCGACATCGTGCGCATCATCTTGAGCCCCATCATCGCCTTGCCGAGGAGCGACCTCTTGTACAGAAGCTGGACGTTGTGGGGGATGCTCGTGGCCAGGCTGAACAGGTCGCTGTGGAAGGGAGAGCCCTCGGCGGTGTAGTGCATGCCCACGTGCACGCCGGAATGCTGTGTGGGGTCGACCTTGATCTGTTTCCTGAGGCGGTACTGGATCGTCGTGCCCTGGACGTGGTCGGTGAACCTCTTCCCTACATACGGAATGTCACAGATGACCGGAATCTCGAACCGCTTGAGCTCCGCTGCCGGCCCGACTCCGGACAACATGAGGAGGTGCGCCGACTTGATCGCACCGCTGGAAAGGACGATCTCGTCACCCTGAATGACCGTCCTTTCACCGTTGTAGTCCACCTCCACGCCCATCGCTTCACGCCCTGAGAAGGTTACCCGCCGCGCGTAGCATTCACCCCGCACCGTGAGGTTTGGGCGCTCGCCAGAGATCGGCTCCAGGTAGCGGTGGGCCGTGTTCATCCTGATTCCACGGACATTGTTCACCGCCAGGGCGCCGACGCCGTAGGACTTGGGGGAATTCATGTCCGGATCAGCGGGGAACCCGGCCTCCTGGCAGGCCTCGAGAAAAGCGTGGTCGGTGGGAACGAACTCGTCGGGCTTGTGCCGCCGGACCTGGATGGGGCCATCCATCCCGTGCCATTCGGTCCCATGGTCCAGGTCAGTCTCGAGTTTCTTGAAGAAAGGGAGGACTTTGTCGAAGGCCCACTGGTCGTTGCCGCTTTCAGCCCATTCGTTGAAGTCCTCGGGAAGACCCCTTTCGAAGATCGTGCCGTTTACAGCGCTGCCACCACCGACCACTTTGCCCCGAGGGACGATCTGTCTCGCGCCTTGCGTCGTGAGTTCTCCCTCAAATGCCCAGTTATTCGGATGGCCGGGGTCCATCGCCCCCTGTAGACCGCCATGTCGTAGCTCCAGGGGGTACTCGTCCAGGGTTCTGAAGTGGGGCCCGGCATCCAATAGAAGGACCTTGCGGTCTGGATTCTCAGACAGGCGGGCAGCCAGTGGGACGCCTGCGGATCCGGCACCGACGATGATGACGTCGTAACGTTCCATTCCTTTGCTCCTCTACCGCCTGCCGCTGCGACGGTCGTCGGTTGCCAATACCTACAAGGTCCATTCCCCGGTCCGGACCCAATGGAGCAGCGGCTCGCGAAGAGCTTCTGATACCAGCTCTACGCACACGCCGTGGGCCCCGGACGGGTCCAGGTAGGCGATCTGGCTCCCTCCCGACTCCGCCGGCACCCCCAGTTGCTCGGCCCGTTTCAGAAGCTCCGGGATGTTGTCCACGAAGTAGCCGAGGTGGAAGACCCCTTCCCCGTGCTCTCGCAGGTGCTTCGCCAGGCTCGACTGCGCTGTCCCCGTAGGCTGTAGGAACTCCAGTAGGGGCAAGTCCGTAACGGAATAGGCAAACTTCATCCCCGGAGATGGTGCCGGCTCGCCGTGCCAGTGCCAGGTCGATGCTTGCTCAGTGGTCTCCCGGAGCCGCCAGTCCCGAATGCCGAACGCCTTGCCGTACCGCTCCATCGCCTTCTCTATGTCATAAACTGCGATACCGATGTGGTATGGAGCACCGAGTCCGAGATCAAGAACAGGTTCACCACTCATTGTTCCGTTGCTCCTTCCTCAGTACTTTAGCGGTGGCTCCCTGATTATTTCCTGGCGTGCTTCATCAATCTTGCCTGAATGATAGCCGCCGTTTGGTTCGGATCGATTTTCGATTCCCCATCATAACACCACGCGGAATCAAGTAAACGAGTCAACCTTGCTCATGGTCCAGATGGGACGCACGATATAGCTGGGGAGCAAAGCTGCCTTGAGCCCCAGTACCATGACCGCGTACTCCAGCTCCTCTATCGCTTCCTGCGGTGTGTTCGCGGGGATGGTTGCCGCCGCCGTCATGCGGTCGCCGTACTCGCCGTAGAGCTCCGTCGCAACCACTACCCGGAAAGAGAGAGATTAAAATGCAGGAACAAATCCCCAGGCCGCTGCCTCAACCCAATCTCGATACACAGCCCTATTGGGACGCAGCCAAGCAAGGCAAGCTGGTCGTTCAGTACTGTCCCCAGACCGGTCAGTATCAGCATCCGCCGAAGCCGTCAATGGTGGGATGCAGATTTGACTTCGAGTGGCAGGAGGTGAAGGGCACCGGCAAGATCTACTCCTTCACTATCGTAGGTCCTCCGGCGCATCCGGCCTTCGAGCCGCCGTACGCGGTCATTTTAGTTGAAATCGATGACGCGCCCGGGGTACGCATAGTCGCAAACATCAAGGGCGTCGAGCCGGAGAAGCTGGAGATCGGGATGCCGGTCAAGGTCCAGTTCGAGACCGTGGAGGACGTACCTTGCCCTATTTCGTCCCGGCGTAGAGAAGCGAGTCCGATACAAGTGAGGAGCGTGCCGCTCGGGCGTGGATCGGTCGGAGGCTGAGCAAGGGCTATGCGCTGGAGAAGATCGCCTGCGAGGTGCTGAAGATAGATGCGCTCGGGCTTGACTTTGCTGTAGCCATAAATGGATGATGTAAGGCCGTTGAGCACGGGGGGATATCGCCTAGGACGCCCAAGAAGCGGTGTCGGATATCCTCATTGATAGCGGGGCCTGGCATGCTGCTTGCACGATGATATGGTATCCAGGGTTGATTCGGAAGGGAGTATAGATATGCCGATCTACGAGTTCGAGGGTAAGAGACCAAGGATAGGAGCCAGCTCCTATGTTCACCCAACGGCAGTGATCATCGGGGACGTCGTCATCGGGGAACGCTGTTGGATCGGGCCTAACGTCACCTTGAGGGCGGATGTTAGCGAGATTCGGGTGGCGGACGGCTCCAACATCCAGGACAACTGCGTTTTTCATGGCAGAACTACGCTAGGCCCTTACTCGCATATTGGGCATGCGGCGACGATTCATGGTGCTACCCTGGGCGAGCATGTCCTCGTGGCCATCAACGCTACGGTCCTGGATGGGGCACGTATCGGCGACTGGTGCACCATCGCCGCCGGGGCTGTGGTGCCCCCGCGGGCTGTGGTGCCGCCTCGCAAGATGGTCATGGGTGTGCCAGGAGCTGTCGTCGGTGATGCGCCGACGGACCGCGAAGATCGGTTTGACGAAGCTTCCGGTTACCTGGCACTGGTTGGAAGGTATAAAGAGGGGCTACGAGAAGTCGGGATCGAAGAAGTAAAGGGCTAGCCTAGTCCGGGCGGCGCTATTAGAGGCGAACTTTCCGAACCGGCGGCAGGGCTGCCCCAAGTTCTAGTTGGGAGTGAACCGGTGGCCAGAACGATGTCCACAGAAGAGATCACCCGCGCTGTGGGAGAAGCCATGGAAGAAACCATGAGGATGGAGGATTATCCGGAGCGTCTCTTGCCCTACACGCCGGCTGAGCTGAAATTCTTGAGGGAGTTCGTCGGCAGAGCCATAATCCGAGTGTTGGAGCAAGTTGAGGCGTAGGCCTAACGGCCGCTTCGCGTTCCGCTGCTGGCGGGCGATCTCGCCCACGGCACGGAGTATGCGTTTCCCAGGGCCGAGCGACGTACCAATCTTGAGGAGGCTGCCATGTCCTATACTGACCGATCTGAAATAGTGCGCAGAATGAGTGAAGCCAGAGACAGTATGGCCAAGGAGCTAACTGATATCTCTGCTGAGGAGGCGAACAGGGGCTCGTCCTGGGCCGTGGTCGATCTTCTACGGCACTTGCGCGGTCGGCCCTACTACATCAACCTGGCCGAGCGGGTTATCAAGGGAGAGACAGTGTCTCCGCCCCGCAGGCCATCGCCGGGGGAGATGTGGCAGCGGACCGTTGAACAGACCCTGAAGGATATGGACGAGTGCATAGGCTGGGTTGAGGCGCTGCAGGACGAGGACCTGGAAAAAGGCTTTGGAGAAGGTGCTGAGGGGCGCACAGTCAAATCCCTACTAGAGACGGCGGCCACCCACTACGAGGAGCACCTCGAACAGCTCCGCCGTGATATCAAGCCTGCCGTCAGGTCTGGAGTGAAGTCCACCTGACTCCAGGCTGCTTGCCCCGGCCCTCGCGGGAGGCCGGTGCGACATGGGGTCACGGGATACAGGCCCCCTGGGGCACAGCACACTTAGGGGTCACCAGGCTGATATTGGGGTTCCGGGCTAACATTGAGCGCGGACCGCCCGGTGTTTAAAGAAGGAGGCTATTAGTGCCCGCGAGACCATTTTCGACGGAGTCAGTCGTTCGCGCTGCCGCTGGGCGCCCCTGGACCACCATCGGGATCTGGATATCGCTATTTCTGGTCGCAGCAGTCCTGATTTAGACTCTTCTGGACGGCGTCCAGACGTCCGAGTTCGCCTTCACCAACAATCCGGACTCCAAGAAAGCCGACGATCTCCTGGAGGATAGGTTGCGCGGCCCTAAGGGTACGAACGAGATAGTCATCATAGGATCGGACACGCTCACGGTAGATGCCCCGGCCTTTCAACAGGCCGTGGAAGGCCTCACCGCGGAGCTGGCCGCCCTGGTCCCCGAGATCATCAGAGAGGGCTCCCTGACCAACTTCTACGAGAGCCAGTCCGAGACTCTGGTGTCTGCCGACCGCCAGACCACCCTCATTCCCCTCACAATGGCGGGAGACTTCGACGATGCGGCGGACAACATCGACCGCGTCGTAACTGTTGTCAACAACGCGAAGGGCGAAAGCGGTTTCCAGATCTTGATCACGGGCCAAGCCTCGGTCGGCAGGGACTTTCAAGAGGTGTCGGAGGAGGACCTCTTGAATGGCGAGATGTTTGGCGTACCGATCGCCCTCGTCATACTGCTCCTGGTCCTTGGCGCCCTGGTGGCATCCCTAATCCCCATCGTGCAGGCCGCCGTCTCCATCGCGGTCGCCATGGGGGCGGCCTCCCTGGTCGGACAGGCCTTTGAGCTCTCCTTCTTCGTCACAAACATGATCACCATGATCGGCCTGGCCGTTGGCATCGACTACTCCCTCTTCATCATCGCTCGATACCGGGAGGAGCGCCGTAACGGACTGGAGAAGTCCGAGGCCATCGGGCGGGCCGGGGCGACGGCCTCGCGGACCGTCCTGTTCAGCGGCTTAACAGTGGTGCTAGCGCTCTTCGGAATGCTTCTGATCCCCTCTGCCGTCTTCATCAGTGTCGGCTTGGGCGCTATCCTCGTCGTGATCGCCTCCGTGCTGGCATCGCTCACGCTTCTCCCAGCCATTCTCAGCCTCCTGGGAGACCGCATAAATTCGCTTTCGATCCCGCTGATCGGCAGGGCCCAGGCGAGCTTCGACGAGACCCGCCGCGGCGGCATCTGGGACCGGATCTCGCAGACCGTCATGGGGCACGCCGTGCTGAGCTTGGTACTGGCCGGCGGACTTCTTTTGGGCCTTTCCGTCGCCCTGCTCGATATCAACACAGGCGCGGCCGGCGTCTCCTCCTTCCCAGACGGCATAGAGTCTAAGCAGGGGTTCCTCATCCTTGACGAGGAGTTCTCCGCGGGGGAGGTCACTCCGGCGGAGATCGTGATCGACGGCGACATCGATTCCCCGGCCGTGCAGTCCGGAATCGACGACCTTAGGGCGGCTCTCGAGGCCGACGGCGCCTTCGCCGAGCCCCGTCCGCTCGAGGTGAACAGCGCTGGCGACCTGGCCCTCCTCTCCGTACCGGTGACCGGCGACGCGACGAGCACGGAGGCTCAGGACGCCGTCAAGCGCCTGCGAGAGGAGTACGTCCCCGCCGCCTTTGCTGGCCTGCCGGCCACCGTGCTTGTCAGCGGTGACACTGCCGTGAACCTGGACTTTTTCACGATGGCCAGTGAATCGGTGCCCATAGTCTTCTCATTCGTCCTGAGCATCAGCTTCATCCTATTGATGG
This sequence comes from Dehalococcoidia bacterium, assembly GCA_963665775.2. GTDB lineage: Bacteria > Chloroflexota > Dehalococcoidia > SM23-28-2 > RBG-16-64-32 > JACPQO01. The sequence continues at coordinate 649,787 of CAXXTF010000001.1, forward strand.
TAGTCTTCCGCTCCATCATCGTGCCTATCAAGGCGATCATCCTGAATCTGCTGTCGGTCGGCGCAACCTATGGGCTCCTCGTCCTTGTGTTCCAGAAGGGAGTGCTAAACGAGGTCTTCGGATACCAGCGGACGGAGGTTATCGAAGCCTGGATCCCGCTCTTCCTGTTCTCGGTCCTGTTCGGTCTCTCCATGGACTACCACGTGTTCCTGCTGAGCCGCATCCGTGAGCGATTCGATCAGACCCAGGACAATGCGGAATCGGTGTCCTTCGGCATCCGGTCCACGGGGCGCCTGATAACCGGCGCGGCCCTCATCATGGTCTCCGTGTTCATGGCATTCTCCAGCGGCCAGCTCGTCAGCCTGCAGCAGATGGGATTCGGCTTGGGGGTAGCCGTGCTCCTTGACGCCACTATCGTCCGAATAGTCCTGGTCCCGGCCAGCATGAAGCTCCTGGGAAACTGGAACTGGTACCTCTCGCCCGCACTTAGCTGGCTGCCGGACCTGCGCGTGGAGCCCAGTGAGATGGCCGCCGTCCCTGTCCGGAGTGATGATGACTGACCTACCACTGAGCGAATAGCGGGCGGATGCGGATGGGGTATTGGCGCCCTACACCTATCAGGGCGATGCTCTATAATTGATGAGGGGGGAGTCTAGATGCCACCAAACATCACGCACTTCAAGATGAAGGCCAAGCCCGGAGAGCGCCAGGCGGTCATCGACCTGTTCGATCGCTGGTTCCAGGATCGGCGGCCGAAGGCACGCGGCTTTGTCCGTGCCGACCTCAGTTCAAACATCGACGACCCTGACGAATTCATGGCCACCGCCTGTTTCGCCGATAAGAGAACGCACGACCTTAACTCGAACGACCCGGAACAGGATGCCTGGTACGCGGAGCTCCGGTCGCACCTCGTCGCCGACCCAGAGTGGTTCAACGGAACGCTGGAGCGACAGAGGATGGGCTTGAGGGGCTAAAGTTTCCACCGGGTTGCTGTCAGCGTTGCGGTCAATCCAGGCCGAGTCAGCGCGTCAGGCCGGCGGACTGCACACCGCCCGGCTAATGAAAAACCGTGAAGGCGGCGCCGGGGCTCGGCTCATCATTCCGCCCGCTATCTAAAACGCGGAACTGGAAATAGAATTGAGGAAGGTGAGGTGGGCGGAGATATCCGATCTGCATCCACAGATGGAGAGCCACAGGACCGCCGTTAGCTGGAATGGGGGATCCTATGTCCGGACCGCTGAAGCTCATGGGCATATTTGCGCACCCGGACGATGAGTCGCTGGGCAATGGTGGCACCTTCGCGAAGTGCGCGGCGGAGGGCGTGGAGACATACCTGGTCACGGCAACGCGGGGGGAGCGCGGCTGGTTCGGTGAGGAGGACCAGTACCCGGGACTCGATAGGCTGGGACGGATTCGCGAGGAGGAGTTACAGGCGGCGGCCGGAGTGCTCGGCTTCAAGGAGGTGCGCTTCCTGGACTACCGTGACGGCGAGCTGGACCAGGCGAATCCAGCGGAGGCCATCGAGAAGATTGTGGAGCATTTGCGGCGGGTGCGGCCCCAAGTCGCCCTGACTTTTGATCCCAACGGGGCTTACGGCCACCCTGACCACATCGCGATATGCCAGTTCGCCACGGCCGCCGTCGTGGCCGCAGCCGATCCCGGGTTTGCTCCGGCCCAGGGGTACCCGCCCCACCGTGTGTCGAAGCTCTACTACATGGCCTGGACGGAGAAGACGTTCGCGGCCTATCAGGCCGCGTTCGGTGACCTGGTGATGCACATCGATGGCGACGAGCGGCGAACCCGCGGCTGGGCGGACTGGGCGATCACCACCCGCATCGACACCGCCGCCTACTGGCCCCGCGTTTGGGAGGCGGTCTCCTGCCACAGGACGCAGCTGCCCGGCTACCAGGCGCTGAAGGAACTACCGGAGGATCACCATAAGAACCTCTGGGGCAGCCAGACCTTCTACCGAGCCTTCAGTCTGGTCAACGGCGGACGAACGCTGGAGCAAGACCTTTTCGAGGGGCTGCGCTGACATGCTCGTAGGGCCGGCCAGGATCTGGGGCCCGAGTCAGACCCGGGTCAGGGCCTGGCGGGGTCCACCTGGCATCGCTGGATCCGGAGCCCGATCGAGGCGGGGTATCACTACCCTGGCCGCCGGCTTTGCGGAAGGGTATCTGGACGCCCACTAGTTCATCGATCTCGGAGCCGCATCTTGCACGTTGGGGGAGGGCACCCATATGAGTGACTCAGTGGATCGGTCTGAGCTACCTCGCCTGGACTTCGACTGGCCTCCGGAGATGTGGCAAGACGTGGGCGGCCGCCTCCTGGAAATGGCCGCGTCCGCCGCCACGGGTTGGAACGAACGTCGGCCCTCGCCGGCGGAAGAGGTGGGGGTCCGCGCTCATTTCCGCGACCCCCTGCCGGAGCGTCCGGTGGCCGTCGATCATCTGCCCGCATACCTCGACGAGATGGCATTCCGGTTCAACAACAGACACAACCCATTCCTGTTCCGCGACACGCTGAAAAAGCTCATCGAAGCCGCCACTTTACCCTACCAAGACCTTACTGCCTAGACTCCCTGCGGATGGTGTCCAACTCCGACCTACGCATCCTCCACGTTATACAGGCTAGTAGGAAGGCAACGAGCGATATCAGACAGATTATGGGAGCCGCGACATATGCCAGCACCTTGCTTGTATCTGTGAGAGTGTCCTCTATGAGGACGCCAATCCAAATGCTTAATGCAGCGGCCAGCAAGAAGGAGCCAAGCGAAGAAAACGTAACTATAAGCGTATTCAGAAAAGAGATGGCGCGTAACTCATGGTCGGTAACAGCGTAATGCATTACGTCTCGCGTTGCGTAAATTGGGTTGACGACTGCACCCTGAGTATCCCCCGCTCGCCCAGGGGAGACCCCGACCGGCTTATCTTGGTTAGGCGGTTGACTAGCCATAGCCCTACTCTTTGGGCAAATCCATCGCTGTTAGGTCGTCCAGAGAGAATTCGAGTGTCAGTAGGTTGATGAGGTGAGTATTGCCGCAGTTGTTGCAGGAAAGTGCGGCAAGGGGCAGTATCCTCCCCCCAAGTTGTACCTGTTTGGGGGAGTCGCTGACTGACAGAGGAACGTAAAAACCTAAATTCCAAGAATTCTGCTTGCACAAAGGGCAGACAAAGCCCTCCCCCCCTACCCTGCTTCGATAGACATCTATAATGCGCTGAAGGACCTCGTCGCGGGTTGCCATCAATGGAAGTATACATCTGCACTCTGGCCGCCTACCTGGAGGAGTTGGTGCAGAGCACGCCAGGATTGGTGCTCGCCGCCCCGCGCCAGCTGTCTATCGTCTGCTGGCGCGTCGAACCGCCCGGCGTCACAGACCCTGCCGAACTCGAACAGCTCCAGACGGAGATCATCCGTCAGCTAGAGGCCCGCGGGATAGCGATGGTCTCTAACGCACGGCTTTCCGACGGACGCGGTGCTATACGCGCCTGCATCGTCAATTTTCGGACCGCCCCGGAAGATGTCGAAGCCGTAGTGCAGGCGAGCGCCGCCATCGGGCAGGAGCTTGCCGACTCCGGGTCTTGACTGCGGGGTGCTAAAACCCCATCCGCGGCGGTCAGGCTGCATCTCGCCGGAGATCGGGTGAGTCCCGAGCCGCGTGAGGATCCCCCTCGCAGGTGGGGCAGCGACACGGCCACTTGCCCCATCGCTCCTCGAATCAGTTCGATGTAGTCGCGGGGCATCGCCTAATCGGCCTCTGAAAGCCTCAGACCTGGGCCGGTTCCCGCACGATGCTAGGGGCCAGAATTGCCGATCCTGTACTAACTTTCCCTTACCGCGAGACTGGCCACCTGGATTGACTCCAGAATTTCCCTATAAGACTGAACCAGGCTCGTCTCGCTATAGGCTACGGATCGCTCCTCGCAGAAGCGCCTGATGATGGGCTGCGCTTCTCTTAGCTTGTTTCGTGGCATGTTTGGGAACAGGTGATGCTCGATCTGGAAGTTGAGACCGCCATACCAGAAGTCGATAAGAGGGTGGGATTTCACGTCTCGGCTGGTGAGCACCTGTTGGCGCAAGAAGTCAAAATCGTTGCCCTCTTCCCACATAGGCATGCCTTTGTGATTTGAGGCGGTCACAGAGGCGTAGTACAGGCCGAACAACCCTTGATGGATCACGATAAACAGCACCGCCTGCCACACGCCCAGCAAGTAGAATGACAGGCCAAAGTACAACAGGAAGTGGACGGCAACCAGGAGTATTTCTGCTGGAGGGCGCCTTCGCCCCGGCGGGAGGGTCGGTACCTTGCCGACATGGCCGCCTTTCGCCCAAAGCAGGAATTGCACTGTATATAACCGCAGAGCAACCGGGTAAAGGGCTAACGAGGGCACCAGGAAGACCTGGTATTTCATTAAGAACCGTTGAAAGCCCTGCCTCCTGCGGGCCCCCTCTGCCGAAAAGCCGAGGAACCCGAGCTCAGCATCGGGGTCCGCGTCCAGCTCATTGGAACGAGCGTGATGTCGGTGGTGCCTACCCATCCACCAGCTCTTGCTGACTCCGAGCAGAAGATTCCAAGATACTAACGCGATGAGGTTGTTGTTGCGGACAGAGCTGGCAATTTGCCGATGGGCGGAATCGTGGCCAATGAAAGCAATCTGCTGGAAGATGAAGGCCAGAAATACGGCGTTCAAGAGCTGTATCCACAGGGTGTCTATGAGCACGAACAAGGTAACGCTTAGAGCGAGCAGAGCGAAGGTGAGTAGAATTTTGAAGGTGTAGTAAGCGGGCTGCCTATCCAGCAACCCTTTCTGCTTGATGAGTTGCTTTAGCTCAACGTAGGCATTCCCCTGAAGGCCCGTTGCCCGTGTCGAAGAATACGGTGGAGCCGGAGGGGTGCCCCGCACGTCAAGTCCAGGACGATCGCTCAGCTCTTGTCCGATATTTCTCATACTAACCCCCTAACCCCTTGCGCGGATGGCCTACCTGCAAAATGGCACGACCTGATGTCCACCTACTTAACAAGACAAATAGCCGCCTACGCACCTGCCCGGTCGATCTTCAAGCTTATGGCGACGTTTGGCAACGGCTCTATGGTAGTAGCCACAGGATACCACGTACGCCTGATTGCCTGTGGGGGCTCAAACTATATCCGCCTCTCTCAGGCAGCTTCCCGTTCATATTCGTGGTGCAATCCAGCCAGCACCGGGCGGACGATAAGGCGGCCGGGACGTCGTGCTGCGATCCGGATAGGCGGACCGTTTGGCGGTACCAATGCGAGTGCCATCGCGCACCTCCTCGCGGATCGCTTCCCGGACGTAGGGACCGTGATTGTAGAAGAACGTTCCTCAACCCTGTGTCGGCAGTGGTCACGCGATGGCCGCCCGGTACCGGCGCACCGTCGAGTTGCTCACCCTGAAGCCCAGAGCCCGTAACGCCAAGACTATATCGGCGCCGTGGGCGGCGAACATCCGGCAGGGCATCTCCATAGGCCACTCGCCTGACGGCGAGCCAACGGTCCTTACGCCGAGGAGCGGCCCCAAGGTTTCAGAAATGGGATCAACTACTTGTGTCCGACTGCATGATCTTCTTCAGATGAACATGGATCGCCGGGCGTTGTGTGCCTTGATAGCGCATTCGCTAACGGACGAGGAGAGCGGCTGCCTGTGAACGATCTGGCATTATCGGCCCATCCTGATGGTGTGCCCGACAGCATACCGTTAGAGGCCGGAGGCTTTGTAGCGCTGGGACAGATCTCTGTATCCAAGACCGCCGGAGGAATTCCGCTTTAGGCGTTCCTTTTGTTGGGGCGAGAGCTCCCTGATCTCGGCTGGCACACCCATGGCCATTGATCCTGTCGGGACCTTTGTTCCGGGCGGTATCAGGCTATGGGCAGCGACGATACAGAAGTCGTCTATTTCTGCACCTTCCAGGAGGGTAGCATTGTTCCCAATGAGGCAATTGTTGCCGATTCGGCCGCAGTGGACAATAACGCCGTGGCCGATAACGTTGTCGTCGCCGATAATCATGGGCCCGCCCGAATGGAGCACACAATTATCCTCGACGTGGGTGTTAGCGCCTACAGAAATGGTGGAGAAATCTGCTCGGAGGACCGCACCGGGCCAAACGCTGGAATTCTCGCCCACCTTAACGGCGCCGACGACGTAGGCCGCTTGGCTGACCCAGGCGCTATCATCGATTTGGGGCGTCTTGTCCTCAAAGCTAACGATCACGGTCGGCCCTCCTGAAAACGTAGCCTTCTGAATCTGACGGTTCTGATACTAGTCGACCTACCCTGTCATCCTTAAACGTTAACGCCAGCGAGCATAGCTGCCGTACCCTCTCTTGTCAACGCCCGTCACCTCCAAGACTGCCGCCAAACTGTCCTCCACTGTAGTCCCTGACCAGAAACAAAGATCGCCCCAAGCAAAGAATTCAAGAGGAACATCGCCTTACACTCTCCCATCAATGCTGACGGGAATCAGTCCAGGAGGTATCCTTAAGCAAAGACCCTAGGAAGCGAGTGGTTTAGCCCATGACGCTCAAGCTCCCGGAACGGCCACCTTTGGTCCCTGTCATCCTCCAGCCTCGCAGCACTGACGAATACAGACCTCGGCCGTACAGCCTCCCGGATCTGGCTGCGGTTAGGAGCTTGAAGGTCAGCGTGCCCGATTCGGCACACCGTGTGAACATGTCAACTGCGGACTATTCGTCCGGCCGATTCGGCACCGCCACGGCTCTACGAACGATCAACGAGCAATGGGGCTACGATTTCTATAATGTGCCGCGCGAGGCTATGCTCGATACGGCAGCCGCTGATGCGGCCCTCGGGGGCGATCAACTGGTGATCGATGTCCAGACGCATTACGTAGCCGACCGCCCAGCAATTACCGACTTCACGAAACGGGTGCTCCAGTCATATCGGGCCCTAATGCCGGAAGGTTTCAAGGGACTCGATGGTATGTCGGCCTATTCCCTGGCTGAGTATCTGAGGTGCGTCTTCTTGGAAAGCGAGACGGCGGTGGCCGTACTAACGTCGCCACCTGGTATTCATGAAGATAGGCCCCTGACCAATGGAGAGATGGCCGGCACACGCGAGTTATTCGAGAGATTTGGCGGAAATGGGCGTCTCCTAAATCACTGCGTGGTTCATCCCAATGTGCCGAGCGAACTGTGGCGTCTTGACCGTTGGCAGGAGATGTACAAGCCTCGAGGTTGGAAAGTTTACACCCCCGGCGTCTTGGGAAGCAGCGGCTGGGTTGATGGGTCCGGCTGGATGCTCGATGACGAAGACTCAGGGGTGCCGTTCTTGGAGCGCACCCGCGAGGTGGGAGTCAACATAGTATGTGCGCACAAAGGACTCAGTGGCGGATCTCCCTTGGGCTCTCCACGGGATGTGGGTCCGGTCGCCGCCTACTTCACCGACATCGATTTCCTGATCTACCACTCCGGATACGAACATCCTGATGCCGCCGGCGAGGCTGAGGGGCCTTACGATCCGATATCGGGCCATGTTATTGATCCATGGGGTGAAGAGGGCCAGGAGGGACCCTATTCGGACGACGTCGCTGACGTCGGCACGAACCGCCTGATAAAGAGCCTTAAGGATTCGAAGGTGCCTCCCGGCGCCAACGTTTACGCGGAGCTCGGCTCAACCTGGTTTTCTTTGATCAGGCGTCCCCGAGAGGCGGCCCACGTTCTCGGGAAGCTCCTCCTGGCGGTCGGCGAGGAGAACGTCCTCTGGGGCACCGACTCCATCTGGTACGGACCGACGCAGCCGATCGTCGACGCTTTCCGCGCCTTCCAGATCCCAGAGGAGTACCGGCAACGATACGGTTATCCCGAGCTCACGCCGGCGGTTAAGGAGAAGATCCTAGGATTGAACGCCGCTCGCGTTTATAGCATCGATCTTGAGGCGACACGAAGCGCTGTGAAGAATGATGACCTTGGATGGGCCAAAGCTGCGCTCGAAGAATATCAAGTCAAAGGCGTCCCAACGGTAGCATAGCCTCGGGTAGACCGGCGGCACTCCTCTTCAGGGGCGTGCTGCACCGTAGCGTGATATCCCATACTCCAATTCTATCTAATCACGCCATGACCTGTCTCACATGTCCTGACACAGCACGCCGGTGGCGATTATCGGCTTGACACACCTCTTAGGATACAGGCACGACGCCGAGAATTTTCTCGCAGCTGTCGTTGGAGCAATAGACTACAATGACAGATATGCCACTCGCCCCGGTCAATCCTTTTTTGCTTCCCACAGCAGCGGCTCTCTGTTACCAACCCCTTAGCCGCTCTTCCCCGCCCTTCGACGTGCCAGGACCCGCCGGATGAGGCTGGCCAGGCCCACCTGGTCGCGGCGGTAGGCCCGCGACTCCAAGACTTGCCCAACCTCCACACTTGGTTGCTCGCTTCGGTTGCGCCGACGCATCTTTGCGGAGTCTACAGTGGCCACCCTCATGAGGTGTGCCGCCGTAGCGTCTCGAATCCGGGCGGTACGCATCATATCCCTAATGTAGTGCTTACCCCGGTACCTCGGGTGCGTCAGGGATCGGCCAGCGAGCATCACGCCATATGTTGGGGATATCGCTTCGTTGGAAGTGATCGCTATCAGGCGTCCGTCCTCGAAGAATCCATACCAAAGGCCACGGTCGATCAGCTTACGCCGATAATGCCCTAGCGAGCCACCACACGCACGGAATAGGCGGTTGATCTCCCTGATATCGGCCCCTGTAAGCCGCCTGACGGGAGGCTCAACTGTTCCCTGATCAACACGATCGTCCCGTAGGAGTAATTTGGCGGAGTGCTCTACCAATCGGAAATGTCTCTTGAGGACAGGCCCATGCTCGACCTGAGCCCACAACCAGGAAACGTAGCGCGGGCCTGGGTGTAGGGAGAGTAGGACGGCTAGCGCATCCGGTTCGCCCATGCAGAAGAGGTCCGCCCCGTAGCCGTATAGACTGCTCCTCAGGCTGCCGGTGCCGCTCATCACCAGCGCTTCGCGATCCTCGCCATCCGCCACGTACCAGCGCGTGTGCGGGAACCGCTCAGGCTCTAGCTGGCAGAGGGCGTAGGCGCAGAACACCCGGTCCTTCTCCAGCCGAGGCAGGACTTGCGACACCTCGGTGAGACGCCGGATGCGGTAGGTGACGCTGTCCCTGGTCACTACTTCAACAGGCGGCGGGGCGTTCTCCATGCCGTCGATTGTACCCTAGTCGCTCGCTTCAGATCACGATCCTAGATCGTGGCCTCGCCGCCCTCGGGCCCGCCGCGCCGACCACGAACGCCAGGGGCAGAGGCGGGCGCCATCGCCGGCTGTTCGCGGCTATCGTCCTGTTGCCGGCCGCGTACTCACGGTCGGTTGCGGAATGGCTACGACTCGTTCCCATCTTGGTGTCCCGACTAATCACCCAGACCGGAGCGCCTCTATCGGATCGAGGCGGGAGGCCTGGTAGGCAGGATAGATGCCGAAGAAGAGGCCGATCAGCACAGAGACGCCTAGGGCGACGAAGATGCTCCAGGGGGCTACCACGGTGGTCACCGGGGTCCCCGTGCCGAATTCCCGTCCGTCGGCGAGCTCAGCGGCGGCGACGCCGGCCAGCACGCCGATCGCTCCGCCCAAGACCGTCACGATTATCGCTTCAATGATAAACTGCCTCAGAATGTCGCCGCTGTTGGCGCCCACTGCCTTCCGGATGCCGATCTCGCGCGTCCGCTCCGTCACAGACACGAGCATGATGTTCATGATGCCGATGCCGCCCACGATGAGCGAAATGCCAGCGATCGCTCCCAACAGGAGGGTCAGCGTTCGACTCACTTGCCTCGCTGTGGCTGTGAGGTCTTCCTGGGTTTCAACCGTGAAGTCCTCGACGAAGTCATGGCTTATGAGCAGGAGCTGCTGGATCTTTTCCTTAATCCCATCAACCTTGTTGCCCTCCGTTACCTTGATGACGATCTGGCCGACGTTCGACTCGCCGGTAGGGCTGCGTGCAAACGGCACCCTCTCCTGGAAAGTGGTGAGAGGTATGAGGATCTGATTGTCATCCTCGCCGCTTCCGGACGCCCCCCGTTCCTCCATGACACCTACGACCGTGAGGTTCAGTGAGAAGGGCCCAAAGCTCAGGCGCACCCGCTGGCCGATCGCGCTTGCCGGTGTGTCGAATAGATCCGCGGCCACCTGCGATCCCAGTACGACATTGGTGGCGCTTCGGCGCGCGTCCTCGTCGTTAAGGAACCTGCCGGCCTCAAGATCCCAGCCACGCACGAATGTGAAGTCGGGCTCGGTGGCCGTCATGTTGGCCGAGGTATTTCGCCCGTTGCCAACGACCTGTGCATCCAGAGGCAGCGTGAATTGGGAGATGACGGCTTCGGTGTCAGGCAGGGTTTTAATCGCCTCCGCGTCGTCGGTGGTCAGCGTCAGGGCACCTATCCCAAACCGTCCAGCCTGCTCGGTTTCTCCCGGCTCCACAAAGATCAGGTTGCTACCCAGACCGCTGATCTCCCTGGTTACGCCCGACTGGGCGCCCTGTCCGGCAGCCATTAGGGCGATCACGGCGCCCACACCGATGACGATGTCCAGCATGGTGAGGCCAGTGCGGAGCTTGTTGGTGCTGAGCTCCACAAGGGCCGTCTGGATCGAGTCCATGATATTCATGCTGGTGCCGCCCTCGGTCGATCCGCAAGCGGCGGTATGGTGACAGTTGCACCGTCTGGAGGCCCGTCGGAGACCACCAGACCGTCACGCATCCGGATCACACGGCGCGTATAGTCCGCCACCTCCGGCTCGTGCGTCACCACCATAATCGTCATACCGCGCTCCGCGTTGAGGCGGACGAACATCTCCATCAGGTCCGCCGAGCTCTTCGTGTCCAGGGCGCCTGTGGGCTCGTCGGCGAGGATCAGGGCGGGGTTCGTCACCAGCGCCCGCGCTATGGCTACGCGTTGCTGCTCGCCGCCGGAGAGCTGGGTCGGCCGATGACGGGCACGGCTGGCCAGGCCTACCTCCCTCAGCTCCCGCATCGCCAGCTTCCGTCGGTTCGGCGAGCCTTTGTAGATGAGGGGAAGCTCTACCTGGGCAACCGCCGGCAGGCGATGAAGCAGGTTGAAGGATTGGAACACGAATCCCACGCGTCGACTGCGCACCCGGGCCAATTGGCTATCGCTCATGCGGCGGATGTCGCGCCCCTCCAGTTCGTAGACGCCGCGGGAGGGACGGTCGAGACCGCCAAGGATGTTCATCAGAGTCGACTTGCCCGATCCGGACGCTCCCACGATGGCCAGGAACTCGCCGCGTTCGATCTCCAGGTCGATCCCGCGCAGGGCGGGCACGAGTATGTCGCCGGCGCGGTAGACCTTGGTTATGCCACGCAGACTGATCACGGCCCGCCTCCGCCGCCGCCGGCTCCGCCGCCGCCGGCACCGCCGCCGCCAGCACCGCCGCCACCAGCGCCGCCGCCGCCACCGAATCTGCCGCCGCCACCACCGCCTGGGAAGGCCGGGGCAGCGGTCGGCTGAACGGTTGCCGCCGCACGGCCCGAGAATACGATCACCGCCCCGGCCTCTAGCTCACCCGTGATCTCCGTGTTGGTCCCATCGCTGAGCCCTGCCTGGACTTCGACCCTCTCCGTCGATCCGTCCTCCCGCAGGATCTCCACGAAGCTTTGCAGCCCCTCGTTCTGGATGGCCTGCGCCGGCACGGTGAGGACGTTCACGCTCTGAGCGATCGTGATCGTGATGGAGGCGTTCATGCCAGGCAGTGGCCTAACCTCGGCGTCGCCAGCGGCGCCTCCGACCGGCGCCTGGCCAGAGCCACCCCGGCCCGGCGTAAGGGCTCCACCATCGATGATGGTGTCGACGTTAGAGGTCAGATTCTCGATCAGAGTGTCCACATTCCCCTGCGGGAGGGTGCCGGCCTCCACCGCCTCGCTCAGGCTCGTCTCAATCTGGTCAATGAGGAAGGAGCTCAGCTCGTCGCGGCTGCGGCCGTGCGCTTCGGCCACGCTGCCTGGCGTCGCACCTTCGGAGCCCAGCTCGGACTCCAGTTGAAGCTGTGAGATACCCAGGAAGTCGGCGAACTCCTCGCTGGGGCCCGCCACGTTGAATAGCCCCTGCCCAGCGCCGCCACCGAAACGGCCCCCACCGAATCCGCCTTCACCGCCCGGCGCCCCTACCGCGCCAGCCCCCGTCCCTGAAAAGATGCTCGCTTCCACCCTGTACGTGACGACACCCTGCGTCGTGGTGGGCGCCGTCCCAATCGAGTCGATGACGATCGGGACCGGCGTGTCCCCAAGGGCGTCCAGGAAGGCGAGTCCCACCTGGCCGACGGCGACGTCCGCCCGGTCCGATTCGGTGATCGTGATGTCGAACCGGACGGCATCCGGGGTGTTAAGAATGATCGTCGTCTGATTAGGACCTGTCGCCTGGCCCACCTCGATGTTTAGCGCCGCTACTGTGCCATCGAACGGAGCGATGAGCAAGGCGTCCTCGAGACCGTTCTGGGCGCGTGCGAGCGCAAGCTCGGCGAGTTGCACTTGTCCGCGCTGCGCCTCAATCTCATCGGCCGTGGCGCCGGCGTACGACTCGTCCCGCTTGAGCTTCGCCGTGTCGAGCGAGAATGCGGCGTTGTCAACATTGTGCTGCGCCGACGCCAATTCGTCCGCCGTGGCTCCATCCTCCACCTCCGCCCGCCTTATTGTCGCCAGGTCGAGCGAAACGGCCGCCGAGGCGATCGCATCATCGTCCCGCGAGATCTCCTCCGCTGTGGGGTCATTCTTCGCCTCCTCAAGCTCCTGCTTAGCCACCTTAATGTCCGCTTTCGCCGTCTCGACAGCCTCATCGGCAGCCTTCCTTGAGGCCAGAGTATTCTTGTAGGACACGTTGGTGCTCAATAGTTGTGCGGCTTGCGACGCTCGTTGGGGATTCTCCGTAGTTGTGTCCTTCAGGAGAATAGTTTCGTCCGCGGCGGACATCGGTGCTGCCCGCTCATGGCAGAACGCGATGGCATCCGAATCCGGCCAGAAATCGTCACAGTAATTCGTCTCTGCGCTCAGCAATGAGGCCTGCGAAGATATGAGGCTGCCGGCAGAATTGTCCGCCGACCGCTGTACGCTTTCGAGCGTGGTCTGGGCTCTTGTAACGGCCTCTTCCGCGGCCGCCACGGCGGCTTCGGCAGCTTCGAACAGATTGCCCTTGGATTCCATCGCTTGGACTAGCTGGGACTCTGCCGACATGACGGATTGCTGAGCCGAAAGCAACTCGCTCTCAGAGGGACCGTCCAGCAGGTCCTGAAGGGCCCGGCTAGCCTGATCCAAGTTCGCTTGCGCCGGCGCCAGGCTCTGATCGGCAGATATGAGCTCGGCGGCGCTGCTTCCCGCCAAGATCTCGTTCAGCCGGACCTGCGCGGACGCAAGGTTTAGCTCGGCGCTTATCAGGGAGTCCTGAAGCGAGTCCGACTCGATCTCGGCAAGGACGGCACCTTCCTGGACTTCCTGCCCCAGCGTTACGTTGACGGCTATGACCTGTCCGGACGTGCCAAACGAGAGCTCCGCAGTCGACTCCGCGACGACCACGCCGCTGGTGCTGATCGTCTGTGTGATCGATCCTTGCGCGACCGTAGCCGTTTGGACCTCCGTGCCCGACGAACTCTCGCCGTCCAGCACCATGGCCCAGAGGGCATATGCGCCCGCCGCGACCAGCACCGCCAGCAGGGCTAGACCAACGAGGCGATTACGCCAACGATGGCCGCCTTCGTCTAGCAGATCGTCGTAATCGTCCACGTCCTCAAGGGTAGGCGACTGGCTCATGTTGAAACTCCTGGCGTGACTTCCGGAGGCTGCTCCTTGAAGGGTAGGCTCCATTTATTAGGGGTACATTAGAGAACAGTTAGAATCCTTTAATCCCCAGAGGCAGTGACGAATTCGTTATCTGTTCAGTCACTTGCAGCCCATCTCAGGAGCCGCTAAGCTCCAGTTCCCACCTCCTCAGGATAAGGAGCGGACTTTGCCGGTCATCGATACGCACGCCCACTTCTGGGAGCGGCCCGCCACCGCACCTCAAGCCAGCGAATCGGGGGAACCGGTCTCCTCTGAGCAGCTGCTCGCCGCGATGGAGCAGGCAGGGGTCGACAAGGTGATCCAGGTGACGCGGTCCCTGATGGGCTACGACAACCGTTACTCGCTGGAGGGGGCGGCCCGCTACCCGGACAGGTTCAGAGTGTTCGGCCGCTTTGATCCGGCCGCACCCAACGTGGTATCGCGTCTGCGGTCCTGGCTCGATCAACCGTACATGATCGGCATCCGCCTTATGCTGATCGCTCCACCCGAGGACGGATGGCTGCAGGACGGGACTCTGGAGCCGTTTTGGGCGGAGGCCGAGAGGCTGGACATCCCCATCGCGGTCTACGCCCCGCACCAGGTAAGCCGTCTGGCCGCAGTGGGCGAGCGCCATCCCGGGCTGCGGCTGCTGGTGGATCACCTGGGTCTGCGCGTCTTCAGGGTCGACGAGCCGCCCTCGCCGTTCGAGGACTGGGACGACATCTTCAAACTGGTCGCCGTGCCGAACACGTTCCTGAAGGTGTCCGGCCTTCCGGAGGCCACCTCTGAACGATACCCGTTCCCCAGGGCAGGGCGGTACCTGCGCGAGCTCTACGAGCGGTTCGGCGCGGACCGGCTGATGTGGGGATCAAACTATCCGGTGACCCTCCATGTTTGTTCCTATCAGGAGTCTCTCGATCTCGTCCGGGTCGCCTGCGACTTCATATCGGCCGGGGACCGGGAGAAGATTCTGGGCGGGACCGCCAAGCGGGTGTTACGGCTCCCCTGGTGACGGCCTAGGCAGAGGCGCGTCCAGGTTAACCTAGAAGCTCCGGCGCCATCGGTTGATCCGATATTCCATGGTCGGCTCGTGCTAGGTGAGGGCGGAGATTGGCAACGCGGGCAGTTCATGGGTAGCTCCTCCTCTAGACTGAGACAAGCCCACCCCGGAGGCCCGAGTTCTGACAGAACCGATATTGGACCCCCACAGGCATACAGATGGTTGTTGCCCGGTGCTGGGTCGCCTACACTGCGAAAACGGGAGGCCGGCTTCTTGTCCTGTTCAGATACGGGGGAAATCTTGGCGCACCACACAAATCAGACGCAGTCAGGCGGCGCGAGAAGAGCCAGCACCGGCTGTGCCAAGGAGGAAGCGAAGATTAACTGGCGTCAAAGCAGGTGGTACTGGGATCTGCCGGTTCTGACGCAGTGACACAAGCGATATGCCTCAGAACCGCCTCATCCACTACCTTCTGAGATACAAGTGGCGCTACCTCCCTGGCTTTGTGGCGCTTCTTGGTGCCTCAGTGCTCGTGATGCTGCCGCCCATAGTGATCCGGGAAGCCGTCGATAGTATCACCCGGGGGACCACGATGACCAGGTTGGCTGCCCTCGGAGGCGTGATGCTGGGACTGGCGGTCGCTGAGAGCGGCCTGCGTTTCGCCGCCCGTCACCTGGTCTCGGGCACATCACGGCTGGTTGAGTATGATCTGCGCGGCGTCTTGGCGGCTCACCTGATGCGGTTAGACCAACGATTCTATCTGAAATCCCAGACTGGGGATTTGATGGCTAGAGGTACCAACGACCTTGAGAGGGTGCGCATGCTGGCGGGGGCAGGTCTCATCGACCTAATCCGGCTCCCGGTAATGATGCTCGTCGGCCTGCTCCTCATGCTCACGATTGACGTACGCCTGGCGCTGATCTCAATCGCCTATTTCCCAGTCATCATCGTCATTATCATCCTGGTCCAGACCACCACAGAAGCGAAGTATCGAGCCGTGCAGGACCAGTTCGGAGTATTGACGAGCCGTGTCCAGGAGAACATCTCTGGCGTACGAGTAATCAAGGCCTACGCCCAGGAAGAAGCGGAGTTGGCCACCTTTGCCGCGGCGAATCAGGAGATGATAAGACGCACAATGGCCTGGGCATACTACGCAGCCGGATTCTGGCCGGTGATGGTCCTGGCCACCGGCTCGTCGATCGTTCTAGTCCTCTGGTTCGGCGGCCGCGAGGTCGTGGCCGGACAACTTACGGTCGGCCAGTTTGTACAATTCATCGCCTACCTGGCGATCCTAGCGGGCCCGGTACTCTTATTGAGCTGGACCGTTATGCTAGTCCAGCAAGGGCTCGCCTCTTGGAAGCGCGTTCGAGAGGTTCTCTCATCGGAACCTCAGATCGTCGAGCCGAGGCAGTCGGTCCCGCGGATAGCCTCAGGGGGCGATATAGAGTTTAGATCGGTCACGTTTGGCTACAATGATCGGCCGGTGCTGAGGAACGTCAACCTGAGGATACCGGCAGGCGCCACAGCTGCCTTAGCCCGAATCCACCGAAGGACACGGATGGACGGCGTGAGGACAGCGGAAGGGGGTGGGTGAGGGAGCTACAGGGGAGATGGCCTGGGGTCTTGGGGTAGATGGGAGGCCGGCGGACGGTCTTCAGTCGCCGCACAGGGCCCCTAAGGCCCTATGCGGGAGTTGCGATGCGCGGGATGGCGAGAGGATACGCAGCAGGGGACTCTCGCGACCGGGGTGGCGCGAGATTGCGGGGACGTTGGGTCAGTTGCAGGCTGGCCGTCAGGCCGGGAATGGAATGGCTTGCAGCCGGGCCAAGGCGCGACTGAACTGGGTTTCCCAAGGCCAGCGCCGGGGGAGATGCAAAGTGAGGCGGCGCGCCGAGCGGGTGATCCGTCCCACGAGAGCGAAGACCCGCCGCCTGAGGGTCTTGGTGGTCACGATCTGCTGACCCAGGCCGATGCGGGCTGTCCAGCGGGCCAGGTTATGCGCCATCACCTGGACCGCCAGCCAGGCGCCGTTGGCGGCGAAGCGCCCCGACGGCATGTGGTTCAGCCCGACGCCGTACTTGAGGTCGCGTATGGCGTTCTCGACCTCGGCGTGGCGGCGATGATCGGCCTCCAGTTCCAGCGTCTCCCCATCGCGGTCGGTGATGAAGGCGTGATAGCTGTATCTGGCGAAGAGGGCGAGCTGGGAACCGGGCGTCGGCTTCACCCGCCGGACAATGAGCCGCACCGGCGCGGCGTCCGGCTTGGTCTGGAACGGGGTGTAAGTCGTCTCGGCGACATCGGCGGCGCCGTCCATCTAGTAGGGAATGGGAGTCCAGTCCTCCTCTGGTATCGCCTCGATCAGGTCCCGCAGGCTGGCGCGCTGGCGGATGGTGATAGAGAAGCGGACATCCATTTCCCGGCAGGCGGCAACGACAGTGTGGGCGTAGAAGCCGCTGTCGGCCCGCACCGTGAGTTGTCCCCTGGCCCCGCCGTAGCGCACCCGCCCCACCGTCTCACGCAGGAAGTGGGCGGCGCCACGGGCGGTGTTGGCCCGGCCCTCGCGCAGCCGGGACATCAGCACCTCGCCGGTGCCGGCGGCAATGGCCAGCAGCGGGTGATAGCCGCGGGCGCCGGTATAGCCGTGGTGGCGCGCTCCCTCCTTGGCCAGTCCATAGGTCTCGCAGATGGTCGAGTCCAGGTCGATGGTCAGGGGCGAGTCGCCGGGTCCGGCCCCAGCGGCCCAGGCCCGGGCCAACAATTGGCGGCTCACGCGGTCGAGTTGACGGACATGCCCCCACCGGAAGCTGCGCAGGAAGGTCCCCAGGGTGGATGGCGCCTTGACCACGCAGCCTAGAACACCGACCGTCCCACCAGCGCGCAGCGCATCGGCGTCGTCGATGCAGTCGCCGCCTGCCAGCGCGGAAGCGACCAGCGTCAGCATCTTGTCCCCAGTGTTCGCCCGTCCCGGCGCTCCGCCGAGGTCAAGGTGATGGTCGACGAGTTCCCGCAGGCCCAGGTGCCGGGCTAGGGTGGCTGGCAGGAGCAGGCCGGCATTGGCCACCAGGCGATGGTCGTCAAAGAGGATGCGGATACGGTCGGGTTTGTTCTGTGGCAGCATCTATTGGGTGCTCCTTGTTTCCGGGCTGGTTTCTGTTCCAAAACCATTATCCCAGATTCAGAGGAGCACCCGATGGCTTCTTCAAGGACTGTCCCCAAGGCCGTCCTTCGGTGGATTCGGGCTTAGTAGGAGAAACCGGGTCTGGCAAGACCACCCTTGTGAATCTCCTGGTTCGGCTCTTCGATCCCTGGGAGGGGCAAGTAACGCTCGGCGGCGTGGATGTGCGGCAGTTCTCGCTGGAAGAGCTGCGTGAAGCGGTGGGCTTCGTCTCCCAAGAGAGCTTTCTTTTCTCCGATCCGCTCAGGGAGAATCTCTCCTACGGGCGATCAAACCCGCCACACGAAGAGCTGGAACAAGTTATCGAAACTTCACAGCTGGTTAACGACCTGCCTCAGTTTACCCACGGCCTCGACACCCTGATTGGAGAGCGCGGCATGACCCTCTCCGGCGGCCAGAAACAGCGGGTGGCACTGGCGCGTGCCCTGCTTAAGAGGCCGCAGATCTTGGTCTTGGACGACGCCCTAGCGCACGTGGACACCTACACGGAGGAGCAAATACTGCAGCGGCTTCAGGCCTCCAAGGGGCAGCGAACGACGATCTTGATCGCTCACAGGACCTCCACCGTCGCCTCGGCGGACCTGATCGTCACTCTAGAGGATGGCGCGATTGCGGAGATAGGGACACACGAAGATCTGCTGGGGCGCGATGGTGTGTACTCTCGCTTCTACCGTCGACAACTTGTCGCTGAGCAGCTGCAAGAAGAGACACAGGTAGTTCCGCCGGAAGACCAGGAGATCTCATCTTGATGGTCGACCGCTCGGAAGAAGAAGATCCCGTCGGCAAGGTCTATGACGCCCGTCTCGTTCGGCGGATGTCCGGCTACGTCCGTCCCTATTGGCGGCCATTAGCCATTTCTGTGGTGTTGCTAACGTGTGTAGCGGGCCTGGAGATTGTTGGCCCCTTGATCGTTCGGTATGCCATAGACAACCAGATAGCCCAAGGACGGACCGATCGTCTCGGGCTGTTGGTCGCGCTGTACCTCGGCAGCCTGGCAGCCATTTTTCTCTTGCGCTACGGTCTCACCTTGCTGATGATCTATATCGGGCAACGGGTGATGATGGCGCTACGCATGGCGCTCTTCTCTCACCTGCAGCGGATGTCCATCGCCTTTTTCGATCGGAACCCAGTCGGACGCCTCACGACACGCCTCACCAACGATGTAGCCACCCTGGAGATGGTCATCTCTGAAGGCATAATCGAGATCATCACGAATCTCATGCTAGTGAGCGTCATCGCTGTCGCGCTGCTGGTGCTGGACTGGCGGCTCGCGCTGGCAATGTACGTATTCCTGCCCTTCGGGATCTTTACCGTGCGCTACTTCGCCTCGGCACAGCGAGAGGCACATCGTGAACAGCGAGCTTGGCTGGCGCGCATCAACGCCTTCCTCAATGAAAACATTTCGGGGATGGCCACCGTGCAGCTATTCAACCGGCAGAAAGAGAATCTGCACCGGTTCGATGGTCGCAACCAAGGTCTCCTTGGGGCTAGCCTTCGAAGCATTGCCGCTTACGCCGTGTTTGAGCCGACGGTGATCATGTTCAATGCTCTCACCACCGCCACGATCCTTTGGTATGGCGGGGGCCGGGTTGTCCAGGGCGCGCTGACTTTGGGCACCTTGGTCGTGTTCATCCAACTCATGCAGCGCGTTTACTGGCCGCTTCGCGATCTCGCTGACCGATACACGACTATGCAGCAGGCCATGGCTTCGTCAGAGCGAATCTTCTCGCTCCTTGACGAGCCGGAGGAGATCATCGACGCGTCATCACCGCGACACCTCGTTGATGTCAAGGGCAAGGTCGAGTTCCGCAACGTCTGGTTCGCTTATGACGAAGAGAATTGGGTCTTGCGGGACGTTTCCTTCGTAATCAATCCTGGTGAGAAGGTCGCCATTGTCGGCGTGACCGGGGCTGGCAAGTCGACCATCATCAGCCTGCTCAGCCGGTTCTACGACGTCCAGCGCGGGACGATTCTGGTGGACGATGTCCCAGTTGACCAGATCCCTCAACGGGAACTGCGGCGCCACGTGGGAATAGTCTTGCAGGACGCCTTCCTGTTCACGGACACCGTTGAAGAGAACATACGCTTGCGCGATTCGTCGATAACGTCGGCGCAGGTCCGGGAAGCAGCTCACGTTATCGGCGCGGACGTTTTCATCACGCAACTGCCGGAGGCCTACAGCACACTCTTGGCGGAGCGAGGAGCCAATCTCTCAGTCGGTCAGAAGCAGCTCCTAGCCCTGACGCGCGTCGCAGCCTTCAATCCCGAGATTGTTCTCGTTATGGACGAAGCGACGGCTAGCATTGATCCGCTGACTGAGGCTGCGATCCAGCGTGGAATTCGGCAGGTGACTTCAGGGCGAACGTCGATCATCATCGCACACCGCCTCAATACGATCCGAGACGTGGACTGGATCGTTGTCATGCATCAGGGCCAGGTCGCTGAGGTGGGCACTCACAAGGATCTGTTGGTCCAGAGGGACATCTACTACCGATTGTACAAACTGCAATACGACGAACAGGAGTCCTTCCGGACCGGGGGCTAAGCTTGCCGTCCCACATCCTCGCTCTCAATGGTAGGGACGAACAGCTTGAGGGTCCCCCGGTAGGACCGAACGGTTTCGTCGGCCTTCCCCGCGATGCGGCAGGAGATGACTTTAGGGAGCCTGGTTGACACCTCGCATCGTTGATAGTATCTTAGGGTTTCAAACAGTGCCGGGCACTGGCCAGGTAAAGTTCGATGACTAGCGACGAAATCGTATCTAAAGAAGGTCACTTTTACGGACCGTGGCGCCAGTCTCGCAACCCGGGCGCTGGCGGGACCGGTAGCCTTCACGCCGATACCACCGCCCAGCAACTCGGGTTTCGTGGGGGCGCCGTGGCTGGAGTGACCCACTTTGAGCTCTTTCCACCCCTCATCCAGAAAGCGTGGGGCCAGCGGTGGTTTGAGCGGGGCACCCTGTCAATCGACTTCCACAACCCTACGGTGGACAGAGAGGATGTCCGCGCTATCCTCGGCCAGCCCCCGGCCGGTGAGGCTGCGTCTCAGGTTGTGGCCTGGATCGAGCGGCCCGATGGCATGATGGTAGGCAAGGGGACAGCGTCTGCAGGGGACTGCGAAGAGACAACGACTCTGAGCGCGAAGGACATCCACAAGTACGACACCGGCACCTACTCCATCCTTAAGAACGTGCAGCCAGGTGACGTCCTGCCGACTGTGGACGTGTCGGTAACATTGGAACAGTCACGTCGGCGGATGGAAACGATCACAGAACCGCTGCCCTGGTATGTAGGGGAATCGCCATGGGGCGGCCCGATCGCCACCCCTAGCATGGCGACCAGCACAATGTCACAGCCCTGGCGGCCCTACATTAAAGAGCGTGGCATGCCGGCGGTGGTTCTTTGGGGAGCCGCAGAATTGCGGCTCCTGAATGGACCGGTGAAAGTCGATGAACTGTACCAGGCCGGCGGGGAAATAGTGGCGCGGGGACAGAGCCCAAAGACTGAATACTTCTGGTCTGAGACGTATCTGAATGACGCGACGGGTGGGCGTGTCGCGGAGTTACGAATGCAATTGCGGTTCCTCAAGGATTCAGGGGAGCTGGTTGATCCGGATTGGCCGCGGGTCCGCACGGCAAGCCGTTAAGCCCTAGCTGGAAACGGGAACCAAAGGTGGCCCCCGCCACTATATGCGCGTTTGTCCCCCCGCGACGGCAACTTCGAGGTCTACGTCACGAACGCCGATGGCTCCAACGTTAGCAACCTCACGAACAACCTCGCTAATGAGGATGCCTCCCCCTGGTCGCCGGACGGTAGCCGCATTGCCTCCGACCGCGACAGGAGGTGAGATGGAACTCGGCTATCTCCGTCAAGTTCTGCCGTGGGCTACCATTGCCGTTGCGGCTTCTCCTCATGCTCTCCCCCACATTTAGATATAGAAGGCTGCGTCGCATTCATGACTCTGCCGGGCAAGGAAGTCAAGGGCGGTTGCGGAGAACATGGGAGGAAATCGGACCGATTCGGGCGGATTGGCCCAATTCAGGTCACGGGAGAGGGGACGGCCCGCACTGGAACGAGCGAAGTGCCGCGCCCAGGCGCGCTCACCAATGCCACCCACAGAATTGCCGCCTGAACTTTTCAGATACGGATGGAATTTTGGCACCCCAGGGTCAGTCGGGCCGGCCGACTCATCGGCTGACCAGCGTGTCCCGGCGGTTATGCCACCACCGATCGAAAGCGATAACCACCCCGGTGCCGACCGCCGTCAGAGCGACGGCGCCGACCGCCATCTGCACAAGGTCGCCGTCACTGAGGGATGACGGCGGCGGGAACGCGTCGAACCAGAGATAGTAGGCCGCCTGGCAGACCGGTAAGGTCAGCAAGAAGGCGATAGCGTGTCGGAAGAAGAACTCCTCGAACGCCGCCGAACCTGTGTGGCGCCATCGCAGCCACGCCGCGGCCCCCATCCACGCCATCACGGCCGGCCCGAGGAACCACTGTTCGCCTTCGATGATGCCCACGGCACGCTCAACTCCATGGGCGACACCGAGGAACAGCGCCAGGTACGCGTTGCCGGTCCGTCCCGGCCGATCATAGATGAGGAACCAGCCCATCACGAAGAAAAGCGGGAAGAACTGGATGTAATGGGAGAGCCCTTCGTCGAGGAAGTACACCAGATTGTATACCGCCCCATCGGTGATCCCTTCTCGCTCCCGGGAGAGGACCTCAATCGTGTCGGTGACGTGAACGCCTATACCGTAGAGGATGATCGCGATCGAGACGGTTCCGATGAACTGAAGCCGGTGGTGCTTCTTGAGGGCTTCGGGTTCCGTGGGCACGTCGCCGAACACGTCGGTGTTGACCTGATGCAGCGCGAGCCAGATCAAGGGGCCGTAGAAGATGATCTCCACCCACAGGTACGTGGGGATCCCCTGAATCCAGGTGTAAGGGATGAACTCGAGTCCGAGGATGTCCCCGAGGAAGTCGCGCAGGATCGCGGTGTAGAGGCGGGCAAACACGACAACGCTGAACCAGAATACCGCCCGGGTCCGGATCTTGGTAATGCCCTCGCTGCTGCCCACCGCTGAATCATAAGCTGACGCGAGCCCAAGTGGGAAGATGGTCCGACAAGCTTCCCCAGACCCCGCGCGGGCCCACGCCCGATCCCGTGAAGCGAACGCCACGGCCGAATATCAGGTCGATCGCGAGGCCGGAGTCCGTGGTGACGCGCTCGTCCGGCGGGAGCGCCGCGTGCGCGTCCACGTAGCCAGCTTCGACGAGAGCTTTGGTAGTCGGCTCCCGCGATCCGTCTTCCCCCCGTAGCCCAAGGTAGCGACCGACGTTCATGTCGCCACCCATCACCACGCCACGGTCCAGCTCAGACGCGTCTTCAATCAGCTCCCTGGCCTGGGCCTCGCGATAGGCGTCTGGGCCACCGGATCCGTGGCCGCGATGGCCAGACTCGAAGTGGACCGAGTACACGCGGAGCATCCGTTCGCCGATGCGGACGTCAGCGGCTAGGGCGACGCGGCCGCCAAGGCGTGGCTCGCCAACGTGCAGGATGCGCTGCACGGCGCTGTGCCAGATCCGAGTGCGCTGGTGGCGGATCAGCCTAACGTTCCCAAGGGGGAAGCGGGAGATGATCGCGTTGCCGTGCTCGCAGCGGTGCCGGACGCTGCCGCCCGGCCCACAGAATCGCGGCAGCTCGATGAACTCGACGCCGTACACATAGCACAGGCCGAGCGCCCGGGCGTACTCTCTGGCGACGTTCCGATTACCGCTGCGCGTGCAGCCGCGGTCAGCCTCGTTGATGAGGAGAACGTCTGGCGACGGCATCCCGGCGTCGCCGCCGAAGGCACGCAGCTGATCGTCCAGCCGCAGGCCGCGCTCCACGTTGTAGGTGCAGAGAACGATCTCGTCCTTCGGGGCCGCGGGCTGGCGCCTGAACTTCGCCCCCTCGAGGCGGCAAGCGAGGTGAGTGGGGCCGCAGCTTCTGGTACAGAGCCGGTCGCGGTTCGGATCGGGCTCTTCTTGTTGCCAGGGGAACTCTTGCCACGACATCACTGACCTGCGCTATGAACGCTACCACACGCTATGTTGGTGGGCCATGGCCGTAGCCTCGAGGGGTGGCGTGGCGGGCCCAGGCGATGGCCCAGGTATCCGCGTGTACGGCGGTACCGGGGCGAAGCGGGATGGCGCCGGTAGCCTTCGGAAGTCAGGCACGTTGCTGGGCCTGTGCCTTCCTGTGGGTGTACTATTCCATTAGCACCTTGACGGATGAGCTTCAGGGCACCTTGCCGGACGGCGTTATCCAACGAAACCGTGTCGTGGCCTCTGATGCTCTCAGCACCGAGCATCTGGCTCCAACGCTGATGTACGTCAAGGCGTAGAAAGGCCTTCTACAGCTTGAGGTCCGAGACGACGCAGAGTCACGTAAGGCATTGCGGGGCTGTTGAATGATCGCTATGAGAAGCCCCAGTTCGGCCCGTGAGCCTTCTGGCCAGGAGAGCATGCGGTGACACAGACGAGTCCCTCCTTTTCCTTCGACCGGTTTGCGCGCCAACGCTTCTATACGGCGGCCAACCAGAGGCTCTTGGACCTGGTCTCACTGGGCAGCGGACAGACCGTGGTCGACCTGGGCTGCGGGACCGGCGCCGTCACACGGCTGATGCTGTCGAATGTGGATGGATTGGTCGTTGTCGCTGCTGATCCCTCCGCCGAAATGCTGGAGGAAGCCAAGACAAACCTGTCCGACGTGGCCGCTAAGGTCATCTTCGTACGCGCGGGAGCCGAGAATCTTTCCGGGTACCTTTCTACCAAAGTCGATGCCCTGGTCTTCTGCAATGCTATCCACCTGATTAGCGACAAGGCAGTGGTAGTGAGGGAGATCTCCAAGGTCTTGGGGCCTGGCGGTCGCTTCGCCTTTAACACTACTTTCTTCGAGGGTGCCTTACCGGCCCCGTCGCTGGCGTTCTACAAGAAGATTATGCTGAAGAGCGTTAGAATACTCAGGAAGGATTACGGTGTGACGCACAAGCGGGGAGAAAGGACAGAGGCAAGGCAGTTCCTTACGCCGGACGAGTACCAGGAGCTCCTTCTTAGATACAACTTCCGGATACTGCACCAAGAAGTGGTGGAGATGCAAATGTCCTTGGAGGCCGTGCGGGCCATATTGGAGTTCGACGAATTCATAGCGGGCGCCCTGCCCGGGGTCCCCGTGGCTCTTGGAAGCGCGGCGATGAAGACGGCGGCTGCTGAGGCCTTCGACGATTTACGCATGCAGTGGCTGCCTCGTAACTGGCTTCAGATCGTGGCCGAGAAGGGTTAGGCTGTAGATGACGCTGCTGTCGCGTTTCTGGTTATGGGGTGGCACGATCCCGTTCTGTGGGGGCCATAGGCAACGAGCTGTTGGGGGTACTCCAGTGGCCTCGTGCTCGCCGGCCAGATCCGCATGGTCAAAGACCGTACTCTTGTCAGGTGCTCGTCGAAAGCATAGCATTGCCCCGCGCACTAACCTCCGCTCAGGCGGCTGCTAGAGGACCTAGGATTAGATGCGGAATATAGGACAAGAACTCCTGCTGAGCACTCCAAACAAAACGCTGGGGAGCGAACCGGCTCAACCTTACCAAGCAGGGCCTACAATGCGCCTGAGCGAAAATGATTACGCGGAGTTGAAGCAGCTCATTAATCAGAAGGGGTTGCTGCACAAGCAGCCTGCTTACTACACCGGCCAAATTTTGCTGATTCTGAGTCTGCTGGCTCTCAGCCTGACCTTTGTGGTCCTCGTGGACACCCTCTGGCTACAGCTCCTGAATGCCGCATTTCTCGCCTTTGTGTTCGGCCAGATAGGCTTCGTCGGCCACGATGCGGGCCATCGACAGATTTTCCACGCGACCGGGAAGAATGACATCACCGGCCTAGCGGTGGGTCTCTTGCTCGGCACGAGCCGAAGCTGGTGGATAGACAAGCACAACCGGCATCACGGCAATCCCAATCAGCTCGATGTCGATCCCGACATTTCGATCCCCGTCCTGGCCTTCTCCGAGGAGCAGGCCAGGACGAAACGGGGGGTGTTGCGGTTTGTCGTGAGATTCCAGGCCTATCTGTTCTTTCCGCTGCTGGCGCTGGAAGGGCTGGGTCTGCGGCTCGCTAGCATTCAATTTATGGCTCGGATCAGAGCGAGGTACATCCTGCCGGAACTGTTCCTTGCGACGGTCCACTTCGTGCTGTACTTTGGATTCCTCTTCTCCGTACTGGGAGTCTGGCAGGCAACCGCGTTCATCATCGTCCACCAAGCGCTCTTCGGCCTCTATGTGGGCTCCACCTTTGCCCCCAACCACAAAGGCATGCCCCTCCTGGACAAGGGGAACCAACTGGACTTCCTGCGCCGGCAGGTGCTGACCTCCCGAAACGTTAAAGCGAACCCTCTCAGCGACTTCTGGTACGGCGGACTCAACTACCAGATCGAGCATCACCTGTTCCCGAACATGCCCCGCAACAAACTGCGAGATGCGCAAGAGATCGTCAAGCCATTTTGTCAAGCCCGTTCTGTATCGTACTGCGAGACGAGCATGCTTCAGTCATACAGGGAGGTGCTGCGGTATCTGCATCAGGTTGGTGCTCAGGGAGGACTGGCATAGAGGCCATCGCGCAGCCGCTGGGCGATGGTGCCCTTCGGCCCGGTAGTCGCGGAAGACCTGGACTTCGATGCCGGGCCCGAGCACGCTCCAGTCCGCCATCTCCCGGGCGCAACCCTTGTAGCCGGTAGTCGTTGAGGATCGCGGCCCGTACCGGACTAGGTAACCCCCCTTGCCCGAAGGTCTGCGATCTGCTGGGCGCTGTAACCGAACTCCTCCAACACCTCGTCGGTGTGTTCGCCCTGGTCCGGCGCCGGCCGCTTGATCTCGAACGGGTCTCCCTTCACCTTGATGGCGTTGGCGGTCATCACCAGCTTTCCGGCCTTCGGGTGGTGCTGTTCGACGATCATCCCCCGCGCCTTCAGGTACTCGCTGTTGTGATAGTCGTTCGGGTTCGTGTAGGGGGCCCCGGCGAGGCGCTTCTCGTTGAAGATCTTCGTCCACTCCGTCTGGGTCTTCGTCTTCATGATCGGGATGATCTCCTTCCGCAGCGCCTGCGCGTCCTCGGGCGAGCTGTCGCGGCCGATGCGCGTCGTCTCCCAGTCGCCGCGGCCCTTCAGGTCGGACCGCCCGATCGCGTCGCAGAACCCTTCCCACAGGTGCCGCTCGGTCGCCGCCACCAGCATAAACTTGCCGTCCTTGGTCTCGTAGTACGTGTACTTCGAGGAGGTCGGCTCCTCCGGCGGCTCGTCGGTGTAGGTGCCGCCGTTAAGGGCGCTCAGGATCTCCTGACTGAACGCCATGAACGCCCCATCCGCGCAGGCTATGTCGATGTAGCAGCCCTTCCCCGTCATCTGCGCTTGAAACAGCCCGCTGACGATCCCGAGCGCCGCCAGCCAGGGCCCGTTGGTAACGCCCGGGTGGGGGTACGGGCGCCACTGGAAATAGCCACCGTCGGTCGCCTTCATGGGCGTCGCCACGCCCGCCAGCGCATCGAAGGCGCCGCCATGGCTGGCCAGCCCGGTGAGGGGGCCGTCCTGCCCGAAGCCGCTCACGGAGCAGTACACGATCTTCGGGTTGATGGCGCTCAGTTCCTCGTAGCTCAGCCCGTACTTCGTGATCGCGCCCGGACGGCTCCCCTCGACGAAGACGTGAGAAGTCTTGACGAGGTCGCGGATCAACTCCTGGCCTTCCTTGCGCTTGAAATCGATCGTGATGCTGCGCTTGCCGCGGTTGAGCCAGACGAAGTTCGCGCTCATCGTGCTCCGGTCGACACCGCGGAAGTAGTCGCCGAGCGAGGGTGGAGGCGTTTCGATCTTGATGACGTCCGCGCCGAGGTCGGCGAGCATCATCGTCGTGTGGGGGCCGGGGATGAGCCAGGAGACGTCGAGTACGCGGACGCCCTGTAAGAGCTTCATCAGGTTGTTCCTCCTTAGTGACTTGTGGCCGCTTTCAGCCGGACCATTAGCATTCCAAAGCCCGGTACGCACCTACCTCAGCATGAGGGGTTTTCGGGCTTCCTCACTCCAGTTCACGATCCCCATCTCCTTCAGCTTCGCGATGCGCGGAGCGTCGAAACCGATTTCGGCGAGAAGCGCGCGTGTACTGGCCCCCATCGATTCAGGCACGTCCAATTTCCCGGATGTCCCCGAGAGGTTGATGGCGGCACCGCACTGTTCAACGCGACCTACACCAGGCTGTTCGAACTCGATGATGAACTGGTCCTGTCCGCCATCAGCATCCTCAAACAGGAAGTCCCACCATGTGCGGTCGGCTCGTGCGCAGGCCACGCCCCGGGCCTGGAGCGTCATTTCCCAGTCAGCCGCATGCCGCTGCATGAACAACGGCTCCAGCAGCCGGACCAGGACCTCATTGGATGCCCTGCGGTCTTGTTCCGTGCGGAAACGGACATCGCCGCGCCATTCCGGGTGGCCTACCACATCCGTGAAGGCCGCCCACTCATCGTCGGTAAGACACGCGAGGAATACCCAGCTTCCCCCGGACGACCGATACAGCCGGTAGAGGGCATGCAGGCCGTACTGGCCGCTGTCGGGCAGGGGACGCTCCGGCTTCCCCTCGTACCGTATGAAATCGTCGGAGTTGAGATAGGCGGAGCTGACAAGCATCGTTGTTTCGACGTTCTGCGCCTTGCCGCTGATCTCACGTGCCCTGAGGCCCAGCAGGGCGCCCACCGCAACACCGAGGAGGGCACTGTGATCGCCCGTGCGGCGATCCTGTGGTGGGTTTCCAAGCCCTGCTTGCAGTATCTCGCCGCCCGCCATTGCAGACACCACCGGGTCAAAGGTCGGACGGTGCGCGTCCGGGCCGCTGGAGCCAAAGGAGGCGGCGTAGAGATAGATGATGCGGGGGTTGACCTCAACGACGGTCGCAAAATCGATCCCCAGCCGTTCCGGCACACCGGGCCGGAAGTTATGTACCAGGATGTCCGCTTTCGCGACCAGTTTATGGACGATATCCTGCCTTTCCGGGGTCTTCAGATCCACAGCGACACGTTCCTTGCCGCGATTAATTCGGAAAAAGAGCTCGCCCGGGTTGCGTCCCATCGGGTCGCCGTCGGGCGGCTCAATCTTGATGACCCGCGCTCCCAGGTCCGAGAGGATGCCTGGCCCCCCAGGAGCGGCCGCATACAGGGAGAAATCAAGAATGGTCACGTCCTGCAACGGCCCGGCCGGTAGCGTGGACTGGCCGGAGTTCGTGGCGGCACTCGTATTGCGCGGCCTGCGGTCCCCACTCGGCGAACGCAACACCTGCTCGGTGTGCTGACCCACCAGCGGCGCCGGACCTGGCCAGCGCCACTCACCGTCAAGGAACTGGGCGATAGGCCCGACCTGTTTCATTGGCCCTACATTGTGATCGAGCACGTCCACCACGTGCTTGTTGTGGGCCACCTGCGGATAGTCCATGAATTCCTGCGTCGTCATGAAGGTGGCATAGACTACGTCCTGCTCCTCGAAGATCTCGATCCACTCCGCGAGCGGGCGTTTCTTGTACGCCGCGTCGATGAGCGCATTGAGCTTATCGCGATCGCCGGGGTGCTCGATTTCGAGTGCCCGAAGCATATGGTCGAGGAAGTGCCAGGCGTTCCCGGACTGGATCCACTTTCCATCGGCGCACTCCGCGATCCGGTAGCCGGCGCCATTTCGGGGGTCGCGCCCCTGAGCTGAGGACCGCAATTGCGCCGACAGCTCTGGCGTTTCGCCCCGAATGCCGCCGTACGAGTAAACGAAGTTGGCTTGGACAAGCGATGTCTCAACCTTCTGCCCGAGGCCGGTCCTGTCCCGTGCCTGTAGGGCGGAGAGGACGCCGATCAGGCCAAGCATGGCCGCCCCGTAGCTGCACTTGGGCATTGCGTCGTAAATGGGGCCGTCGTTGCGATAGCCACTTCGCATGGCATGCTGTCCGCACTTCGCAGCCACGACGCCCTCGGAGGCCTTGTAGTGGCTGTACCTTCCGGACTGGCCGAATCCAGTGATGGAGAGGTAAATGAGGCCGCGATTCGCTTCGGCCAGCTCCTCATACGCGATCCCCAGCCGAGACGCTACACCCGGCCGAAAGTTCTCGATCACGATATCGCAGTCCGCCGCCAATGCCCGCGACAAGCGCCGATGTTCCTCCGTCCTCAGGTCGAGGGCGACACCCAGTTTCCCCCGATTCCACTGGAGAAACGCAGGCATGGCGCGAAAGCGCTCACCATCCGGTGGCTCCACCTTGATGACTTCGGCTCCGTAATCGGCGAGAACCATGCCGGGTATTGCTCCGTACCCCTGTCCGAAGGCCAATACGCGCAACCCAGCACAGGCCTGGGCCATGGCTAAATCCTCACGTCCCCACACCGCCTTGTGCTAGCCAACATGCCTCTCTGCAATCTCGTTGTAATCACTTGGCGATTCCCGTCTGGAGCGTCTTCGCGCCCGCTTCCGCGCTCCTACCCGCTTCCGCGCTACTACCGTTCCTAATGCAGCGGGCCGTTTAATGCGATACCTCCTGTTTCAACCGAGATTCCCCATATCAAGCTTGGCCTGGCCCATCACCGGCGCTACTCGACGGTCGAACATTACTACGGGCGAGATGGGCTGTCAATCAAGCTTCCTCCCCCGGTATTCTCTGCTCTTCCTTGGCAGCCATTGACGCGCTACTTCTTCTCTGAACACCCCCAGCGCCATTCCTAGAGCCAAGAATGGCCGCTCCCGGTCGTGCACACGCTCGGCCATCTCATCGGCCTCGTTGTGCAGCTGGCGTACGCTTGCGGCGGCTGACCGTGACGCCCCGCGGCTGGGCGCGCCGAGACCGCGCTACTTTGCTGGCGACGCTGCGAAGTCGTTGCGCATCGAACCGAAGCTGGGCGGCAAGATAGTGGAGAATAGGCCCCGAATAGGTTGACGACATACACTTAAGAGGGAGCTTGGTTGACACCTCGTGTCGTCAATGGTAATCTTCAGCACCAGGGCAAAATTGAAACGGAAAATCCCGGGTGAAGGAGGAGATCGATGCGCAACTATCAGTTAGTGTCTGCCGATTCCCATTTGGAGGCGCCGCCTGTGTGGGCGGAGAGGCTGCCCAAGGACCTACGGGACAAAGGTCCGCGCATGGTGGAGCTAGAAGACGGTGATGGGGTAGTGCTGGGCGACGGTGATCCCGTCCCTATCACTGGATTGGCATTGACTGCCGGCCAGAAGTACGCCGAGATCAGACCGCGCGGCCGTAAATACAGTGAAGAACCAGGCGCCGGCGTCAACCCACAGCAGCGGGTGGCCGAGCAGGACAAGGACGGGGTTGACGCGGAGAACCTCTTCCCCGCTGTGGCGACTATCCTGACCCAGATGAAGGACCCCCGCCTCGTGCGCGAGTCGGCGCGGGCCTACAACGACTGGCTATCGGATTACTGCTCTTACGCCCCCGACCGGCTCTTCGGCCTCGCGATAATGCCCTTCACCGGCGTCGACGATGCCACCGCCGAGCTGCGCCGCGTGGCCGGGAAGACCGGTATCCGAGGCGCCTGGCTCCTAAGGTTCCCCTCTGGGGAGGAGTGGGCAACGGCGGAGGACGACAAGTTCTGGGCCGCAGCTGCTGAGGTCGGGATCACGGTGACACCCCACCACAACTTTGGCGGCCGGGACCTCGTTGCAGGTCAACTCGCGGGCGAGCCCGGCGAGAAACGGCTCCTCGGGCTTATGACCTGCGACATGATGGTGCCCACCATACCCCTTACCACCATCTTGCAGCTCATGCTCACCGGCGTGCTGGACCGGCACCCGAAGCTTCGATTCTTCTTTGCCGAGGCGGGCATCGGCTGGATACCCTACTGGTTGGAGCAGATGGACGACCGCCATGACCGCCACCAAACCTGGTGCGAAGTGGAGCTGCCGCGGCGGCCCAGCCAGTACGTCCGTGAGCATTGCGCCTTTTCCTTCCAGGAAGACCATGCCGGTGTCACCTTGCGCGACCAGATGATCGACAACATCTGCTGGGCCAGCGACTTCCCCCACTCCGTGGGCGATTGGCCATATTCAGGGGAGACGGCGGCTCGCCAGTTCAGGGGAGTGCCTGACTACGAGCGGCGGAAGATTCAAGCGCTGAACATAACGGAGTGGCTAAGGGTCATCACACCCCAGGAAAAGGAGGAGATGGCCCGACAGCCGGTGATGGACAAGGCGCCCGCTGAGCTGCTGGCCCGCGGGTCCCGGCGGATCTAACCGCAGAGGAGGGGGCCCTGTCGCCGGCGCGCCCGACGGTGAGAAGATCGCGTTTACTTCCGGCCGGGATGGCAACGAAGAGATATACGTCGTAGATGTCGAATACAGACCTCACCCGTGGAGGCCCAGAACGGGATGAGCCACGATCCGGCCCACCCGCAGCGGGCCGGCCCGAGCAGATGGCTCGGTAGGGGTCAGGAGGTCCCGGGCGCGGTGAGGCCGCCCTCCATCGTAGCGGGCCACGTACTCCCGCAGCACACGGCGAAGGTGTCGCTCGTTGAAAATGATGAGGCGATCTAAGCGCGCCCGAACCGAGTGGCCTCGCACTAGGCCCAATGTCTTGCCGACCATGATCCTTGCCGACGGCGGATCCGAGACCGGCTCTCTTCATTATCGTGTGACAAGGGTGCCTGATTGACCGCCAGTGATCTCTTGGAAGAGCCTGCCGCCGTCGGCGTTGAACTCGGTGAGGACGCATGAAGGATTCCCTGGCAGACCCGCGGATCGATTTTGCCGCCCCACAGGTGTAAAAGAGGCGAAAGTAACACGGAACTTCGACCGCTAATCAGGTGAGATAATCTCTGGCGATTTCCGGCCCACAGCTCTTCTTGGCTAATAATCCGGCGAATTGTGCGCACAACGCGTTGGCTCATGGTGACGGAAAGACTGTAATCGAGCCATATGATTGTCGCTGCTCGCGTCCAGACAATATCCGTTACGGCACGGTAGTACCCATCCGCTACCCAGCGATCTCCCGTCAAGGCCTACTTACGCGGTCTCTAAAGACGCCTCTCGGATAAGGAGTCCAGTTCGGTCCCCAGCGCAGATGGTCAAGGTCGACGTGAGGGATGCGGAGGCGCTCCGCCAATCGCTTTGCCAGTTCGGTCTTGCCGGAGCCGGGACTACCTACCACAGAGATGCGGCAATTGCGGGCTAGATGCATTAGAAAGACATTGTACTCCGCCTCGACTTTCTCCCCCGGAATTCGCCACTCGCCCCAACTCCAAGCCCGGTACCGGACCGCTTGGCGTCGGCAGTCAATCGATAGCCATTAATCCCCAGACGACATCGTTGGCCCCATTTAGGCTACTTCGATCGGGAGGCTATGCGCTGCGCTTGCCCGTTAGCAATACGCAGGTAATCTGCTTATAATGTATTCCATGGGAAGAAAGCCCAACGCGCTGTTGCCGCTTGAGATATCCATCCTTGAGTCAGCGACCGACCTGAAGCGAGGTGGAGTGGAAGAGTTCCACGGGTTCGGTATCGCCAAGGAGATCAGAGATCGCGAGGGCGCTCGTCTTCTGGCGGCCCATGGGACGCTGTACAGGGCCTTGGGCCGGATGGAGAAGGCGGGCCTGCTGGTCAGCCAGTGGGAAGACCCAATCTGGGCCGCGAGTGAGAAGCGCCGGCGGCGTCACACTTATCGCGTGACACCGGCTGGTGAAGGGGCGCTCTCTAGAGCTAAGTCCATTCTGACCTGCTTCCATGAACACTACGTCACGCCATGTTGGTGGTGTCCGAGACGTTCGACCGGATAGTGTGGCCCGCGCCGTAGTCTCCAGGGAGCTGAACGATATCTGGGAGCTGGAGATCGGGCTGTGAGGTGGGCCTATTACGGTACGCAAGCCCAGGGCTGTAACGCGCCTGACACTATGTGTCGTCAGCGCAGGTGACCGAACGAATCAGCGCTGGTCGAAATCTAGCGACAGGCTGTTGATGCACCAACGCTGGCCGCTCCTATCGCGTGGCCCGTCGTCGAAGACGTGACCGAGGTGGGAATCGCAGCGGGCGCACCTCACCTCCGTGCGGGCCATCCCCTGCGAACGGTCCTCGATAAGATCGACCGCCTCCGGTGACACGGCATCGGTGAAGCTAGGCCAGCCGCAGTCGGAGTGGTACTTGGCCTCGCTGTCGAAGAGCGGGCTGCTGCAGGCGGCGCAGCGGTACATCCCGTCGTCGTCCGTATCGACGTACTCGCCGGTGAAAGGGCGCTCGGTCCCGGCCTGGCGGAGGACAGCGTACTGCTCCGGCGTCAGGCGACGGCGCCACTCTTCGTCGTTCTCGGCTAACGGCAAGGGTCCGCCCTCCGGTTCCGACGATGTGGGGATCGCGCAGGAAACGCCCGTTCCAGCCAGGCCGCAGTACCCGTTCGGCACTTTGTGGAGGTACTGTTGGTGCCCCTCCTCCGCATAGTAGAAAGGGCCGGCCGGCGCGATCTCGGTGGTAGTCTCGGGGAAGCCGGCCTGCTGGAGGGCCTCGTTGTAGGCGTCGCTCGCGGACTCAGCGATCCGCCACTGCTCGTCGTCAGTGTAGTAGATGCCGGAACGATACTGAGTGCCAACATCATTGCCCTGGCGCATGCCCTGCGTCGGGTCATGCTCCTCGAAGAACGTCTTCAGCAGCAACTCGTAAGGTACCTTAACCGGGTCGAACGCTACGAGAACGGCCTCCGCGTGCCCGGTGCGACCCGAGCAGACCTCGTCGTAGGTGGGGTTCTTAGTGAAGCCGCCGGTGTATCCGGCTGCCGTCGTGTAAACGCCGGGCAGCTGCCAGAAGAGGCGCTCCGCACCCCAGAAGCACCCGAGCGCGAACACAGCGGTCTGGATGCCGTCGGGAAATGGCGGCTCAAGCACGGTTCCGAGGACGGCGTGCCGCGCGGGGATAGTGAACGCTGGCTGGTTTCGGCCAGGCAGGGCGTCGTCCGAGCCAATCATCTCGTTCTTGTGCTTGCTGAAGAGCATCTCCTTGCCTCCAGAATAAAGTATAACCGTTGTCGAGCGAACGTGGCGCGGGCGCAATGAAAAACCTTTCGGGTCGTCACCGACTAGGGGCGGTCAGATGCGGATGGAATTTTTGCGTCCCGCAACCTTATCAAAGGCCATTCTAGAATGACCACACCGTTTCGCGGCATCCTTTAGATATGGGACCTTCGACTTTCAGCTAGAGACTGTCTGCGAATTCTTGAGACGTAGTCACCTCAGCCATCCGAGAAATCACATTCTCCACCGCCCAGTCGTGCTCTTCCTGACGGGATGCCGCGCAGCAGTCCTCAACTAGAAAGACCTGATAGTCCAGGTCGGCGGCATATCGTACAGCGGCCTCCACGCTGAAGATGGTGCTCATCCCCATGATGAATATCGTCTCGACATCGTGAGCCCTGAGAACGGACTCCAACTCCGATCCGAAGAACGGATTGACCCGCGGCCGGCTTACCACGACTTCGCCAGGCGCTGGCCTGACCAGCTCGTGGAACTCCACGTTATCGCTGCCGGCCTTTAGCGAGCCGTTTGCCTTGATCATGCTGAAGAGCTTGTTTCGGTCACTAACCTCGGGATAGCCTTCGCGGAAGCCTATGGTCACGTGAATCACCGGGATGCCATTGGCCCGGGCCGCATCCATAACTCTCTTGGCGTTTTCCATCGTGTTTCGCTCCTGGACCATCTTATTGCCGGCGTTGCGTTGGAAGAGTTCGCTGGCGATGATCGCGGTCCTCGTCTTGTCGAATGAGAGCTCTCTCAAGATATACCTTCTTCCTGGGCTAGTGGCGTTGGGCCAGGTCAAGTATGAACCTTAGGGCACCCGAGACTCAAACAGGCATGCTCAAGGCCCTCGACGACGCCTAGTCACGTCCCGAGTTGCTTCCTAGCATCGCTTTTCCCGAATACAGGGCTGAGCGTACTAAAATGCCTTCTGGGCACTCAAGATTCACCAATGTTTCCTGCCGCCTGAGTTGAGCTTGCTATTGAGACAAGGCTTCTATGATGAAGAGCCCCAGTCGGTCGGTTTGTAGCCATCCCAGGACTCCAGCATGCCAAGCTCGGAATAGCGGAGGCGCCACCGCCAGGCCGTCCAGCCGATGTTGCGTTCCTCAGCGTATTGGAGCAGGGGGCCAAGCATGCCTGTGCCAATCGCAGAGGCGCACCGAGCCCCGGACCACATCACAATTGAATCACGGACAGTACGGTATCGATTGCCTACCCAGCGGGGGACGAATATAATACCGCCATCGGCTTATCACCAACTTGGTAAGGTGCGAGGCTGGGTTGGAAAACCGTCGTGATGGTGTGTCACCGCCCTCACCTTTACGCTGGTGATCCTACCGTCTCCTTCCTATAAGGGCATTTAGCAAAGGAGCGAATATGGCTGAGGAGTTCAGCATTAAGGATAAGGTCTGCGTTGTCGGCATCGGCGAGACGGAATTCACCAAGGCCGGGGTCATCACCCGCAGCGAGTTTCAGTTAGCCTGCGAGGCCATCGTCAAGGCGGTCGATGACGCGGGTCTCAAGATGACCGACATCAACGGCATCTGCTCCTACGCAAATGACCGTAACGAGGCAGTACGTCTCGCCACGGCCCTGGGGATTCCCGACCTCGCCTTCAGCAACATGCAATGGAGCGGTGGCGGTGGTGGAGGCTCGGCATCTGTGGCCAATGCCTGCGCTGCAATCGTCGCTGGCTATGCTAAGAACGTGGTGGCCTTCCGCGCTCTGGCCCAGGGGCAATTTGGCCGATTCGGCCAGGGACTCGCTGCCAGATCTGACAGGATCACCGGCCAGGCAGCGTACACCGCTCCCTTCGGCGTGATGACGGCGGGTCAGAATCTAGCCGCCATGCCGGCTCGGCGCCATATGCACGAGTTCGGGACTAAGCATGAACACTTCGGTGCTATCTCGATGGCCAGCTATAAGCACGCCCAGCGCAACCCTCGCGCCATCATGTATGGTCGCCCTCTGACTATGGAGACTTACCTGAATTCCCGCTGGATTGCGGAGCCTCTGCACCTGTTTGATTGCTGCCTGGAGAACGACGGCGCCGCAGCGGCGGTGCTGACCTCCGCTGAGAGGGCCAAGGATCTGAAGCCACGGCCCGTATACATCATGGCGGCAGCCCAGGGGAACGGATTTCGCTATGGCGCCGGCGCCCACAACGGTCCCAACTACGTCACGACCAATCATGACGTTGTGGCACCTCGGCTGTGGCAGATGGCCGGCATCGGTCCTCAGGATGTGGATGTGGCCCAGTTCTATGAGAACTTCACTCCGCTGGTCCTCATGTCCATTGAGGACTACGGTTTTTGCAAAAAGGGTGAAGGGGGTCCGTTCGTCGAGGGCGGGCGGATCGAGTGGCCGGATGGCGAGCTGCCGATCAATACCAGCGGCGGCAATCTAGCCGAGGCCTACATCCACGGCTTCGAGCTGATTACTGAGGGAGTGCGGCAGGTGCGCGGTACGTCCAACTGCCAGGTGAAGGACGCGGAGATTAGCCTTGTGGTCAGCGGTCCAGGTGTGACCCCAGTAAGCTCTCTTATTCTGCGGAGGTAAGCATGGCCGACCAGTTCTTTCCCCCAGGTATGCCTTTACCAGCTTCGGACCCCAGCAGTGAGGACGCTGGCTTCTGGGAAGCCTGCGGTCGCCATGAACTGGTCGTCCAGCGCTGTACGGACTGTGGCACCTTCCGCCACACCCCAGAGGTCATCTGCTACAAGTGCCTCTCCTTCAACTACGAATGGCACAGGGTGAGCGGGAAGGGTAGGATCTACAGCCACATGAATGTTGTCTATCCAACACACCCGGCCTTGCGAGAGCGGGTGCCCTACAATGCGATCCTCGTGGAGCTAGAGGACGCCCAAGGGATACGGATGGTGGGCAATCTCGTGGATTGTTCCTATGAAGATATCCATATAGGGATGCCCGTAGAGGTCTGTTTCGAAGACCACCCTGATAAGGACGTGACGCTCCCCCTCTGGAAGCGGCTCGATCAGTAGGGGTTGGTCCTCTGGGATCGGTCTATGCTGGGACGACTTCCTGGTGGGCTCATGCAAACCGATTCCAACGTCCAGCTGGTGGAGAGCTACCTCAATGACGGCATTTCAGGTATTCCGATTCTGCACGCTGCGGGGTTGTCGCTAACCGGTGGCCAACCTCACTCTGCTGACAATTCTTGCCCAGTCAGTTTTCAAGCGGTACCTCCCGGGTTGGCAGACAGGCAAAGTCAGGCCGATAAGGTACTTCGCTCTACTTGCGCTTGTTCCAGGCGAGAGATATGACCCATTCGGCCTGGCGTGGCACGCGCTGACTGATCCCAAAAAGCTAAGTGTGACCGAGAGGCTGGCATGGTCAGCGAGCGCAAGGAGAAGCTGAGACGTACAGAGACATATGCCTTTGACAGGAGGCAAAGTGCCAACCAACGAGACAGTTGTCGCGGCACTCTCGAATCTTGGCTTCCCGTTCTGCTGATCTGGAGACCGCCTAACGCTGGTCATTGAGGTCACCTGCATCGGCCGAATGCGAGGAAACGGAAGCCGTGCTCTCTCCCGATGCCCAAGAAGGTCAATCCGGCCTCTTCTAATAAGTGATCTATCTAGGAGGTTTCTTGCGTCGAGAAGCGTTCGTCGCTTCATGACCTTGGCCACGTTGGTCCAAGGTCTCTGTTCGAACTCCTCCCAGCCGATCATCAGCACCAACGATTACGCTCGCCGCCCGATATCGCGAAGCCTAATCCGGTGGCTCATCGCTCCTCTCCGAACGGATGCCCTGCCGCACGGAAGGTGGCACCTGAAGTACTATGAGATCGCCGGGGCCACAGTCGAAATATTCGCAGAGCCGCTCCAGGACAGCTAG
Source organism: Dehalococcoidia bacterium (assembly GCA_963665775.2). GTDB lineage: Bacteria > Chloroflexota > Dehalococcoidia > SM23-28-2 > RBG-16-64-32 > JACPQO01. The sequence continues at coordinate 688,682 of CAXXTF010000001.1, forward strand.
ATCTACGCGCCTGCCCTGACCAGCCGCGAGACGTGACAGTGTGCTGGGGAATATTCCAGTCGCCTTGTGGATATCCGCATACGTAACACGACGCCCTTCAACCCGGGCCTTGGCTGCCATCAACTCCCTAAGCCGAAATCTGATCACCTGCACTTGACATCCTTAGCGCTTTAGCGTATAATCTTAGCATCTACGCGAATACTCTTAGCTCTAGGGCTTACGTTATGCTGGTCGTCCCCGATTCACGTTGTGAGATCTGTAGTACCTCCAGAAACCTGGAGGTCCACCACATCGAGCCTCGCCGGATGGGAGGCTCCCGCCGTCCCGAGATCGAAGCTCCCTCCAATAAGGCCGTCCTCTGCCGCTCCTGCCACACAGAGATCACCGAGCAGCGCTGGCGCCTCAGCCGCACAAAGACCGAGCTCATTATCACCGATGTGGCCACGGGAGATGTCGTGGCGCGACGCCTGAGGGATCCGAAGTTCGACCCCTCCCAGTACTTCCAAGAGCTCAACCTCCTCGAGGCTCAGCTTGAGGACCTCGTTCAAGGCATACCTTATCTCACTGACGACCAGCTCGTCGACCTCTTCAGCCACCTCAGCACACTGGATCAGCACAGCTGGAAGGCCCAGGCAGCCGTCCTCTGGGAGGCGAAGCGCCGCAGCGTCTACGGAGACCGGGCCTGGGAGGCGATGGGTCGCGCCTTCGGCATCGGCTGGCGACAGGCCTACAACCTGGCCCGGGTCTGGGAGGTCTTCTTCATGGGCAAAGACGGCCAATTTTGCAATCAAATGCAAAATTCAAGCCTTCAAGAGGTCACCTGGTATGTCGTGGCCAGCGAGACCGACGGCCCCCACTTCTGGCTGGCCTACGCCGAGGATCGCAAGGCACAGTACCCGGGCTACTCCATATCAGACTTTCGTGACGAGATCAGCATAGCCGGGGCGAAACAGGACGACCCGAGCGCTCCCGGCAGCGATCCTCAGCGCTGCCAGTGGCTACGGGTCTACTGCACCAAGCTCAGGCGTGTGGTCCGGCCCGGCGACTGCCCCGGCTGCGATCTGCCCGCCCCATCTGTCCAGGAGGCCTCATCATGACGACGGAAACATACGACGACCGGCTGCGCGCCTTTGCCGCGGGGAAGCGGCTGGGGCGCCTGGCCAAGGCCGTGCGCGATCCCTAGGACGGCAGCTGCGACGCCTGCGGCTCCACTCTCCCCAGCACGCTTTTCGGCCTGAAGGACTCGACGGAAGGCCGCCACTACTTCGTGGGTCAGAACTGCCTGGCCTCACTCCTGGAGATAGGGCTTGTAGCCAGGGGCCGCTACCGCTAGAGCGCCGAGAAGGCCTACCGCGAAGAGATGGAGGTCAGACGAAACGGGGCAGCCTCAAGCCAGCACGAGTCGCGGGCCCCCGACAGCCTGGCCGGCGTACGCCCGCCCCTACCCCGACGGTCCGTCTGCATCATCAAGACTGACGCCGACTTCGAGGTCGTAGCACACATCGATGATGGTCAGCGGCGGGTCACGGGGCGGGCCCGAGAGTCTCGCTGGCGGTCAGCGTGGGCCCGCGACGACCACGGAACAGTCATCCTGGAGCGCGGCCAAGAGCCTAGGCCGAGAGCTCTGGCGATCGCCGTCCTGAGGGCCTATGGCCGGGCCCTCACCGAATTGCGGCAGGTCGAAGGTCGCGACGCCAGCGTGCCGGACGATGCATCGAATGGGGACACCAACAGGTGATAGGGACCATCGAGGAGCTCAGACTCCTTGTCGAGGATGCGTCCAGGGCCCGGCCTCATCTCACGAGTCGGCTGGAGAAGGCGGCCTTCCTCCTGCTCCTCCGCCCTGTCGAGAAAGTGGGGAGCGACGAATGGCGCGTAGGCTCCGAGGACGGTCTGCGCTTCTACACGGTGCGCGATGATGCCTGCGAATGCTCCGACTACGTGCGGCACGGCAGAGGCCACCTGTGCAAGCATCGCATTGCCGTCTTCCTCCACCTATCTCTGGAAGGGACGGGGCGGAAGCCAGCTCGAGACCAGCGACGAAAGTCAGGTGGCCCGGGCCACGACCTTGAGAGCTCTTTCAAGGCGGAACGCGCCTCAAAAGGTGGGCAGGACAGAATGACGCTGCAAGATCCGATCTTGCAGCGGTAGGGCGCCATGAATGTCGGTGCGGCTCCATCAAGAAGAAGCCTTCGCGTCGGCGACCGAACTGGGACCCTGCGTCCGCTTCGGCACCACCAGCGCCCAATCCGCGCCCGTCCAACCAAATCCTGAGTTGCATCCGGCGTCAGTGGGCGCAAGAACTCGAGGCCCACATCAACCGAGTGCTCTAGCAGGCCCTGCACGAGCCGTAAATGACATGACAGAAAACTAGAAACTGCGAAACAAATTCGGCTGTGGATGCGAACATGACCGCCCTGCCCGCATAACGCTGCTCACTCCGTATGCTGAAGCCCGCGTTCACGGCATCGTGCACGCATCTGGGAAGGCCGAATGTGATCGATTCTTGCCGCCGCCATCAAGGACCGCACGCGATCGAATCTCAGCTCGCGAAACTCGTCCCACTCGGTCATAAGGATCAAGAGCTCTGAATCATCAATCGCATGACACACTTCTCGATATCGCGCCCCATCACCGAATGAGGTCTCATCATCGAGGTGAACCTCGGGATCATATGCCCTGACCAGAAGCCGCGGGCAGCGAGTCGCTCGCAGATGTTCATGCCCGGAGAGCCCCGTGTATCGTTCGTGCCTGGCTTCATTGCTAAACCAAGAACAGGTCGGCGGCACGGATGAGGGGGAGCTCGGACTGGCGGAGGATGCGTTCGTCCTCCTCTAGGTTGGTGCCGGCGAGGCGGACGACGATGGAGATACGGACGGCCATCTGTTTGTGGGCGTCGATGATGCCCTGGGCGATGATGTCGACGCGGGTCATGCACCGAAGATGTTGATGAGAACGGCGCGGTATGGGCCGGCGATGAGGGCGACGAGCGGGCCGCGACGGCGGGCCCGTCGGATGCGGCCGGCGGCGATCTGGGTGGGGTAGGGCTTGATCATCTGGAGGGGTTCTCCACCGGCGGGGCCGAATCGAAGAGGAAGATATCCTGGGTGCCGGTGCTAACGTCGAGGGCGAGGATGCGCATGGCGATTCTATGATAGCACCCGGCTGAGAGGGGATGGAGAACCTACGGATGCCTCCGGCTCAACAGCCTCCCAACCGGTTGCGTCATGGGTACCACCGCGGCGATGCGGCTCAGCTATCTCAGAGCGTCAATCGGCCAGTTTCCTCACCGCCTCTTCGATACGAGCGGTGGCCTCCTGGTAGGAAACGTGGGCGGGGAAGGTGAGCGGTTTCCCGAACTTGATGTCTACCACTTCCTGTCGTAGGGGTATAGCGAGCCAGCTGAGGCCTCGCTTCACATAGCTCAACCGCACAGGTACGACAGGCGCATTACACTCGACTGCGACTAGCCCCGTCCCACTCCTAAACTGCTGAATATCGCCGCCTATATCTTGCACACCTTCTGGAAAGATGCCGATGCACCAGCCGTCGTCCAGCAGGATTCCCATATGCATGAGGCTGGGTCGGACCACCCTCTCCCTGGATAGAGGGAAGGCGTTGACAACAATAGACGCGAGCACGTCTATCCATCGCCGGTGTATGGACACCTCGGTCATCTTGGCGTAAGTCAGCCTGCGCCGCCACTTCCCGGGCAGGGCCTGGAGAATCAAGAGGCTATCCCAGCGGACGTTATGGTTAGCAGCGAAAATGACAGGATCATGGACTGAATCCAGGTTTTGCAATCCTTCCACCCGGGTTCGAAACTGGGACATAAGCCAGGGGAATACTGCCAGGCGCAAGGTCAGCTCTCTGACTACCCTGCACCACGGCGCCAACGGCCACTGGAAAAAGCGCACTTGCGGTGACGCTTCTCCCCTTTCAGCCAGGAGCTGCTCCAACTGCGCCACCGTCGTTTGGGGGCCTACCTGGGTCTCGTCCAGATAGATGCCCAGTTCCTCCTCTATCGCCGACAGCAGCTCAACCCTCCCCAAGGAGTCGATGTTGAGGTCGTCCCCGAGAGTCTTGTCGCGGCTGATCTCTGCCGATGGTAGTGAAGTCAGCTCGGCCACGATGCGCTGAAGGTCGCTCGCCGTCTCCGTCGCTTCGGGTGGCGGCGGGGTCGCCGGTCTTTTGTCGGCGAGAGCGTCGGTGAGATACTCCAGCACCAGGTGTTTCTTTACCTTAAGGGTGTGGGCACGCGGGAAGTCCTCCTCTGGCCAAAGCGTAAAGCCCTGAATCCGCTGATGGTTGGCAAGCTGACGGTTGGCTTCAGCGATAGCGGTCGCGGCTTTGGCGCCATCCTCCATGAGGAGGACAGCGTGCACCTCCACCGTGCCGCCATCCTTAGGAAGACCCAGCAGCACTGCATCAGTCACCTCGGGATGCTTCGCTAGAACCCCCTCGATATCCTCGGGGTAAACATTCTGGCCATTGGCCAGGACGATGAGGTCCTTCTTGCGGCCCTTGAGGTAGAGGTGTCCTTCCTCATCAAAATGGCCAAGGTCGCCGGTTCTGTACCACCCCTCATTGAACGCCGCTGCGGTGGCCTCCGGCGCTCGCCAGTAGCCCTGAAAGACATTTGGGCCGCGGGTGAGAACCTCGCCATCAGCGGCGATTGTAACCTCCTGGCCGGGCAACACTCGCCCCACTGACCCTGGCTGCCGCTTTTCCAGGCTGTTGGTGCTGATAATTGGTGCCGTCTCGGTCGTTCCGTATCCCTGCACCACGGGGATGCCCATGTTCTCCCACTGCTGGGCCAGTTGCGGATCGAGATAGGCGCCACCAGAGCCGATGAACTTGATGCGCCCTCCCAGGCGACGATGCACAGAACGAAACAGCATCCGGCGGACCGCCATCGGCAAGTGAGGGGCCAGGGAGTGCAAGCGCCGCCACTGCCACAGCTTCCCCTTCCTCTCGACCTCCCGCTCGATAGCGTTCATGAAGAGCCGGAGTGCCTGAGGAACCAGCAGCAAGGTGGTAATCTGATTCTCAGCCAGCGCCTTGAAGATTACGGCGGGCTGCCGGCTAACGGGATAGATCGAGGCGGCGCCGCCCCGGAGAGCAGCGAAGAGGCCCCCAGACTGCTCGTAGACGTGGCTTAGTGGCAGCAGCGAAAGCATGCGATACGAGGGCCTAGCAGGTATATAGTGGCTGGCTGCCTCCACGTTGTTGATGATGTTGCGGTGGGTGAGGATGACCCCCTTGGGATCGCCAGTGGTGCCAGACGTGTACATGATCTCGGCGATCTCCTCCTCACCTACCGGCGCTTCCTCGAAGGGAGGTCTTTTACCAGAGACGGTGGTCTCCAGCTCCTCCAGGTATATCCTCGGTACGCTCAGCCCACTCATGTCACGCGGTATCGACCGCGATAGGAAGGCGAGCCGTGCCTCCGTTTGGGACGCCACCTGCCTGACGAAATCCGGTCTGCTTCTGACGTCGAGCGGAACGACGATGACGCCTGCCCGTTGGCACCCAAAGAAGGCCGCGACCCATTCTGGACAATTATGAGCCCACAGGATCACCCTATCGCCTCTCTCCACACCTAACTCGCCTAGCAGGGTAGCCACCTGACCGGCCACCAGCCAGAGCTTGTCATAGCTCCAGCGCTGAACGCGGAGACCTGGCCTGATCAGCAGCGCCGTCGCCGGTCCGAACCTTTCGGTGGATGTGCGCAGAAGATCGACTAGGGTCCTCATTCGCTTCCGCCTCCTCCTTGTTCTAGCGCGGACCGGCCACCCCAGCCAGAAAATCCCGGAGGGCCGACTCGTAGGCATCGGGGTTCGTGTTCCAGGAGCGTACGTGGTCCGCGCCTTCAACAGGCACGTAGGTCACGATATCGGGCCTAGCTTGTGCGAGCGCGTCGCTCGTCTTTATGGGCACTGTCTCATCTGCCTCGCCATGGAACAGAAGAATAGGGACGGCCAGTTCGTCAGCGCGCTTCAGATAGTTCAGCTCGCCCCAGTCGATGTCGAACCTAAGGCCCGCGATCCGTTTGGCTACTGTCGTCAGGAAGCCGGGCACGTTTCTCTGGGCCGCTGCCAGATCGATAGTCGCACTGAAATCGAGCAGCGGTGCATCGAGGATGACGGCGGCCACCCGCTCCGCCAAGGGCGACTCGTATAGGAAGTTCACGACTATCGCCCCGCCCATACTGTAGCCGACCAGGATCAGCTCATCCGCGCCACGTTGAATCGCGTAGTCCGCTGCAGCCTCAAGCTCCTCCCATTCGGTCTGCCCGTACCGGTAGTAGCCGTCCGGGCCCGGTGGCGCCTCCAGGTCGTTCCGGTAGGTGATGATCAGAGAGGGGAATCCCATTCCGATAACGGTGGGCAGCATTCGTAGCGCCTCCCGCCGATCGGCGCCCTTGCCGTGCACAAAGATGACCCAGGTGTCGCCGGGGCCGTCCACAAACCAGGCGGGGAACTCCCCCAGCTGGGAGGCGAGGGTCACCTTCTCGAAGCCAATCCCGAACGCCTGCAGCGGATCGCCAGGATAGGCGAAGCTGTCCAAGCGCACCAGATCCCCGACCTCCGGGGTTCCCTGGAGGGGAAAGAACTCACGCACCACTTGTTCGTCGTCCGCTTCCAGAATCGCGCCGACCTGGTCATAGCCGTTCGCCCCCTCCAATCCAAAGATGCCGTCCTCTCTCCAATCTCCATCGGTGTCCGTCTCCGACGTCACACCTAGCGTCACCGCGCTCTCGGTCAGAGCGACTACCCGCAGGTCGAGCTTCTCGGGATCATAATCCGGGACCAGGGCTCCGTCCTTCAGAATGTCGGAGTAGTACCAGCCGCCCCCGATAAGAGCGGCGGTTCCCAGCACCGCGATGGCAAGCAGTAAGAGAAGCGCGGTCCTCCATCGCCTGAGCCGCCGCCTGAGCCGCGGCCACCCCCTCCTCGCCGCCGTGTTCGCGCTGGTGGTCATGTTCTTCGCTCCCGTCCCCACTGGTCCCTAGGATGCCCCTGCTCGCCCTCAATGCTGATTCAATCAGGTCAGCGCGTCAATCTGCCAGACGCGGCCAAGTCTGCGATCACATGGGACATGGTCGCGATATTCTGGCGCCGCAGCATGTTTGAGCGCGCTGGTCGCTCTCATCGCCTTCAAAGTATCTGTACGATTAGGCAGCTCTGGCCTCCTCCCCAGTAGGAGGGCTGGCCGCCAGGGCCTGTACCCGCGACCGCAAGTCGCTGGCTACGGCGATGGGGTGCGATCGCGGCGGGTAGGCGGCCGCCTCTCCAATGCGCACCGTCACCGGGGCCCGCCGGGGCCACCACCTTCCCTTGGGCATGACGCTGTGGGCGCCCTCCAGGTGGATGGGCACGACTGGCACGCCGAGGCTAGTCGCCAGCAGGCCGACGCCTCCCTTGAAGCGCTGGATGGTGCCGTCCAGAGAGCGCGTGCCCTCCGGGTAGATGAGCAGCGACCAGCCGCTCTGGATAAGGTCGGCGCAGCGGCCTAGGCTGCGGTGGGCGTTGCCGCTTCGCTGGAGAGGAAAGGCGTTGACAAGAAGGGACGCCGCCGCCGCTACCGTGACCCGGCCGCGGATCTCGGGGGGGAGCGCTCTCAGGACCAGGAGAGTATCGAAGTGGCTACTGTGGTTGGCCGCCAGGAGGACCGGCCCCGGCACGGCTGCTAGATGCTCGATCCCCTCCACCAGCAGCGGCCGACACAACAAACGCAGTACAGGGAACAGGATTAACCGCTGGAGCCAGTCACGCAGCCGGCTGGCCCACCGGCCCTGCCACCAGCGCTGCGAGCTAGGTCGGAAATCCATCGTCGCCATCGCCATCACACCCCCTATCTGACCGCCAAAATGAAGTAGTAGGTGACCGGCAGCACGAACAGCAGGCTGTCGACGCGGTCCAGGAGCCCGCCGAAGCCCGGCAGCCAGTTGCCGGCGTCTTTGACGGCGAACGACCGCTTGAGGAGCGACTCGAACAGGTCCCCGGCCACGTCGGCCACGGCAACCGTCGCCGGCAGCACGGCCTGCGCCCAGAGCGGGATGTCTGGCAGGGCGAAGTGCATGATTGCGAAGGCCGCGTAGGCTCCCAGGAAGTTGCCGCCAACGCCGGCCCACGTCTTGTTGGGGCTCAGCCTGGGTGCTAGTGGGCGGCGGCCGAACAGTTTGCCGCAGGTGAAAGCGGCCACGTCGCTCATGGCCACCGCCAGGCCCAGGGCCAACAGCAGCCCGCTGCCGCCCTCGATGCCATCGACAATGAGGACAGCGTGGGCCAGCAGCAGCGGGATGTACACCAGGCCCAGGAAGGCCACAGCCAGGCTGCGGAAGCCGTCGCCCGTGGCCTCCCTGAGGGCTGCTACGGCCATGGCCAGCAGGCTCGCCACCAGCACCGTTAACAGGGCGTTTGGTGTCGCCAGCGCCACCGCCACCATCGCCACGCCCGAAGCCAGCAGGATGATCCGTTGCCAGCCTGCCACCTTGGTAATGCGGGCGTATTCGAACAGAGCGACTAGGGCTGCTGTGGCTATTAGGGCCGCGGTGCTCAGCGGGCCGGCCAGCACCGCCAGCACGAAGATCGGGGCGATAGCCAGCCAGCTCCGCCAGCGCTGGAACAGCACGCTCTTGGTGATGCGACCAATGCTTCCCCGCTGGGCGGCCAGGATCCCGCCCAGGCCGACCGCCAGCAGGCCGCCGAAGACGTAGGCCGTGGGCAGGAACAGGGAATTAGCTACCGGGTTGAAGATCGGCATGTGTCTTTATTCCCCTCTGCACTATGGTCAGGGCCGACCCCACCAGTACGATGGCGAAGAAGGCGTCGAGGACGATTTCCGCATTCAGGAAGAAAGCTAGCGGCGCCGCCAGCGACAACAGGATCATGCGATCAGCCTTGCCCAGGACGCCGCCATACTGGTGCGGGGCACCGGCGGCCTTGGAGAGGGTGCCCAAGTAGCTGCCAAGGAGCACCGCCACGATGGCGGCGACGGCCAGGTAGCCGCTGGCCAGCCCAGAGAGGGCCAGCCCGCCCAAAAGGGCCACGTCCGCCAGGCGATCCGAGAACTCGTTGAGGACCTCGCCCCAGGGCCGCGCCTTGCCGGTGCGCTTGGCCACCAGCCCGTCCAGGGCGTTGAGGGCCGTCCGCAGCAGAGCCACCGCCGGCGCCGCCAGCAGCAGCCAAGGGTATCGTCCGGCCAGGACGAAAGCCGCACCCCTGGCCACCGAAATGGACAGGGCGGAGAAGGTGATGACGTCCGGGTGAACGCCCCGCGCTACCAGGGCATCCTCCGCCAGGCGGAGCGACCTCTGAAAGGCGGGCTTGACGCTATACACTGCCATGGCATTCACCTCCTATCGCCTCATTTGATCCAGCTGACCGCCAGGCCGCGCCCGCAAGAGCCACGATGACACGGATGGCCAACAGCAAACCTAATGGAACAGCGCGGAAACAAGAAGCAGCACGATGATCCCGAGGTACAGGAGGAGCACGAGGAGCCCGCCGAGCCCGATGACGCGTACAGCGAGCAGCAGACCTAGCCCGACGTATCTTAGAACAGCGCTCATTTCTCCACCTCCGTACTTGCTTTGTCCTTCACCTCCGATGCTAGCGGTCCGGGCGACCGCTAGCATCGAAGGCGATGACCACAAAGGAGGGCGCTATGTATTTCATATTCGGGCTGCCGTATCTGTTATGGGATGCGTGGAAATGGTGCCGCGCACGCCCGTACGCCTGGCCGTTCCTCTGGATCCTGCTAATACCGATCGCGACAGTGCCATGGACAGAGCACCTGCTAAGCGGCCTCGTGGATCATGGCAGCTGCGTTCTTGTGCAGGAGTGTTCCGTGTTTGAAAAATCTTGGGAGTGCCCGGTGCAGAACGTCCTGCCTACCCTCTTGCCGGGGCTGCTCAATCTCGTGCCATTCCTGTGGCTGTCGTCGCGGCAGCGGGGGGTCCGCTACGCGGCGCTGGTAGCCGGCACTCTGGGGGCTGTCCGGGTGGCAGTCCTAGCTCTGATCTACGTGGCAGAGGGCTCCAGCGTTGCTATGACAAGCGACTACAACGTCTCGACTGGCTTTGAGATCGCTACCGACAGCTCTACCCATGCCGCGAGCCGGATTCTCTGGGTCGTATCGTTAGGAGCGGCTATCGTGTTTCCCTGGCTGGTCAAGACTGACCCGCCACGAAAGGAATAGAAGGAGGAGAGCATGACAAGCAACGAGCGAATATCGGAAGCGCCTAGCCTGAGCCCGGCGCGCCACGCCGCCCGGGCGGCAACCTCTACCTGGAGGCTGGCTATGAGGCTGGCCTTCAAGCCACAATATCTTCTTAACCTTCCCAGCAACTATGCCTGGATGGTGACCCGCCGCAAGTATGACGCCTTCACAACTGATCGGGCCTATGAGGATCGTCCGTCTAGTTGGCTGGGACCGCTGGGCCGGTGGGCTGATCGTCGCGTCCTCAATTTCCCCCTCCACGTGGCCCTGCGGGAACGCCTGCGCTTCGTCACCGAGTCGCTAGTCGAAGAGATCGCGCGGCATGCAGAGCGCGACAAGGGGCAGGTGCGGGTGCTCTCGGCCCCCTGCGGCCTCTGTCGCGACCTCATCCAGGCAGCGGAGGAGCTGCGGCGGCGTGACGCCTCCTCGCTGGAGAGGGTGGAGTTCCACGCTCTGGACATCGACTTCCAAGGCGACGTGATACCTGAGGCCCGGCGTCGCTTGGAGACCGCGGCAGTACGTGGGACCTTTTACCGGGAGGATATCTTCGACCCGGCGGGGCTCACAGCGCGGGCCGAGGCTGACATCAAGTTCCACGTAGTCAATTGCATCGGCCTGACGGCCTGGCTGACCCTGGAGGAGTTGGAGCGGCTGGTGCGTTTCTTCCGTCAGGTAGTGATGGAGCCGGGGTCGGTACTGCTCATCGACAATTTCGCCTCTCACCAGCACTCGGCGATGGGGGAAGAGCTGGAGATCTACACTTATTACCACCCGCCGGAGGCGTTCAGGCAGATCCTAGAGGGAGCCGGCTTGCGGGTGGTACAGGAAAAAGTCACGGCCAACGGGGTCAACACCGTCTCCATCGCCGAAGCGGTATGAACGAGGTCTGTTTGCCTGATGAAGGAAGGGCGATTGACGCCGTACACGTCGACTGCTAAAGTGCTAGCGCTCAACCATGGAAGCTGCCCGCCGTCGGATATCGATAAGGCCTAAGTTGCGGCGCAAGGCGCGGCCAAGGCCTAAGGCCGGAGGCGAAGGGCTTACCGGTGTGCTGCCCTTTCTCTTCGCCGTGCGTTTTGGCGCCTGGGCTATCGCCCTGGTCATCGTCGCCTTCGCCAATCGGATTGAGGAGAACACCCGCCACGAGCCGCTCCTGCTGGGTCTGACCTTCGCCCAGGTCCTGGCTTCCACCCTCTACGTGCCGCTCCTCCAGCCGCGCCTCCGCAAGGCTATCGGTGCCCGCCTAGGGCATCGCGACGACTTAATCGCCCTGGGCCTCGTCGATTTCGGTCTAGTGCTGGCCGTCCTCTACTTCAGCGGCGGCTGGGGCTCTCCCTACTACCACTGCGCCGTTACCTCGTTGCTCGTCCCTGCCTTCCTGATGGGCTGGCGCCGCTCCGGTCTTCTCCTCCTTGCCTACATCGGGGCTTACATGGGCATCATCTCCATCGCCGGCGAGGGCACCGACGGCCCCTGGCTCCAGGAAGATGTTAGCCGGCTGGCCGGCGTCCTTATGACGCCCCTCCTGGCGGTGCTCCTCGTCCAGTACCTCTCGCAGCTGACTCGTCGCTTGAGTGAACAGCGGGAGCGGGCCCGGCAGGCCTTGGCGGAGAACGTCCGTCTTCAGAAGGAACGAGAGGAGCTGGCCGCCCAGGAGGAGCGCAGCCACATCGCCCGCGAGATCCATGATGGCATCGCCCAGTCTATTTACATGCTGACGCTGAATCTGGAGAAGGAGGCCGACGTAGCGGCCGACGATCGTAGGCTCGGAGAGCGCCTGGGCAGGCTGGTCGGGCTGGCGAAGGAGACCCTGCTTGAGGTGCGCCATTACATCTTCGACCTGAAGCCGCTCCTTTCGGGAGAGGCCGGCCTCTCTGCCACGATTCGGAGTCAGATTCGGGAGTTCAGCACCGTGTCAGGCCTGAAGGTAGGGATAGAAGTGGCGGGAGAAGAGCGGCAGGTGCCGCTGGCCGTTGGCAGCTCCCTCTATCGGATAGCCCAGGAAGCGCTGGCCAACGTCTACCGCCACGCCGACGCCTCCGAGGTAAACGTCTTCCTCGCGTTTTTCGATAGCTCGGTCTCGCTGGAGGTCAGGGATAATGGCTGTGGTTTCAGTGTTGATGCGGATTCCAGGGCAGGCCGAGGGCTAAGCAATATCCGCCAGCGAGCAGTTCAGCTTGGAGGAGATGTGGAGATCAATAGCGACCCTGGCCGAGGCGCATCGGTGCGGGTAACGCTGCCAATCGCCGAGTAGGAGATCGACATGAGCGAACACCCGAAGACGCTACGTGTCCTCATCGTGGACGATCACGCGATCGTGCGGGCTGGCCTGCGAACGGTCTTGGAGGATGAACCAGGGCTCGAGATCGTGGGCGAGGCTGCCAACGCCGGTGAGTCGCTTACTAAGCCCGAATCCACCGAAGGACACGGATGGACGGCGTGAGGACAGCGGAAGGGGGTGGGTGAGGGAGCTACAGGGGAGATGGCCTGGGGTCTTGGGGTAGATGGGAGGCCGGCGGACGGTCTTCAGTCGCCGCACAGGGCCCCTAAGGCCCTATGCGGGAGTTGCGATGCGCGGGATGGCGAGAGGATACGCAGCAGGGGACTCTCGCGACCGGGGTGGCGCGAGATTGCGGGGACGTTGGGTCAGTTGCAGGCTGGCCGTCAGGCCGGGAATGGAATGGCTTGCAGCCGGGCCAAGGCGCGACTGAACTGGGTTTCCCAAGGCCAGCGCCGGGGGAGATGCAAAGTGAGGCGGCGCGCCGAGCGGGTGATCCGTCCCACGAGAGCGAAGACCCGCCGCCTGAGGGTCTTGGTGGTCACGATCTGCTGACCCAGGCCGATGCGGGCTGTCCAGCGGGCCAGGTTATGCGCCATCACCTGGACCGCCAGCCAGGCGCCGTTGGCGGCGAAGCGCCCCGACGGCATGTGGTTCAGCCCGACGCCGTACTTGAGGTCGCGTATGGCGTTCTCGACCTCGGCGTGGCGGCGATGATCGGCCTCCAGTTCCAGCGTCTCCCCATCGCGGTCGGTGATGAAGGCGTGATAGCTGTATCTGGCGAAGAGGGCGAGCTGGGAACCGGGCGTCGGCTTCACCCGCCGGACAATGAGCCGCACCGGCGCGGCGTCCGGCTTGGTCTGGAACGGGGTGTAAGTCGTCTCGGCGACATCGGCGGCGCCGTCCATCCAGTAGGGAATGGGAGTCCAGTCCTCCTCTGGTATCGCCTCGATCAGGTCCCGCAGGCTGGCGCGCTGGCGGATGGTGATAGAGAAGCGGACATCCATTTCCCGGCAGGCGGCAACGACAGTGTGGGCGTAGAAGCCGCTGTCGGCCCGCACCGTGAGTTGTCCCCTGGCCCCGCCGTAGCGCACCCGCCCCACCGTCTCACGCAGGAAGTGGGCGGCGCCACGGGCGGTGTTGGCCCGGCCCTCGCGCAGCCGGGACATCAGCACCTCGCCGGTGCCGGCGGCAATGGCCAGCAGCGGGTGATAGCCGCGGGCGCCGGTATAGCCGTGGTGGCGCGCTCCCTCCTTGGCCAGTCCATAGGTCTCGCAGATGGTCGAGTCCAGGTCGATGGTCAGGGGCGAGTCGCCGGGTCCGGCCCCAGCGGCCCAGGCCCGGGCCAACAACTGGCGGCTCACGCGGTCGAGTTGACGGACATGCCCCCACCGGAAGCTGCGCAGGAAGGTCCCCAGGGTGGATGGCGCCTTGACCACGCAGCCTAGAACACCGACCGTCCCACCAGCGCGCAGCGCATCGGCGTCGTCGATGCAGTCGCCGCCTGCCAGCGCGGAAGCGACCAGCGTCAGCATCTTGTCCCCAGTGTTCGCCCGTCCCGGCGCTCCGCCGAGGTCAAGGTGATGGTCGACGAGTTCCCGCAGGCCCAGGTGCCGGGCTAGGGTGGCTGGCAGGAGCAGGCCGGCATTGGCCACCAGGCGATGGTCGTCAAAGAGGATGCGGATACGGTCGGGTTTGTTCTGTGGCAGCATCTATTGGGTGCTCCTTGTTTCCGGGCTGGTTTCTGTTCCAAAACCATTATCCCAGATTCAGAGGAGCACCCGATGGCTTCTTCAAGGACTGTCCCCAAGGCCGTCCTTCGGTGGATTCGGGCTAAGGCTGAGGCGCTGCGGCCGGATGTAGTTCTCATGGATATCCGAATGGGCGAAGGGGATGACGCCAGCGGCATTGACGCCTGCCGCGAGATTCGCGCCGGGCTGCCTGAAACCCAGGTCATCATGTTCACGTCATACGGCCAGCGAGAGGCGGTCCTCGCGTCCATCATGGCTGGGGCCACCGGCTTTCTGACCAAGAATATTAGCCATGCGGATCTAGTGGCGGCGATTCAGGCCGCTGGAAGGGGCGAATCCCTGCTGGAGCCCAGCATCACCCGGGAGGTGATCGAGCGCCTTGCGGAGCTGAGTCAGGCGCCCTCCAAACCAGAGGACGTCCTGTCGGAGCGGGAGAAGGAAGTTCTCACGCTTATAGCACAGGGCTGCACCAATAAGGAGATCGCCGCAAAACTGTTCCTCAGTCCTTACACCGCCCGCAATCACGTCATCCGTATCCTCGATAAGCTGGGACTCTCAAGGCGGTCCGAAGCGGCAGCGCAGGCCATCAAACTGGGGCTGCTGCAGGGCAAGCGAGGGGACTAGCTGTCAGCCACGTCGCTGGACTAGATTCAGTCTGCCGACCATCGGGTTCGGCGTACTGAACGTTATAGCTAGCCGTTGAATCGCGACGTGTTCAGTCATGATTGTGAAACAGTCCGGAGCACACTAGAGCCGGAGCACACTAGAGTATGATGGGTTAGCTCGCTATGCAGCAGCCAGCTCGGAGGCGGAGATGCGACGGCCAATCCTCATCAAGCTAATCGGTTTTGCCGTATTGGCGGTGCTTGTTTCAGCCCTCTTCGGATACGAGCGCCTGCAAGCTCACGGCACCCTCGATCAAGCCCTGACTGGCGACCCCGAATGTAACGCGATGAACTTCCGGGCAACCATATCTAGCGGGGGTTCGATTCGCCAAGAGTTTGTGCCGTCAAAATCTGGGCTTACCGCCGTTGACGTCTGCCTTTCCATCGGTACTGGAATAACCTTCCAAGTCAATATCCTCGCGGGCACCGCCGCAACACCGGGAGAGGTGCTAGCCTCGGCATTAGCGACAACAACCACAGCTCCCGGGCGGCAGTGGGTCCACCTAGAGCTGCCCACGACGATCTATACAGAACCCAACGCCATGCTCGTTCTCGAAATCCCAGAGTCTGCGACGTTCGCCTGGACGGGCACCTGCGGTAGTGCGTTTGGCGGCCCGTGCACCACTGCCGATCCGGACCTCTATCCGCCTGGACGGAGCAATTTCACCGATTTCGCGTTTGCCGTCGGTGATTTTGCCTTCCGCACTTATGCCGGACCACCTACCCTTCCCGGACAGGGCGATGTTGACTGTGATGGCGATGTCGACTCCGTCGACTCCCTCAAGGAGTTACGGCATGTGGCCGGGCTGTCCGTGAGCCAGAACGAGCCCTGCCCAGAGATCGGCAGCGAGGTTGCCTCCCTGTTCGGCGATGTGGACTGTGACGACGATGTAGACTCTGTGGACTCGCTGAAGATTCTGCGCTCCGTGGCGGGGCTCTCAGTCTCCCAGATCGAGCCCTGTCCGGACATCGGTATTGCCGTTGAGGTCACCGCGAGCAGCCCTGTTTCCGGTTCGCCGGTCTCGAGCGCAGCAGGGGTTACACCGGCCCTGGCGCTGGGCTTTCTAGGCATGGGCGGGCTCTGGGTTGTTGGCAACCGGTTGAGAAAGCGATAAAGCCCTGAGGGCGATCTACAAGGCGATGGCTGGTGCCGAGTCCTGGCCGCACCTGCGCTCCCAGGGCGAGTCATACACCTGCCGCTGCTGCCTGTCTCCAGGGTGGTTAGGGACCCGCATTTGAAAGGCCAGCTTCCGCGGGAGGGTCTCGGGCCCCGCCCATTCCGGCGCCGGCCGCCTCGCTGTGGTGGGCAAGTGCCGACGCGGGCGGGCATTGTGCCCGCCAGGACGCGCTGCTATACTCGTGCTCACCGTTTGGGGTCGCCCTAAGCGCGCTAGGAGAGGTCAATCATGGATTTCGAGATCACGTTCTCCCCGGAGATGGAGGCGTTCCGCAGCGAGGTGTCGGGCTGGCTGGACCAAAACCGCCCCGACTTTTCGCTGACCGATACCTACGCCGAGGATGCCGATTACGACGACAAGGAGTGGCAGCGGCGGTTTAGCTTTCGACGCAAGTTGGGAGGGCAGGGATGGCTGTATCCGACGGCTCCCAAGGAGTACGGCGGCGGCGCTCTGACACCGGACCACGCGATCATTATCGCGCAGGAGTTGGAGCAGCGGGGCATACCAAACCTGCAAGACCTCGGCCACATGGCGTCAGGCTGCATCCTGGTGTGGGGTAGCGAGGAGCAGCGACAACGGTTTGCGCGACCCATCCTAACCGGCGAGGCATCGACGTGGCAGGTTCTAACGGAACCCCAGGGGGGCACGGACCTGGCCAGCGCCCAGACACGGGCGGTCCTGGAGGGCGATAACTATATCGTAAACGGGAACAAAGTCTTCGTCGCCAACCGTTACCCGGCCGATTTCCTCTGGACCCTGGTCAACACGGATCCAGGGGGGGAACGCCACCAGAACCTGACCTATCTGATGATCCCCGCCAATCTCCCGGGAATCACCGTGGTGCCGATGAACCTGCTTAGCGGCTTCAAGGGCGGCCTGTTCTTCGACAACGTGCAGGTGCCGGTCTCCTGCCGGATAGGCCCGGAGAACGAGGCCTGGACGACGGTGGCCACGAGCAATATGGAGCTGGAGCACGGCGGTGGGGGAAGCATTGGGACGGACAAGCAGCTGCAGGCCGTTATCGCCTTCCTCAAGGAGATGAAGGCGAAGGGTGAGTCGCTGCTCGAGCACGAAGGGCTTCGCGATCTATTCGCCCGGGTCTACATCGAGCGCGAGACGGAGAGGCTGTTCGGGCTCCGGAACTTCTGGATGAGAAACAGCCGCATCCCTATGGGCCATGAGGGACCGCAATTGAACCATTGGCGAAAGGGGCACCCGCACAGCTTCGCGCGGGCGGTGCAGAATATCCTGGGATACTATGCCCTCACGCAGGACCTGGCCTACGCACCGGAAGAGGGGATGCTCGAGCGACAGCAGCGCGGCGCCTTCTCCAGCCACCACGCTGGTGGCGGCTTCAACATCCAGGCGACGATTCTGGCCCGGCGGCTGGGGGTTGGACGGACCAGACGGGAAGAAGCCGGTCCGGTGAACCTGTGAGCGTTAGCCCAAGCTCCAGCTCAAGTGCCATCGCCTAGGGCCGATCGCGCATCCGGCCACGAGACACCCAGCCAAAGAAGTAGGGTGTGGGTCTCTCCATCCGTATCTAGACGGCTTGCGTCATGACGATCTGTGGCCGCCTCCAAGAGGTGAAAACAGATATACTATGACGAAACGATTCAGTCAGGTGGATGCGAATGGCGCCTGAAAAGAGTCACCAGTGGTTTGCTGCCGTATACGACCGGCTGATGGCCCGTGCTGAGCGCTCCTATATGAAGGGCGTCCGCCAGGAGATCGTCGGTGGCGCCGGCGGCCGGATACTAGAGATCGGCGCCGGCACGGGAAGCAGCTTCCCATACTATCCGGACGATGTCGAGGTCGTGGCCACAGAGCCCGACCCATTCATGCTACGCAGGGCTGAGCGAAGGGCCCGGGAGATCGGCCGCTCTATCGAGCTGAGACAGGCCCCCGCCGAAGCGCTTCCGTTTGAGGATGGCTCCTTCGACACGGCGGTGTCCACCCTCGTGCTGTGCACGGTCACCGATTCTGCCAAGGCGCTTTCGGAGATAATGCGCGTGCTAAAGCCGGAGGGTCAGCTCCGCTTCTACGAACATGTCCGCTACGAGTACGCGTTCGGTGCCCTCTGGCAGGACCTCGTTACGCCGGCCTGGCGATGGTTCGCCGCCGGCTGTCACCCCAATCGCGATACCGCCGGGGCAATCCGGAATGCGGGCTTCTCGATCCAGGAGCTGGACATGACAAAGCCGCTGCCTCCGATACCGCCTATGATCTTCGCACGGCCGCATATCAAGGGAGTAGCCACCCGCGCCTAGACCGGTGCCCATTGTGGCTGGGGCCTATCGTGGCTGGGGATTGTAAGGGACAAGATCCAATCCGTATCTGAGAGGTCAAGCAGCGAGCCCCTTGTACTCGTGATGTAGACCACCCAACACGGGCGAGCAACGATCCGCCCGGCCCGCGGTGGGCCAGCCCGACAGGGCGGCCCTATCGGGAGGCGTCTGCCAGGCGCTTGCGGTTTGCCTCCATCCGGGCCGAGGCGGTGCCGGTCGAGCCAGAGCCCGCGCCGGAGCCGGTGCCGTGAGTCAACAGGGATGAGTGCGCTAGTCGCCGGAACTCCGTCGGCGCAACGAACTCTGTCGGTCCGTACCCACGGTACCTCAGCAGCATGCCGATTGGGAGGGAGCGTTGAGCGATGAAGATGGAGTCAATCCTGGCCACGAAGGCTCCCAGACGGTTCTGGGGCGGATGGATCTTGACTGAGCGGTGATCGGGGTTGGAACAGAGATTGCAGTAACGGTAGGGGGTCTGGTTTCTATTGCCCACCACAGTTCGTAACTGGACTCAGCTGGACTGATCGCCGCCCCGCGAGCGTCGTTCTAACTGCTACCGGCGTGTAACCTGAGGATGAATGAGGCGACAAAAGCCTCTACGCTGTGCGAACCGGGCGGAAACTATTCTAGAGGATAGATGCAATGATGACTGCGGTGGGGATTATTGGCGCTCTCTTGATCCTGGTTGGCTTCCTGGCCAACCTGTCCGGGCATATGTCCCGCACAAGTACAATCTACCAGGTGATGAACGTCCTTGGTGCCAGCATCCTGGTCTGGTTCGGTATCGCAACAGGGGCATTCATCTTCGTGGGGCTGGAGCTGGTGTGGGCTCTGGCGGCAGCCTACGGCATCTTCGGCCGTTTGGGCCGGTCTCCGACGGCGGATGATGGCCGGGAATGATTGCTAGTGGGGACATGTGAGTCGCGCTGTCAGGACCCCCTGTGATCAAACCCTCTCGAAAGTGTAAGCAGAGGACGAGACGGCAGTTCTGGATCTCCTTACCGCTGAACGGGAGGGTGCCCTCGCCGAGGCTACGGCGTGCCATGCCTGGAGACTACGGCCATGGCTCTACTAATATAGCGTGTGGTAGCGTTTATAGGGGCAGGTCACAAGTAGCCCGCCGCCGCTTGCGGAGCTCACTCAGCGGCGTATCAATCGGGAGGTCGTAGGGGAGATGATTCCCGCATCAAGGTTGCCAGCTTGACCGACGCATCGAACCGCTGGCTGGCGGCCCGGACCACCCCGGGCGACAGCTACGACGAGACGTACGAGCGCCGTGCCGCTGCGGGCGAGGAGGTCCATGGCGAAGCCAATTTCGTGCAACGGTTCTCGCCATCGTCGGTACTCGATGCCGGTTGCGGGACGGGTCGCGTTGGGCGTGAGCTGGCACGGCGTGGCGTCGACGTGGCAGGCGTGGATATCGACCCGGAGATGCTTCGTACGGCGAGCCAAAAGGCTCCCGATGTCGATTGGCACCTTGCCGACCTCGTGAGCGTTGACCTTTCCCGGTCATTCGACGTGATCGTGATGGCCGGGAACGTAATGATCTTCTTGACGCTGGGCACCGAGGGCGCTGTCATTGCGAACATGGCCCGCCATCTGCAGCCGAGTGGAGTGCTCATAGCGGGATTCCAGATCATGCGGAGTCGGCTGGCCATCGAGCGGTACGACGAGCTCGCCACTAGCGCTGGGCTTATGGGCGCCGAGCGATGGAGCACCTGGGATCGCGACGTTTGGGACACGGGTAGCGACTACGCTGTGTCCGTACACAGGAAGGCACAGGCCTGACCCCGGAATCCCTCCAGGACGATCCGCACCTTCTCTTCGGGGGTGCCCAGCAGAGAATTGTGCGGCAAGCTGCTGAAATTGGCGAGATCTACTCAGGAGAGCGTCCAGCAGCGCCCCAAGCACAGCGGCAATCTCGGTTGGATATAAAGAGCGCGGAACTCTGGCACCTCATGCGAAACCGCGAGCTTGGCTACCGTTTGTCCCGTGCTATACTTTACAAGTGGAACATAATACAGTCGAATGTTTCAATATTACAGCGGGGGCCGTGTCCCCGTGATTGGCGCCAAGTCGTAAAGATGCGAGGGCCATGAAGACCCTTCTGATTTCGGTCTATGAGTTGGGCCATCAACCCCTTGGCCTCGCCTCGCCGGCCGCCCACATCCTGGACCGAGACTTGCCGGTGGAATGCCTGGATCTCTCCGTGCAGCCCTTTGATGAAGGTGCGGTGCGAGCGGCGGACTTCGTCGGGATCTCCATTCCGATGCACACAGCGATCCGCCTGGGTGTGAAGCTAGCGGAGCGGGTGAGGAATGTCAATGAGCGCTGCCACATCTGCTTCTACGGTCTGTACGCCTCGCTGAATGGCGATTATCTTCTGAGGACTCATGCTGACAGTGTAGTCGGGGCGGAGTTCGAGGAGCCGCTCGTAAACCTCCTGCTGTATCTATCCGGCAGGCCGGTGGATAGCCTGTTTGGGGTCCAGACCAGATCCAGCAGTTCGCCGCCGTTCCTCGGCCGTCAGGACTTCCTCCCCCCTTCCCGCCACCTGCTGCCTCCGCTCGAGCACTATGCTCGGCTGGATACGGGAACGGAACTGAAATTGGTCGGTGGCGTAGAGACCAGCCGCGGTTGTGCCCATCAATGCCTTCACTGCCCTATCACTCCCGTGTACGGGGGGAGGTTGCGCACTGTGAACGAGGAGGTCGTCCTCACAGACATAAGGAATCTGGTAGCGATGGGGGCGCAGCATATTACCTTCAGAGATCCTGACTTCCTGAACGGTGTAAAGCACTCCATGCGAATCGCGCGACGGATGCACGAGGAGTTTTCCCACCTTACGTTTGATGCCACCATCAAGATCGAGCACATCCTGGAGCATCGGACCCTGATCCCCAAGCTGAGGGAGTACGGCTGTATCTTCATCCCCTCGGCGGTGGAGTCCCTAAATGACGAGGTCCTGCGCTACTACGAGAAGGGACACACCAAGGCGGATGTGGTTGAGGCCCTGGAGATCACTCGCGCTGCTGGCCTCGCCCTTCGCCCCTCTCTAGTCTCCTTCAGCCCCTGGAACACACTTGAGGACTACCTGGAAGTGCTGGATTTCGTGGAGGAGCACGGTCTGATTTACAACGTTGATCCAGTTCAGTATGCCATCCGGCTTCTGGTGCCGCCTGGTTCTAGCCTGCTAAATATCCCGCAAATGATCCCCCATATCCGCGAACTGGACGAACAGAACTTCAGCTACGTTTGGGAGCACACCGAGCCTCGCGTCGATCTCCTCCAGCGCCAGGTCAGCAGGATGGTCGAGGAGGCTGCCCACAGCCACGAAGAGGAACAGGTGACGTTCCAGAGGATCAGGGGCTTAGCCTTATCGGTCCTGCATGGCGGCACCTTCACTTCGCCTGAGGTGAGCGGCACTCCCCAGGGACGGCGGCCGCCGCGGTTGACCGAATCGTGGTTCTGCTGAGCAGAACCCACCGAGGACCAGTTGGTCCCCTACACAGACAGTACAAGGCACTCGACAGGTGTGATGTCCAACACCGCCGCGGTATGATACCATAGGCGAGAGATATGTCAGAAGGAGCGAGCCAATGACAGAACGATTGGAAATCGGACACGACCAAGAGCCGCTGCTCACCGTCACCCAGAACGCGCAACAGAGGATCAGCTCCCTGATGGAGGCGGAAGGCCGCCAGGGACAAGCCATCCGCGTGGTGGTACGCAATAGCTCCCCCGGCCGTTTCCAGTACGGCTTAGAGTTCGTGGAGCAGGGAAAGGAAGATCAGGACGATACCGTCGTCGACTTCGGCCCCTTCAGGCTCGTGGTTGACTCCACCAGTGCGCCCAAACTGAAGGGCGCGACCATCGACTTCGTCGACGACCCGCTAGGCGGCAGCACCGGCCTTCAGGTCGATAACCCGAACAGCGCCTGGACAGATCCCATGGCAGCGAAGATTCAAGAGCTGATCGATACCCAGATCAATCCGGGGGTGGCCAGCCACGGCGGACACGTAGACCTCATCGACGTCAAGGAGAACGTGGTGTACATCCTCCTCGGCGGCGGCTGTCAGGGATGCGGTATGGTAGACGTTACGCTGAAGCAGGGGATCGAGGTGATGATCAAGGAAGCGGTCCCCGAGATCCAGGGGGTCGTCGACACCACCGACCATGCCGGTGGTAGCAACCCCTACTACCAGCCGGCCAAGGGCGGCGAAAGCCCTGGCGAAAGCCCCCTGGCCTCGTCGTAGGCGTCAGCGTTCATATAGGCGGTGCTCTAGGCGCCGTTGCATTGAGGGTCTTCTGTCTTTTAAGGCGGGCTAACCGAAAGGGAGTTGAGTCAGTATGGACACCCAGGAGTTGATCGCTAGGTTTCCCGAAATCCCAGAGGTCCTGCACGAGAAGCCCGTTTTGACGCGGTACGCCGAGGTGTTCGGCGATCTCTTGCGTACTGCCTGGAAGCCAACTGCCTGCTCGGCAAGCCAACAAACGGCCGAAAACCTGGTTTACATGAAGCTCATTGCGCCAATGGGAATCCTGGCTTACGGGCTCTCCACTCCCGAGAAGACCGTGGTCCAGCTCGAGGCTTTGCTGGAAGCGTACCGGCCGGATCCGGAAAAGTTCCTGGCCGAGCTGATCCCTCCGGACGTGGCCCAGACGCCGGGCGGATGCCAGGCGGATGAGAGCCCGGGCGCCGGGGTGGCAACCGCGTCGGACTCCGGGCTTTCCGGAAGAAACTGACGCTGAGCCGTTCCCTGGCGGCCATCAACATCAAGAAGTTGCACAGCCCCAACTATCTGTTCCGGTCGTCTGCTATCTCGGCTCGATGACAAACTCCAACCGGCCGTAAGCCTCGCGCAGCGCCGCCTCGACCCGCTCCGGGGTTTCGCCGCGGGCAAAGATGAACCCCAGGTAACGCGTGCCCTCCGGCAGGGGGACCACCTCCTGCCCCAGCGGGACGCTTATGAGGACCTGCTCGATCGCCGGCACCCCCTTGGCCCGCTGCTGGCCCTGAACCTCACGCAGAACCCCAGCTTGAGGTATCGGGATCATCATTACCCCTGCCGAGCCTCTCTCCCGCTCCAGCGAGTCGACCTCCATCCCTAGGGCGTGTCGCAGGATCAGCTCCTCCAGCGAGATGCCGGCGCCGAAGCGGAGCGTGCGGGAGCAGAGGCCGCCGATGGACCGAGCGGCGATCTCGATGATCCAGGGCCCTTGTTTATTGACTCGCAACTCAGCATGCACGGGCCCATCCCGTAGGCCCAGCGCCCTCGCCGTCGCGTCAGCGCAGGCCGCGATGTCTCCTTGGAGGGTATCTGTCAATCGCGAAGGCGTGACATAAATCGTCTCCTCGAAGTAGGGCCCATCTAGGGGATCGGGCTTGTCGAAGATCGCCAGCACTCTGAGCTTGCCACTCGTGAGCAGCCCCTCCAGCGCCACCTCCTGCCCCGGTATGAACGTCTCGACAAGGATCTGGCGCGCGGCCTCGGCGCCCGTCGCAGCCACGTCCGGCTGACGCAGGATGGCAGCGAGCTTGTGGAAGGCTAGCACAAACTGTTCCGCATCGTCGGCGCGAATGACGCCACGACTGGCCGACAGGAACAGTGGCTTGACCACGCAGGGGAAGCTCACCGCAGGAGCGAGCGCTACCGGGTCATCGTCAATTGACAGGAGCTGAAAGCTAGGCGAGGGGAGGTGTGCCTTGGCCAGGAGCTGCCGCAGGTCGTGCTTATTCCGCGTCGCCTGGGCCGACTCCACGGAGTTGTGGGGTAGCGACAGCGCCGCGGCCGCCATCGCCGCCAGAACCGTGGTGTCATCGTCGACGCCCAGGACGGCGGTCAGCGGGTATCGCTTCGCGAATGCGAGGATCGCCGCCGTCGCTTCCTTTGGCGTGAGGAAATTGAGGGTCAGCGCGCTTCCCGGCACAAACTCCGACAGCGCCTGCGGCTGGTCGGATCCGACCACCACTTCCACACCTAACCGCCGCGCTGCCTCCAGAAACGAATGGGCACGGTAGGTTCTGGTGGACATAAGTAGGAGAACGCGCATGACCTATCGGGACCTCCCAGCGTAGAACCGCTGACGGGGAACAATTCTGCGGCCTTGCCGTCTCGGCAACATCAAGTGAGCTGGCCCCTGGTGTCCAGATGCCAGTCCTGAGTGTACATGATGAGGGCTCCCAAGGGCCGTGCTCTGTGAGGCGCTAGAGGCGCAAGGGGTCGAGTTCATCCGTCGTGCCGCCGGGGAGCCGGGGTTTGGCTTTATCTCCACGTTCCTCAACCCAGTGTGCGGCACTTCCTACGGAGGGGGCAAAATGGCATCCTTATCTGAGGAGGTCCAGCAGCCAGCCTGTGGGGGAGACTCGGCCACGGTCCGGCTCCTTATATTGCCGCCTTCAGGTTCTCGAAGAGATGATCTCAACCTCGTTGCCGTCGGGGTCGTCGATATACATGCCCTTTAGCGGCAGAAACGGGTGTTCCCCTAAGCGCACATCAAAACCTAGGCCCTGCAGGCGCTGGCGCTCACCGTCGAAGTCTTCAGGCGCAATTTCGAGGCCCAGATGATGTAGGGAGCGTTTGGAGCGCTCCTGTGGGAAGGCCTCAGTGCCGGCTGGCAGCGGGACGAGCACTACTTGCTGCGGGCAGTTGACGGGAGCTTCCCCAGCTCGCAGGAAGACGGCTCCCCTGCCATCAGGCGGGAACAGTGGGTTCAGGCCGAGAACATCGCGATAAAACGCTAGAGCTGCATCCATATCATGTACCCAGATCACGATCTCCGCCAGACCACGAATCTTTGGCATCGATAATACTCCCTTCTTTCTTCTACCCCTGACCGCCCGGTTCTCGGCGCGAGGATGCCACGTGGCAGGGTCAAAACGATCCTGCAGATGCATGATTGATCCCTGGTGTCTGGAAGTCAATACGAAGATGAGAGGCACCGAGAAGAAGTTCAAAACTCCCGTTCAACGAATACGAAGATCGTCAGACTAGATCGAGCATGCCTTCCCGAGCCATCGTTTCAAGGGCCGCTTCTACGGTCTCCACTACGGCACGATGCATGAAGGCAGCGAAGTCGGCGAGCTGACCCGGACCTCCGAGATCCTGGTCCGGCTCCCCGATATGAAAGGGCGTCAGCGAATCATTCCCGGCGGTGGTTGCAAGAAGGCTCCGGAAATTCACGAGGTTGCGAAGCCTACGAAGATCCCGGAACCACGACGCGTCACAAGTACGCGAAAGCTGGGCACGGAGGGCTTCACAAGCTCCGGGATGATCACAGCTCTCCCTCAGCATTCTCTCGAGGGCTGGAAATTTCACTTCCTCGGTCGGTTCGAAGGTGTGCGCGGCTACAATTTCTTGTGCCAAGGCGTCGAGTGCGCCGTAGGTTGCGAAGAGAAAGGCGTCCGCTTGACCGGACAACGACTGGAGACGGCGAGCCTCACTTTTGCCTTCTACGGTACCGAGAGTCGCGGCAAGTTGACTGAGTCGACCCAGCCAGCGGTTACTTTCGCACAGCTTGATCCCCAGGTAGGCGTGCGCCTCAAGGATGGATGCTGTTCGCTTGTTCACGGCTGCGGCCGCTCTGAGGTTCAGCATATGACTGTGATACCTAGGCAAGCGCTTCAAGTATGTAGTTAGTCTGGAATCAATCAGGCGCGTCATGGCTGTTCCACTCTCGCGGTGCTTAGGGGACTTGTGTCTCATCGGCCCTCGTCCGCCCAAAACGCCCGTCGCCGAGTCTTGGCCGCTTGCCGCGCAATGGGTTACGTTCATCGTAAGTGGAACTTTTTACACTTGCAAGAGACCGAAGCAGACCCAACGTATAAGGTCTGCTAAACGGCTCCAAACTGCTCAGATCTCGTCTGGCTGGCTGTCATTCCGTATCATCGGCGCTGCCTCGCGCCGAGTGAGTGCACTAACAGGTGCAGGTGATCGCATTCGAGGCGACCGCCAGAGCCTACGCCGAGACCCTGCGCCGCTTCGCCAGCGCATTTACGGACCATGAGGTAGAATCGTCCTCGGGCCTCAGCCCCACGCTAGAGTCGAGAAGGTAGACCACCTGGCAAGGATGATGCGCTCCAATGCAGATCGGTGCCACGTTCCCCCAGACCGAAATTGGGACTGACCTAAGTCTCCTGCGGGACTATGTCCAGGGCGTGGAGGCCCTGGGCTACGACCATATCCTGCTCTACGATCACGTTCTCGGCGCAGATCCGAATCGACCGGGCGGTTGGTCCGGACCATATACGAATGCCCATCCGTTTCACGAACCGCTCGTTTTCCTGGCCTGGGTCGCTGCGCAGACCGAGCGACTTGGGCTCATGACCGGCGTCCTGATTCTGCCTCAGCGCCAGACGGCCCTGGTGGCGAAGCAAGCCGCGGAGGTCGATCTTCTTTCCGGCGGTCGCTTGAGATTGGGGGTAGGCATCGGCTGGAACCCGGTCGAGTACGAGGCGTTGGGAACCGACTTCCACACGCGTGGGCGCAAGATCGAGACGCAGGTCGAGCTCCTCCGACGGCTCTGGTCTGCTGACTCGGTGGATGTCCACGATGCCTATCACACGATCACCCGTGCCGGCATCAACCCCCGGCCCTTGCGGCAGATCCCGATCTGGATGGGCGGCAGGGGCGAGCGCCTCCTGCGCCGCATGGCACGGCTCGCGGATGGCTGGTTCCCCATGTCTTCACCGGACCAGGCACTCAGTGCGACCTTAGCTCGCCTACACGATGATCTTGCCGCGAACGGACGCGATCCAGAATCCTTCGGTATAGAGGGCGGGGTCAGTATTGGCGGACCGGATACGGACCGCCAGATAGATACTGCCGCCCGCTGGCGTGATATCGGCGCCCGATACCTGGCCGTGAACACGATGGGCTCCGGACTGGCGCCGCACCAGCATCTGGAGACACTGCGGCGATTCAAAGAGCAGTGGGGCACCCAGCTCACAGCTTCACTCTGATTGCAGGATTCTCAGGCAACAAAGAACGTGCTAAAGTACATTACGTCCCCGCCGGGCTCAACCAAACGTACCATCGGATCGAAGATTAGCAGAGCGCGCGTGGCGCAGAGGGAAGACCAGGGAGATGATTAACAAAGTAGTGCAGACCATGGACGAGGCGGTCTCCGGAATTCCTGACGGAGCCACCGTCATGATTGGCGGGTTCGGGAGCGGCATACCCTATAATCTGATCGCTGCCCTCCACCGTCAGGGTGCGAAAGAGCTAACAGTCATAGCGGTGAATGCCACCACGATGAACCGTACCGACATCGGTTTCTTGGAGCGGGAAGGCCGGATCAAGACGCTTATAAGCCAGGCTGGAGACGGCCGATATCCGGGCATCCCGCAAGGCACGATGGTGGAGCGGATCCGGGCGGGCGGCGCCGGCGTCCCCGCATTCTACACCCCTACCGGTGTTGGGACGTTGCTAGCCGAAGGTAAGGAGCACCGCGACTTCAACGGCCGTACGTATCTGCTGGAGACGGCGCTTACGGCCGACTACGCGCTCATTCCCGCCTGGCGAGCGGATACGTTTGGCAATTTGCAGTTCGAGTACACCCAGCGCACGATTAACCCAACTATGGCCCGGGCGGCAAACCAAACGATCGTGGAGGTCGAGGAGATGGTCGAAGGTGGAGAGCTCGACCCCAGCTTCATCCATTGTCCGGGTGTGTTCGTGAGCCAAGTCGTCAAGATCCCGCCGGAGCCTGAAGGCTTCCACGGTCGACCGCTGAATATCGCCGGCGTGCCGACGCGAAGCCGGCTGGGTACTAGAGGGGTGTGAGGTGAAAGAAATGACAACCGAAGCGGAGAAGCCCAAGCTTGCCCGTGAGGAGATCCTTCTCAGGACCATTCTGGATTTTCAAGAAGGATGGCTGGTCAACCTTGGCTCCGGCCTACCCAGCTACATCGCCAACTATTGCAGTCCGGAACGCAACGTGGTGTTCCATGCGGAGAATGGTGTCGTCGGGATGGGTCGTATGGCCACACGGGAGGAGGTCAATATCAACCTCACAAACGCCCTGGCGCAACACATCCTGCTGGTTCCGGGCGCGTCGATCATTGACCACGTTGACTCCTTCGCTCTCGTCCGAAGCGGCAGGCTGAGCGCAACCGTCATGGGAGCGTACCATGTGGCATCTAATCGCGACTTCGCGAACGTGAGCCGCGATCCCAACGTGGGAGGCTCCGGAGGTGGCGCAATGGATATGGCACGCAATGCTCAGCGGGTGTTCATCGTTATGGAACACGTATCATCGGAGGGCCAGCCCAAGCTCCTGAAGCGATGTACGCTGCCGCTGACATGCCCGGGCGTTGTGACGCGTGTGTTCACTGACCTCGGTGTATTCGATTTTGGTGAAGATTGCTTCGTAATCAAGGAGATCGCGCCAGGCTGGACTGTGGATGAAGTCCGGGCTCTGTCGGAGGGCGACATCGTGGCCGCTCCAGACCTGAAGGAGATCGATCTCAAGGCCTTGCACGAAGCCATAGCCTCAGACGGTTAGCGTATTGAGTCTGGGAGCGCCACCGGTCAGCCTGTTTCCACGGGCACCCAGCGCTTCTCCGTGGAGGCCCGGTCCATCGCGGCCAAGATGTGGTGAATGCGCAAACCCGTCTCGATGCTTGGCTCCACGGGCTCTCCGCTGAGGATCGCCCGGCCCAGCATCCGGAAGCTCTGCGCCACGGGGAAGACCGTAGCGTATGGGGGCACCTCAGGAACGAAGCTGAACTCCTCGGGCGTGGGCAGTTCCTCAAGAGGCTCGTCGCCCTTGGCGCCCAACAGCGCCTGCCGCCGCCGACCGTCGCTCTCCACACGGGTCAGATGGAGCGAGCCTTCCGTACCGTATATCTCGAAGCGTTGGCCGGAGCCGTTCCAGGAGATGCGGCTGATCGTCAGCGTGCCCACGACACCGCTCTCCATGCGTATGTTGGCGACCACGGTGTCCGGGGACGAAGGCTCAATCGTCTCTCCAGTGTCGGACCAGGTCACCTTCTTGAGGCGGACGTCAGCCGTGGCGGCCAGCTCCGCCGGCTGACCCAGGGCCCAGGTTATGACCTGCAGCGCCGCGCCACCATGGAGGCTCAGCGCGCTGCCACCCTCCTCATTGACCCTAGTCCACCAGCGGTCGGAAGGGGTGGGACGCTGGTACTGTGAGGAGACCTGGCCGAAGTTGAAGTTCAGCACCTCGCCTACGTACCCCTCCTGCACAAGCCGCTGCAGGTTCATGATAATCGGCGACCAGCGCGCCTGGAGTCCGACGCTGACCAGGCGGTTCTTCTCTTTGGCGAGCCGTACCAGGTCCTCGGCCTCCGCTACGCTGAGTGCTGTCGGCCACTCGCAGTAGACATGCTTGCCGGCCTTGAGCGCGGCCTCAGCCAGGGGGTGGTGCAGCGACGGACGGGCGGCTATGGTGATGAGATCGATATCCGGGTCGCCCACGAGCTGCCCGATATCGTTGTAGGCCTTGGCGGCGCCGGTACGCTCAGCCATGGCGGCGGCAGTCTCGGGGTGGGCGGTGCACACCGCTGCCAGCTCCATCTCCGGCAGGCTCTTGACCGCCGCCGCGTGCGCTCGCTCTCCCCAGGTGGCACCGATAACCCCTACACGAAGCTTCTGAACTGTCATATCAGACTCCCCCTTATTCTTAGCGTCTCATGATCCGGCGATGGCTATTCTATCACCAGCCGACGACTCCTACCCGGGACCGCTTGCCAGATGAGCAACAATAGTTCAACTTGTGGTTCTGTCAGAGCCCGGAGGCAACCCTGTCTCAGTCTACACAAGGTACTAGCCGTGAACTGCCCGCATTTTCGATTGACTGTAACTAGCAAACTGTAACTAGCAATTAGTATCATCCCACCTCGGTTCGAAGGAAGAAGGTTTCGCCCGACCGGTAGGCGATGGTCCTACCACCTGCCTGTACTGCCACACGACCCTTGCCCAGTACCCGCCAGTTGCCATCCCCAAAGCTCAGGCAGCAGGTTGCCGTGTTAATGATCAGGACTACTACGCTCTCATCAAGATCGAGGCTTAGCGAGCGTGCCCGGCTCTCAGTTAGGGACTCGCCATGGGGCACCACCGCCACGCCAGGTACGAGGCCCAGGGCCAGCACCACACCGGAACCTGGGGCTCGCATCTTCTCCGCCAGCACCATGGCCCCAGCGCTGGAGCCCACTACCATCGCGCCTGATCGAAAACGTTCGACAATCGCTTCCCAGGCCGCAGTACCCCTAAGGGTGTCCAGCAGGTAGCTTGGGCTGCCACCCGTAAGATACAGGACGTCGGCTCCCCGAAAGTCTTGAAACCACCTGGGGTTTTCAGCATCGGCACGAGTCAGAATCATGCCGGAGCTGGCCACTGCACCCAGCGTCTCAAAATAGTGCCTGCCGTTTCTGGCGGCCCGCTCCGGGTCCTCTGGTGATGCTGCGGTGGGTATGACCACCAACCGGGGCCGGACTGTGCCCGTAGCCTCAAGAAGGGCCCTATCCATGGGCTCACAGGGAGGCCTGAATTCATCGCCGCCCATCAAGACCAGCGAACCCGTTGGCCCGGAGCTGCGCCTGGGGGCTCCTTGCTCTGGGCTCTTCATTTCGGTCGACGCGTCACTGCCGGACCCATCCAGTTGTGCGAGGCACTGTAGGCACAACTACCCACGCTAAGAGACCTCTTTCGTCAGGAACTAGTATCGGCCTTGTCGCCACTGTGCCGCCAGCGCGTCCCCTCCGGCGTATCCTGAATCTCCAACCCCATGTCGGCTAACTGCTGGCGCAGGGCATCAGCCCGGGCCCACTCTCTTCCTCGCCGAGCCTCTTCTCGCAAGCTTATTAAGTGAGCCACTTCTGGTGGCAAGGTTGCCGGCTCCAACTGAGATTCAGGCGCCCTTGAGGGCAGACCAAAGGAGGGAAAAGTCGCGGGAAGCCGATAGGGGCCTAACTCAGTGAGAGGAAAGGAATGGCGCGCAGGATATACCTTCTCGCCGACCTGGGTGCTGATGGTGATGGCACCCTTGCCCAGGACTAAGCCATCGCCTTCCTGCAAGTCCAAGACTAGCGCAGTGTGTTCCTCGATTCCAAGGACTACTGTAGAGGAAGGCAACTGCTGCCTTAGCGGCTCAAACCGTTGCCGCCCCATGAAGCAGCGGCTGGTGTCCAAGTGGGCGCCGCCCTCTCTGTTGTCCCAGTGGGGCACGATGGCGAGCTCCAGACCGAATAGGCTCAAGATGTCCAGTCCGTCGGCCCAGTATGGGTCTGAACCAGCCTTGAAAATCTCGTAGACCGGCAGGACTCTCGTTCCCACCGCCAGGGTGGCGGCGCTGGCAAAGCAGAGGGATGCACCCTGCTGGTGCCGCCCCAGGATGTACTTCAGGGCTAGTGTGTCCTGAAGGTTGCGAACCGTATAGGTCGGGCTTCCCGGTCCCAGGAAAATGTAGTTGGCATCCAGCAACGGCGCCAAGATCTTAGGATCATCCGGGCTGAAGGGGGTCCCCTTCTTACGGGCGGGGATGATATGTACCTGCGGGTGATAGTTCTGGAGCCGAGCCTTGAAAAACTCCCCGATCTCGCTGGCAACGTGCTCGCTATTGGGCTGGAAGCCCGCCGGCGTTTCGAGAACAGCAACTGTGACGGGAGGTGGTAACGTTGACAGCAGCCGGTCGTGAATAGCGCGGCCACTGTCCGAGACCTCACCGGACCCAAACAGTACGATCTTGCCCAGGTGGACTTGCCCGCGTGCCTTGCCCATCTTCAAACATCTTCATTTTACACGGAAAAGAGGAGGCGGCCCAATGCAATACACGCCGCCGTTCGTCACGGAGCCGAGCACGATGTGTCGATCGTGTTCACTGGACATGGGCGCCGCGGGCGAAGACCCGCGTAGGGCGCCCTGGCGAAGACGCCCAATACACGTTTGTCTAGCTGTGATTCGACAGCTAGTATAGATCTAGAAGGAGGGGAAAGTAATGCCAGCCGTGCGCGTTGATGACCTGTCGTCCCTTCCACGTCTTGGCCCTATAGATATCGCGGTGGCGAGTGAGCGGAGCGCCCTAAAGGTTGTAAGCGCACCGACGATGCTCGAAGGTGCAGGCTTCGAGGTTCGCCGGGCCTTCGCTGGAATCGACCTCCAGCTTGCGGATCCGTTCCTCCTCCTGGACCAGATGGGCGCTGTCGAGTACAGCCCCGGTGAGGCCAAAGGCGCTCCGGACCACCCCCATCGCGGATTTGAGACGGTTACCTACATGATGGACGGGGAGATCGAGCATAGGGACTCGAATGGTGGCGGTGGCCTCATCACCGACGGCGCGACGCAGTGGATGACGGCGGGAGCCGGAATTGTGCACTCTGAGATGCCGACTGAGCAGATAGTCTCAAAGGGCGGACTGTTCCATGGTGTGCAGCTCTGGGTCAACCTACCCCAGGCACAGAAGTGGTCCCCGCCTCAATACCAGGACATTGATGCTGACAAGGTGGTTCTCTTAGCCTCGGAGGACGGAGGGGCGCTGATTCGCCTTATCGCCGGCGATCTCGCTGGGCACATTGGGCCGGGAAGTACGCGAACGCCGATCACTTTTGCTCATGTCAGTGTCAGTCCAGGAGCACGCTTGCAGACGCCATGGCGGCCCGATTTCAACGCGCTCGTCTACGTTCTTGCCGGCCACGGGATGGTTGGCAGGGAGCGTCGGCCGATCGGCGAGGGCCAGCTGGCGGTCATGGGGGAGGGGGATATAGTCACAATATTCGGCGATCCCAGGCTGGAAAGCCGATCTCCAACCCTGGAGATGCTGCTGCTGGGAGGAGCTCCAATCCGAGAAAGGGTGGCCTGGCACGGCCCGTTCGTCATGAACACGAACGAGGAGATCTTTCAAGCAATACAAGAATATCATGCCGGACGGATGGGTCGCATTCCGGCGAAGCGAAGCTCGGACTGACCGGCCCTTCCCTGCAGTTGGCGGTATTGGCCGTCTCGATCCTTGCCCACGGACAGGTTCAGCGTATCGCATTCCGCACACCATGACTTCATTGCCTGTCCACCGCCCCGCCTATCAGCCTTAATTGACGGCAGCCTCAACCTCTCCCACCTTTATCTAATCGGGGTTGGTGATCAGGTCAACCCTGACGTCAGCGGTCGCCACGGCGACCGATCCATAAAGCGGTCACCGCCGTTTATAGGTGTCCACCAGCCCCTGGGCCTGGTCGGAGCTGAGCCCTGTGAGGCTAATCTCAAGGCGAAGCTTACGGAAGACCGTGACGTTCTCATGGGCCGGCGGAGTCCCTGCGTCACGCGTCGCCTCCACCCTCACATCCGCCCCCCTGAGCGGAAGCTGAGACTCATTTGCCAGGCGCTCTACCATCCCCACCGCGCAAGCCGAGATGCCCGATAGGAAAGCCTCTATCGGATCGATCGCCTCGCCGGGCCCCCCGACGCGCCTTGATTCGTCCACGACGAAGTGTTGGTTTCGAGCGTTGCACAGAATCCGCCCCCGAGTTCCGCTCGAGTAGGACCGTACCCGTGTCGTATCTGTTTGCTCCTGTGCCATTTCATACCTCCGATTAATACTTCACGACGCTGCTTGTCAAAAGGCTGGAGCCTCCGTCTTAGGGAACCACATCTCCATCTGAAGGCCACTCGCATCCGCGGGCGGCTGTCGAGGAATACGGGCGGCCGTATCGCGCCGAATGCAAAGCGATGTATACGCCACGACCAGAGCATCCACAAAGTCATCCAGGGCACACTCACCTTGGATTTCCACCGGCAACCGGGGCCGCTCCGGCAGCGACGGAAGAACCCCCCTCAGGACATCCCAGCGTTCATTGAGGCCATCCGGATGCTTCTTACTTCGAGCCATTGGGCGCCGCCCATTCAGGGCCCAGAAGCATACCTCTGGGTGCACCTCCTTCATCCGCGCCTGAAGCCTCGGTGTCATCCGCGAATCTACCTCAGCGACCTTTGACATGATGCAGAAGGTTTGCTTGCTAAGGCGCTTCCCCGCCACCCTGAGGTTCTCATCGCTCGCGGCCTGATACTGGTTCTGCCCCTTGAATTGCAGGGCCGGTCGAGAAGGAGAGGGGAAGACGCTGGATGCACGAGGCCTTTTCAGCAATGATCTGGCCTCCACATCGCAAGCCCTCTTGCCCGGTCCGTTCAATAGTCCTATTGGAATATCAAGGCAGATCAGATCCCCGTCAGAGGCGACCAAGTCGTCAATGGACAGCACCACCGTACGCGCCACAGCAGCGGATTCACCGGAATCGTCAATGAAAACCGCACACCAGCCTTTGCGGCATCCGTCCGCTCCGATAATCCTGCTCACTGCAGAGCAATGATAGCACTGCCACGGCTTGTCTAATGCGAGATGTTAGGGGGCGATTCAAGCCTAGAAGCGTTCGGCGAAGAGTAATCGCTCACTTAGTCTGCGTAGTCATACGTGAGTGTCTGATGATACAATTTCGGTACTGAACCGCATCAAGCCGAGTGAGTTCCGAGAAA
Source organism: Dehalococcoidia bacterium (assembly GCA_963665775.2). Lineage (GTDB taxonomy): Bacteria > Chloroflexota > Dehalococcoidia > SM23-28-2 > RBG-16-64-32 > JACPQO01. The sequence continues at coordinate 723,553 of CAXXTF010000001.1, forward strand.
TCCAGTGACGCTCAGAAGTTCAGCACCGTTGGCCGAATCGACGCCCGATTAGGCCGGGCCCGTTAGCGCGGTTTCGCCGATTCAACAATGAATATCTGAGCCTTCACCCGTCTCCATTAGGGACGGAGGGATTCGTTGGATGCAAGGAGGTGATCGTGCCTAGCTACAGGGTTCTCATAACCGGTTGTGCCACGGGAGTCGGCAGGGCCACGGCGGAGCTCCTGGCCGAGAAGGGCTATGACGTGTTCGCGACGATGCGCGACACATCAAGAGGCTACGACCTGGTAGAGGGAGCGACGGCGAAGGGCTGGAAGCTTTTAGCCGTTCACCTGGATGTATGCGATGACGAATCGGTCGCCGCCGCTATGGGCGATGTGGGTCGGGTCGACATACTCGTAAACGTTGCCGGAATTCAGGACATCGGCCCCATGGAAGAGATGAGCGTCGCCGACCTCAAGCGGCACTTCGAGACGAACACGGTTGGGCCATTCCGCCTTATGAAGGCGGCCCTTCCGGGCATGCGCGAGCGGCGGTTCGGGGTGATAGTAAATGTCTCCTCCTACCACGGACGTTTTGCCTCCCCCATGAGTGCTGTGTACAGTTCATCTAAGCACGCCCTGGAAGCCATAAGTGAAGCGCTCCGATACGAGGTTGGCCAATTCGGTATCCGGGTGCACGTGATTGAGCCGGGCTACATCGTCGATACGGCACTGTTCAAGAAGGGGAGCCTTGTTGGGGCGAGGGGTGGCGACGAAAGCTCCCCTTACGCCGATCTTGACAGGTTGCTTCAAGAGAATAGGGGCAACCTGATTCCGCTGCCCAGGACTACCACACCGCGGCTTGTTGCCGGCGTGATCCTTCAGGCCATCGAGAGGGGAGATCAGTTTCGCTACCCAGTGGGGCCCGACGCCGAGTCCATCCTTGCTCTCAGGAACAGCACTGACGACGTAGATTTCGATCTGCTCCGGCGCAAGGAGCTGAATCTAGGTTGGTAGCAGTGCAAGTTCGGTCCGAGGCCCTCATTTTATCGCGGGGCGCACTATGTGTTCTCCGTACGGTTTAGGCTGAGCGAAGCGAAGGGAGTTGACCCGACCACAGCGGCTGCGAAGAGTCTGAATCCGACCCTTGTTGGGACCTCCTTGTGGTCCGCCAGCCGTCCGCCTGGCCCCTAAAGCCGCTTGATTCCTTCCACTATCCGGTCGATCTGCTCCTGCTCCTCGAAGCCCCGGATGGCGAGGCCCAGGGTGGAGACAACGCCGCCGTAACGCTCCTTGATCTTGGGCAGCAGCTCCTCATGGGTGCCGACGATGGCAAACTCCTCGAGCATTTCATCGCTTATTTCGTTCGACATCTCCTGCCACTTCCCCTCCAAAGAGAGGCGGTGAAGGCGCAGGCCTACCTCACCCCAGCCGTGTAGCTCCAGGACTGGGTGGTAGGTGCGGGTGGAACCGTAGAAGGCGATCCGCTGCTTCACCGGGCCTTTGGCCCTCTCGACCTCCCCCTGGTCCCTACCGGTTACTACAGTGCAAGCGCCGACGATATCGATATCAGAGAGCTTTCGTCCCGCCCTCTTGGCCCCGGCCTCAACGCTGGGCAGGATTATCTCTCTCGTATACCTGGGAGTGTTGAAGGAATGCAACCGGACGCCTTCACAGAGCTCGCCGCCCAGGCGGCAGTTGTACGGGTTGACGGCAGCGACGTAGATCGGGAGGTGACCATCTGCGTTGGGGCCCGGGTTGAAGACCGGGGAGATGAGGGTGAACTGGTAATGCTGACCCTTGAAGTCCGCTGGGGCACCGGTCTGAAAGGTATCGAAGATGGCTCTGAGGCAGAGGATGTACTCCCGAAGGCGGGGGCCCGGTGGTGATGTCCAGGGAGTAGAGTAGCGGCGCTCATTATGGCCCTTGACCTGAGTGCCGAGCCCGAGATGGAAGCGGCCGCCGGAGTAGCGCTGAAGCTCCCAGGCGATCTGGGCGGTGACGAAAGGGCTGCGGGGGAAGGCGATGGCTACGCCGCTGCCGAACTTGATTCGCCCGGTGTGCTCGGCGATGATCATAAGAGGCAGGAAGGGATCGTTGCCTGTTTCGCCGATGGTGATAGAGTCGTAGCCGATCTCCTCCAGACGTTTCGCCTGGCTAGCGAGCGAGTCGATACCGGCAGCGGCGAGGGAGGTCTCGATGCGCATCCTGTCACTCCTTTCGACTGGCGCCGTGCTGGCGCGGGTCGGCTCTTCACGCGCAGGTAGACTTTATCCGCTAAGATCGTGCCAGTAAATAGCCACCTCTAACGATCAAACACTATTTGTTGGATAGTTTGGGGCCCGCGATGTCTCTAGGCCAGATCAGCAGAGATTAGGAAGATGCGAGCGATTTCTCTGGGTCAGTTGGATCTGAATGGTCGATGGGGGCCTACAGTCCCCCGGGGTCGGCCTCACGAAGGGGATCGGTGAAATCCAGCCCCGCGTCCTCCAGTGGTCCCAGAATGTCCTCGCCCTGTGGCTTGACGCCGTTCTCGACCCAGTTCGCGAGGGCCTCGGTAGCGGCGATCATCTCCTGGTCGCTGAAGTCGCAGTGGCCGGGCGCCCGGACGGCCCGCTGCACAAGCAGGTCGTCGTTGCCGGCTAGGCGAACGACCTCCGCGTTCAGCTCCTCGCTTGTCAAGCCGCTGGCCGGGTCGACAGGGTAGACGAAGTCGGTGTTGTCGAAGGCGTCGAGTAGGAGCGGGGCCAGGGCGCCGGCCAGGAAGAAGTTGGGGAGGTAGAACTCCTCGAAGCCCTCATAACGGAAGGGTCTGGGGCCGCCGGTCAGGGTGGCGACCAGCCCCTCGAAGAGGTCGCGGGCCTCGGCATCGGTGGCCAGAGCGGGCACGACACGCACAAGTTGCGCTAAGGCTCCCGTCGAGTCGAACTCCTCCTGGTTAATGCCAGCGGCGTAGGCGGCAAGCGCTACGTAATGCCCGATGAAGTCCAACTCGCCCAGCCCAGTCGCGGCGCAAGCGGCCAGGGCGCCGTCATAGCGGTTGGGGAAGAGCTCCAGAGAGAGGAGCGTTACGTTACCGCCCATGGAACCGCCGCCGATGTAGGTGTAATCCGGCTGGTCAAACTCGTCCAGGAAGAAGTCGTGCAGGGCCGCCGTCTCGTGAGCCCCCTGGAAGGGGACGAAGCTGTTGCTGCTGAAAGAGGAAGCGGCCCAGGCGTACCCGTTCTCGATCAGGTACTCGCGGATGGGAGGCTCATCGACGACTAGCTCGGCTTCCAGGCTGCGAAAGCCGTGGGCCCACAGCAGTAGCCGTCCGTTCCAGTCATCGGGCATCTCGATGCGGTATACCGTCCCGCCCAGCTCTCCGAAGAAGGCCTGCGCGCCGGGCAGCGCCTGGAAGGAGGGATCGGAGAGGTGGAAACCCTCGGCCGGCTGATCGGGCAGAATGGGCTCCGCCTCGGTCTGCCCGGGGTTGGAAGCTGGTGTTGGGGTAAGGCTCAGCGTCGGCGTCGCCGTCGCCGGAAGGGACGTCTCTACGGGTGTGGCGGTGGCCTGCGGGCTGGGCGAAGCCGTCGCGGGCGGGTCGCCATCGCCGCCACAGGCCGCGACGAACGCGAGCAGGAGAGCGATGGGCAGTAGGGCGATGGGCAGCAGGATAGGGGGCCGCAACTTCATGAGGATCGTCCCCTGGCAAGCCCGTGCATCCCAGCCCTGAACTGCAAGCTGCCGGGCCCGATGTCTAAGGCTATCATCGCACTGATTCGTAGAGCATGTCGTACTTGGCGCCGATCCGTAACCGCCGCCTTGCGGTACACTCTATCGTAGGCCATGGTAGTGGCCCCGGTAAACGGAATCAACAGCGCCATGCGACGTTTGGGCCGTGTCTCAGCGGACGCTGAGGCCGGCTCAACTGGATGAGGATCGTTTTGGATCAGGTCGTTGAAGTCGAAAGGCTAGTGAAGGAGTATGGTCAGCTCAGGGCGGTGAACCTGGTCAGCTTCAGCGTGCCGAGGGGCGAGATTTTTGGGATTCTAGGCCCCAACGGCGCTGGCAAGACGACGACGCTTGAGATCATCGAGGGACTCCAGAAGCCAACTGCCGGCTCCACCCGTGTTCTGGGCATGGATAGCCGGCGCGAGGCTAGCAAGGTAAAGGAGATCATCGGTGTTCAGCTTCAGGCCTCGGCCTATTTCGACTATCTGACCCTGAGGGAGATACTGGCGCTGTTCGGTAGCTTCTACCGTCGCTGCCTGCCGCCGGACGGGCTCCTGGCTCGCGTCGGGCTAGAGGAGAAAGCCGATTCGCTGGTGAAGCACCTATCGGGCGGGCAGCAGCAGCGCTTCTCGATTATCGCCAGCATGGTCAACGATCCTGAGGTCTTCTTTCTGGATGAGCCGACGACAGGACTGGACCCGCAGGCCCGCCACTCGCTCTGGGAGCTCGTTCAAGCCATTCGCCGGGACGGTAAGACCATAATCCTGACGACCCACTACATGGAGGAGGCGGAGACCCTTTGCGATCGGGTGGCGATCATGGATGGCGGTCGCATCGTGGCCCTGGAGACGCCAGTGAAGCTAATCGAGGGGCTGGAGGCCCCCTTCCACATCCGCCTCCGCCTGTCGTCGCCCGTGGCGCCTGCCGCGCTGGCAGGGGACGGCGTGACGCGAGTGACCGTGGACGACCACGACGGCGACCGGGAGTACCTTCTACAGGTCTCGAGCGTCGGCGACTGTCTCCCGGCCCTTCTGGACCGTCTGACGGGCCTCAAGGCCCAAGTCCTGGATCTCGGTGTGGAGAAGGCGACTCTGGAGGACGTCTTTCTGGCCCATACCGGTAAGGCGTTGCGCGACTGATGGGACGCCTGCTCCTGGCCAACCTCAAGATCACCTTTCGCAATCGGATTAGCCTCTTCTGGGCCCTGGCCTTCCCCCTCATCTTCATCGGCGTATTCGCCCTGTTTAACCTGGACGAGCCCTCGGAGGTGGAGATCGCCCTGGTCGATGAAGCGCCCCGCCCGCTGACCGAAGCCCTTGTCGATAATCTGGAAACCATAGAGCTCTTCGTAGTCGAGCCTGTGGCGGAGCTGGAGACCGCCCGCCGCGACCTTAAGGACGGCGATTACCATATGGTCCTGCTGCTTCCGCGGGGGCTTGGTGATGACCCTCAGGCCGTCGCTACGGTGCTCTATAGCCAGTCCAATCCCCTGATCAACCAGCTGGCGCTGGCTGCCCTGCGCCAGCTGTTCAACGAGTTCAACCTCCAGGCCTCCGGCGTGACTCCTGCGGTCAACCTGGCGGTAGAGTCCATCACCACGCGAGACATCGGCTACATGGACTTTCTTGTGCCCGGCATCCTGGGAATGGGGATGATGAACTACGCTATCATCGGCATCGCCACGGTCCTGGTCACGTACCAGGAGAAACGCATCCTGCGTCGTATCCAGGCGACGCCCCTGCCGGTCACCACGTTCATTATCGCTCAGGTGGGGGCCTTTCTGGCCCTTTCCGTCCTTCAGACGGCAGTCATCCTGGGTGCCGGCAGCCTGGTGGGAGCCGGCTTCACCACCAATTTCGTCTGGGCCTTCCCCCTGGCCATGCTGGGGAGCTTCATCTTCCTGAACCTCGGCATCTTGGTGGCCGCCACCAGCAGGTCGGTGAACGCTGCCGCCGGGATGGGCAACGCCATCGCCCTGCCCATGATGTTCCTGTCCGGGGTTTTCTTCCCCATCGATCAGTTGCCGCCGGCTCTGGAGACAGCGGTCGGGTTTCTGCCCTTGACACCGCTTCTGGGGGCGCTGCGAACCGTCCTTCTGGACAACGAGTCGATCCTCACCGCCTGGGATGACCTGGCCCTCCTCGGTGTCTGGGCAGTGGTCATGGTGGCGGCGGCGGCCCGCGTCTTCAGGCTGGAGTAGGGAGGTAGTGGCCCCGGCCACAGGTCATGGCCCGGGCGCCCGCCCCTGGCGCCAGGCGATGAGGGCACCTGACCAGATGCCGGCCAGCGCTGCACTAACATAGCGTGTGGTAGCGTTTATGGAGGCAGGTCATTCTCGTGAGGGAAATACCCGATGCTTGACAAGGAGCAACCGCGGCGGCAGGGACACATCTCAGGCAGTGAGGTCGTGGGGTTTGCCAGCAGCAGAGTGCCCCAGCGGAGCATTCATGAGGGCCACTTTGTTCGCCTGGAGCCGCTAGAACCCTATCGTCATGTCGATGAGCTGTGGATCGCAGCCTGGGACCCGGCCGCCGAATCCTCCTTCACCTAGCTGCCTTACGGGCCATGGGCGAACCGCGGCGATTACCTAGAATGGTTGGAGATGATGGCAGCGCAGGAGGACCCGCTCTTCTTCGCCATTCGCGAGTTGGCGTCGCGTCGCGCCCTTGGGTTGGCTAGCTATCTCAACATCGAGCCTACGCACGGGTCAGTCGAGATTGGTCACGTCTGGTTCGCGCCCCCGCTCCAGCGCACCTCGGCCGCCACAGAGGCCATATTCCTGCTGTTAAGGCACGCGTTCGACGACTTGACCTGTCGCCGAATGGAGTGGAAATGCAATGCGCTCAACGTCGCCTCACGACGCGCTGCACTGCGCTTTGGCTTCACCTTTGAGGGAATTTTCTACCAGCATCGGGTATACAAAGGACGCAATAGGGATACCGCCTGGTACTCCATGATGGACCACGAGTGGCCCGCAATCCGTTCCGCCTTCGAGGCATGGCTCGCTCCCAGTAACGTTGACGAGGACGGCAAGCAGCGCCTCTCATTGAGCGAATTGACCAGGGGGCCAGACTTACAGTCTTAGGCACCCTGGGGCTTCGCTCCGGATGACCCCTTGAGCCAGATTGCCTGCGGGTGGCAGAGATTGGCGTAGCCCCACTGCGACTCGCAGAGGAGGGTCAACCGGTAGGCCTGGTTCCCATCAGCCACGACCTGTCACGAGCGGTCGTTAGCTGGCTCGTAAGATTCGTAATGGAATAGCAACCGTCAGGCCGCTATCATGTAAGGAGAGGTCCGGCCCCTCCCTGGGGTGAACTTGCCGTAAATGACATCGCTATCCATGAGTGCAGAACGAATTCTGGTCGTAGAGGATGAGCCCATGGTGGCTGAGGTGGTCGAGCGCTACCTTCGCCGTGACGGCCATGGCGTGCTGGTAGCCAGCGATGGCAATGCGGCGATGGAGGCGTTGGAGCGGTTTCAGCCGGACCTCATCGTACTCGACGTGATGTTACCGGGGATCGACGGTATGGAGGTGTGTCGACGCGTGCGGGCCCGCTCGCAGGTCCCGATCATCATGCTGACGGCACGTGGGGAGGAGACGGACAAGGTCGTTGGCCTCGCTATCGGCGCGGACGACTACGTAACGAAGCCGTTCAGCCCTCGCGAGCTGGCGGCTCGGGTCGGGGCTGTGCTCCGCCGCTCCAGCCAGCGGACGCTGGCCGGGGAGGATTCCCTACGTTTCGACGATCTGCGTATCAACAGGCGCACGCGAACTGCGGAGGACCATCGCGGCCCCGTCAAGCTCACCGCCCGCGAGTTCGACCTGCTCTTCCATCTGGCCAGCCACGCTGGCCAGGTGTTTAGCCGGGATGAGCTGATGGACGCGGTTTGGGACTACGAGTTCCCGGGGGATGCCAACACCGTGACGGTCCACATGCGCCGGCTTCGCGCCAAGGTTGAGGTCGATCCCTCGCGGCCGCGGCATCTGAAGACCGTTTGGGGAGTGGGATACAAGTTTGAGCCGTAATCTGGATACGGTCGGCATGCCTAGACGGCTTGTTCAGCCACGGCTGGGCGCTGCCCTGGCTCTGACCCTGGCCCTTGGTGCCGGTCTTCTGCTGGCGGAACTCTTGATGGCCCCGTCGGCGGGGGACCTGCGCGACCTGGGCGTCTATCTCGCGCTCTCCGGAGCGATCACACTGGGCGTTGGCTGGCTGGCCCTTCGCGCCGCCGACAGCGCCGTTGGGCTGTCGATACAGACCAAGGCTTTTCTGAGCGCCGCCATAGGCAGCGGTGTGGCCTTGCTCAACGTTCTCATCGTGGCCCAGCTCATGTTCGTGTCGGTTTCGCACGATTTGAAGCTGCTGGTGGCGCTCCTCGTGTTCAGTGCAGTCGTGACGATCTTCTTTAGCCTCTGGGTAGCATCGACGATAGTGGGCCGCGTCGCTACCGTGGCGGCCGGCATCCGCTCTCTGGCGACGGGTGATTACGGCGTCAGCGTGCCTGTGGTCGGCCGGGATGAGGTCGCCCGGCTGGCGGGTGACGTAAACGTCCTGGCTCAGCGCCTGCGCGCCGGAAAAGAGGAGCGCGAGGCGTTTGAGCGGGAGCGACGGGAGTTGACGGCGGCGGTGTCCCACGACCTGCGCACGCCGCTGGCCAGCGTGCGGGCGATGGTGGAGGCGCTGGACGACCATGTGGTGGAGGACCCGGTGGAGATTGAGCGCTATTACGACACGATCCGCCGGGAGATCGAACGTCTGAGCCGGATGATCGACGACCTATTCGATCTGGCGCAGATGGACTCCGGTGCCCTGCGCCTCCACAGGCAAACCCTCGCCCTGCAAGACATAGCGGCGGAGGTTGTCGACGCTATGCAAGCGCAGGCCCGCCGGCGCGGCGTGGGCCTGGATTTCCGCGTTCGGGGGAGTCCCCCCGGCATCTCTGTAGATGGCGCGCTCGTTGAGCGGGCGGTCGCCAACCTGGTCCGCAACGCGCTGGCGCATACGCCGGCTGGAGGCCGGGTGGAGGTCAGCGTCGAGTCCGAGGACGGCTGGATCAAGGTAGGTGTCAGTGACAGCGGCGACGGCATCGACGAAGCCGACCTGCCGCACATCTGGGATCGCTTCTACCGCGCTGAAAAGTCCAGGAAGCGCGGTCCAGAGGCGGCCGACGGGGCCGGGCTTGGGCTGGCGATCGTCCGCGGCATCGTCGAGGCGCACAGCGGCCTGGTGGACGTGTGTTCGTCGCCTGATCGGGGCGCCGTGTTCACTGTGCAGCTTCCTGGCCCTCATCGCCTGTAGTGCCCCGTTGAGGGCGAGCCGACCGGCCTTTTCGTTTGCCAACCCCGCCATTTGGCGTTTCGTAGCTGAACCGCTATCGCTGTAAGGGTTTCGTAAGGTTCTCTCGCTAGACTGACCCCTAGAGCCTTTGAGGCAGAGAAGATAGCGCCGGCCCTGGCTACCAGACCAGAGCCGGCTAATAGAAGGAGCGTGGCATGCGGAGCATGAGCCTGACGACGGCTGGCCTGGCCCTAGTTGCCGTGATCGGCGTGGTTGCGGTGGGGTTGGCGCTGGCCGTGTCCCCGGCGCGGGGCCAGGACGAGATCACCTACAACGTGACTATAGAGAATCTCACAGGCGGGCAGCCCTTCACGCCGCCAGTAGTCGTGGCGCACTCCGACCAGATAGACCTCTTCGAGCTGGGCCAGGCGGCGTCCGCCGAGGTGCAAGCGATAGCCGAAAACGGCAACAACGATCCCCTTGTGGCCCTGCTCGGCGGCTCCGCTGCGGTTATCAACATGGCGACCGGCACGGGACCCGTCATGCCCGGCGAGTCGGCGACCATAACCGTCGAGGCTCCGGAGGGAAGTCTGCTATCCGTGGCCGCGATGCTCATCTGCACGAACGACGGCTTTACCGGCGTGGACTCCTGGCCGCTGCCTGACAGCGGGTCCGCCAGCGTCGACGCTAACGCCTACGACGCGGGCACCGAAATGAACACCGAGGATTTCGCCGATATCGTGCCCCCCTGCCAGGGGCTGATCGGCGTCTCATCCGATGACGATGGCACGGGCATGACGAATCCGGCGCTGGCCGAGGGCGGGGTCATCGCGGCCCACCCCGGAATCCAGGGCGGCACCGACCTGACCGTGGCCGATCACGGCTGGACCGATCCGGTCGCCAGGATCACGGTGACCGTGATGCCCGACGAGCTTCCGGGCACAGGCGGCCCTCCCTCCGCTGAGGGCTCCAGCAGCCATCTGTGGGCGGTCTGGATCGGCATCGGCGCGATCGTGCTTCTGGCTGGCGGCGGCAGTCTGGCCGTAGCAAGGAGGCGCGTTAACCGGTAGGATTGGGTCCTAGCGGGCCTAGCGGGCAAGGGCGGCCCCTTTAGGGGGCCGTTCTTGCTTCTCTGGATGAGCGGAGATGACACCCGCCTGGTGCTATACTTGGGCTGGAGATGGTGACGATGCCCAGGACTTATACGAAGCAGCTGAGCCAAAACAGAATAACCCTCCTGGCTGAGCTGGCGACGGAGGTGAAGGACCGCCCCGTCCTGAATGCCATCGCTCGGGTGCCGCGGGAGCAGTTCATCTCTGAGGACCTTCGCCTGTTCGCCTACGAGAACCGGCCGCTACCCATCGGCTACGGTCAGACTATCTCGCAGCCCCTTATCGTCGCCTTGATGACGGCGGCGCTGGAGCTGAAGGGGCACGAACGTGTCCTGGAGATCGGCACCGGCTCCGGCTACCAGGCTGCCCTCCTCTCCCTGCTGGCGGCAGAGGTGATCACCGTGGAGCGGGTCCAGCCCATGGCGCAGAGGGCGGCTCAGACGCTCTCCGATCTGGGATACGCTAATGTGAAGGCATACGCGGCCGGCGAGGAGATAGGCTGGCCCCCGGACGCACCCTACGACGGTATCATCATCACGGCAGGTGCCCCTGAGGTGCCGCGCCAGCTGCTGGACCAGGTCGCGCCGGGAGGACGGCTGGTGATCCCGGTGGGTGGCCGCGACATGCAGGAGCTGGTGCGCATCGTGAAAACCCCGGAAGGTGCGCTGCGGCATAACCTGGGCCCCTGCCGGTTCGTGCCCCTCCTGGGTCGAGGCGGCTGGCCAGAAGAGGCGAAGTCCTAACCGACGAGCGCTCAACCAGGGAATCATAAGGGCAGACGCCGCGTTATACGCTGGCCGAACGGTCGCAGGCCTGCTCTGACATTCTGTTAACCGCAGAGGCTGTGACGCGTTTACCCCAATGGCATTCTAGACAGGGAAACTTTCCCGGCTTATCAACAAATTAACCCAGCGGCCCGCTGGACAGAGAAAGGAGGTGAAAATAGAATATGGCCGTTAGTTCCCCACAGCGGCTAGGCAAGCAGGAGGAGCGATCTTCTATGAAGAAGACCACGGACGCTTTCCTGGTCTTTCTCTCAGTTGAGAAGGGTAGCTCCGCCAACACGATAGCCGCTTACCGCAACGACCTCCAGCAGCTCGCCGACTTTATTGGAATGAGGCAGCGTAATGGGGGCTGGGATGGCCTGGATCGCTCGGCAATTCAGGACTTCATCCTGGACCTCAAGGAGAGGGGCTACTCAGAGACCTCGGTGGCCCGCAAGGTAGCCGCCCTCCGTTCGTTCTTCTCCTTCCTCTCTGCCGAAGGCGTCATCAAGGCAAACCCTACTGAGGGGCTTAGCTCGCCCCGTGTGGGCAGGACCCTGCCTAAGGCTATCAGTCCCAATGAGGTCGACGAGCTCCTGGAACAGCCTTCGCGGCGATCGACTCCCGAGGCCAAACGGGACGGCGCCATGTTGGAGATTATTTACGCCACCGGCATGCGGGTTACGGAACTGGTCTCTCTGAACATGGAGAACCTCAATCTGGACCCTCGCAGTCCGTACATCAGATGCCTGGGCAAGGGCGCTAAGGAACGCAGCATTCCCATCCACGAACAGGCGCTCGAGAGCCTCGTCGGGTACCTGGAAGAAGGCGGCCGGCCACTCCTGATGCGAAACAGGAGCGAACAGGCTCTCTTCCTGAACCGTCGCGGCGAGAGACTGACCAGACAGGGGTTCTGGCTGATCCTTAAGCGTTACGCCAGGGCCGCCAACCTCAGCGCGGAGATCACCCCGCATACGCTCCGGCACTCCTTTGCCACCCACATGCTGCGCGGCGGTATGCCTCTGAGAAACATTCAGGAGATGCTGGGCCACGCGAACATCTCCACTACCCAGGTCTATACCCACCTCACCAGCGATCACGTGCGGGAGGTTTACGGACGGGCCCACCCCCGAGCCTAATATCGCGAGCCGAGTGTGGTAATGAGAAGGGCGATGCGCGGCCGAGCCGCCGTCGCCCTTCTCCTCTCGTTCTTTCTAGTCGTATTCATCGCTCTTGCCTGCGCGGATAGGGATAACCTTGCCCCGCCTGCCTCCACCGCCAGCCCTCTTTCCTCTACGCCGACTGCTGCTTCTAGCTCTCCTACCCAGACCAGCGTGCCACCGGTCCAGACGGAGCCTCCGGGCCGCGACCTTCTGGACCTGGCCCGTCGCTACCGTGGCCTGCCCGCCGACAGCTCACCTCTGGCCCGCCTGACGCCCTACGGTTACCAGCTTGGCGACGCTCAGCAGTTCACTCTCATCGACCTGGAAGGGCCGAGCACCGCCGTGATCTCGGCGACGCTGCATCTGATCACGGATCACGCCTACTTCTTCGTCGAGGACGGAATTCCTGTGCAGGCGATCGACCTGGAGGCCATCGGGGCCGATTTCGAGGCGCGGGTATATTCACGAGTCACCGCCGCCTTCGGGACAGAATCGTCGCCCGGGGTTGACTCCGACCCCCGCATCACCATCCTGCACGCCAGCATCTCCGGTGCCGGCGGCTACGTGAGCCTGTCCGACGGATTCCCTGTGGCCGCCGCCCCCCGCAGCAACGAGCGCGAGATGATCTATCTGGACGCCACCCTCCTCTACCTGGACTCGCTTTTCGGCAGCACGGAGCGAGCCCTGTACAACGCCGTCGCGGCCCACGAGCTTCAGCACCTCGTGCACGCCAACGCCGATCCCGGCGAAGAAGCTTGGGTGAACGAGGGGCTGTCGGAGGTGGCCTCCGAGCTGGTGGCGATGACGGCGGGGGCCAACACATCCGGCCTGCAATCGTTCCTGGCCTCCCCGGATACCCAGCTGAACTACTGGCCGGCCGGTGGCGATACAGGCGTCCATTACGCCGCCTCGCAGCTCTTCTTTCGCTATCTTCTGGACCACTTTGGGGGCAGGGAGAACGCCTCCCAGCTCTTGCGCATTCAGGAGGACGGCATCGCCGGGGTGGAGGCCTACCTCGTCCCCTTCGATGCCACTTTCCTGGACGCGTTCGCCAACTGGCTCGTCGCCAACTACCTGGACGAGGAGGACGGCCCCTATTCCCACGCCGATACCAGGGCTCGGGTGACCACAACGACCACGGTCCGGCGTCTGGGGCAGGGCAGCGATTCTGTCCACCAGTTCGCCGCTGACTATCTAGAGGTGGAGCCACCGGATGGCGAGGGCATATTCACCTTCCAGGGGGTGGGCCAGGGGTCCATCGGCGTTCCTCCCCGCGATGGACCCTTCTGGTGGTCCAACCGGGGCGACGGTATCGACAGCCGTCTGACGCGGGAGTTCGATCTGGGGGGCTTAGAGCAGGCCACCCTCCGTTTCTGGACCTGGTTCGACACCGAGCGCGGTTGGGATTACGCGTACGTGGCCGCTTCCACGGATGGCGGTCTGACCTGGCAGGCCCTGGGCGGGCGTCATACCACGGAGGATAACCCCGTGGGCCTGGCCTACGGCCCGGGCTTCAGCGGCAGCAGCGGCGAAGATGAGCCGGTATGGGTGCGGGAAGAGATCGACCTTACACCCTTCGCCGGGCAGAAGCTGCTCCTACGGTTCGAATACGTCACCGACGATGCGACGAACCTGGCCGGCTTCGCGGTGGACGACATCGAGATCCCGGAGCTCGGCTTCCACGACCCCGCCGACAGCGATCGCGGCTGGACGGCGGCGGGCTTTCGCCGTATCGAGGGTCCCCTTGAGCAGCGATTCCTCCTGATACTCATCCAGCCGGGCGATCTGCCGATCGTAACCCGCATCCCCGTGGATGCCGGCAATCGGGCGGTGGTGTCGCTGGACGGGCCAGCCACTATCATCGTAGCCGCCATCACCGAAGGCACTACGGAGGTCGCCCAGTATAGCTGGTCCCTGTCGGCGCCTGCCGGCCCGTGACCGGCGGCACGACGGTTGGTATTATGGAGGGGCTGTGATGATCTCTGTGATCGGGGGCGAAGCCGCTCTCCCGCAGGCCCTGACCCTGGCCGAGGCGGTGGGCCGAGCGTTGGCCCGCAGCGGCATAACGCTGGTCTGCGGCGGCCGGGGCGGTACCATGGAGGCCGCTTGCCGCGGCGCCCGCTCCGCCGGCGGGCACACCGTGGGCATTCTCCCCGGCGGCGATGCCCGCGAGAGCCCGCCCAACCCCTACGTGGAGTTCCCGGTCTTCACCGGCCTTGGCTACACCCGCAACGCTATCGTCGTCCGCAGCGGCGAGGCGGTCATCGCCATCGACGGGTCGTACGGTACCCTCAGCGAGATCGCCTACGCCCTCATCTACGACATCCCCCTGGTCGGCCTCGACACCTGGGACTTCGCCTACCACGGCCACGATGCAGATAAGATCGTTCGCGTCTCCGATCCGGCCGAGGCGGTGGAGAAAGCGATCGCCCTGGCCCGGCAGCGCCGGGCCGCCGCGGGGTAAGGGAGATATGCCATCCAGAGACGCCACTATCACCGCCCTCAGGGCCCGGGAGGTGCTGGACTCGAGGGGCAACCCTACCGTCGAGGTGGAGGTCACCCTGGCGAGCGGCGTCAGCGGCACCGCTAAGGTGCCCTCCGGCGCCTCCACCGGCATCCACGAAGCGCTGGAGCTGCGAGACGGCGACTCCGCCCGCTACGGTGGGAAGGGTGTGCTCAAGGCTGTCGCCAACGTCCACGAGGTGATCGCCCCTCGCCTCACCGGCATGCCCGCTCGGGATCAGAAGGCCGTCGACGAGGCCCTTATCGATCTGGACGGCACGCCCAACAAGGCCCGCCTGGGGGCCAACGCCACGCTCGGCGTCTCCCTGGCCGTGGCCCACGCTGCGGCGGCCCAGGCCGGTCTCCCCCTCTACCGCTACCTCGGCGGCGACGACGCCCACCTGTTGCCCCTGCCCCTGTTCAACATCCTTAACGGCGGCAAGCACGCCGAGGTAGCCACGGACTTCCAGGAGTTCATGGTGGCCCCTGTGGGTGCCTCTACCTTCGCTGAGGCGTTGCGCATGGGGGCGGAGGTGTACCAGGCTCTCCGGCGCCTCCTGCAAGAGCAGGGCCTCCCGACGATCGTGGGTGACGAGGGTGGCTTCGCGCCGCCGCTGCCTCGCAACGATGCCGCTATCGAGCTCATCCTCCAGGCCATCGAGGCCGCCGGCTACCGGCCGGGCGAAGACGCGGCCCTGGCGTTGGACCCTGCCACCTCCGAGTTGGAGGTCGGCGGTCGCTACGTGCTGGGCCAGGAGAGCCGCACCCTGGCCCCCGACGAGATGGTGAGCCTGTGGCAGGACTGGTGCCGCCGCTACCCCATCATCTCCATCGAGGATGGGATGGCCCAGGAGGACTGGACCGGCTGGCGGCTGCTGACCGAACGCCTGGGGTCGAAGGTGCAGCTGGTGGGCGACGACCTGTTCGTGACCGACGTGGAGCGCATCCGGCGCGGCGTCGGCGAGGCGGCGGCCAACGCGGTTCTGATCAAGCCCAACCAGATCGGCACGCTGACGGAGACGCTGGCGGCGGTCGAGGAGGCAGGCAAGGCCGGCTGGGCCTGCGTGGTCTCCCACCGCAGCGGTGAGACGGAGGACACGACGATAGCCGACCTGGCCGTGGCCACCGGCTGCGGCCAGATCAAGACCGGCGCCCCCGCCCGCGGCGAGCGCACGGCCAAGTACAACCGCCTCCTGCGCATCGAGGATGAGCTGGGCGAGCGGGCGCGGTACGCGGGCACGAGTACGCTGGCGCGAGATCAAGAACGGGGACGCGGCCGTGACCAGCGTTGACGTCGTCGTCCCCGTCTACAACGAGGAGCGGGCCCTCCCCCAGACCATCCCCACCCTCCGGGCCTTCCTCGCCGAGCCGACCTTCCCGTACGCCTGGCGCATCGTCATCGCGGACAACGCCTCGATAGACTCCACGCCAGAGGTGGGTCAGCGGCTCGCCCGTGAGGCGGAGGATGAGGTCGAGTACGTACGGATCGAGGCCAAGGGCCGCGGCCGAGCCCTCAAGCGCACCTGGCTGGACAGCCCCATGGAGATCGTCAGCTACATGGACGTGGACCTCTCCAGCGGCCTGGAAGCGTTCCCGGCCCTCATCAGGGCCATCGCCGAAGAGGGGTACGGCCTCGCCATCGGCTCACGGCTCGCCTCGCGCTCGAGAGTGAGGCGGTCGCTGAAGCGGCGGGCCCTGACCCGAAGCTATAACATCCTCATCAAAGCCCTGTTTCGGACCCGCTTCAGCGACGCCCAGTGCGGTTTCAAGGCGGTGAGCCGGGAGGTCGCGCAGCACGTCGTACCCCTCATCGAGGACAACAACTGGTTCTTCGACACGGAGCTACTGATCCTGGCCGAGAAGCTTGGCTATCGCATCAAGGACGTGGCGGTGTCCTGGGTGGAGGACGTGGATACGCGGGTTAAGATAGGCGCTACGGTCAGCGAGGACCTGCGCGGGCTCCTGCGGCTGCGGCGGCGGCAGCCGTGGCGGCGGGCGGCTTCAAGGCTGGGGGAGAGCGGAAATGACGCCTCCGCAGGCGAGTCGGATCGATAGGGGGATATAATTAGGCCATGCAGCCTGAACTGGCCGACAACACGGAACAGGCGCTGCCCAGGGCGGTAGCGGCGATCAGCCGCCGTCTGCCCCTGTCCAGTACGTTCGTCAAGTTCCTCATTGTGGGTGGGATTGGCTTTCTGATCAACCAGTTCATGCTGTTCATGCTGTACGACTCGCCGACCTTCTGGTTCTTGCCCGCCCAGGATACGCGGCTCGATTTTGGCCTGTTCCGCCTTCCAGATATCCGACTGTTGATCTCCTCAGTGCTGGCGGTAGAGACGGCGATCATCTTCCAGTTCAATGCGCACGAGCGATGGACATTCCGAGATCGAGAGCGCAAGGGATGGGGCCCCATCCGCTTCCTGAAGTTCAACCTGTGTGCCTCCGCCAGCCCGATCATCGTTGTTGTCACCGTAAATACCTTGACGCCGCTAGTCGGGATCAGCCCCTATCTCTCCAACACCATCGGCATACTGATCGGGTTCATGTGGAACTGGAGCTGGAACACGCTCGTAATCTGGCCCCAACGTCAGTCGGGCCGAACGTAGGGGCATATAGGCGGCGCCTATATGCCTCTGACCCGCAGGCGCAGGCTCACAATGAGGGCCTCAAGCATAATCTTCCACGATAGCTTGGACTTACCGGCCTGCCGATCGATGAACGTGATTGGCACCTCACGAAATGTCTTACCGGCGCGGTGGCAGTAGTAACCGATCTCATAGTGGGAGGCGAATCCACGGGACCTGACTATGGTGGGGTCTATACGCTCCAACGTGGACCGACGAAAGCACCTGAACCCGCTAGTACAGTCGCGAACGGGCAACCCCAAGAGGAAGCGCACGACCAAGTTCGCCGTCCTGCTGATGAGCCTTCGCCGCAGGGGCCAACCCTGGGTGGCACCCCCCTTCATATAGCGAGAGCCGATCACCAAGTCCGTTTCCTTCGCGGCCTCTATAAGCCGGGGGATATCCTTTGGATTATGAGAATGGTCAGCGTCCATCTGCACTACGTAATCGGCACCCAGACTGAGCGCAACCTTGAATCCGTCCAGGTAGGCGGTAGCGTAGCCCAGCCTTGCCGGACGCTGGATGAGGTGAACCCGGCCTTCCCCAGCGGCTATCTCGGACACCAGGTAGCCTGTACCATCTGGGGAGTTGTCATCGACCACAACGGCACTATAGTCAGGCCCCAAACGTAGGACATCGGCAAGTAAACGAGGGATATTCTCGGCCTCGTTATAGGTCCCGATGACAACTATGCACGACACGAGTATACGCAGTTAGAGAATCGCCACACGCTGTTCAAATACTAGCCCAAGCCGCACCCAATTATCCAGCCCGCCCAAGTTTCCGGTTCTGCCACTAGCGGTCGCTGGCCCAGATCACGCTCGTAGGCGCACGTATCATAAATCACGACATCGCTACGCGAAGGCTGGAACGCACCATACCAGCCGAGCGAAGAGATGCACGGATCTTGTATTGCCGGATGGGGCAGTAGTATTGTGGTCGATAGATTGGTGACGGTTAGCGACTAATGTTCCTACAGTGGGAGATCAAGAGGCTCAATCCCTGGTGGCGCAGCAGGCTTCGGATGTATCGGCGCTCAAGGATCTCCTTGGACAGATGGTGATGGGGGTGCCGACGGCTATCCCAGAAAATGCGGCGGGCGTTGCCGAAGCGTAGCGGCCGGCGAGTCTCCAGAATCGCCCAGTTAACGCGACCCTGCCGTGGCCTCGCTTACCCTGTTACGACATTGACGAGCGATCTGTGTGCCACGTGATGACCCCTGGTTGTCAAAGCGATAGGCGGCACGTGATGCGACGGCCAGATCCGCCTTTGCCCAACGGTGTCCTGGACATCTCCAACGCCTTGCTCGCTTCCAAGAGGGCTTAATATCGTGGGCCAGCACAATATGGGGCGAATGATTCTTGGCTGAGCAGGCCATGAGGCACTCCGGTGGTCGACTGACGGGCCCGGCTGGCGTGGGGCGCGTTAAGTCGTTGATGGCCCACAGGCGGTTGGAGCTGTCCTTGACGTTCGGTATATTTGTGGCGGCTCTGCTCGTTTACCGTTTTCTGGGTCCGCCTGAGACCCCCTTTAATAACTTCGTCCGACAGGCGCAGCTCTTTCTTGACGGCAGACTGGACCTGCCGGCTGATATTCCCTATCTAGAACTGGCTGTGAGGGAGGGGAAGTACTACATAATTCCGCCGCCGATGCCAGCGATCCTCATTCTGCCGGGAGTCGCATTGTACGGGCTTGCGCTGAATCAAACCTTGGCCTCTGCCGTTGTTGGTGCCGTTGGCGCTTCTGTAGTTAGCGTCGTCGCGGGAGGAGTTTCAACAAATCGTTCGGCTCAGATTTGGCTGACCATCTTGTTCATCTTCGGTACTGTGTACTGGTATGCAGCCGCCAACGGTGGCGTGTGGTTCTTCTCACATACCGTGGCTGTCTTGTTTCTGTTCCTAGCTATCTATGCGACGCTTGCCCGGCAGAATCCGTTCCTAGCAGGCTTGTTTCTCGGTGCTGCTTATTGGTCTCGATTACCGACCGTCCTAGCCTTGCCATTCTTCATCATAATGTTCTCTGATCAATGGCTTCCATCGCAAAGGACGGGATCGCTTGTCTCCAGGATCAACGTAAAGCCTCTGCTTTGGCTGGGCTTTGGCGTCGGAATTTTTGTGCTACTTAACTTTGTCTACAACTATTTGCGGTTCGACACACCTTTAGATGCGTCGTACTACTTCCGAAAACCAGAGATCTGGGATGAGCCGTGGTTCAACCACGGGCCGCTTCACATCACATACATTCCGCGCCACCTGCCCATTATCTTTGAGAAGCTTCCCATTATTCAAACGGAAGCTCCCTATATTCTACCTAGCTGGGGAGGCATGGCGATTTGGGCTACGACTCCAGCCTGCCTCTATGCCCTTTTTGCTGGCATCCGTAGTAGGCCGGTCATCGTTTTTGGGTCAGCGCTGATTTTAATCACCGTGGCGGTCATTACTTCGAGGGCGATTGCCGGGGCCTGGGACCTGGGATGGGCCCAGCGCAACATACCGTTCAACCTTACGGCCTTCCCTTTCTTGCTGTTGATCGGCTTGGCCGTGGTCACCGCCATAAGAGATGGGAACAAGCTGGTCCTCGCCTGCTGGTCCGCAATAATACCGATCAGCCTGGCAGTGTTTTCTCACGGGGCTACAGGCTTTGCCCAGTTCGGTTACCGATTCAGCCTGGATTTTCTCCCCTTCCTTTTCCTGCTGACCGCAGTAGGTATCGGAGAGAGAATTAGATGGCATCACAAGCTGCTAATCCTCTTGGGTGTGATCGTGAACCTTTGGGGTGTCCTGTGGATCTATCAGTTCCAAGAGCACGAGTTCCTTGGTTTACAGTGGGTCGGTTGGTGATGAATGCGGTGACCGACGTTGGGGAACTGCCGGTTGTTTTCCACTGGACGGTGTGCAGTCGCCGCCGCCGTTCGCTCGCACGATGACGGTCTCTGCGCCGCTTTAAAGTCTTCGGTCACATCGTTCTGCGCTCCTCGCCTGGCGTGTCGAGAAGCGATGATATTCGTCAATATCAGGCGGGAAGAGAGGGCGAGAACCTAGGGAGAGCACAGGCAACAGGCGGAGTCGCCGGGCCGCCCGCTGGGCTTCCCCGGCCGGCTGAAGCCTAGCTCCAATCCCAGACGCCAGTCCAATCGAGCCAGAAATACGAATCGCCCAGCCAGCCAGGCACGGATACGGCGGCGAGGTGCGGGTAGAAGTAGAGAAACGTGAGAGCGACTACCGCCAGGAAGGCGACCGCCACGGTCCGGCCCTGGCGGTGCTGCCAAAGCCTGTATACGGCATACGCCAGGGCCAGGATCAGGAAGGGCAGCGCTGGCAAGTAGTGGTAGAGGAACATGATTCGGGGCTGGATAGCCCAGGGCAACCATAGACCCAGATACGTCAACACGACGAACAGCAGCGCGAACCGCTCCTGCGTCAGCTGCCCCGATATATGGAGGTTGCCTGTCGCGGCGTCCAGCCTCGCTCGTACAGTCCGTACCCCCTGCCACAGGGCGAAGGTCAGGGCGGGAAGGCCGAACCAGAAGATCATGGGGTTCCCCAGGTTGTAGATCTTGGCGCTATCGGAGAGGTGCTGGAACACCGGCCGCGTCAGGATCGGCCAGGTGTTCCAGGGAGACTGGTACCCATGGGTGGCGTCCAGGCTGGAATGGAACTCGTACGCCAGGCGGTTCAGGGTCCAGACGTCCCCGAGGCTCTGCCCGTTGAGCAACATGGGGAGGTACGAGAGGAAATAGACGTAGCCGGGAACGAGGATGAAGAACAGGGGCAGGATCAATGAAGATTCCAGGAGAAACTTACGACGCTGGCCCTTTTTGGTCTGGAGAAAGCGGTAGATGAAATAGAGGCCGATGGGGAACAGGGTCAGGGCTGCCGTCCACTTGGTGGCCGCCGCCGCCCCCAGGAATATCCCGGAGAGCAGGAACCGATCGGACACGAGGAAATACACCGCGCCTAGGATGAAGAACAGGACATAGGTATCCGGCGTCCCGATACGCGATTGGGTGAAGGCTAGGCCCTCAAACGTTAACAGGAAACCGGCGGCGATGCCGACGAATTCGCTGTTAAACAGCCGCCTGCCCAGGAGGTAGATGAAGACGATCGAGCCTACGCCGGCCAGGGCACCGAAGAACCGCCAGGCGAACGGGTTGTCGATCTCGCCTGTCACGGACCCCGACGTCACTATCCCGAACAGAGCCATCCCGCCGGCCATGATCAGCTTCGAGAGGGGCGGATGGGTGTTCTCGCTACCGTAGAATTCCCAGGGACCGGCCTCGTCTGGTATCAGCTCTCGGCCGAGTATCTTCTGCGCCGTGTCAGGAAAGTAGACCTCATCGAAGAAGAACTCGCCCGGCGTGCCCAGACGCCAGAAGCGGCTGAACATCGCTGTCGCCAGGAGGGCGATCAGCAGACCGACCAGGAGCATCTGGCGTCTGTCTAGAGTGGTAAGGCGATGGAGGCCTGGGACCCCCTGAGCGCGGTCCAGGATCCTCACGGCGGAGCGGGCTCCTCTCGATCGCGTGAAGACAAGAAGAAAGAGACCAGCAGGAGCAGGGGGAAGGCCAGGAAGGTGAGAAGAGAGAGCAAGGCTGTCGTATCCTGTTCTCCTATCCAGTCGAAGACGGGATTCACCCTAAGGAAGTTCTCGTTGTAGTAAGAATACACATAGTAGAGGTTGGAGAAGTGGATCATGCTGAGGACGGCAAAACTGGCCCAGAGGATACGGCTCTTCGTGAGGACGCAGGCAGCTAGAAAGGGGAGAAAGAAGGGGAAGAGATAGCGCTCGTGCATACGGGTCAAGAAGAGGAAGAAGGCGAGCACGGAGAGGGCGGTGGCCAGGGCAAGCATATCCGGGCCTTGGGCCTTTCGAAACACGATGATGATGGCCAGAATCGATACGGCGAACAGGAAGATGCCCCAGACCCGATGCGTAACCCCCAGGTACTCTACGTTATCGCGTCCGAAGACATCCAGGCCGAACATGCCCCAGAAGTTGTAGGCCCAGAAGGAGTCGTACGGGTACACGTCCGCCGCGTCCCCAAGTCGTCCCACCAACTGCCATGGGCCATCTGGAAAGAACGGGAAGATAAGCAGAATCGCCACTGCCAGAGAGATCGCCGAGGCCCGTATCACCATCGCCAGAGAGAAGTGCTTCAGATACCAGAAGGCGAAGAACGGGAGCGCTGCCACCGCCTGCGGCTTCACGAGGAAACCGACGGTAAAGGCTAGAGCACCTCGCACGGGATGGTCCCTGCTCACGTAGTAGACGGCCAGCAGCAGGAAGAAGGCGAGGATGCTGTCCACCTGACCCCATACCGGCCCGATCAGCAGCGTAGCGGGAAAGAGCAGGTACACGGCCGGACCGGCCAGCCGAAGCAGCGGTCGCTGGCCCTCCAGCAATCGGTACAGTAGGTAAGCGGAGGCCAGATCGGCGAGGATGGCGGGCAGCTTCAGGACGTAATTGAACGTCCCGGCGTCAAACTGCAGGAATCTGTCCAGCGTACCGATAAACCACAGGACATACAGGTAGCCCGGCGCGTAATCCGCGAAGAAACCGCCATCATAGAAGTTCCAGGGCCCGCGGTCGGCCAGTTGGATGCTCCAGGCCCGAAATGAGCCCAGGTCGATGCCAAAGCCGGGCAGGGCAGCCAGGGCCAGGCGCAGGATCAGCCCGGCCAGCAGGACAAACGCGATGGGTCTGACCGTTACGAGAAAATCTAACTCGACTGCGCCGCCCGGTGTCGCTTGCGCACTTTCCGCTTCTGACCGTGCCATCGCCTTCCTACAGCGCTAGCGGCGCGGCCTTCTCCGGAGGATGTCCAATACGGGGGGATCCCGTAGCGATCGCCTATCTGCCGTCTCCTCAGTCACTAGATAGCTTCAAGGTATGCCCTGTATCTATCTGTTGGTGGGGCTCTCTCCAATTCTACTTCGGCCTCAGCCTCGGAGCAATCGAAGCCGTCACGGTTGCCGCTCACGGGCGGAACCGACCAGCGGGGCTCAGTTGGGAGGGCGACCGTTATCCGGGACGAGCGAGGGGGCTCAGATCGGATTACGGCAACTGGTAGGAGATGCCCTCTCTACCGGGTAGACAGTGCGTTGACCAGTTGATCCGCCTGAACGATCTGCGCCTGCCTGCTTAGGATTTTCTCCATTAGAAAGTCGTGCACGGCCGTGTCACCATCGGTGCAACCGTCCTCGACTACGACTAGCTCGTAGTCGAGATCGGCGGCAATTCGCACCGTCGAAAGAACGACGCCCGATGTGGCGTAGCCCATCAGAACGAGGGTGGTAATCTCCTTGGCTCGCAACACGGTCTGGAGATCGGTCCCTGCGAAGGCTCCCACGTGATGTTTGGTGACGACTACGTCCTCCGGACGAGGGGCTACGGCGGGATCGATCTCCGTGGCCGCACCGCCGATCAGGAAACGGCCGGACTGCCGGACGCCGCTGAACATCCGGTTGCGAGGACTAACCTCCGGATAGCCTTGCCGGAACCTGACGACAACGTAGATAACGGGGACCCCCGAGTTTCGTGCAGCGTTTAGAACCCCGGCCACCCGGCTTAGGAAATCCGGCTGGGCCTCTGAGATACCCGGGGTCATCTCCTGTTGAAGGTCCATGGCGAGGATCGCGGTGTGTTCCCGATCGAGTTTTAGTTCGTCTACCACTGTTGCCCCTTCCACGTCTGGAGTCGCTCGTCTGCTCCCGGTCTCGGGACGTAGACCATGATACACGACTGGACCGGCTCTGTGGGCCGGGTGTGGAGGACGCCACCGCTATGGGATCGTGAGGCGGCTGATAGGATGGATGAGGCCCTGAGTAGCCGCTGACCAGAGCGCGTGGCTGTCAACTTGGCTGTCAAACGCCGGCTCGCTTAGCAAGGAAACGGCCCGAGAGGGCCGTTTCCTACCTAGAAACTTTGGAGGCGACGGTGGGATTCGAACCCACGATCAGGGTTTTGCAGACCCCTGCCTTAACCACTTGGCCACGTCGCCCCTGTTATGGTGCCGAGGAGGGGATTTGAACCCCTACGCCCTTACGGGCACCGCCCCCTCAAGACGGCGTGTCTACCTATTCCACCACCTCGGCAGCACCCCTATAATACCGACTCGTCAGAAGGCGGGGCAAGGATAACCTGCTGCTTGTGATGAGCCAAACGGCCTACTAGCAGCTGCTTTGCCTCGAGCTATTATAGCATGCAGCTACGCGTATCAGGGTGCGTATCCTTCTGGGTAGGCCGGTGCGACCTAGGTTACGGGAAGCGGCGGCTCGAAGTCAGCGTCCGACAGGTCGCGGCTGATTTCCGTGGCCTCCAAGCGGAACTCTCCTGCCTCCCCGTCAGCCTGCCCGGCGGCCGCGAAACGCAACCGGATTGCCATCTTCCGCGAGGCGCCACTCCGCCTTGCCGGCCTGCTCCTGAGCGGAGCCGCCGACGGAGAAACAGATGGCCTCCTGGCCGGCGGTCTGCTGTGTCGAGTGGCCGATGTCCGCGTCTGCGACCGCTTCAGCGATCGCCTCGCTGAGGGTCTCGGGCTTGATGGGTCGTCGAGGAATGGGAGGGAGACTGCCTCAAGTGTGGGCGTGTTGACAGACGGCATTGGCCCGCCCCATCTGTAGACGCAGTACAGCGTAAGGTGTTGTCTCTCAGTCTAGCTGCGCCGCTCCAGTATGGAGTCGGTGAGGTCAAGAAGGGCCTGACGGTCAGATGTGTCCGGCAGAACAGCCAGGGCCTGGCTGGCGCTGAGGCTGAAGCGCCGCGCCATATTGTAGGACTCCTGGGGGATGTCCGAGGAGCGGATGTTCGCCACGGCCTGGGCCAAGCCGTCCTCGCTGGGGTCAGCGAAGTACTTCTGTACGGGGTTCGAGCCGGGATGGCGCTCCATGAGAAGGAGCGAAGGCAGGGTGAGGGTTCCCTGGATGAGGTCGCTGCCCACGGGCTTTCCCATCTCCGCCTCGTCGCCGGTGAAGTCCAGAATATCGTCCACTATCTGGAAGGCCATGCCGAAGCTGTAGCCGTAGTCGTGCATCGCCTGGATCCACTCCTCCGGCTGGCCACTTACGACAGCGCCGCCCTCGCAGGCGGTGGCGAAGAGGGACGCCGTCTTGCCGCCGATGCGCTGGAGGTAGTCGCGCACCGTCTGCCGGCTGTCGTAGGCCGTGAGGTCCTGTCTCATCTCGCCCGTGGCCATGACCATGAGGGTCTGGGAGAAGAGCCGGATGACGCGGATGTTGCCCGTTTGCGCGATTTGGTCGGCGGCGTGAGCGAACATATAGTCGCCCAGCATGACCGTGGTGGAGTTGTGGAAGGCGCTGTTGGCGGTGGGGCGGCCGCGGCGGGTGGCGGCGTTATCGATCACATCGTCGTGGACCAGGGAGGCGGTGTGCAGCAGCTCTACGGAGGCGGCCAGTGGCACCAGGAGGTCTAGATCGTACTTCCCGAATCGCCCGGCAAGGAGGGCCATGGCCGGACGCAGGAGCTTGCCTCCACCGGCCAGTACCAGATCCAGCATCTCGGCCAGGGGTCTGTAGTCGACCTGCTTCAGCGACTCGAAGGTCTGCTCTACACGGGCCAGGTCTGCCTGGACGAGGCCGTAAGGGAGGTCGGTCTTCACCGTTACCCTCCGCCGCCCGGGGATGGCAGCTCGCCGATGTCGCCCAGGGCGAAGAGCCAGGCGGTGGCGAGGGAGGTGCGAGTCGCCACTTCTTCGAGGCTCTCGCCGCGCAGTTCGGCGATGCGCTTAACGGTCTCCGTCAGGTAGGCGGGCTCATTTCTCTGGCCGCGTTGAGACTGCGGTGGCAGGTAGGGGGCATCCGTCTCCACCGCCATCCAGCGTAAGGGGATGCCGCCGGCTACGGTGCGGACGCGGTCGGCCGAGGGGTAGGTGCAGGTGCCGGGGATCGAGATCATGTAGCCGATCTGGATGTAGCGGAGGGCCAGCATCAGGTCTCCGGCGAAGCAGTGCATGACCCCCAGGGGCCGGTCCTTGGGCCAGTCCGGCAGCGCCTGCTTCTCATGGGCGGAGAGGATTTCGAACGTCTCTTCGTCCGCCTCGCGGGAGTGGATGACGACGGGCAGGCTGAGGGTTCTGGCCAGCTCTAGCTGTTGCAGAAACGCCTGGCGCTGCCTGTCCGGTGGCGATAGGTTGCGGTAGTAATCGAGGCCGATCTCGCCGATGGCCACAACCTTGGGCGAGTGAGCCAGCCGCCGGAGCGCGTCTACAACGGGCCCTGTTATCTGCTGGGCGTCGTGAGGGTGGACGCCGACAGCGGCGTAGACGTTCTCCAGGGAATCAGCCAGCTCCACGGCGCGGCGGCTGCTCTCGAGATCGGTGCCGATGACCACGAGGGTGGAAACGCCGCTCTGGCGGGCGCGGTCCAGCACCGACTGGCGGTCGCCATCGAACTGAGGGTCTTGGAGGTGGCAGTGCGAGTCTACGAGCATCTTAGAGTCCCAGCCCGGCCTCTTCCTCTTCCACGATGGCTGGTTCCAGCTTTCTGAACAAGGGCTTCGGTTCCGTCAGGGGTTGCCCGGGATTCGGTAGGCGAAGGCGCCAGCCGGCGGTGTCCACGAGACCTTCCTGTCCCAGGTAGCCGTGCAGAGTTTGGCAGGTGAAGGGCAGGTAAGGGTACAGGGCGACCTTGAGGGCGCTGATGGCGCCGATGGCGGTGTACAGCACGGTGGCGCAGCGGTCGCGGTCCTCCTTGATAAGCCTCCAGGGGGCGTTCTCCTCTACATAACGGTTCGCCTCTCGGGCGGCGGCCATGGCCGCCTCAATACCGCCCCTGAAGTGGCAGAGGGAGATGTTCTCGCCGGTTTCCGTGATCGCCTGCTCCGCCCGGGCCAGGAGGGCGCGGTCGTCGGGCGTGAGTTCGGCGGGCTGGGGCACGGCGCCATCGAAGTTGCGGTAGGCGAAGGTGAGGACGCGATTGACCAGGTTGCCCCAGGTGGCGACAAGCTCATCGTTGTTGCGGCGGAGGAAGTCGGCCCAGGTGAAGTCGGAGTCCGCGGTCTCGGGCATGCTGGCCGATAGGTAGTAGCGCAGGGCGTCTGGGTCGTATCGCGACAGGAAGTCGGGGAGCCAGATCGCCATGCGACGGCTGGTGGAGGCTTTGCCGCCGCGGATGGTCAGGTACTGGTTAGCGGGGACATCGTAGGGGAGGTTGTACTGCTCGCCGGTGGCCGCGTTGTAGGCCATGATTTGGGCCGGCCAGATGAGGGCGTGGAAGGGGATGTTGTCCTTGCCGATGAAGTAGTAGCTCCTGGCGGATGGGTCCTGCCAGAACTGGCGCCAGGCGTCCGGCTGACCAGCCCGCTCGGCCCACTCCTTAGCGGCGGAGAGGTAGCCGATGACGGCCTCGAACCAGACGTAGATGCGTTTGTGCTGCCAGCCCTCGACAGGGACGGAGACGCCCCAGTCGATGTCGCGGGTGATGGCGCGGTCCCGCAGGCCCTCGCCCAGGATGCCCAGGGAGAAGTTGAGGACGTTCTTGCGCCAGTGTCCCTTATCGGCGGCCAGCCACTGCTTGAGCTTATCGTTGTAGGTGCTCAGCCGCAGGAAGAAGTGCTCCGAGTCCCTGATCTCGGGGGTAGAGCCGTCGAAGCGGCAGCGCCGGTCCTTCAGGTCCGCCGGGTCGAGGACGTTGCCGCAATTGTCGCACTGATCGCCGCGGGCGTTAGGGTCGCCACAGATGGGGCAGGTTCCCTCCACGTAGCGGTCGAGGAGGAAGCGCTGCTCTACCGTGCAGTAGGGTAGGGGCATGCTGTCCTTGTATATGTTGTCCGTCTCCAGGAGGCGCAGGAAGATGTCGTGAGTGGTTCGGGCGTGGTTCTCCGTGCCTGTGCTGGTGTACAGGTCCCAGGTGATGCCCAACTGCTCCCAGCTCTTCTGGAACTCCTCGTGAAAGCGGGCCGCCACCTCCGCGGGCGTGACCCCCTCCTGCTCAGCCCGGACCGTAATGGGGGTGCCGTGCTGGTCGCTGCCGGAGACCATGAGGACCTGGTTGCCGACGGCGCGGTGATAGCGGGCGAAGATGTCGGCTGGCAGGTAAGCGCCCACGATCTGTCCCGTGTGCAGGGAGCCGTTAGCGTAGGGCCAGGCGACGCCGATGAATATCTTTTCGGCCATGAGGGTTCGGTTGGAATTTTAGCATAGGCGGACGTCTCGCTCCCGCACTATTGAGGTCCGTCGGGTGTCGTCTCCACCCAGAGGCGGTAGACATCGCGGCGCGGCAGGCTCAGGCGGCGGGCCACCTGGCTCACTGCTTGGCGCGGGGAGAGGCCCTCGGCCTTGAGCTGCCGTAGCTCCTCCCGCACGACCTCTTCAGGTGCGGATGCCAGGGCCGGCAGGGCGCCCTCGACGACCAGGGTGAACTCGCCGCGCGGTTCCAGGAAGTGCTCCAAGGCCTCGGCGGTGCGGCCGCGGAAGAGCTCTTCGAAGGCCTTGGTGAGCTCGCGGCAGACGGTCAGGCGGCGGTCGCCCCAGACGGCGAGCATGTCGGCGAGAGCCCGACGCAGCCGGTGCGGCGACTCGAAGGCCACGATGGTGCGCCGTTCGTCCGCCAGGGAGGCCAGGAGACGGCGTCGCTCGGTCGGACGGCGGGGGAGGAAGCCGAGGAAGGTGAACTGGCGGCTGGACAGACCAGAGACGGCCAGGGCTGCAGTGATGGCCGAGGGGCCGGGTACGGCTATCACAGGATAGCCGGCTTCGGTGACGGCTACCACCAGCTCGTGGCCGGGGTCGCTGATGCCGGGCATGCCGGCCTCGGAGACCAGGGCCACGTCGCCGCCGGAGAGGGCAGCCAGAATCCTGGGAGTGCGCTGGCGCATATTGTGTTCGCTATAGCTGATGAGCCGCTTGCGGATGTCGTAGTGGGTCAGCAGCTTTCGGGTCGTGCGGGTGTCCTCGGCGGCGATAAGGGAGACTTCGCGCAGGGCCCGCAAGGCCCTCAGGGTGACGTCTTCCAGGTTGCCGATAGGGGTGCCGACGAGGTAGAGAGTGGACATTTTTGGATAGTACCGCGATCTAGTTTATCCGATGGGGAAGGTACACAGCTCCCGCTTCCAAGAGGGCGCTGAGCCGTTGACGAGGGAGCGCCCTTCTTGATATATTATCTGAAAGTCCCCCGGGTGTTTTCCATGACTGAGGCGAGGTAGTATGAGTCTATCTATCGGCAGGGAACTCCGGCCTGCCTACGGGTTCGACGAAGTGGCCATCGTCCCTGGTTCCGTTACTGTCAACCCGGAGCTCACCGATGTCCATCTTAGCATCCGCGAGTTCAACTTCGACCTGCCAATCGTGGCCGCGGCGCTGGATGCGGTGGTGGACCCCAGCTTCGCCGCTGCCGTTGGCCGGCGCGGTGGGCTGGCGGTGATGAACCTGGAGGGCGTCCAGACCCGCTACGATGACCCCGATGCAGCCATCGCCGAGATCGTCGGTGCGCCTCAACCGGACTCGGCGGCGGTGATCCAGAGACTGTACGCGTCTCCCGTCAAGGAGGAGCTGGTCGGTCGACGGGTGCGGGCCATCAAGGAGGGCGGTGCCGTCTGCGCCGTCTCCTGCACTCCGGCCAATACCAAGCGATTGGCTCCCATCGCCGTCGATGCGGGGGCCGATATTCTGGTCGTGCAGTCGACAGTCACCACGGCCCGCCACATCTCGCGCAGCGCCCGCGGCCTGATCTTCGAGGAGCTGTGCGAGAACGTCCGCGCGCCGGTGCTGGTGGGGAACACTGTAAGCTTCGGCGCCACCAAGGAGCTGATGGAGACGGGGATCGCCGGTGTCCTGGTGGGCGTTGGGCCTGGGGCCATCTGCACCTCCCGCGAGGTCTTGGGGGTGGGCCTGCCTCAGGTGACCGCCACCCTGGAGTGTGCGGCCGCTCGAGACCAGTACTACCGGGAGACCGGCCGCTACGTGCCGATCATCACGGATGGCGGGATGCGTAACGGCGGCGATGTCTGTAAGGCGCTGGCCGCCGGGGCAGACGCCGTCATGTTGGGCTCCGCCTTCGCGCGGACGGAGGAGGCCCCAGCCAAGGGGTTCTCCTGGGGGATGTCCACGGGCCACGCCGAGCTGCCCCGGGGCACCCGTATTCAGGTCGGCGTGGACACGACGCTGGACCGCCTGCTGCTCGGCCCCACGTCCCGTACCGACGGGACGGAGAACCTGGTGGGTGCCATTCGTACCTGTATGGGCGTGTGTGGGGCCCAGACCATAGGCGAGTTCCACGACACGGAGCTCACCGTCGCGCCCTCGATCAAGACCGAGGGTAAGGTCTACCAGCTCTCGCGCTAAAGCGTCATCTTTAGCTGTCCCATCGTCTGCTGAGGCTCCCGTGGCTGGTTGAAGCCCCACTTTTCGCGTAGCTCCGCCACCTTGGCCAGCACCTCCTGGGTGTACTGCTTGGGGGCGTAGGAGCCCCGATAATACTTAGCGTATCGGGCCAGCAGGTGAGGGTAGGCGTCCCGCAGGACGGGCATGAACCACTCTTTGGTCCCAGGTTTCAGGTGAAGGACGTTGGGCCCAATGAAGCTGGCGCCGTGCTCTCTGGCTGCCTGGAGAACTTCCCCTAAGTGTCCTTCGTCATCGGTGACGCCGGGGATGATGGGGGCCAGCATGACGCCGCAGGGGACGCCTGCCTCCACCAGCCGCCGCATCGCCTGGAGCCGCTTGATTGGCTTGGCCGTGCCCGGCTCCAGCTTCCGCCAGACTTCGTCATCTAGGGTTGGCACACTAAAGCCGATGCCGCAATCAGCTACCCGAACTAGACGTCGCCAGACTTCGATGTCCCTTGTGACCAGGGGCGACTTAGTTAGCATGTGCACCGGCTGCGCGAAGTCAGCCATCGTCTGCAAGATACGCCGCGTGATGGCGTACTTCGCCTCGGCTTGCTGGTAGGGGTCGCAGGCCGTGCCGAGGACGATAAGCTCCCGCTGCCAACCCGGGCGACGCAGCTCCTGCCGCAAGACTTCCGGTGCGTTCACCTTCACCACGATGCGCGTGTCGAAGTCGCGGCCGGAGTCATACCCCAGATACTGGTGGGTGCCGCGAGCAAAGCAGTAGACGCAGGCGTGCTGACAGCCGCGATAAGGGTTGATCGACCATCTAAAGCCCATGCCCGGCGCCTGGACACGGTTGATGAGTGACTTACACTGGATCTCCTCAAAGATAAGGTTTGACGGCATAGTGTGCGCACCTTCTCTTCCACAAGTGTAGTACATACGTACTACACCCTGTCCAGGGGAAGGTGTCACTGAGGGCGAATGCAGAGCACCCGGTCCAGGCCCGACAGGTCTGGCTTGACCTCGATCCGCGCTGCGGGGAAGGCCTCTCGCGCCAGCCTACCCGCCGACTCGCCCTGCTGGTCGCCGATCTCCACGAAGAGGGCGCCGCCGGCCTTGAGGTAGCCTGGGGCCTGCCGCAGGAGACGCTCGATAAGTCGCAGGCCGTCGGGTCCGCCGTCCAGCGCCTCCCTGGGCTCGTGCTCGCGGATTTCGGGCGGCAACCTCTCCCAAACCGCGGTAGGGACGTATGGGAGGTTGGCGGCGATGATGTCGGCCCTTCGACTCGAAGCCCGGCGGTAGCCGGGATTCGGCTCAGGGTGAGCGGAGAGGGGCTCTAGGAGCTGGCCGGGGAGGAGGCGGATGCGCTGGTCCAGGCCGTGACGGTGGGCGTTACGCTGCGCTAGTGCCAGGGCTTCCGGGGAGACGTCTGTGGCGATGATCTGCGCTTGGGGGAGCTCATGGGCGACGGCCACGGCGATGGCGCCGCAGCCCACGCCGACATCTATCAGGAGGAAGGGCTCGTTGCGGAAGCGGTCCCGGGCGAAGGCCGTCACGAGTCCCACCAGCACCTCTGTGTCCGGTCGGGGGATAAGGGCCGCCGGAGTGACCGCGAAGTCCAGGCCGTAGAACTCCTTGTGGCCCATGAGGTAGGCCGTGGGCTCGTGGGCCAGGCGGCGCTCCAGCAGGGAGCCGTAGGCCTGCTCCGGCGTGGGGAGCAGCGGGTCGCGCAGCCGCTGATAGAGGTGGACGCGGTCAATATCGAGGGTGTGGGCCAGCAGGAGCTCAGCCTCCAGGTTCGCCTCGTCGCTTCCGGCCTGGGCCAGGAGGTGCGTGCCGTGACGGAGCGCCTCCTGGACGGTCACGTCAGTTGCGCCTCCAGCAGGCGGGTCTGCTCCTGTTCGGCCAAGGCCTCGATGATATCGTCGATATCGCCATCCAGGAGGCCGGGCAGCTTGTGGCGGCTGAGGCCGACGCGGTGGTCGGTCACCCGATCCTGGGGGAAGTTATAGGTGCGGATCTTCTCCGCGCGGTCGCCGGCGCCTACCTGGGCGCGACGGTTGGAATCGATCTCCTCCCGCTGCTCGCGCTGCTTGATGTCCAGCAGGCGGGAGCGCAGGACGGCCATCGCCTTGAGGCGGTTCTTAAGCTGAGAGCGCTCGTCCTGGCAGGCGGCGACAATGCCCGTGGGCAGGTGGGTGATGCGCACGGCGGTGGCGTTCTTCTGGACGTTCTGACCACCGTGGCCGCTGGCGTTGAAGATATCGATGCGTAGCTCCTTCTCATCGATGTGAATGTCAACGTCGTCGGCCGCCGGCAGGACAGCCACCGTAGCGGTCGAGGTGTGGATGCGGCCGCTGGCCTCGGTCAAGGGGACGCGCTGCACGCGGTGGACACCGCTCTCGTACTTGAGGCGGCTGTAGGCGCCACGACCGTGGACCTCGAAGGTGATCTCCTTGAGGCCGCCCAGGTCGCTGGGGTGGGAGTCCAGGACCTCGGTGCCCCAGCCTTGACGCTCAGCGTAGCGGCTGTAGACGCGGAAGAGATCGGCGGCGAAGAGAGAGGCCTCCGTGCCCCCGGCGGCGGCCCGAATCTCCACGATGACATCCTTGTCGTCGTAGGGGTCCTTGGGCACCAGGACGCGGTGAAGCTTCTCCTCCAGGCCCTGCACCTGGGCCTCGTCGCTGGCGATCTCCTCACGGGCCAGGGCCACCAGCTCCGCATCGCCGCCTTCCTCCATGATGCTGCGGGCCTGGGCCAGCGAGTCCTGAAGGCGGCGGTACTCGTTCAGGAGCGTCACGATCCCCTCCAAGGAGGCGTGCTCCCGGGCCAGGGCCTGTAGCCGATCGAAGTTGGCGGCTACCTCGGGCCGGGCCATCTCGGCCTCGGTCTGGTGATAGCGCTGTTCTATCTCTTTTAGCTTGTCCCACATGGTATCTCTATCCAGACGCAGATAGGCCCCCAGATACGGGGGCCCGATGTGATTATAGCACGCAAGCCGGATAGCTGGTGGAGTCGGAACTCTCGCTAGGAGCCCTAGTCGTCGCTGCTAGTTCGTTTTCCGCCCGGCTTCAGAGCCTTCGTCATCTCGCTTAGCAGGCTCTCATCAGCCTGGTCGGCATCTTGGAGAATGCTCTGGAGAGCCGGGTCAGGCTGGTCTGCGATTTCACTGGCCGTTGTCGCCTCTGGCTGACTATCGGCAGTCGTTTCTTCTGAGGGCGCCTGCTCCTGCGTCATTTCTACCTCTTCAATCTGATGCGCGCTGTAGCATCAGCGCGATTACGAGGGTAAGCGTCTGAATCACTAAGAGTATTATAGCAGCTTTGATGTTCCATACCTTTGATTCAAGGAGTGCGCTGTTCAATTCAAATGATTCAATTCTATTAGCGGTGACCCGGCGCTTCGTGAAGTCAGCTGACTGGAACAAGTATAGGTCTCTGAGGGGCCTTGGCTCGGGATCTCGCCGGAAATTGCGTAACCAGTAGCCGCGGAACGCAAACAGCATCGCAAATGCATAAAAGATGGTGCCTGCCAAGAGTAATATGAGCGGCCAGCCGTCGAGATCCTCTCGGGACATCGTGGCCTGTAATCCGGCAGCGATCGTCATGACAAGGCTTGCGACTGATAGAACGGTGCCGGCTTTGGCATCTAATGTATCGACTTGGTGTAGCTGGATATCCAGCCTCTCCTTTACTTCCTCGTAAACGATGTCTAGGCTTGGCGGATGAGGCAGCTGCTGGATCATTTTGGTTCCTCTTGGACGCGCGCGGCCACGTCGGTCATCGGCACCGTCTCCTGGAAGCCGTCGGCCAGGCGGCGCAGCGTGACCGTGCCCCCTTGCAGCTCGCGCTGGCCAATGATGGCGGCGTAGGCGACGCCCAGGGCGTCGGCCTGCCGCATCTGGGCCTTGAGGGAGCGCTTGCCGCCGGCGGCCAGAGTGGCGACGCCCTGTCGCCGCAGGTCGGAGGCGAGGCGAAAGGCCTGCGAACGGGCGGCCGCCGTCTGGAAGGCGACGAAGACCTGGATCTGTTGGGCCGCCGGGACCGGCTGACCCTGTCGCTTCAGGTTAATGATGACCCGCTCCACGCCGCAGCCGAAGCCGATGCCCGGCGTGGGCCGGCCTCCCAGCTGCTCGATGAGGCCGTCGTAGCGGCCGCCGCTGCCGATGCTGCTTTGAGCCCCCTCCTCCGACGGCTGGACCTCGAAGACGGTTCGGGAGTAGTAGTCCAGGCCGCGCACCAGGCGGGGGTTCAGAGCGCAAGGGATGCCTACCTCATCCAGGTAGGAGCGCAGCCGCTGGAAGTGCTCGCTGCAGTCGTCGCACAGGTAGTCGGTGAAAGGCGGCGCTTCAGCGATGAGCGGCTGGCAGCGTTCCTGCTTGCAGTCCAGCAGCCGTAGCGGGTTGTACTCGTAGCGGCCCTGGCAGTCGTTACAGACCAGCTTGAGCTTATCGCGGTAGTAGTCGCGCAAGAGCTGGAGGTAGGCGGGCCGGCAGTTGGCGTCGCCGATGGAGTTCAGGTGAAGGGTGAGACCGGTCAGGCCCAGCTCCTCGAAGAGGCGCCAGAGGAGCTCGATAACCTCGGCGTCCACGGCGGCGTCGGCCTCGCCGATCGCTTCGATACCGAACTGAGTGTGCTGGCGGTAGCGCCCGGCCTGGGGTCGGTCGTAGCGGAAGATGGGCGACCAGTACCAGAGGCGGACCGGCTGGGGCAGGACGTGCATGCCGTTCTGGAGATAGGCGCGGCAGATGGGGGCTGTTCCCTCGGGCCGGAGGGCCAGCTCCTGACCTCCCCGGTCCTGAAAGACGTACATCTCCCTCTGGACGATGTCCGTGGCCTCCCCGACGCTGCGGCTGAACAGGGATGCTTCCTCGAAGACGGGCGTCTCCAGGCGCTTGTAGCCGAAGGCAGCGCAGAGGCGGCTCGCGGTATCCTGAACGAAGTCCCGGTAGGGTTGATCCTGAGGGAGGACGTCCAGGGTGCCCCTGGGTGCCCGGTACTGTAGCGGCATGGGTCTCCTTGTCCTGTAACTCGATGCCGAGCATACTAGAAGCTCATAGGTGATGCAAAAGGAGGGAGTGCTAGGACAGTCCCGCCTGAAGACGGGGGCAGCGAATGGAGCTATCGATGCCGCAGCCCTCGGGCTGTGGTGGCATTGCTAAGGAGGGATTATGAAGCTGCGTGGTCGTACCGTCATCGTAACTGGGGCCTCCAGCGGAATAGGGCGGGAGACGGCGCGCGAATTCGCCCGGGCGGGCAGCAACCTGACGCTGGCCGCCCGCAATCGGGAGGCGCTAGAAGAGTTGGCGGAGGCGCTGGCGGGTCTGCCTGGGCGCCGTCTTGTGGTACGCACTGACGTGAGCGATCCGGAGGCGGTGAACGCCATGGTGGCGCGGACGGCGGAGGAGTTCGGCTCGGTGGATGTGCTGGTGAACAACGCCGGTGTGGGCCTGGACGCCACTGTGGCCGAGGGGAAGATCGAGAATATGCGGTACCTGCTGGAGGTGAACCTGTTTGGCCCGATCTATGGGGTGCAGGCCGCGGTTCCCCTCATGAAGCGTCAGGGCTCCGGCTGCATCGTTAACGTCTCCTCGGTGGCAAGCCACATCACTACTCCCTATAACGGCCTGTATAGCGCCGCTAAGGCTGCCCTGACCGCCATGACCGACGCCCTACGGCAGGAGGTGGAAGGGGCTGGGATCAAGGTCATCAACATATATCCCGGCTTAACTCACACCCGTTTTCACGAGAACGCCATCCGCGAGTTGGAGTTGCCAACCCATTCGCGCTTGCTCCGATGGGTGTCTGCCGGCACTGTCGCCATGGCCATCGTGCGGGCGGTCCGCCGGGACCGGCGGGAGTCGTACGTTACCTTCGGTGACGCGGTGGGGGTGGCCGTGAAGAACGTGTCGCCGCGGCTGGTGGAGTGGGGGACTCGCCGCCTGTGGCTCTCTTCGGGGGATCCCACGCCGATCAGTGGGTCGTAGATGGCTGGACAGACGTGCTAAACTTGACGGGAGGATGACGACCAAGCAGGCTGAGATTGGTCAGGATCTCCTGACCAAAGTCACTGAGTATCTGCCCGCCCAAGGGGTGGCGCTGGTGCGTGATGCCCTGGAGTTCGCCATTCAGTGCCACGCCGGCCAGGTACGACGCTCCGGCGACCCGGTTATTACCCACCCCCTGCACGCGGCCACGACAATCTCCACCCTGCAACTGGATGCCGACACGATCGCGGCGGCGCTGCTCCACGACGTGCAGGAGGACTGCGACGTCCGGAATGATGCGATCGCAAAGCGGTTTGGCAAAGAGGTGGCCACCCTGGTTGAGGGTGTTACCAAGCTAGGCCAGATCCCCTGGCAGGCGGCTGAGGTGCGCCCTGGTGCGGAGAGCATCCAGGCGGAGAATCTGCGCAAGATGTTTCTGGCCATGGCCCAGGACCTGCGGGTGGTCATCATCAAGCTGGCGGATCGGCTGCACAACATGATGACGATTTGGGCGCTGTCGCCGGAGGATCAGCATCGCATCTCCAGCGAGACGATGGAGATATTCGCGCCGTTGGCGGCCCGGTTGGGGGTGTGGGAACTCAAGTGGCAGCTGGAGGACCTGGCTTTCCGCTACTTACAGCCGGAGCCGTACAAGCTGATCGCCCATATGCTGGACGCAAAGCGGGCGGCCCGCGAGTCCTACGTGAGCGGCGTAACGGATATCCTGCGGGCGGAGCTGGCGGGCCAGGAGCTGAAGGCGGAGGTGCAGGGCCGAGCCAAGCACATCTACAGCATCCATCAGAAGATGGAGAAGTACGCCGCCGAGGGGAAGAGCGTGGATGAGATCTACGACCTCTTAGCCGTGCGCATCCTGGTCGATACCGTTTCCGATTGCTACGCCGCTCTGGGCATCGTTCACGGTCTCTGGCGGCCCCTGCCCGGCACCTTCGACGATTACATCGCCAATCCGAAGGAGAGTATGTATCAGGCCCTCCATAGCAGCGTGATGAGCCCTAATGCCCACCCGCTGGAGGTGCAGATCCGCACCCACGATATGCACCGCACCGCCGAATATGGCATCGCCTCCCACTGGCGCTACAAGGAAGGCTCCTCGCGAGATCTCCATTACGAGGAGCGGCTGGCCTGGCTACGGCAGTTGCTCGACTGGCAGAGGGAGATCTCCCAGGCCGAGGAGCTGGTGGAGGCGGTTAAGACTGACATCTTTCAGGATCAGGTGTTCGTGTTCACACCCAAGGGGGAGGTAAAGGACCTGCCTAAGGGGAGCACGCCCCTGGACTTCGCTTATCGGGTCCACACAGACCTGGGCCACTTTTGTGTGGGCGCGAAGGTGAACGGCCGACTGGTTTCCCTGAGCCATCAGCTCCAAAACGGGGCCGCCGTGGAGGTCTTGACCAGCCGATCGTCTAAGGGGCCCTCAAGGGACTGGCTGAACCCCAACCTCGGTTATATCCGCACGAGCCACGCCCGGGCGAAGATCCGGCAGTGGTTCAAGCAGCAGAAGCGGGCAGAGAATATTGTTCGCGGTAAAGAGATGCTGGAGAAGGAGTTGCACCGCCTGGGTGCCACTCTGCCGCAGGTAGAGGAGCGGATACTCAAGATGTTCCGACGTGATAACCTGGACGACTTCTGCCTCCAGGTGGGATATGGGGACATCAGCACGCATCAGATTGCCACGAAGCTGGCACCGCTCCTTCAGGAGGAGGTGAGGACGACCGCGCCGACGGAGCCCCCCGCCGGCGCTACCTACACCACGAGCGTGCGCGTCCTGGGCACCGGGGACCTACTGACCCGGCTGTCTCGCTGCTGCAACCCCGTCCCTGGCGATGCCATCATCGGCTACGTCACCCGTGGCGAGGGCGTGTCCGTCCATCGCCGGGACTGCCGCAATATCCTGTATGAGGATGAGCGCGAGCGGTTGGTGGAGGTAGAGTGGGGCCGCCGCGGCCACCTCTACCCGGTAGCGGTGCGCATTGAGGCCTGGGACCGGGTAGGGCTCATCCGGGACATCAGCACTATGGTGGCCGAGGAGCGGGTCAATATGGTGGGGTTGCACACCCAGGCGCGCGACGATGAGGAGATCTCCGTCTTCGTAACCCTGGAGACCACCGGCATCGAGCAGTTGACGCGGCTCCTCAGCAAGCTGGAGTCGGTGCGAGGGGTGCTATCTGTCGGTCGGCGGCTGGAAGGCTCGCCGGGGAGAGCGTAGGGCTCCGGCTCCTGGCATCAGCTTCTAACCGGAGCCTGGCTCTGGTATCATGCGGCCAGTCGCATGCTCTCCAAGGTCAACAGCTGTGCCGTCGTCGGCCTCGACGGCGAGATCGTCGAGGTGGAGGTGGATATCGCCCAGGGGCTGCCCGCCTTCGCCATCGTTGGTCTGCCGGATACCGCCGTCCAGGAGGCGAAGGAGAGGGTGCGCTCCGCCATCCGGAACTCCGGCCACACCTTCCCGCAGCAGCGGATCACCGTTAACCTGGCTCCGGCCGACCTGCGGAAAGAGGGGCCCGGCTACGACCTGCCCATCGCTGTCGGGATACTGGTAGCTTCCGGTCAGGCGCCGCCACCTGAGGAGCAGGCGCTTTTCCTGGGGGAGCTCTCGTTGGACGGTCGGTTGCGGCACACTCACGGCATTCTGCCCATGGTCGGCTTGGCCCGCGATCACGGGTTTCAGGCCGCCTATGTGCCGGCGGCTGATATCGAAGAGGCGTGCCTGATCGATGGCCTAGAGATCTTCCCGGTGGAATCTCTCAATCGCCTGGTCGAGCACCTGCGGGCTGAGGAGCCTATCGCCGCTTTCGTTAGGGATCGGCCACGGGATGCAGATGCGGAGGCTCCCCCGGACGGCGTTGACTTCCGGCATATCAGAGGCCAGGAGCACGTGAAGCGGGCGCTGGAGGTGGCGGCCGCCGGCGGGCACAACGTGCTTATGGTGGGGCCTCCGGGGGCTGGGAAGACGCTGTTGGCCCGGGCCACGCCCACTATCCTGCCCCGGTTGACCGGCGGCGAGGCCCTGGATGTCACGAAGATATACAGCGTGGCCGGAATGCTGCCTGGGGATACACCTCTCATGAACCACAGGCCCTTCCGGGCGCCACACCACACCATCTCGCATGCCGGCCTGGTGGGTGGAGGGCGGCAGCCGCGGCCCGGTGAGATCACCCTCAGCCACCGCGGCGTCCTCTTTCTGGACGAGCTGCCGGAGTTCGCACACTCTGTGCTGGAGTCGATCCGCCAGCCCCTGGAAGATCGGGTTGTCACCGTGAGCCGTGCCCAGGGTAGCGTGACCTTCCCGGCGAACTTTATGCTCCTGGCCGCCATGAACTCCTGCCCCTGCAAGTCGAGACTACAGAGGGAAACCTATACTCAACGACCGCGCTCGCGTGCTTGCGGCCGTCGCGCAGTTCCGTCTGCACCGTGATGCGTCTAACGAGCAGACGCACGATTTCTTGACGCTCCTCATCGCGGAGCCCTCCATCCAGGCGGCGGGTTATTTCGGCCAGGAGGTCGGGCGTCACCTCCAGCGCCTCCTCCGGATCTTCCTCGGGGCCCAAAGCGACAAGCCGCCGCTCTATCTCCGTCCGCTTGGAGGCGATCTCGCCCAAACAGGTTTCCAGTTCTTCTGGGGTGAGATGCCCCCGAATGCGGAGGTCAAGGGCCCTCTTACGCTGCTGGTCGAGGTCGCGAATTGCAGCGGTAAGCGTGATGGACTCCGCCTCAGCAACGGCTGCCTGGCCGCCGCCGCAGGATTCGATCGCCAGCTCGTCGAGCAGCTCGCCTGGGCTTCGGAGAAAGCGTTCGATGTCGGACCAGATGAGGGGCTCGATGGTATCGCTTTTGACCGACTTCCCGCTGCAAGGTCCCTCTATGGGGCCGCGCTCGACTAGCTGGCCGTTGCAGCGATACCAGGCGGCGCCGTTGCTCGTGGTTCCACAGTAGTTCAGACCACAGATCCCGCAGCGGATTACGGAGCGTAGTAGGTAGATGCGCTTGCTGTTCTTGGGGATGATCCGGTTGCGATCTAGGGTTTCCTGCGCGGCGTACCAGATCTCATCGGACACCAGGGCCTCGATAGTGGCAGAGATGACTTCCCGTCCGCCTACCCGGCTGCTACGGCGACCAAATTGCAGCACGCCGCGATACACAGGATTGACCACCAGGTTGCGAATGCGACCTGGTCGCCATATTCCTTGCGTTCGTTGGCCACGGATGCCCCGGTCGTCTCGCTCGTACACTGTGGGGACACAGAGGATGTTCAATTCATTCGCAATCCAGCGGCAGCTCTTCCCTTCAACGCCGAGCCAGTGATAGATACGCTTGACCAAGTCCGCAGTACTCCAGTCCCCCCAGATGAGGGCCTCGTCTGGGATGAGCCGGGCGGTCTGACGTCGCCCATTTACCTGGTATCCTAACGGCACGATTCCGCCGGTGTAGCGGCCTTCCCGTGCGGCGCGCTCCATGCCCCGAGCTGAGTCCGCGAGGAACTGGCGTCGGACATATCCCGCCATGATGGACTGGAATCCGAACATTGTCCGGTCGCCCAGCGATTCGGCGACCCCGATCAGCTCAATGCCGAGCAGGTCGACGAACAGGTTGTAGGTGGTCAGGAGGTCAATCTCCTCACGGCCGAGTCGGCTCGCCCGCAGCACGATGATCTTGAGGAACTTCGCGGCCTTTGCGTCGGCGACCAACTGGCTGCCGGCCGGGCGTAGTGCCATTGGTATAGTCCCGGAGACGCCGTCATCCTCGTAGTAGCGGTAGAGGCGGTAATGGGGGTTCTGGGCGAGATAGCGATCGATGGCCTCCCGCTGCGTCTTGATGGTCTCCCGGTCGCGCTGGTCATCGCTAGAAACCCGGAGATACGCGGCCGCGAGGGTAGCTTCTTGGTCTGTCATCACTAGGCCTCCCGCCCGGAGGTTAGCGGCTGGCGAGGGAGCCCAAGGACGATCCGCAGGGCCGCCAGCATCGCGTTCCGGTCAGGTGTGTATGTACGCGTTACTGAGAGCCGGTTATCAAGTGGGGATCTAGCAGATCGGGAGTACAATGCATCAACCATGTCTATCAGCTACCAGTGATAGGTATCTCCAAGTCTTGGAGCGCAATGCGGATGGCCTCGATGTTGCCCTTGGCCTTAGCACGGAGGGAGGGGTCGGACCGTGCGTCGCTTGCGAACGACCAGATTTCCTGAAGCCCGCTCTCCAGTGCTAGCCGCACGGGCTCTGGTGCACTGGTAATAGCGATCGGGAACCCGCCTGTGGTGGCGTCACCACGAAAGACTACAACGTAGCTACTCATCGCCTTACTCCTCCAGATAGTCGGAAGCCCCGATTAGCATCCGGGGCTTCCACTGTATTCCCGCTGGCGCGGGGTGAAAACTTACGGCTCCGCAGCGCTAATGCGCCCGATCTTAAGAGGCTGCTTGGATCAGACGAAGCACGGCTGACGGAGATCGACGGAGACGATAGAGAGCTTGATGCTGACAATTGGTGAGCGGGCGATTTTCGATTCGGGCGAGAATCGCATTCCGTTGACTGTGCGGAAGATCGCCGATGGCCTGGCGAATAGCGCGTTTGGCCTCGGCCAGCTCGGCCTGGTATTCCAGATCATCCTCGTCGGGCAGTGGTTCATCCTGATCGTTGGAAAGGGCCAGCTCCTTGCCATCTCCCGCTCTTCGCCATCCAGGTCCGGCGAGGTCGTCCATCAAGATGTTGGCCAAGGGGGCTCGGCACGTAGTAATGAAGTCGGGTATCAACGTATCTTCCGGGATTGCTGCGAATACAACGGGGAGCGCCTGTATCGTGTCCAGTTGCAGTTCACGATTCATTGATGTTCCGTGTTGACCGGCCCGTCGGAGCAATTCCGGCTCGACCAGTCGCCAGCGGCGCGGGTGTATCGGTCTCTTGAACCACCGGACTGCTAGTCGCTCAGCGGCTTCTTCACGCTCGATCTCTGGGTAACGCGAAGATGTGACCCGCGACCAGTCTCCCAGGAACGTGCCGGGCCGGAACGCATCGTCAAAGGCCTTCTGCATGGCCTCCGACAAGGTGTCGAGGAGGGGCAAGAGGGTATGGCGGAACTTAGCCGCAATCTCATTCATACGGCGGGCCATTTCCGCCACAGGCCGAAAGTCGATGACCACGTGCCTTAGACCCAGGTGAATTGGAGGGAGGCTAAGAGCTGGGTTAATAGAGCCCGCGAGCTTCACCATGTTAGGACTCCTCAGTAGTAGCGCTGATGAGTTGATAGCCGAAAGAGCATCGGTCAGCGATCTGCCACATGGTATGGTCGCCCCCGGTCTAATCCGTATCGTCACTTCATTTGTGTCTCTCAGCATGCTCACTCGTTCCGCTCAGACGCGGCTCCAGACTATTTGGGGCAGCTGCTAAGACCCTTTACGCCCCATCATATTATACCCGCCCGGGCGATGTGGTTTCTTACGCGTTCTCGCCGGCCGGAGGCGGCAATTCTGAAATCCGAGACTGCTGATTCAATGAGCGGGAATGAGGGGTCACACTTGGAGTGCTCGTGCCACCATCTGCCAGCCTCGATCCTCCTGTCCCTCCAGCCGTCGCAAGTAGACCGTCGTCACCGCCAGGGAGCTGTGATCCAGGAATTGGCTTACGTCCTCCACAGATTCACCGGCGTCTCGTCGCAGCTTGGCTGCCGAATGACGGAGGATGTGAACGCCTGCCGGCGGCAGTTCGGCGTGGCGCTTGTAGCGTCGAAGGTTTCCGTAGAAGCTCCCGCTCGTGATGCCACGGCCTTCAACCGAGTGGCGGGATGGCCAAAGAGATTCGTCGGGGCTCATC
This sequence comes from Dehalococcoidia bacterium, assembly GCA_963665775.2. Lineage (GTDB taxonomy): Bacteria > Chloroflexota > Dehalococcoidia > SM23-28-2 > RBG-16-64-32 > JACPQO01. Next base: position 766,783 of record CAXXTF010000001.1, read on the forward strand.
GTGTCCAGGCTCTTGCCCCAGGCCGCAAGGGAGCGCTCGATAGCCTCGAATGCTGGTCGTGGAAGTTCTCTCTTCCCCTGCTTGCCGCCCTTGCCCCGATACGTGTAGAACAGGCCGCCGGTCTGCAAGATGTCTCCTGCCTTTAGGTTGAGTACCTTGGAGCGTCGTCGCCCGGTCAGCGTTAGGGTCAAGATGATGGCACGGTCGCGGAGGCCGGTTGGGGAGTCCGGAATTACCTCCAGCAAGCGGCGTATCTCCTCGGCGCTGAGTCCTCTGGGTGGACTAGGTGATGTGCGTGGCCGCTCGATCTCGTCACACGGATTCGAGGATACGATCTTCATCCGGATGAGGAATCGGTAGAACGAGCTCAGGCAGGCAAGCCGGGCTCCCACCGTGATCGACGAGGGCTTCTTGCCGGAGAGCCTCACGCCGTGCGCGAAGACGAACACTTCCTGGCTGGTGATCTCGTTGGGCGGCTTCCCAATCGAGCCGAAGAAGTGCTGCAACATGCGGGAGTAGCTTTCGACGGTCCGGCGGGAGCCGCTGCGTCGCTCCTTCTCGGCGAGAAAGGCGTAAAAGGCCTGCTGCCAGCCTGGCGTCCGCTCGTCAAAGAGTACAATATCGTCAGTCATGCTCACCTCCTATTCTCAAGTCAGTTAGCATGTTCCCTCTACCGCACACGAAGTCAAGTTAGTGTGCGCTTCTATTGCCACTAGTTGGTCGCTATAATCGCCCCAGGAAACACGCCATATCCAGAAATGCGGCCGGGCTCAGGCATCAACTGGATGCACGCCGTAGCGGGGGCCGCGCCCAGAAGGAGGCGGTAATCATGGCTAAGGGGGCCACTCTGAAGGTCCCGGCTATTCATTGTCGCGGCTGCTCGAACACCGTAACGAGGACCCTCGAAGCGCTGCCCACCGTCCAGGTCACCCAGGCCGATCCAGAGTCGAAGCTGGTGCGTGTGCAGTTCGAAGAGTCAGCCGTTACCCTGGACCGGATCCGGGAGCGCCTGGACGAGATCGGCTTCTGCCCAGAGGACTAGTGCACTAGGTAGCGCAACAATGGCTACATCTCCGCTCGAAGAACCTCGCAAGGCCCTATGGGCCCGCGGGGGCGAGACAGGTCAATTCTTGTTCGCGTTGGCCGTAGGGGCAGGCCTGGCCCTCATCAGCTGGTGGGCGGGGATACTGGACACTAACGTGTTTGGCGGCGTCTCGAGCGAAGCCGTTTCCGCAGGCGGCCCGGGCGCCATGGTGTCAATCGGGGCGGCGTTCGTCATCGGCGCCGCGATGATCGTCCTGCCCTGCGGCTTCCCCTCGGTGTTCGTGGTGCCCTCAATCCTGGGCTCCCGAAAGGGGCTGGCTCAGCGGAGTGTGCTGAGCGGGCTGTTCCTGCTCGGGAGCGCCCTACCTCTGGTCGCGGTCGGTGTTGGCCTCGGCTTTGCCGGCGAGGCCGTGCTAGACGCGCTGAGCGAGCAATCGGCGAGGATGAGCTTCTCCGTCGGCCTCTACTCCGCTCTGGGCATTTTGGCCATCGTCTACGCCCTGGGCGAGCTTGGGCTCTTCAATGTGCCCAGCCTTCTCGGCAGGATCACCGGACCCGACCTGTCTGACCAGGAGAAGCCCTACCGGCGGGCGCTGGTGCTGGGGGGCACCTTCGGGGGCGGCCTGGGCATCGGCTGCCCCATGCCTACCTACTACATCCTGCTGGGCTGGGTGGTGGTGGCGGGGGACCCGCTGTACGGGGCGATCCTGCTGGGGGTCTACGGTGTGGGCCGGCTGGTGCCGGCGGTGGCCCTCGGCGCCCTCATTACCGCAGGGACGGACCGCCGCAAGGTGTCGCACGGGATGACCTCTTTCCGAGAGAGCACGAGCGGTCTGACCAACGGCATCCTCGGAGGCATGGGCTCCTACCTCATCGTACTATTCGGCGGCGTCGTCCTCTACCGAACGCTAACGTTGTAGTCCCATATGCTAGGACGATGGCAGCCTAAAGTTCGTGAAGGTCGACAACGACGAGAACGTCGACACCGCCGCTCCCTACGGTATGCGTAGCCTCGTCACACTATGGCGCAATAGTGTCTTAACCTGGCGTATAATCCCTGATGGACGCAAGGCGGCTGTGCCTGATCTGCCTGGCGCCTAGCCGGGTGCGAGTCGGTCCCGTGGCACCCCAGGACATCCGGGAATAAAGCGTTGCCTACTGCCAAGAACGTTCATCTTCCGATGCCGAAGTCTTGGGACGAACTGGAAATTATCGTCTCGGACCTATTCAGCGAGTTTTGGAAGGATCCCTACACGCAAAGAAATGGGCGGTTGGGTCAGTCCCAGCAGGGGGTCGATATTTTCGGTCAACCAGACCAATCTAGTCGATGGGCCGGTGTACAGGTCAAGCACAAAGAGCCCGGCAGCAATGTCACCGAGGAAGAGATACGTGCGGAAATAGCGAAGGCAGATAGCTTTAATCCCGCTCTCGATCGGTTCACAATTGTGACCACAGCTCCGAGCGATTCGGCAATCCAAGAGGTGGCCAGGGCGATTACGGAGGAGCGCCGAGCAGTCGGTGATTTCGGTGTTCACGTGTGGGGTTGGGCGGAGGTCGAGCGTCGGCTCGCGGATTACCCCCATCTCCTCAAAAAGCACTACTCCGAGTTCTATGAGCATGTCGACGTGGAAAAGGGCCAAGGCCGCGAACTCGAAGCTATGGCTGAGCGCGTGAGGGAAACCACTGCCAGCCGGGGCCGGGCCAAGGCCTTGGTGCGGATCAAGAACCCTGATTCAGGTCTGGTGGAGAACTGCTATGGTCGCATATCAGGCATCATTTGGGAGATGACTAATACCGTGAACAATCAGTTGCAGGTCTGGGACTATCCCATGTACGAAGGAGATGATTTCTTCCTGCACTGGAGTGGTCATGGCTCAAGACATCACAACTTTCGCACCGAGGCGATTCTCGATGTTGCCACAATGGCGGCTGGTGATGCTGACTATGCCCTTGCAACGGTTGATTACGGCGGCCGGCCCGCGCGGCTCTCCGCAGGTCAAAGCTACCGCATCACACTGGAGATAGCAGCGGATAATGCCGCGCCGATCACTCGAACGTATCGGTTGTGCTTGAGTACTGATGCCATTGACTTGGGGACAGACGCTGGAGGGCAGCGCCTTTTCGGAATTGCGGACACAGCCGTCCCTCCCAATGTCGTATTTCAGGATGTCATAGATACGCTATGACCTGATATTGATGTGATCGACAGCGCCCTCTTCTACCGCTACGGCATCTGCTTGCCAAACATCTTCCCCTAAGCGCTTTGCTTCGCGACTGAGAGTCGGAGCAAAAGCACCAAAATTATCGGCTGTTCACAGGAATGATTTCGGGTAGAGTCCCACAACAGCCAGCATGGAGCCGGCTTTCATCTGCAACCCGGATGGCACCCCCTTTGGCGTCGCCGATGACGAATCCGCTAGTGAACCGTGTAGCGCCACGCCGGGCCATTTTCGGGCGTGCGTGTGTGCGTGTCCTATTTGCGAGTGCGCAGAGGGCTTGACCGGTGTAACCTGATAACTGACAGGGCGCTGATCCCGTCCTTTCGCTACTGTCAGGCCCTCCCGCGCTGCTACTGACCCACGGCGCAGGAGGGCCAACTTCATCACAGCGAAGCGCAGTCAGCGGCCCAGGCTGCTAGCCACTCTCTGACAGGCGAGGTTTCGCTTAACCTCCGTCTCCTTGCAGGCGTTATTTCAGGAAAGAGCGGCACATGTCCTGAGGGCGAGTGAGCGTCGCCGCAAAGGGCCTCGCAAACGCCCTCAGTGCCCTGTATAATCGGCGACGATTAACTAAGAAATATGAAACCCCCGGCCAAGTTGGCCACAGCCAACATCACGTACCAAGGGAGGGAAAGATGACAGTAGCACCGCCAAGATCTCACCTGGGAAGATTAGCCGCTGCCGTGGTAATTATGGGTGCCATCGCGGCTGGCCTCGCCGTATGGCAGGTAGCATTTGCGCATGCGCCGTTCAACAACGTTCAACCGAATATTCAAGTGGACTTCAACGCGAGCCCGGGCGTCAGGTCCGCCTCGTCCGGCGGATTAGGCACAGACGTGTACGCTTCGGCGTAGAAGGGCTCCTCGGTGACCGTCTGTACCGCTAACAACCAGCGGATAGGCACCACCGGGACCCGCCACTTCCAGTATGACGACGGTTTCGATTGGAGTATCTCCGACCACAGTGGCGCTTCCACGAGCAACAGCGGTAATGATTTCAGTGCCGACGGCCTCCAGCTCTGTACGACTATCACTGACGACGTAGCCACGGGCGGCCATACCAGGGTCAACCTGTTGTCCGTTGACGATACGGCGGACACGACCACAACACCGTCAGCCGACGTGCGCATTTTCTGGCTGGACATCAACCACGTCCTCCACACCGGCGAGATTCTGGACGGCGACACGGCCATCAACAAGCCCAGCTCGCACCACCGCATCATCACCGACGGCTGGGACTTCGGGCGCCAAGACATCTACTTTAACCCTGATTGGTCATTTTCCTTGAGCATCACGATCCCGGAGATCGTGAGCGCTCAACAGGATGTGGACGGTGATGGCGACCTTGACGACGCCTTCATCTGCAACCCAGATGGCACCCCCTTTGGCGGCGACAATCAACAGGCGCGGGCAGTGCAGAGTGCTAATGGCGGCGCCGCAGGAACGTTAGAGATCTGCGTGGACATCCATAGCGACGACGAGGGTACGGACAGAATCAGACTGGAGTTCGACTTCGGTGCCGGTCGTTGTAACGGAACTTGTAGCCCCATACTGGACAGCTTTTCCAGCGAATCCATTCGTTCCAACTTCCTGTTCAAGGAGTGGACGCACACGCCGGTGGAGATCGTGCACGTGCAGAGCTTCCCGACCAACACCGACGGTCAGGTTACCCAACCCAGTCAATGCCGATCTAGAGTTAGAGGTAATCGATAGCCTGATCGACGTTAACGGCGACGGCGTCGTTGACGGCGATGACGACGGCGACGTCTGCGGCGTGGCGGTCTTCAGCGGCGAGGTCGACATCAACGCCAGTGGAGACGTCAACAGCGCCGACGACGGCAGCGTGTGTGGAGTGACGGTCATCAGCGGTCAGGTTGACATCAACGACGATGGAACCACCGACACCGACGACGACGGTACACTTTTTGGCAGTATGGTCGGACACGACCTGCTGAGCGTGGACTCAGATGGCGACGGCTTCCTGGACCCAGGGGACACGATCAATAACGACGACAACTGGAACATCATCGGCTCGGCGCACGTGGTGCGGACCAGTGGCTGGCAGCCGAACTTCGTGGTGGACAGCTGGGAGCTAACGCCGCAGTTCGGGGCCGTCATCACGGTGGTGGCCGGGCCGGCCAGCTGCCAGAACGTGCTGGCCGACGCCGATTTGCTGGGCGACCCCTTTTTCGCCTTCTTGGATCTGATCGACCAGGATTACGAGGATGCGATCGCCAACGAGCAGTGCATCGCGTTCATCTCCTCGCGGCCTGGGGAGACCCTGATCAGCCTGAGCTACCACGATGAGGGTGCGGTGGCTGACGGGAACGAGATCAACCAGCCGGACGACTCCGAGGTGAACGTGGTTGGCCCGCTCATCAAGGAGTGGAGCGAACTGGTGGACTCGGTGATCATCCGGGTGCCGGCGGCCGGCTTCCCGAGCAGCGTGAAGGACGGCGGCTTCAGCGGCGGGGCGAACAACCACATCGACGACATTGACTGGCAGCACAACAACGACATTCAGGGGACGACGATCACCTCCGATGTGGAGAGGGCGGTCAAGGTCATCGAGATCTCCCATGGCGAGCACCAGACGGCGTTCGGTCCGGCGGAGGGGATCGGGGTGAAGGTAGACCCGTTCGGAATCGCCCACGTGGACGTGGACAATGCGGAAGTGGAAGTGACCGTGACGAGCATCAACGGCGGCCTTTCCAAGTGCACCATTGCCACGGTGACCACCTCGCTGGGGTCAAATTCTACGCTCCTGACCAGTTCTTCGCCTGTCAATGGCCGCACGGGCAGCGTGACAGCGGGGGGCAAGACCCTGGATCACGGTGGCGCCCTGATCACGATCAGTGCCGGTGGTCCAGGACGTCGCTGTGAAGAGATCGTTGTGATAACGGTCACAGAGAAGTACCCCATCCCGGTGAGCTCCAAGTTCAACGAGGTTGTGTAGTGGTTCAAGGTGAACTGGACGACCAAGGAGATCTCCAAGCAGCCGCACGTCCGGAAGGCGGGCGAGGAGATCATCCTGGAGCACAAGTGGGGCACGCCGAGATTCAACATAATCACACAGGACTGGGTGTGCGACCTCGACAGGGGTGGCACGCTGGAGAAGGACACGCTGGTCGTCTACACCGAGTTGAGCGGTCCGGGCGCCTTGGTTGGAGGTTACGAGAACCTGGGCCAGAGCGACGGAGCCGATTTCATCCCGTCGCTCTTCGGCGGCGACGTGGCCATAGCGGAGGTTACGGTCGATGGTGACGAGGAAGACGAGGACGATGACCTAATTAACAGCCAGCGTTGCATCTCTCGCGCTCTATACTCCAGCGAAGACCCGGGTGAGGTGGACGTAGAGGCCGTCCTCTGCCCAGGCGACTGCGACGCAGGCGGCATGACCCAAATCGACCCACCGATGTTGCAGCTCATGGTTGAATCGGCAGTGAACGGTGACGGGGGCTCGGAGCTACTAGACAAGCACCCGTTCCTGGTCTTCTACGTGAAGATATACAGCGTGGAGGTAAGCCTGGTTCCGGGCGATCTGGTGTTCAGTTCCACCAATAAGGCGAACACGGTGAACGATGGGTTCCAGGTGGACCCGAATGAGGCGAAGTGGAGCCCGACGCCGGACGTATATGAGCCCGGCACTGAGGGCGATCTGCCCAGCACCGACGTACGGGACGAGACGCGGATCGTCTCCGACTACTCGCTGGTGCGGGTGAACATCAAGGATTGGGTGCGCACGGCCAACTCCAGCGGCCGTCCGGACATCTGTCTGGACATGGACGGCGATGGCGGCGGCGACCAGGATGCGGGCATCCCCTACACCAGGACCGCCGACGGCACGGCCGTCACGACCCACGCGGGCTGTCCGGACGCTGACGACGAGCTGTTGGCGGGCGGCTACTGGCTGCTGCCTGACGACTGGCAGCGGATGGCCGGGCAGCAGCCTGAGCTGATACGAGCGGAGTGGGATGTCCTGTGTGGACCCGGTGACACCAGCTGCGGCGGTGCCGGCCTGATCGGCCCCAAGCGGATGGTGGACACCCACGACAGCAAGGTCAGGTCCTGGGTGCACTACACGACGGTGGTGGCGACATACAAGGTTATCAATGGCGGGATCGACATTAACGGCGACGGCGTGGTAGACGGGGCGGACGACGGCGTGGTCTGCGGCTTCCGGGTTATCGACGGCAGTGTGGACATCAGCGGCGGTGGAGGCGTCACCTCGTCCGACGACGGGACATTGACGGACTCCACAACGCAGGTGTACAAGTCGATTCTGTCCAACGGCAAGATCAACATCTGGGATGCCCCGATGCCGCTGGAGAAGGTATCGATCTGGATCGACGGCTCCGGCAAGCTGTTGGCGGTGGACAAGGATGCGATCTACCCGGCGGGCAACAACCCGTTCTACCAGGTGTTCATCCCGGGGAACGATCTCATACCGGCCCAGCCTGGCGGCTCTCCTGGCTACGACTGGGACAGCACGATCCAGGGGCCATACGAGTTCTGGCACGCTCTCCAGTGGCTGACGCTGGGGGAGCACGTACAGGTGTACAGCGATAACCGTGGTCAGGCGATGGCGCTGATCTACGGCGATGACAACCTGAGCTTTACAGACTGCGCCATCGATTCGATCACGGGCACGCCGGTGTGTGAGCCGGGGGATGTGGTGGGCGACACGACAGTGAGTGCGATCGTCGACTACCCCTACTTCCGCAAGCACCGGGACGTCGAGGGGAACACCGCGACGATCACCTGGGAGTGGGCCGGCTACAAGCGGGTAACCGTGGAGCCGGTGGCGGGTGACCCCAACCACACGTACGTGGTGGCCCACCTGCTGGACCGAGACGGCGAGTGCATAGGAGAGAACCCGACCACAGCCCCCAAGAAGTGGGGAGCCGGGGTGTCTGACGTGAGGCTGGAGCCGGTACACTTCGAGGTTAGCGGTGACGGCGTCATCATCGGGGCCGCCCTGGACGGCGGCATCCTTCCCACCCTGAAGCTGGCCGTCGCTCTGGCTGGCGCGGCGGAGGACTTCGGCGGTACGCTGCCGCGGGCCCACGCCGGCAGTGCGGACGAGTGCCAGGCCTACATCCTGGTGGAACACGGGCGAGATGCCACGGTTCAGGTGTCCATCGGCTTCAACGAGCCTGAAGGGCTGATCAGGATGTCAATAGAGTTCCCGCAGCAGGAAGTTATCTGGGGCGACATAGATAACGACGGCGATGTGGATGCGGTGGACGCCCTGAAGATCATGCAGTGGATCGTTGGTCTGCCGGTGGCGACTGATCCGGCGATCGGCGAGGAAGTAACTCTAGTGAATGGAGCGGTAGAGACGCCGGTGATCTGGGGTGACGTAGACCGAGACGGAGACATCGACTCCGTGGACGCCCTGGAGATCCTGCAGTTCATAGTTGACGGGACGTCGGACACCGATCCGGCGATCGGCGACACGGTGACGATCATCTAGGTTGAGCTACAGAAGGAGGGTAAACGGGAGATGATAAAGACATTGGTAGAGCGCAGGGGGTCCTGGCTAGCGTTGCTAGCCGGGGCCACCCTGCTGGCCCTGGCCGGCTGGCTGGCGGTGACGGGACTGGCCCGGGCGGACGTGAGCTCGCTGGGTATAGGCTCGGCGACGGTAGAGCCCGGGGACGAGGTGACGCTGAACGTAAGCGCGGTGGCGACTGACCCTGGGGTCGGGGCCTACACGGTGGACGTGGTGTACGACGGCTCGCTGGTGGACGCCACGGCGTGCACGTCAGCGGCTGGTGTGTGCAGCATAGACACGGTAGGGATCAACACGGTGCGGCTGACCGGCGGCTTCGCTGCTGGGTCCTCTGGGGATGTGGGCCTGGGCTCGATCACCTTCAGTGCCGGAGCGACAGAGGGCACGGCGGCGCTGACGGTGAGCATCGTGACGTTGGCTGACCCGGAGGGTGCCGACATCCTCGTGTCGCCGACAGACGGCAGCATCGCCATCGTGGCGCCTGCGGCGACGCCGACGTCGGAGCCCACGGCAGAGCCGACGCCGACGCCGGGCGGGCTACCGCCCACCGGTGGCAGTCCGGCAGGCGGGACTGGTTCGGCGGGCTGGCTGTTGGCCGGGATGATCGGGCTGGGGCTGGCCGCGCTGGGAAGCGGCGCCTGGGCCGTGGCGCGGATGCGCCGGTAGATAGCGCCAGCGACAGAGGAAGTTAGGCTTTAGCGAAAGGGGCCCCGGTTACCCCGGGGCCCCTGGGCATTTGGAAGCAGCATCCTACTCATGGCTCCTAGAGACTCTGACTGGACAGGATCAACTCTCTGGCTGAAGGGCGTGTCGCCCCTGCACACGATCCACACTTAGTGTGTGTGTCGGCTCCTATTCGTATTCAGATTCGATAAGGTGCCCATCTTCATATGGCTGCTAGGGCTCTAGAGTTCCATCCAGCGGATGTAATCCGCCAGATCCACCAGCCATAAAACACTTTTCGCCGTTTCGCCGCCTACGCCAGCATTGATCGACTGGGACAGCAAGCAACCAGCCCAGCGGGACGCACCTGAAACTGACATCGCGTGCCCGCGTTCTACATAGCATGATAGGTGCTGTCATCATCCGGAGGCCTTCATGACTGAGGCCACACGCCAGTCGTTCCTCGTCGACCGGATGATCCTGGCTGCCATGCTCTACGAAGAAGTGGAGCGTAGTCAGAGGGATCGCAACAATTGAAACTGGGCAAGGACAGCGGGTTCCTGTTCCTAGCGCTGCTGGCGGTGCTGTTTCTTTGGCTCTTGCTGGACCGTGCTAGGCCCAGGCTGGAGCGGCGGGAAGCCGGGATGGCGAGGCCAGAGCCAGCGCGAGCAGGCCCGGGAAAGCGCCGGACAAGAGTGCGCAGGCTGGCCCTGGGCCTGGGCACGCTGGTGGCCGCCCTGACAGCCACGGCGGGGACGCTGGCCCTGGTCTCCGCCGTCGCCAGCCCAGCGGGCGAGCCGGCAGCGGCGCTCTCGCCGACGCTCACCCCCATCCCGACCCGGTCCCCCATCCCGCTAGCGCCCGGTCCGGCGAACGCACCGACCCTGGTGACCGCTGGCGGCGACCAGCCGATCGGACCGCAGGCGGCGCCAACCCTGGGAGACATCGCGGAGAACGTGGACCCCTCCACCGAGTTCCTGGCCCTGAGGGACACTCTGGCCGGACAGATCGAGGCCTACCGAGCGCTCGCTGGCGACATTGAGGTGGCGATAGCGGTGACGGACCTGCAAACCGACCAGACCATCTCGATTAGCGGGAACGTCGCCCAGCGCACCGGCTGCACGATCAACATGTTCGCCCTGTTCGCGGCCGTGGATGAGTTCCAGGCGGGTCGGGCCAGCCCTTCGCCCGTCGCCTACAATATCGCCGTCGGCATCGGCCACAGCTATCCACCGCAGGTGAAGCAGCTGCTCGATACGGTGTTCGGCTCGCACTGGACGGGCGTTGCGCAGGCCGGCGAGATGATGCGCTCCTGGGGGATGGAGGCGTCCATATTCGATCACCTCCCCTACTATGGGGACGGCAGCCAGAACAACCTGCTCACCGCCCTGGAGACAAACGCCGTCCTTACGAGGCTCTACCGCGGCGAGATGTTCGAGCCGGAGTGGACAGCTTACACGCTCTCACGTCTACGGGAGATCAAGCCGGGGCTCAACTATATGCTGCCTGGTCGGCTGCCCTCGGCCGCCACGGTGGCCCACAAAATCGGCTACTACTGGGATACGGATGGCTGGGTGAACAACGATGCCGGGCTCGTGACCTTCACAGGCGCCGACGGTGAGGAGAAATCATACGCCATCACTTACCTTTCACAGCGGGCGCGAACGGAGGCGACCGGATACGCCTTCGGGAGCTGGCTCTCGGGCATCGTCTGGGATTGGTTCGACGCCACCTACCGGCTGGAAACGGAGCCCTCGACCCCGCCGCCACCACCACCACCACCTGCGCCCCGTCCACCGGCGCCGCTGCCCGCGCCATCCCCGACACTTACTCCGGAGCAGAGCCGATCGACCCCGCCGGCGCCCTCGCCGACGCCATCGCCGGCGCCCGAGCCGAGCGCCACACCGACGCTTCCTGCTACGCCGTCGCCAGCGCCGGAGCCCACCCCGGCGGCCACACCCACGCCCCGGCCAGCGCCGTCCGCAGATCTGGAGCGCTAGGCCGGGGGCGACCGCACGCTCGTGATGACCGGCGAGATGTTCTCGAGCGTCAACGTGGCATGACCCTCTAAGAGTGACGGCTCAGGCGCACACGATGCAGACATGGTGTGCGTCCATCCCGCCCTCTCGACGCGCCTTGACATATTGCAACGAACCATCAACAATTACCTCACGTCTACGCGCGGCAAAGGGGGCGCATAGAGTGGCCTCGGGCCTAGAGCTCATCTGGGGATTCGCCTTCATCGGCACAGTCGCAGCCGTCTCAGCATTGCTTCCGATCGTCGCCGCCAGCTGGCGCTCCGTCCATGACACTCCTCAGGCGAGAGACCCAACTGTTACACCGGTCCCTGACCCTCTGAAGGTCCCTCAACGCAGCGAATCCACGCTGACGTTCACGATTACAACTACCTGTGGCACCCCCACATCCGACGCCTGCATGGCCGACAAGGAGTAATCGCTGATGCAAGAAGAGGACTATATCAGTGAGGCGAGACGCCTCCAATTCACCGTTCCAACAGACGCGACCCCCGAGCAACGGTTACTCGCCGCCGATATCATCACCTTAGATCACCGCGCGTACACATGGCTGAAGCCCGGCACGCGCCAGTGGTCGGGAGTTCTTGCGCTCCTTCACGAAGCCGCGAACATGGGCCTAACAAACAGATCCCTAGAGCCCGCTCGGAAACTCTACGATCGAGCAGAGGCGACCTACGTTGTCCACCTACAGGCGAATAACAGATTGAGATACATGCTCGGGATCGTAATCGGCGGCCCAGTAGTGGCATATCTTGCTCTCCTGGTTCTCTGGGATTTGGGGTTCGGTTTCGGCAATGTTTCCAACCTCACCTATGAACTCCTTATCCTATATCCCTTTATTCGCGGGAATCGGCAGTCTGGCAAGCGTCCTGACGAGAATATCATCGATTGATTTGGGGCAGGAGGTGAGTACTCCGATTCTAATTGCGTCAGCCGCGTTCAGGCCGTTTGTAGCGATGTTCTTGGCGCTTATCGTCTTCTTCGTATTAGATTCCGAAATTGTCGATATTGAGTTGGGCGGCCTCCCTGGCAAGATAATGAAGGATGCGGATGGTAAAGTCGTAGGTTTCGATAATAAGACAAACGGATTCTATGTGGTGACCTCGTTCCTGAGTGGCTTCAGTGAGCGCTTTGCAAGAGACATCCTCTCGAGAGTCCCTATCGCTAAATGAAAAGGAGCCGCAATCCCAGTGTGCATCTTCAATATTCGTGAACGCGTATGTGCTCGTGCGACGATCGGTAGGCGCGGTCCAAGTAGGGAGGGGTCGACGTGATGAATAAGCGCACGCTGGCGGGCAAGCCGGTTCCGCTGTTAGCATCGGATTCTGGGTAGGGGCCGGCTCTGCGTGCGAGCTGGCTAGAAAGGCGCACACATGAACACGGACAATCGCCAACCGGCTGACGCCGTCTTTGAGGGGGGCGGAGTCACAGGGATCGCCCTGATCGGTGCCCTCAGCGTCATGGAGGAGACGTGGACCTGGGAGAACGTGGCGGGGACCTCGGCCGGCGCCATTGTGGCTGTCTTCACGGCCGCCGGCAAGTCCGCCCAGGATATCGATAAGATCCTCCGCAGCATCAGCCTGAGTGAACTCACCGACACCGGTTGGGAGGAGAAGGTGGACTGGATTCTCTCCCGGCTTTCGCCCCTCCGCCTCATTCCCGGTGTGGCGATGCTGAGAGAGCACATCTTCAGCGTCATCAAGGACTTCGGTATCTACGAGGGTGACCGATTCATGGAGCTGGTCACTGAGAATCTCCCGCCCGGCGTGCGCACCTTCGGCGACCTGTTGTACGATCCTGACCTTCCCAAAGATCATCCATATCGCTATAGGCTCCGCGTCGTGGCCTCCGACATCACCGCTAACCGGATGCTCGTGCTGCCCCAGGACATCCGCCATTTCGATAGAGACCCGGACAAGCTGACCATCGCCGAGGCCCTCCGGATGAGCATGAGCATCCCGATCTTCTTCGAGCCCTGGAAGCTGACGGACGCTAAGGGAACGGGCCACCTCATTGTGGACGGGGGGGTTCTCAGCAACTACCCTATCTGGATGTTTGATGCTCCCATCGGCACGGATCCCACCTGGCCCACATTTGGGTTTGACCTGTACACTCCTGCGAACAAGGCGGATGGCCACCTCCCCTTTCCGAAGGAAGTAGACGAAGTCAAAAACCTCTTCGACTTCGGCAAGGGTATCTGGGACACAATGTTCTCGGCTATGGACGGCCGTTATATTGCCCAGCGCCACTGGGCCAGGACCATCGCCATTGACAACTGCAACATCTCCACGGCCCAGTTTGACCTGTCGCGTCAGGACGAAGACCGACTACGGGGGTCAGGCGTGAGAGCGGCCAGGGATTTCATGGAGGCCTGGGGAGATCCGGTAGAGGGGTTCTCGCGTTGGAAAGCCCAGTACCGTGGCGAGGTGGAGGAGGCCCAGCGATTTGCCGCCGATCTCTACACCTGACCGCTGCACGTGTGCCGCTATGACAGGCTGAAGAATAGCCCATAGGGACAGGGGGTGACCCCTAATGGGCTAGAGTGGTCCGGACAAGGAGGCAGAAGATGGCTGGGAGTGTTCCCAAGAATTTCACTCCTGAACAGTGGAAATCTATATTCGTGGCGCTGAACGAGCAAGGTGTGTCATATGGACTGCCTGCGCAGCGAGTTGACAGTCTCGTATTGGGGAGCTGGAACCTGCGGCAGTTCGGTAACATACAGCTCGACGACAAGAATCGCCCGAGGGAGCCCGAGGCGTTCCGGTTAATGGCCTCCGTGTTGATGCACTTCGATTTGGTGGCGATCCAGGAGATCAAGGACGATCTGGACAGCCTCCGGCTTCTGCACCGCTTCTTGCCGGAATACGACCTGGTGGTGTCGGATGTGACGGGAAACTACGAACGGTTGGGGTTCTTTTCTAAGTTCGAGAGGGTGAGGAGGACGAATCTGGCGGCGGAGATAGACGTGCCGATGGTCCAGATGCGGTCGATAATCCAGGAGAACTGGGAAGAATTCCAGGATGAGCTAGAGCGGTACGGGCAAGAGGTGACGGCGGGAAGGAAGTCCCGGATAGAGCTGCCGGCATTCTTGGGGTTCGCCCGGGCCCCGTACTGCGTGAGCTTCGAGGCGGGATGGCGGCATGCCCCCCTTCACTTCCTGGCGTACAACGCGCACATCTATTACGGCGAAAAGCACACCGATCGGACCAACGAATTCGTGGCCCTGCTGAACTGGCTGTTTCGACGATGGGGCTACGCGGAGACGATCTTCTCGCCCAACTTCATCGTGTTTGGGGATATGAATACGGAGGTGGTGGCGAGACACGAGACGACGCTCGAGACGCTTCGTGAGCACATACTGAAGCAGGCGAAAGCGTCGCGACGGCGCGCCCTGTCGCGGGCGCGCAAGGAGGGAGATTCACGGCTACTCGATGCGATCAAGAAGCAGCGCGCTCTCTTTCCATTTCTCACCGGACTGGAGGACATGCCTCCGCCGTCGATCGGGTCGAACCTCACCGGGACGGAGCGGTTCGATCAAATCTTTCTGCTGATGCGATCGAGAGGCTCGGATACACCGACGGTAGCGGAGTACGGCGTGTTCGACATCCCGTCGCTCGTGAAGAGCGCGCTGAAGGGGTACAGGCTAACAGACAAGACGCGGACGGATCGAATTCGCCAGCAGATTTCCGATCATATACCGATCTGGATACGGCTCAGGCTACCGGACCCGCTCACGGTGTAGGAATCGCGTTCGTTAGGGCGCCCTGCGGGGCTCTTTGCCAGCCCAGCCCATGTCTAGCACACGATCGACACATAGTGTGGTCACCGTGCTGGCCCCTAATAGGCCGCATTGTACCGTCGATCCTCAAGCCCCGTATTTAGCCAGAGTACGTCCAGGCCGTATACGGCTGGGCCACTATTACTGGCCGTTTTCATGCCCCGTGACTTGACCTCGGACGTTGCGCCCTCTGTTTGCCGGAGCGGGACAAATAGCTTTCAGCTATTTCGTGTATAATCACTGCATATAGTAATTATGTGGTCGATAGTCACAGGCGCGGCGCCATCGGTCAGTAGGGCAGCCGAGGTCTCCTGACTATAATCGGCCCTAGGCAGGACAGCGTGCAAGATGGTCGTGGACAGCAACACAGCTAAGATCACGCTAACAGAAAAAAAGAGCGACGGTAAGGTCGTTCCGTCCTTCTGCCACCTATGCGTCTATGGTCAGTGCTCCACACTGGTGCACGTAGTGGACGGCGTGGCGGTGAAGGTGGAGGGGAACCCAGAGGCACCTCATAACCAGGGGAGGCTCTGCGCCAGGGGCAACGCCAACCTGATGGAGCTGTACGACCCCTACCGGGTCAAGGTGCCCTTGAAGCGGACCAATCCGGAGAAGGGCCTGGATGTGGACCCCAAGTTCGTAGAGATCTCCTGGGAAGAGGCGCTGGAGATAGTGGCCGAGAAGCTCAGGGCCGTAAAGGAGGAGGACTCCCGGCAGTTCCACTCCAGTGGGGGAATGGCCGACCAGGGGCTGGCTCGAGGCGAATTTCAAGCGTTTTTCGGTGGCGCCCCGATGCAAAAGTTCGGCGGGGTCGCTGCCTGTGGCAGCTCAGAGCACGCCGTTTCGGCCTGGGCCCATAACGCGCACGTATCTGGATATGACCCCGACTACGTGGAGCTGCTTGCGCTCCAGGGCACCAATGCCGGCTTCGGGACCTGGATTGGAGCCGCCGCTGGGGGTGGGGTTAGCCGAATTGCCGATGCCCGGGCCGAGCGTGGTGCCAGGATCGTTAGTATTGATCCCCGCTGCGGCGAGGGGAGCAACAAGGCGAACGAGTGGATCCCCATCCTACCAGGCACGGACCTGGCCTTTAACCTGGCCGTACTACACGTCATCCTTCACGAGCTGAACCGATTCGACGTGGAGTTCATCAAGCTTCACACTAATGGGCCCTACCTCATCCAGTCCAACGGCTACTACCTGAAGGACGCCGAGGGCAAGCCGCTGGTATGGGACGCCGCCGCTCAGGTCGCTAGACCCTTCGATGCCCCGGAGATCAAGGACTTTGTCCTGGAGGGTACCTACGAGGTAGACGGGGAGGCCTGCAATCCCGCCTTCCACCTGCTGAAGGAACGGATGCTCCCTTATACCCCGGAGTGGGCCGAGCAGATCAGCACCGTGCCCGCTGCCCAGATCAGACGCTTTGCCGCCGATTTCGTGAAAGCGGCGAGGATCGGTACCAGCATCAAGATAGACGGTGTCGAGTTTCCGTTCCGGCCGGCCGCCATGATCGGCTATCACGGCTCCCAGCGCCATTACAACGGCCCCTTTACCACTATGTCACTGCGCCTGATAAACGCCATGGTTGGCAATTTCGATGTGCCGGGTGGCAACAAGGGATGGGCTCGCGAACCGCTGATTAATTACGACACCCCCGCTCCCTCGGACGGGATGCTGGAGTTTATCCCGCGATCCGCAATCAAGTTTCCTCCGGACCCTGACCTCAAGCAGTTCTACCCGCTGGCCGTAGACACACACATTGTCTGGTTGAACTATATTCAGACAGATCCCGAGATGCAGGAGCGGTTCAAGGTCCCGTACACCCTAAAGGTGCTCTGTCTGGGGGGTACTAACCCCTTCGCCAATCAGGGCGATCCCCACCAGACTGAGGGGGTCATGAGGGCCATCGACTTCATCTTCACGATATCCATTCATATCGACGACCCAGCACTCTTCGCCGATGTGGTACTTCCGGAGGACTGCGCAGCGGAGCGGCTGGAGGCCCGGCAGTACTCCGCCATGTTCCAGATTGGGGTGGAGATGATGCTGCTGCGGCAACCTGTTGTGCCGCGTCTATACGATACCAAGCACCCCGACGAGATGGCGATGGAACTTGCCGATAAGCTGGGCATGCTCTATGGCGAGGATGGCTACATCGACTACATGAACAGTGTCCTCCCCCGACGTGGAAACCCTGTCAGGCTGGACATCAATAGAAAGCCAACGCTGGAGGAGCTCGTGGACACTAGGCTCAAAGCCTGGGGCGGCGAGGACAAGGGGCTGGGATGGTTCAGCGAGCGGGGACTCCTGGCTAACAAACTGCCTGTCGAAAAAGACTACCATTGGGCCCCCCTATCTGGGCGGCGCTTTCCTATCTACTTCGAGCCGGTCAAGGAGTTGGGTGACGTTCTGAAGAGCCGGGTCAAAGAAGAATACGGGTGGGACTGGGACACCTCGTGGTACGATGCGTTACCTCGCTGGGAGCCCTGCCCGGAGCATCGCGATGAGCTGTGGCCGCCTGGCTTCGATCTGTACCTGATCAACTACAAAACGCCCTACAACACCAATAGCCAGACCGCGGGGAACCCCTGGCTAGCCGAGGTGTACGAGGCTGATCCATACTTCCTGCGGGCCTGGATGAACGAGGAGACGGGGAAGAGGATGGGGCTGCGTGATGGCGAAAAGGTATGGATTGAGTCTACAGTCAACAAGGTGGATGCACGAGTAAAGCTCAGCGAGACGGTCCATCCTCGGGTGGTTGCGATCGGTGGGGCTCAAGGCAGCCATGCGACCAACCCGTTCGCCAAGAAGGGGATCAGCTACGCCAGCTTACTACCGCAACAACCGGAGAATATCAATCCCATGCTCTGTAACCTTGAGTGGTGCACCCGCATAAAGGTTACTAAGGCGTAAGTAATCGAAACCCCTGGCTAAATACTGGCCAGCGTACGATAGCTTCCCGTTGCCGACCTCTGGGAGAAGCCGGGGGATGTCGGGATCCCGTCTGAGGCTGCGGGAATGGCCGCCGCAGAGGCAGAGGCCCATGCCATAGCCCATATGTGCACTTCTGCGCGGCCCGGATTTAGTGAATGGTTCGACGCAGGCTGGGTTCCTATTTGCGAGGCCAAAGACCTGACGGAGCAGGGCTGGCTAGTGGCATCTGATATGCACAAATCGGCTCACCTTGGTATGGGGGTGCCTGGCTCCCAACAGGAGGCTGCTTCATCCTTAGCGGCACCCGTCATGCCCGTCTACGCAGGTATCTAGGTGCATAGTATTGCGACCTTGTCCCGAAATACAATGTAGCGGAAGCCGCTCACTCAGTCGTAAACGCAAGGAGGTCCCCATGGCCAGCATGTTCATCCGTCGTCAGGGCTGATACTGAGAAGATAGGTCCGTCGCAACGACTACCCAGAAAGAGAGAGATTCAGATGCAGGATCAAATCCCAAGGCCGCTGCCTCAACCCAATCTCGATACACAGCCCTATTGGGACGCAGCCAAGCAGGGCAAGCTGGTCGTCCAATACTGTCCCCAGACCGGAAAGTATCAGCATCCTCCGAAGCCGTCAATGGCGGGATGCAGATTTGACTTCGAGTGGAAGGAGGTGAAGGGCATCGGTAAGATATACTCCTTCACTATCGTAGGTCCTCCTGCGCATCCGGCCTTCGAGCCGCCGTACGCGGTCATTTTAGTTGAAATCGATGACGCGCCCGGGGTACGCATAATCGCAAACATCAAGGGCGTCGAACCGGAGAAGCTGGAGATCGGGATGCCGGTCAAGGTCCAGTTCGAGACCGTGGAGGACATAACTCTGCCCTATTTCGTCCCGGCGTAGAGAAGCGAGACCGCTAAAAGTGCTGTTGCCCAGGATACGAGCGAGGGGCCTCGATCAGTCGAATGATGGTGGGCGAGGTGCTGAAGCTAGATGCGCTCGGGCTTGACTTTGCTGTAGCCATAAATGGATATGGATGATGTAAGGCCGTTGAGTAATCGGGCCAATCAGAGTTGCCCTGCCACGAGTGACGACTGACGTCGATTGCGGAAGGCATGTGAAGTGTGGACTTAACCGTCGCCCATTAATGTAGCTCATCATGCTATCATGGTCTCGAACATGGGTGCTTATCGTGAGGACCTACCAGCATCTGAGAGCAACAGCCACCAAATGTGCGCGGCCTTACGCAAGTCGAACTTGTCAATAACGGAATTCGAATGGCCCTATAGCGCCTCACTTGGCTTGGCCAAAACATCGGCGGCCCTGCCCAGCTCAACGACGGATCCTGACCACGTCGCACCACAGCTCGAACGATTTCCACTCCGCGGGCTATCCATGGGTTTCAAAACATGGTGGAGTAATTTCCAATGGTTGGAAATCAATCGCGGCCTCTGATGATGGGCGTCATGTGGATGACTGAGCAGGGCCGCGAATATGAGCAGAAGGACGACGGCGGCCCCATTGTAGGGGGGCAAAATGTCATCCGTATCTGAAACAGGTCAAGCAGCCAGCCATTCGTACTCGTGATGTAGTCCGCCCAGCACCGGCCGGGCAACGATCCGCCCGACCCGCGGCGGGCTAGCCCGTGCAGGTGGCCCGGTAGGAGTCTCAAGATCCAGAGTGCGATGAGGTCGCCCGTTGTTGTAGTGGACCTCGTACTCCCCCAGCACGGCACGAAGATGCTTCTCATTGATGATGATCAGGTGATCTAGGCACTCTCTGCGGAGTGTGCGTATCACGCGTTCGGCGATGGCGTTCGCCTTGGGAGCTCGGATCGGGGTGAGAATGACTTTGATACCCAGCCGGGCCGCCCTTGGGTTGAAGCTCCCGCCATAGCAGCAGTCGCGATCACGGATGAGGTGCTTCGGCTGCTTACCCCAGGGTGTGGCCTCGATGAGCTGTCGCCATATCCACTCTGCATTAGGGTGAGCAGTCACGTTCAGGTGAACCAACCGGCGCCGGCTATGAGAGATGAAAAGGAACACGTAAAGAGTCTTAAGGGCCAGCGTCTGAACGGTGAAGGAGTCAGTGGCCCAGATATGGGGCGCGTGGTTCTTGAGGAAGGTTCGCCAGGACTGAGATGGCGGGCCGCGCCATCTTGATCGGCGGTAGCGCCGCACCGTTCGAGAGCTGATGTCAAAGCCGAGCTTGCGGAGTTCGCCCACGATGCGCACGCTGCCCCAGCGGGGATTCTCGCGGGCCAGGCGTCGGATGAGGTCGCGGACCTGCATCGGGATGCGTGATCGGCCCAGAGATCTGTTGGACCGGTACTTCTAGATCCAATACCGTCGCCAGGCGGTGCGTTGCCAGCGGATGACCGTCTCCGGCTGGACGAGAATCACCGCCGATTGCCAGCGAGACCAGAGCCTAGAGAGGAACGACCAGAACAGGCGGTCAGCGGGTTCCAGCCTGGGTCGACGCGGTTGGCGGGAAAGGACGGCGAGTTGCTGTCGGAGGGCAATATTCTCCAGGACGAGGTGTCGCTGAGATCTAAGGGTGACGGGCAGGGCAGAGCAGAGGAGCAGAAAGTATGTGATCAATGGCAGGCCTCCGTGGAGAAATATTGCCTCCACGTTGGCCAAATCAGATCTGTGCGTCAACCTCCTCTAGATACGGATGACATTTTGCCCCCCTACAGTACCTTGAGCCGGAGTGAAGACCGTTGACATTAGGGTGGTGACTGGAAAGACAGGTTCGACAGGCGCCCTTCGTCCTCGATCACAGCAAGTTCGAACATGCCTTCGGCAATCATGCAACACCTCTTCGGGAAGCTGTCCGAGATATCGTGGGTTGGTACCGAGAGCATCCGTAATAGCGCTGATCGCGGCACAATTGGCCTGGGAATCGTGACCTTGAACCGCCCCCATAAATGCTTCCACCGCACGCTGACAGAGCAGATGAAGCTGGTGGTGTACGAGACTCCCACGGAGCTACGACAGGCGGTGGCGGCCTTCGTCGATTGCTACAACCACCGCCGCTACCACGAGGGGATCGGCAACTTCACTCCTCCCGGAGATCTCTACTACAGACGCCGGTGCGAGATACTAGGCGGAAGCGAGAGAGCCGCCCAAGTGTCCATTAGAAAACGGGCCGACAAGTCCGAAAGTCGCTGAAGATTTACAGTCGGCTTCCCGTGGGTGACGCCTGCACCAATCGCCACCGCGCCTTGCACTCTTAGCTGGCTTCAGAGTTGACCGGGAGCCAGACTTGAAAGCAGGTTTTGCCATGGTTAGGGATCACTTTAATATCCCCCCGGTGTTTGTTGACAACAATGTTGTAGCTGATATCCAGGCCCAATCCAGTGCCCAGCCCGGGGGGCTTCGTCGTAAAGAAGGGGTCGAAAATCCTGGATTGAATCTCGGCCGGAATCCCGGGGCCATCGTCCTCGATTTCGATCACCACTTGTTGCCCGTCCTGGCGTGTTCGGATGGTAATTTCTCCCTGCCCTTCAAGCGCATCAGCCGCATTGTCAATTATGTTTGTCCAAACCTGGTTTAGCTCGCTGCCATTGGCCTGAATCTTGGGCAGGTGAGGCGCATACTCCTTCCGCACGCCGATGCCGGTTTTGAGCTTGTGGGCTAAGACAAGCAGGGTGTTATCCAACCCCTCGTGCACATCGACAGCCTGCACCGGGGCCCTATCCAGGTACGAGTAAGACTTGAGCGCTTTGACGATCTCAGAGATCCGTCCTGCACCCTGGCCGACTTCTGTGAGTACGCTGTGTACCGCGTACGTCGCGACCAGCCCGCCAATGACTGCCGAGAGCTGGTCGGGGGCAAACTCGTCGGCCAGCGTTATCAGCCCGGCGGTATCGTAATTCAGATTAACTAGCGCAGGCGCGAGTTTCCAGGCGTCTGCCATCCCGCGCTCCTCCAACCAAGTTTCCAGCTCGCGCTCGCGGTCGCTACGGGCGAGCGCGTTCAACTCCGGGGGTCTCGCCGCCTGTTCCAGGGCTCGGTGCGTCAGACGCTGCAACGCCCTCTGCTGTGCTGGCGTCAGGGCCAACCGGCTCAACTGCGAATGTGACTGCCCAAACTGTGCAATGGCAGCCTCCAACTGTCTCGCGCCACTCATCACCGCCGCCGCCGGATTATTTAGCTCGTGAGCCACGCCGGCGGTGAGCGTACCCAGTTGGGCCATTTTTTCACTTTGGCGAAGCATGGTCTCACTCTCCCGCAGCTCCCTCGTCCGCTCTACCACTTTCCGCTCTAAATCTGCATAGGAGTCCTTAAGGGTGCCCGTCATGGTGTTGAATTGCTCTGCCAGATCCTGTATTTCGTCGCCGGTCTTGGCAGAGATGGTGTGGTCGAAATCACCTCCGGCAATTCGCTGGGCCCCGCGAGTGAGATCTTTGACAGGTTTCAGAATCCGGCCCACGACGAAGAAGATCAGGACACCGGACGCACCGCCTCCCACCGCTAAGAGAACCAGCAGCAACGTGCCGTAGTCTCGAACAGGTCCGGCCACATTTTCCCATCGCTCCTGAGTGACGAGTCCCCAGTCCGTCCCCGGCACCGGAGCGAAGCCGGAGATGACCTTCCTCCCTGCTGAGTCTTCCATGAACAATGCACCCGTTTCTTTGTGTATCACTCGCATTACCGGTGCCGTGCCAAATAAATCTGCCCCTATCTGGGAGGTGTCGCGGTGGTAGCTGACGCGTCCGTCACCATCCACTAAGTAGGCGAAGCCGTCGCCGCCCGACGTCAGCTCCAGTATCTGGGAATACGTCTCTCCCAGTGGGGAAAACCTTAGCGTAGATAGTCCTGCCAGTACTCCCTCGAACTCATTGGCGCTTCCCACAATAGGAACACCTATGAGGATCAAGTCTTCGCCAGAACGCGGATCCAGGAGCACGTTGGAGAAGGCCGGCCGAAGCGTCATTTGCACCGTCTCGAATACTGATGGTGCAAGGAAGTCCGCACCTTGCGGCTCGCTGGCAAGGGAAGGTGGCCAGAGTGTGACGCCTTCGCTGTCGTAGACAGCGACCCCCGCGTCGAAGGCACGGAACTGGTTCTCACGTCGTTCCAGTGCAACGCTGAGGCGGGCTGGCTCCAGAGACTCAACATCGTCGTCGGCGGCGGCGCTTTGCAGCACTCGATTGTGCTGACTCAGGGCCTCGGAGAGTCGAGCGGCGGTTATCCTCGCGAGCTCACTATCCCGTCCCTGGACGACCCGCTCGGCATCGCGGGAGACCTGCTGGTAGGCATAGAGGGCGATGATTGCGACGGCCACTAGCACAATGGTGGTGGGGATTAGGGCAGTCAAGACGGTCTTCGCCCGGAGGCTCCTGAACAAGAACACGACCCCGCCCCCTACCCAGAGGTCTCCTCCAGAGCCTTCTTGATTTTCTCGTACTCCCCCGGCGTCACCCAGGTTTCCCACCGGTCTTCGTAGGTCTGCAGGTAGTAGATCGCCGCCTCTTCCCAACCTGCGACTTCGTTCTTCGCGGCCCAGGCCAGCGTCTCGTTGATGGGCTCCAGGCCGACGTTCGCCTTCTTCAGCATCTCCACTACGTCTGGGGCTTTCATTTGCAAGCCCGAGTGAGCGAGCTTTTCTATCGGGAGGGTCTTATAGGCGCAGGCCCTTTTAATGGGTCGGAGGCTCTTGTCCACGCTGGCCGCCGTGACGTTCTCCCAGCATGCCACTGTGTGGATCGGCTCTATCAGGACGTGCCAGTCGTAGGTCGCTATCAGGGCGTTCGGCGCCCAGTAATAACCGAAGACCGGATGGCTTCTCTCTTGGGCCCTCGCCAGCGCCGCCTCCAGGGCGTCATTGGAGGCGGGCGAGGCGAGGTTGTAGTACCTGGTCAGCCCATAGGCCTCTAGCTTTACCTCATTGATCTGGGCGCACTGCGTGCCGATGGTGCAGCTGTAGAAGACGCCCTTGGAGGGATCCTGCGGGTCCTGGAACAGCTGCCAGTGGTCCTCCAGATCAAACACCGTCTCGATGTTGTACTCCTCCGCCACCCACTTGGGGATGATGAAGAACTGAGGGCCAGCCTCGAAGGTCGTGCCCAGGTTGACGATAGTCCCCTTCTGTATCTGCTCGTCGTACCAATCAGGGATATTCTGCTGCCATCCCTCCAGGTTCAGGTCAACCTCGCCCCTCGGGAGGGCCTGCTGCAGCACAGGTGTGGTCTCCACTACCGTCTCCACGGGATAGCCATATCCATTCTCAATGATGAACTCAACGATGGCATTGTTCAGCCAATGAGAATCGGTCCCCTCCCAAACGTGGAGGTTGATGACCGGCTTTTCGTCGTCACCACACCCTGCCGTACTTAGGGCCAACAACAGTAGAACGATGACACCACCCAGGATTCTGCCGCGCGTTGTCCTCATTGGCCCCTCCCCTCCTGAATGACGTACGCCCGGTCGCCGGGACTACCCTCTGCGAACAGCTCCTCCCCCGCGGATAGCCGCACTTCCTCGACCACCTGACACAGATGCTCCAAGTCCGTATCGGACAGGCCGGCGAAGAGCGGCACCTTCCTCAACAATTCGTGCATCAGACGGTCTTCAGGTATTGGTGTACAAAGCTGACCACCATGCCGCCTTCACCCACTGCCGCAGCAACTCGGGTGATCGCCCCCTGTCGAACGTCACCGCCGGCGAAAATCCCCGGCACGCTGGTCTCTAGCAAGTACGGGTCCCGCTTCAGCATCCAGCTCCGAGCCATGTGACCATCGCGGGTCAAGGTCAGGTCCTGCCCCGTGCGGATGAACCCGGCCAGGTTTCGTTCCACCACGCCCGCCACGAAGGCGGTATGCGGAACGGCCCCAATGAGGCAGAACATGGCCGCGACCGGTATGGTCTTAGTTTCGCCTGAGTCGTTGTTCCTTATCGTAATATCCTCGAGCCGGTCTTCGCCACCCACTTTAATCACCTCTGTCAGCAGCAGCACCTCAATGTTTTCCGTCGTGTTGATCTGTTCGACCAGATATTGCGACATGGCCGCACCGGCAGAGTCGCGCTTGTCTATTGCGCTACCGCGCACTAGCAGTGTTACCTTGCTCGCGTATCGCGAGAGGAACATCGCGGCCTGTCCAGCCGAGTTGGCCCCTCCCACTACAGCTACGGGCTGGCCCTCGTAATGCACGGCTTCGGCTATCGGAGCTCCGTAGTACACCCCAGCCCCAGTAACCGCCTCTATGCCGGGCACGTCAAGCCTGAGAACTGAAACGCCGGTCGCGATCAGTAGCGCATGGCAACTCAACCTAGTTCCATCGCTCAGTGTGACAAAACGATACGAACCTTCCACACTCACCCGAGTCACCTCTTGCGCGATCAAGATCTCGGCCCCGAAGCGCTCTGCTTGGATGGTGGCCCGCCGGGCCAGATCGGCCCCGCTCAACCCCTTGGGAAACCCTAGATAGTTCTCGATCAACGCGCTGGTGCCGGCCTGCCCACCGGCGGCCTCCCGCTCGACCATGACGATGCGTAACCCCTCGGACGCGCCATAGACGGCGGCCCCCAGTCCAGCGGGGCCGGCGCCGACGATAATTAGGTCATAGAACGGCTGGGCAGCCTGAGTTCGTAAGCCTATCTTCTCGGCCAGCGCGCGGTTGTGCGGCTCGACCAAGGTAGTGCCATCGGGGAAAAACACCACCGGAAGCCGATGCGCTTCCTTGCTCACCGCCCCCACTAAGTCCTTAGCCGGCGCATCGCATTCAAGGTCCAACCACTGGTAGGGGACTTGGTTCCGGGCCAGGAAGTCTTTAGTGTTGTGGCAGCTGGCCGACCACAGCGTGCCTGCCACGCGAATGCCGTCGTACGGCACCGGCACGGTCGCCGCCCAATCGCTCAGCAGATCGTCCAACACCGGGTACAGGTTCTGCTCAGGTGGATCCCAAGGCTTCATAAGGTAGTGATCCAGCCCAAGCGTATTGATGCTGGCAATCGCGGCCTCGGTGTCCGCATAGGCGGTGAGCAGCACCTTGCGCGCTTCGGGGTAGAGCTTGAGCGCCTCGGCCAGAAACTCCGTCCCGCTCATGCCCGGCATGCGCTGGTCGACCAGGAACAAGGCCACCGGAGCGTTGCGTTGCTTGAGCTGCCGCACTGTCTCGAGCGCCTCCGCACCCGAGCCGGCTTTGATAATGCGATAGTCGGCGCCATACTGCTGCTGCAAGTCTCGCTCGACCGCGTTCCTGACGTGCGGCTCGTCATCGACCGTGAGAATGATCGGCTCGGCCGGCTTTGCACATAAAAGGCGTCCTGCACAAATAATTCTTAATGGGAACGGCGGCCTTGGACAAAAACTCTGCGACGGGTAGTATTTGTGCGTGTACGCTCCCTACAAGGATCGACCCCTCAACGGCCGGGAACTAGAGAGGCTGCGCCTCACCCTGAGTAGTTTCAGGGACGGGAGCGGCCAGGTAACCTTAAAGGCTGGCGGGTCAATGCCTGGGTTCCGTGATTACGAGCGGGCATTAGCTGCTGTGCTTGAGGGCACCACGCCCGAGGATAAGGGGATATTTGATGTCTTGATCCAGGCAGAGGGCAAGCCATTCGGTATCTCCTGCAAGATGACTGCGATGCAACCACCCAAGAACCTGTCCAGCTTCATGGAGCTTTCAAACGCAGCCGCTACGTTCAGGAAGCATCTTCTTGCTCTCCAGATCAATTGGGCCACTGATCCGACGCTCGCCGGACCCGCCATCGTGGACCTTGTATCGGGTTGGCAAACGGCGGTTGCGGACTCAATAGACATTGCTGGCAGCCGATATAGCGTGCTCGCTCACGACGCGAAATGGCGAAAGTTTCAAGTCCTTTGCTTCCCGATCAACCTAAAGATCGCCGATCCGAAGGGTGCCGTAGATTGGCTCTTTGAAGGGGCTTCGCTCAACGGCTACATTGACGACGGAGGACGACGCCACCGGCTCTGGCAGTGCTACATGAATTCCGGTGGGCAGTTGAAATACTTCCCGCTACTGTCTTGGGCCGACTGGGTAACCGAAACGTTCTGTCTAGAGGTTGCTCCCATCATGTCTCCCCTTGCCAAGGCTCAGAATTACTTCAAGGCTCTCTGGCCTAAATAGCTTGCCTACGGCTTCACCCAAAGGACTTCAAGCCGAACTGCCTGTTTCTCTACCTTGGGTGGTTTCATAGCGACGCGGCTCCATCCGCTGAGCATATCGTCGTATATCTCGTTGCCGTAGCCGCTCACCACCACGGGGCCGGGGTGCGCGAGAAGTGCCTTCAGTAGCAATATGTGGGCGTCGTCGTCCATCTCATCGCTGTACATGTGTTGAGTTCGGACGCAGTGCGGATAGGGTGGGTCGGCGTAAATTAGGCAATCCTCCGCAGCATGTCGCTCAATAACCTCAAGAGCATCACGATTCTCAATCTCGGCGTCTTTCAGCCGATCAGCTAGCCTTCGTAGCTGTTCAGGAACCTTATTCCATCGGTGAGACATTCCCCCTGCCCGCTGACTCGGGCCACGGTTCTTCCAGCCGGTTTTCTTAGCGAGGTCGCTTCCATGAGCCTGCCAGCAACGCACCACGAACCGACGGGCGTTCTCAACGGCGTCGGCCGTGATGATGTGCGATAGGTCGTATTCGTCTCGGGACCATGGCGTAGCTTCCAACTTCCAACATAGTTCCTCGGTCTGATCCCGAAGGACCAAGAAAAGGTTGGTTGCCTGGCTGTTCCTATCGTTTATGACTTCGTGGGGGACTCTCGGCTTTGAGAAGAACACCGCACCCGAGCCGAAGAACGGCTCGACGTAATGATAGTGTGGCCGGAATAGCTCGATGATCCGGTCGGCAAGGCTCCATTTCGATCCTGGATACCGGATGGCAGCAGCGTGGGTGCCCCCACGGCGTTCACTGGATGGCATTAGCGGTGCTTCGATTATCATGCCAGTCTATGCCTCACCTTGTGGAAGTTGCCTCTGGTCGCCTCTCTCGGGAAGGAAATTGCTGCTTGAGACAACAGGTCGGCCCAGTTGCCTCTCAAAGTTCTCCCTCGCGTCACCAGCAATTTTGCCTCCAGCATGAGCAGTTTCTTTATTTTCACTAAATCCTTGTGAGTCTCTCGCACGGGCCAGCTCGGCAGTAGATGTTTCACCTAGCATGGTCAAGACCAACTCCATGTCGGTCATATGGTCTCTAAGATTGTGCCCCTTGGCCAGACCTTTCACCTCTTTGTGCGTTTTGATGGCGATATTGAACGTCTCCTGGGAAATCACGTTGGTTAATACTGCGTATTCCTTGCCCTCTGTCACCCTACGACTGGCCCACTCGCTGGTTAGTTCCTTGCGACTTAGAACAGTCCGGATACGCGCTTTTATCCAGTCGTCTGAATGTCCTTGAATTTGGTAGTCGAGTATTGCCCTCTGGATGCCGAGTTCTGGATTCTGGAATTCCTGAATCCTCTCAAACGCTACCTTGGCGAGCCATCTCTTGAATGGCTCCGCTCTGGGCGACCCGATAGACTGGATGATGCGGAACATTGTTTCGGCATTTGCTGCATCAGTTGGGTACTCCTTGCCGTCTGGACCGGTCATTTTCAGTTGTCCGATATTTTCGGACAACTGACCGGAGCCCTCTTTTGTCAGCTTGCGCTTGAGGGCTGACCAATACCTGGAGGGCCTGTCGGTTTCAACGATTGCGCCGACCACATCGCTAATGGAGAAAAACCATTCCCCTTCCTCGAAAACCTTCCGGATTGGCTTTCCTTTGAACTCGTTGATTCCCATTTCACCAGGGAACGAGATCATCTCTTCGCCTTTCTTTGCCATGCTTGCCTCCTAGCCGGTCTTGGTTGCTTTGCGAGGAGTGTTCCAATAAGGACTCTTGCACTTCGGGCATACCTTCGGCTCCTGGCCTAATGCCCTGGGTGCCCACTTATGCTCACATCGCTCACAGGCATACCCTTTCATCGCAATAATGGCCATTCTGCACCCCTAGTAGTAATCCCTTTGTAGTATATGCTCACAAGGTTGACATTGCAAGCCCTTGGTGGTAATATACTGCTAGGTAAGTTAAGGGGGGAAGCAGACATGGACGCTAGGCAGCAAAGAGGATTGGAGATAGCGGCTAAGAGCAGGATACGTAGACAGGATGATACCTGGTTGGTGCCGTCTCAAGCCAAGGACGGCGAGAGGTACACCGTTATACCTGGGCTCCGATGTTCGTGCCCCGATCATGAAACCCGCCAAGTGAAGTGCAAGCACCTGTGGGCGGTCGAGTATGTCATGGAGCGCGAGACTGACGAGAACGGAATGGTTACGGAGACTGAAGCGGTCCGGGTGACCAAGGTCACGCGCAAGACTTACCCTCAGAACTGGACGGCTTACAATGCAGCGCAATCCGAGGAAAAGACTCGGTTCGGCGTCCTGTTGGCTGATCTCTGTAGGGGTATCCAGCAGCCTATCCACGAAGGCAGAGGCCGTCCAGCACTCCCGCTGGCAGACATGCTCTTTGCTTCGGCCTACAAGGTTTACACCGGCTTCTCTTCCCGACGTTTTACCAGCGACCTTCGGGACGCTAAACCTGAGGGCCTGGTCGCCAGCACTCCTCACTTCAACTCGGTCACAAACTACCTTTCCAATCCCGATATGACACCGATCCTCAAGCACTTGGTCACCGTAAGCAGCCTCCCGCTCAAAGCCGTGGAGACTCAATTCGCCATTGACTCTAGCGGTTTCACCACGTCCCGCTTCATCCGCTGGTACAACAAAAAGTACGGGCGAGACATCGACAACCGCGAGTGGGTCAAGGTGCATCTGATGTGCGGAGTCAACACGCATATTGTCACCAGCGTCGATGTGAGCGGATGGGAAGCTCACGATACCACCTACTTCGTGCCTCTCTTGGAGCAGACCGCCAGGAACTTTCACATGTCCGAAATCTCGGCGGACAAGGCGTACCTGAGCCACAAGAACTTGGCAGCGGTCGAGACCATTGACGCAACGCCGTTCGTTCCGTTCAAGAGCAATACGCTCCCGACCACGGAAAACTCGGCGTGGGGCCGCATGTACCATTACTTTATGCTTAACCGGGAAGCGTTTATGACTCATTACCACCGTCGTTCCAATGTGGAGACGGTGTTCTCGATGTGCAAGGCAAAATTCGGAGATTCGGTCCGCAGCAAGAGCGACAGCGGCATGGTCAACGAAGTCCTCTGTAAGGTTCTATGCCATAATATCTGCGTGCTGATCCAAGCGATTCACGAGTTTGGAGTCGAACCTAATTTTTGTGCACAACTCGGTCTTGCACAGAAAGTAGCCTGAAAACGGGGTTTATTGTGCAAAGCCGGCTCGGCCATATCCTATGCCTCACACCAAACTAATTTGCGCGTTCCTGAGCGGCTCCTGCGTTCAGCCACGAAATGATGCACACCCGACCGGTATGGACGGCACAACCACGGCGAAAGAGGGCTCGCGGGATTGCTCCATTGCGGTGGGCGCCATCTGGGCTGGTGATGGCGAAGAGGATTATCCCCCTGCCGGAAGAGAGCGTCAAGTTACTGACCCGACCAGTTCAGAAGCGGAGGGTTCCCACTATCTATGTTCGCTCCGGCGCTTTGACGGGCTTTCTTTGGGACATGAAGTGACCTACGGCGGCAAGCCTACGCTGCGGCTTGGGGTGCCTTCGGTCCCGTGTCGATGGCGAAGGGTGGGTAACGGCCGACGAGTGAAGCATGGTAAGTGAGAAGCCTCGCCTCCCAGGGCAGCACGCCACATTGGAAATTGTAGAGCCCTTGAGGGTAGCGTTCCCGGATCAGGATCATGACGGCTGCGATAAGCCAGATCACAGCGGACGCGATGCCGATGATGGCGAGAACGAAAGCACTTGGGATGCTATAGACGAGGCGCAGGAGTGCCGAGCCGACGGTGGGAGTGCCTTCGGTCTTCACCTCGAAACGGACGATCTCCTCGGGCCCTCCACTGGGGAAGCGGTCCGTGAGGAAGGCGAGGTAGGCGTAGAGGGCGATCAACCATCTGAGCCAGCCCGTCATCTTCGGCCCATCTTCCTCCATGAATCTTTCGGAGCCCTTCCGGGATATGAAAATCGCGGCTAGGACCGGTAGGATTAGGTAGACGAGACCAAATAGCAGGCCAACGACATTGCCGACAATGGATAAGATAATCAGAACAAGGACACGGAGAAAGACTTGCGGCCGCTGGAACTTCTCGGGTCGGTCAATGCCAAACGTGACAGGATAGTCGGCTGCCATGATTCCTCCTTCGCGGTCATGAGACCTAGCCGTAGTGCCCGTCATACTAGGTACGACAGGGTATTCTTTATCGAGGGCTCCTGCTCCAGCTCTCTATTACCGCTATTCTAGCACTGCAGACCCGGTGTTCGCCCTCTCGTATAATGGACGCGATTTAGCGGAAGGAAGTCTGACTATGCGCATACCGTTCGGTCAAGGCCGCGCCGCGGCAATCGCGGGCATTATCATCATGGCGCTGATGATCGAGGGCGCGATCGCGGTAGTGATCGATGATGCTTGGCTATGGGGGCTTCTTGCACTCTTCATCGTCTGTCTATTCTCAGGGCGTAGAGGTCGACTCCCGTGGCAGGAACGGTGGTGGTGGAAAGAATTCTTCGGTACGAAGGAGTCCAATAGCTCCGACAAATAGTGGTGCAGATCGCTAAGTACCGAGCGGGCGATGATGCGGCCCGTTTGTGGCGGAGCGGCGCGCGGCGAAGGCGACTTTGGTACTGGCTGTGAGGGGAGTCAACTTGGGGCAGCACCTAGGACGAGGTAGGGACAGTGGAACAGTCGAGTGAAGAAGCGCGGCTCAGAGTACGGGATGCCGTGTTGGACGAGTTAGACGAGATTTCAGCGCTCTTGGTGGCAGCATATAGTGAGTACGCCAGTTCCCTTCCCCAGAAAAGGTGGGAAGCATACGCCAGCAACATTGCCGACGTTCGGGGGCGTCTCGGAGAATCTGAGCTCATAGTCGCCGAGCAGAATGGCGAGATTGTCGGCGCCGTAACTCTCTATCCAGATCGCTCGCAATCGATGGTTGAGGGATGGCCATCCGGATATTCGGGTGTGCGGTTACTGGGAGTTCACCCGGAGGCACGAGGTAAGGGCGTGGCCCGTGAATTGATGTTCGAATGCATCCGGCGGTCCCGAGAGTGGGGAGTTCGCTACATCGGGTTGCACACGACAGAGCTAATGTCGATTGCGAGAGGCATGTATGAGCGGATGGGATTTGAGCGCGTGCCGGAGTTTGATGCGAAGCCGGCCCCGGAGGTGCTGGTGATGGCCTACCGGCTCCACCTGTGAGTCTCTTTGGGACCCCATCCGCATCTTGGCTGGATGGCAGGACATGGCGTACACATCGCAGCATGACAGAGCCGGAAGGCGATCGAGAAGCTCTTGAGTGGCATGGTGGCTGGTCAATAGCACGGGGGAAGATGTGAGCGCTATGACTTAGACCGTATCCGCCACGAACTATCTTGCACGGGTGTTCTACGAAGATAGGTACAGACTGAGAGTAGCGCAACTATGGCAACGGGCACAATCAAGACTCTGATAAGCGACCGAGGCTTCGGATTCATTGTTCCAAAGGAAGCGGAAGCCGACGCCAAAGATCTCTTCTTCCACCGCTCCGATGTGCAGGGCGTGACCTACGAAGATCTGCGGGTTGGGCAGGAAGTAGATTACGACCTGGGAAGTGACGAGCGTCGCGGGACGCCCAAAGCCACCAACGTGCGGTCCTTTCGAGTACATAGGGAAGATGGCTGAAACCTTCAAATTGGTCACCGCCCAGGCGGAAGCGTCTGTAGGGGGCCAATTGTCCTCCGTATCTGAAACAGGTTAAGCAGCCAGCCATTCGTACTCGTGATGTAGTCCTCCCAGCACCGGCCGGGCAACGATCCGCCCGATCCGCGGCGGGCTAGCCCGTGCAGGTGGCCCGGTAGGAGTCTCAAGATCCAGAGTGCGATGAGGTCGCCCGTTGTTGTAGTGGACCTCGTACTCCCCCAGCACGGCACGAAGATGCCTCTCATTGATGATGATCAGGTGATCTAGGCTGTGGGGTGCCAAAATGTCATCCGTATCCAGAGAGTTGAGTCGACGGGCCTGCTGGGCGAGCATTGAGACTGTCAAGACACCGGCGGCAATGCCATACTAGACTCCCTTCCTGGTAAGCAGATGGTCCAGCGGCTGGCCCTTTTAGATACGGATGACATTTTGGCACCCCTACAAGATTGGATCGAGACACTCCGGGTCGTCCCATCTGGTGCTGTTGACCCGAGGCGACACCGGGCTGCCAATCAGCAGCCCTTCCCTAGCAGGCCCCAGTAGACCGCTCAACGCGACTGGGTCAGCCTGCGCAGGGTGTAGCCACTCGTCTACCAGCTCCTCCGGCAGTATCACCGGCATCCGGTCATGAATGGGCTGGATCGTGGCATTAGCCTGGGTGGTGACGATTGTGAACGTCGGCTCCCACACGTCAAGCACCGGCTGCCAGGACTCGTAGAGCCCGGCGAACAGAAGCAGCCCGCCGTCTTCACGATGGAACCAGATGGGCTGCCGACTACCCTTGGCGCCCGTCCACTCGTAGAAGCCGTCAGCTGGGACCACACACCTGCGCTTCCTGAAGGCATCCCGAAACGCAGGGCGTTGGTCCATTATCTCAGCACGGGCATTGATCTGGCGGAAGCCGGCCCTGGAGTCCTTGGCCCAGTGGTTGATGAGCCCCCAGCGGGCGGGCAGGACTTCTCGGTCTTCATGCTCCATGCGCATGATCCAGTGATCCTGAGTGGGGGCGATGTTGTAGCGAGGCGAGTAGTCGCCGAAGGACTCTATGGGGACGCCCAGCTGATGGGCCAAGAGATCAGCTTTACGGAAGGTCAGGGTAAAACGGCCACACATGGAAAGTGTACCAGAATCCGCAAGCCTCCCTGTCCATATAGATTCTTGTTCTAGGCAGTGGCACCATGGGATGCCACTGCGGGGGTGCAGTTGATGAAGGTCTGGTCTACACTGTTCTTCCAGGAAGCTGTGAGAGATAGACCGACTGCCCTAGAAGTACGTCGGGCGCGGGACGCCCTGCGCTGCTACGGCAACTATAGCGCTCAAACGCTGGGGCACGCCCTGACCTACTGTCTGCACTGCGGCGTGCTTAGAACCTGTGTGCAGAGACAGTGGCGAAAACGGGAACGCCGCAGTCGGCGCTGGATGACGGAACGACCTTAAGACCCGGCGACTGGCCCTCACCCCATCCGCCGTTCGCCAGCTGCACTTCTGGCCAGCACCACTCGACCTCTACACCTGAAATGACAGGCTACCCTTGACTGGGCGAACACCCGTTCGTATCCTCTGATCTGAGGCTCGCCCTATGCTTATCGCTTGCGTCTGTATCCCCCGTTTCGCCGTCGAGGTAGAGCGTCAGCGTCGGCAGGACCTCACCACACGTCTCATCCTCATCGGTGACGCCGCCGTCCTCGACTACTCCCTGGGTGCCGAGGCGTCGAAAGTCCGCCGTGGCATGCGGATGTCTGGGGCTATCGCCCTCTGCCAGCGAGCGGTGGTACTGCCGCCGGACCTCCCCTACTACCAGCGGCGGTTCGATGAGGTGCTGGACTCCCTTGAGAACTTCAGCCCCGCGGTGGAGGCGAGCGATCTGGGCACCACGTACCTCTCGCTGGTCGGTCTCTCCCTTGATCTGGAGGGGTTCGCTGAAGGTCTCGTCTCCTCCCTGCACCAACGGTTCAGCTTTATGGCCACGGTGGGTATCGCAGGCGGGAAGTTCGCGGCCCAAGTCGCGGCCCAGACGACGCGGCCTGGGCTGGGGAAGGTCGTGCCGGAGGGCCGGGAGGACTCCTTTCTGGCTCCTCTGCCCGTCGACCACCTGCCGGTCAGCGACTCCCTGCGCTGGCGGCTCCGCCTCCTGGGCCTGGAGACCATGGGCGACATCGCCCGGCTGCCCCTGGGGGCGTTCCAGTCCCAGTTCGGGACGGAGGGGAAGCGCTGCTGGGAGCTGGCCCAGGGCATCGATACAGAGCCCCTGCTGCCGCGGCTGAAGGAGGAGACCATCGTCCGGCGGCTCCAGATGCCCGCTCCGTCCGTCATCCTGGAGGCGATCCTGGTGGGCCTGGAGCGGCTGGTCTACGCCGCTTACTCCAGCCCGGATCGTAAAGGGCGCTGGGTACGGAAGGCGCTAGTACGGGCGGCCCTAGAGGGCGGCGGGGCCTGGGGGTTGGCGGTCCCCTTCCGGGAAGCCCTCGCCGATCCTCGTGACGCCTGGTTCGCCATCAAGAGCGCCATCGCCCGCAGGCCGCCGGAGCGGCCCGTCGAGGAGCTGGAGGTGGAGCTGGTGGGCCTGAGCGGAGAGTCAGGGAAGCAGGCTGCCATGTTCGAGGGGAAGGGTAAGCTGTGGCGACAGATCGAAGAGGTGGCGCGGCAGCTCCGCGCTCAGCAAGGTCAGTCCCAGATAGGGAGAATAGTGGAGGTGGAGCCCTGGTCGCGCATTCCCGAACGCAGAGCGGCCCTGGTCGACTTCGACCCCTGAACCGCCCGCGCCCCCTGCGGGTAGAGGCCGACGGGCAGAGCCGGCCTACCGCTGTCTGGCTCTCGGGCCGCCGCTGCACCGTGGAGGCGGTCCCGGAAAGCTGGCGCGTCGACGACGAGTGGTGGCGCGAGGGGCCGGTGAGTAGGCTGTACTTCCGCCTGCTGATGGAGGACGGGCGGACGGTGACGGCGTATCGGGACCTGGTGACGGGACGGTGGGCGAAGCAGGCGTACTAGCATGGCCACCTACACTGAGCTCCATGCCCACTCCAACTTCTCCTTCCTGGACGGCGCCTCCCACATCGAGGAGCTGGTGTTGCGGGCGTGGGAGCTGGGGTACGAGGCGCTGGCCCTCACGGACCACGACGGCCTCCATGGGGCGATGGAGTTCGCCCAGTGCGCCCACGCCTGGGGTCTGCGCCCTATCACAGGCGCTGAGGTCACCCTGGCCAGCGGCCACCACCTGACGCTCCTCTGCGAGAGCCAGCGGGGCTACGCTAACCTCTGCCGTCTCCTCAGCCACGCTCACCTGGAGCACGAGCGGGGCAAGCCCCAGATCGAGCCGGACGTGCTGGCCCGCCACACAGAGGGGCTGATCGCCCTCTCCGGCTGCCATAGCGGTGAGGTGCCGTCGCTGGTCGCCCAGGGGCAGTATCGAGAGGCAGAAGAGGCGGCCCGCCGCTACCGGCAGTGGTTCGGCCCCACCAGCTTCTTCATCGAGCTCCAGAACAACCTAGTCTACGGCGACACCCGCCGCAACCGGGCCCTGACCGACCTGGCCGAGCAGCTGGGCCTGGGCATCGTCGCTACCGGCAACGTCCACTACCACGTGCGAGAGCGCCACCGCCTCCAGGACGTGCTGGTGGCGATCAAGCACCGCACGACCCTGGACGCCTCCCACCGCCTGCGCCGTGAGAACTCCGAGTACTACCTGAAGCCACCCGCAGGGATGGCGGAGCTGTTTCGGGACTACCCGGAGGCGGTCGCCAACACGGCTCGTATCGCCGAACGCTGCACCTTCGACCTGACCCGCGACCTGGACTACCAGTTCCCCGATTACCCAGTGCCGGAGGGCGAGACGCCGGGCTCCTACCTGCGCGAGCTCTGCTACCGGGAGGCCGAGAACAGGTACGGTCGCATCACCCGCCAGGTAGAGGAGCGGTTGGAGGAAGAGCTAGCCCTGGTGGAACGCCACGGCCTGGCCGGCTTCTTTCTCATCCATCAGCAGATACTTCAGCTCGCTTACCAGGTCGCCGAGGAGATAAGGGGCCATTGCCACGCGCCGCCGGGACGGGGCCGCGGCTCCTCCGTCGGCTCGCTCATCTGCTACCTGATCGGGCTGTCCCACATCGACCCGATCGCCAACAACCTCTTCCTGGGCCGCTTCCTCAACGAGGAGATGGCCTCGGTGCCGGATATCGATCTCGACTTTCCCCGCGACATCCGGGAGAAGCTGATCCTTCGCATCTACGAGCACTTTGGCCACGAGCATGTGGGTCTGGTGGCTACCTTCCCCACCTATCGCCTGCGGAGCGCCGTCCGCGAGGTAGGCAAAGCCCTGGGCCTGCCTCCCGCCGAATTGGACCGGCTGGCCAGGGTCAGCGAGCACGGCTCGGCCAGAACCATCCGTGAGGAGATGGGCCGCCTGGACCACTATCGGGATAAGCTGGACGCCCCCCTCTGGCGCCACCTGGCGGAGATAGTGGAACAGATCGCCGGCTTCCCTCGCCACATCTCGCAGCACGTGGGAGGCATGGTCATCTCGTCGAAGCCGCTGCTCGAACTCGTGCCCCTGGAGCAGTCGGCGATGGAGGGGCGAGTCCTCATCCAGTGGGATAAGGACTCGGTGGATGACGCCCGCATGATCAAGATCGACTTCCTGGCCTTGGGTATGCTATCGGCGGTAGACGAGTGCCTAGACCTTGTCGAGGAGCGGGAGGGAAGGCGCATCGACCTCTCCCGCATCGATTTCGAGGACGAGCGGGTGTACGATGCCATCTGCCAGGCGGACACGATGGGCGTCTTCCAGATCGAGTCGCGGGCCCAGATGCAGACCCTGCCGAGAGTACAGCCGCGGTCGCTGGAGGACCTGACGGTGGAGGTGGCGATCATCCGGCCCGGCCCTATCGTGGGCGGCGCCGTGAACCCCTACATCAACCGGCGCCTGGGGAGGGAATCGGTAGTCTATGACCACCCTTCCCTGGAGCCCGCACTCTCCGAAACCCTGGGTGTCATAATCTACCAGGAGCAGGTGCTCCAGGTGGCGATGGCCCTGGCCGGGTTCAGCGTCGGCCAGGCAGAGAGCCTGCGCCGGGCCATGAGCCGGAAGCGGTCGAAAGAGGCGATCGCCAAGCTGAAGGAGCAGTTCATCCAGGGATGCCTCGATAACGGAGTGTCGGGGCCAGCGGCGGAGAGCACCTTCGCCAAGATTCAGGGGTTCGCCGAGTTCGGCTTCCCCAAGGCTCACGCCGCCGCCTTCGGCCTCCTGGCCTACCAGACGGCCTGGCTGCGCACCTACTACCCTACGGAGTCCCTGTGTGCCCTGTTCAACGCTCAGCCCATGGGCTTCTACGGCCCCCACGTTCTGGTCAACGATGGCAAGCGTCACGGGGTGGATGTCCTGCCGCCCGCGATTAACCGCAGCGGCGCCAACTGCACCCTGGAGGGTGACGCCGTGCGCATCGGCCTCCGCTACGTGAAGGGGCTGAGCGGGGCGACCGCCCGGGAGGTGGAGGACGAGCGGAAACAGAACGGCGATTTCCGATCGCTGTTCGACTTCCTGGAGCGCACCCGTCTCAAGCGGGAGCCCATCGAGAAGCTCATCGCCTGCGGCGCTTTCGATGAGTTCGGCCTGGAGCGCCGGGAGCTCCTGTGGCAGCTGGGCCTCATCTACCGCTCAGAGGGCCGCAACGACCACGAGCGACAGCTGGCCCTACCCTTGCCCACGGAGCAGGACATGGTGGCGCTGTCGCCCATGACCGCCTGGGAGCGTATGACCGCGGACTACACTATCCTCGGCCTGTCGCCGACCCATCACCCGATGCTCTTCCTGCGCCCTCAGCTCCATGAAGGTGTCGTCCCCAGCCGCATGTTGGAGTCCCTGCCCGACGGGACGCCCGTGGAAGTGGCTGGCATGGTCGTCTGCCGGCAGCGGCCGGGCACGGCCAAGGGGTTCGTCTTCCTGGTGCTGGAGGACGAGTTCGGCCTGGTGAACGTGATCGTGCGCCCCGCCCTCCACGAGCGGCAGCGGTCGCTGGTGCGCACGGAGCCGTTCCTTGTCGTTCGCGGTGAGCTCCAGCGGCGGGACGGCACGGTGAACGTGGTGGCCAAGGGGCTCACATCGCTGCGGGCAGGAACGGACGTAGCACCCAAGGCCCATAACTTCGGCTGACAGAACCCCTCAGGACGGATCATGAGGGGCCGCCTAGCGGGACTCCCAGGGAGGCTGGGCCTCGCCGCTAGGGAGCCATCGCCCTATCGGTGCGGCAGAGAATGACAGGTACGACACCTCAGGTGGTGCCACCACGAAAGACAGCTTCGAAGCATCAACGATCACCTTCTCCAATGTCTGGGGCAGCTGAGTTTGAGGCAGGGCGCGACAAATTGTCCTCTTCGGACTCCTCATCCTCAGGTGGCGGCTCCGGCGGTTTGCCCAACGGAGTATTCTGGTCCTTGGCAAGCGTAAGCTGAAGGCCTCCCTCATTCTCCCTAGTAATACCGTAGTATTGAATCAAATCTTCCTTAGATCGTCTAGCCACGTCTACCCTCCCACAAGAACAGCATCGAAGACAGCACCAGCGGGTTTGTATACATCGCCGCTGATACCCGTAATCTCAATAGTGGAGCCTTTAGGGGTTCTGTCAGAACTCAGGGCGCCAATGTCGCGGAGATGAATCTCGGTTCGAAATCCGAACCGATTACGCCGCTGCCATCTCCGCCGTCAACGCCTGCCATCGCGCGAGGAAGACTCGACGCCTCTCCGACAAAGACACCTGCTTGCCAATGGGCGGGCGGATACGTAAGTACTGACGCAGCTCTTCGAACGCCGCGCAGAAGCGCTTTGCCGACTCCATACGTCCGAACCCCAGCATGGGGTAGTAGCGTTGTTTGATGGCGCGATGGTCCTGCTCGATACGATTGTTTAGGTACCGACTCTGTCGATGTAAGACCTTCCGTCCCAGTATCCAGCGGATCGCCTTTCCATAGGCCGGATGCTGATCGGTGGTGAGGCGCAACGGCTTGTGGGATGTGACGTCGGCCAGCTGACTGAGAAAGAGGCGGGCAGCTGACCTGTCCCGCGTCTCACTCAGCATGGAGTCGAGGAGATTGCCGTCCCGGTCGATGGCACGGTACAGGTAACGCCAGCGACCGCTCACCTTCACGTAGGTTTCATCGAGATACCAGGAGTGGCTTCCCGTCTGGCCGCGGCGCCGGGTACGTAGTTGTTCGCCCAGGAGAGGAGCAAATCGGAACTCCCAGGCCCGTACCGTCTCGTGCGTGACCTCATAGCCTCGCTGAAGGAGCAGTTCGGCGACATCGCGGAACCCGAGCTTGTAGCGTAGCCGCCAGAGTACCGCCAACAGGACGATGTCAGTGGGGAACTGGAGATCGTTGTAGGGTGTGCCGGTGGGCTCGTTGAAGCGACGGTGGCAGGACCTACACGAAAACCTGACGTAGCCCAGGGTGGTGCGGTGCTTCCGTTTGCTGGTCGCTGTCGCTCGGCAGTGCGGGCAGTTCATGGGTAGCTCCTCTCCTACATTGAGACAAGCTTACCCCCGCGCCCTGAGTTCTGACAGAACCCGCCGCGTCGGCCCTCAGACAGCTGCCGAGTCTCAGGGAGCTACGTCCCGAAGAAAAGGGGCTGACCTTGTTCGTCAACGACGGTAACGGCGTCGTCGCCGACGTTGTCCGCCTGCTTGATTCGGCCGGAATTACGGTGGGCTCCGTCGCCATCGCCCAACCGACTCTCGACGAAGTGTTCCTGCGCACGACGGGTTCTCGCCTAGAGGGTGCAGTCCAGGATGGAGGTAGTTCGTCATGATGGAACTCACTTTCTCTCCGGCGGCGGGCCTGGCACCCTGGCGCGCCTGGCGCGAGGCGGCCCGAGCGGCTATCCTGCTTGGCGCACGCGAGGCGCGGACCGCGTTCCGGACCCCTGTCTACCTTATTCCCAATTTGTTGATCCCCATCTTCTTCTACTTCGTCATGGTGGGATCATTGGAAACGTTCGCCGGCCGCTCCGGCCTCACGAACTCGGAGGCGTTTCTGGTTCCCATGGCGATCATATTCGCCGCACAGGGGGGTAGCGCCGGCATGAACATGGTCAGCGATATCGAGAGCGGCTATTTCGACAAGCTGATGGTTACGCCGGCCAACCGCGTCTCCATCCTAGTCGGGGCGATGGCGGCCGACTTCCTTCGGGTCATGGTGCAATCGACGCTCGTTCTTCTGGTGGCGATCGCATTCGGCCTCGACTTCGCGACCGGCTTGCCGGGAGCTATAGCCCTCGTGCTGCTCAGCAGCTTCTGGGGCGTTGCCTATTCGGGCATCGGCTTCGCTGTCGCCCTGAAGACCGGGAACGCCCAGGCGACGCAGAGCATATGGGTGCTTTTCATGCCACTGATGTTTCTCACGACGATGTTCGCACCCAAGGAAGCGCTCTCGGGGTGGCTGGAGACTGCTGCGATGTTCAACCCGATGACCTACCTGCTGCAAGGCATGCGGGCGCTCACCATGGAAGGCTGGGACGCCGGAGACCTCGGCGTCGCGGTGCTGGCGGTCGCCGCCCTGGGCTCCGTGAGCCTGACCCTGGCGTTCCTCGCGCTGCGCGGCCGCATCCGGTGAGGTGACTCGACCGGCGGAGGTTCGGGGATGGCTTGAAGGCGTGGCTGAACGCAGGCGGGGTCGGCGTCGGCGGTGTTGGCGTCGGCGGGGTCGGCGTCGGCGGTGTTGGCGTCGGCGGGGTCGGCGTCGGCGGGGTCGGCGTCGGCGGGGTCGGCGTCGGCGGGGTCGGCGTCGGCTCAGGATCGGTAAAGTAGTCTACGTGACTCAGCTCCTGACAGTTCGAGCCTGGCGTCCCCGTTCTGGTCACGGTTACGGTCGAGGATCCCATGCCAGTCACCGTATAGCAGTCATTCTCCCCGTAGACTCCATCTGCTGTGATAAGACCGCTGTGACCCGTTCCTCCGAACATGTTAATACCTGATTTGATACAGATACCAGTAATTACCTGTCCGGCCGGAGCTGTGAACGAGATGATATCCACGCTTTGACCCGAGTCACTTGGAAACACTGAGGCGTTGGGACTATTACACTCAGCAGGACCACCACCCGTGCCAGCAACATGATCGCCAGGCAGCAGCATCACCGCCGCTACCAGGATCCCGGCCAGGCCCCGGGGCCAACGTAGGGCCAGTCAGCAGGTGGCCCCTTTTGTCTCTCAAGATCCCAAACCGCTCCCACATAGCAAATACCCTTCCCTTATTCAGACAGTCCATCATTCAATAACGACTCCGGCAGCGAATCATTTCAAAACGATAATTGCGATCGAAGACTGATTGTACCAGCCGCTCCTTTCTACTGGCTAGTGGCGCACCCCAAAATCCCGTGTTCCCAGACCAAAAGCTCGGGGATTCGCGGTCCTGTGCCATCCGTTCTCCTCAGTGAGGCCGTCATAACCCGTCCTCAAGCCGCTCCAGGGCCAGCATCAGATCGCCGTGGCCGTTGCGGGGGTAGCGGGCCTGATCGCCCTCGTAGGTGCAGCTGCAGGGCCCACCCTCCGCGCAACCCGTACAGCAGAACGCCTCGCCATCCACCAGCTCGGGCAGCCCGGAGATCTCCACATCGCATGAAGCGCATCTTGGCCATTCGTTCTTCACCACGCAGCTCCTAGACCGGCATCCAGTAATAGCTTCATCCTCATTATCCAGAAACAGAGGATATATTGAAGCGAAAAAGGGGGGCCGGATGGTTAAGAAACGGTGAATACGGGCCCGGGCCAAGAGGAGCTTTCCCGTGAACCGCAGCGTATCCACGCCGTGTAGCCGGCCAAATAACGGCTTGAGGGCCAGCTCTAGTCGCCCTGAACCGTGAGCCCTTCGCCGACGGTTTCCCCCTTCCATTGCGGGTTGTAGTAGGAGTAGGCCTGTGAGGCCGCACCCTTGACGCCTTGACCGGCTGCGGTGGGTCGAATGTAACGCTAACCCGCACCACCACGATGTCGCTAACGTCCACGCGGGCCGTGTTGTAACCCACACTGATATCGAAGACGGCGGACGCCTCGTCTGGCTGGGCCAGGTTGTAGCGGCTCACCGCCTGCAGGACGGCCTCGCCCTTG
The DNA here is from genome assembly GCA_963665775.2 of Dehalococcoidia bacterium. Taxonomy (GTDB): domain Bacteria; phylum Chloroflexota; class Dehalococcoidia; order SM23-28-2; family RBG-16-64-32; genus JACPQO01. The sequence continues at coordinate 809,843 of CAXXTF010000001.1, forward strand.
CCCTCGGTCGTCACTTGCACCTGGCCGCCGACGGGGAGCGCCACCACTTGTATCACGTCGAAGTTTTCGGACGTGATGCGCACGTCCTTGGTGATATCGCCGGCCCGTTGCTCACCCCGTGTTGGGTGGTCTGCCTCCCGAGTACGAGGGGCTCGCTGCTTAGCCTGTGCAGATACGGATGTAATTTTGGCACCCCACACTGCCATCGGCTTAGGCTCGAGCGGGAGAGCCGCCGAACGGCCCATTAGAAAACGGGCCGAAGAGCCCGAAAGTCGCTGAAGACTTACATCCTAATTATGCTGACGACATACGGCGGGATCGCGTGACGGTCAGCCTTCGAGGGTACCACGAAGGGTCAGGAGCGCTCGATACTGGATTTCCCTGACGTCGGTCACGCTCTTGCCGATAACCGCCGCCATTTCCGTTTCGCTAAGACCATCCGTGAAGCGCATGACCATCACGTGACGCTGATCTCCCTGTAGGCGGCTTACGGCTTCAGCGAGGGAGACATCGGATTTGGCGTCTCCGGTTGTCTCCTCTGTCGATTGCCTGGGGCGGTCATGTTGGAAAGAGGTCGCGCCGGCCTCGGTCGAACTGTAGGTGATGCGCAGGAGCCAAACGAAAAAGGAGGCCCGACCCTTCTCAAAGCTGCGGATGGACTGGCTGGCGACGGAAAAGGTTTGTGCGGTCAATTCCTTGGCTACATCCGGATGATCTACAAGGCGAGAGATATGGCGGAACAGCTTGGAGGCGTACTGATCGAAGAGTTGGCCGAAAGCCTTCCTGTCGCCTTCAGTTGCTCGCGATACGAGCGCCAATTCGTAACCTTCGCGGCCGGCCGGTCCAATCACTTGCCTCATCCTTCGCTCGGATTGCCAGGAGGTCTTCGAGGTCCAAGGTGTATCAACACTGCGATCCAGTGTAGCGGCTTGTTGAACGCACTAAAGGCCGCGTTGGTTAATGTTTGGTAAATACGTCCTACCATGGCAAATGGTTTGTAACATGCAGCAAAGCGACGCGTCTTACTTTGTGATACACGCGGAGGGCTTTCTGCCTGTCCCTAACCGGTTAACTTGAGGAGTCCATTCGCGTTTACACGTAACGATGACACTTATACAAGATGCGCTGGCCGACTGCCTGAGCTCTCTAGAGAAGGGCGAGTCCGATCTCGAGGGTTGTCTCGAGAGGTATCCTGAGCATGGGGAGGAGTTATCGGCCCTCTTACACTTGTGGGCTGACCTGCCCAGACTCTCGTCGGATATCGAGCCTTCGCCGACTTGGCGTGTTCGAACCAGAACGGCGCTTCTAGCCAAGTTCGAGGGTAAGGACCCATATACCTTATCTGAACGCAGGACTGCGTCGTACGTGTCTCATTGAGCCGCTCCTCTATTGTATGGGGCATAATGTCATCCGTATCTGAAACAGGTCAAGCAGCCAGCCATTCATACTCGTGATGTAATCCCCCCAGCACCGGCCGGGCAACGATCGGCCCGACCCGGGGCGGGCCAGCCCGTGCAGGTGGCCCGGTGGGAGTCTCGAGATCCAGAGTGCGATAAGGTCGCCCGTTGTTGTAGTGGAACTCGTACTCCAGCAGCACCGCACGAAGATGCCGCTCATTGATAATGATCAGGTGATCTAGGCACTCTCTGCGGAGTGTGCGCATCACTCGTTCGGCGATGGCGTTCGCCTTGGGAGCTCGGATCGGGGTGAGTATGACTTCGATACCCAGCCAGGTCGCCCTTGGGATGAAGCTCCCACCATAGCAGCAGTCGCGATCCCGCGCCACGTGCTTCGGCTGCTTACCCCAGGGTGTGGCCTCGATGAGCGGTCGCCATACCCACTCTGCATTAGGGTGGGCAGTCACGTTCAGGTGAACAAGCTGGCGCCGGCCATCAGAGATGAAAAGGAACACGTAAAGAGTCTTCAGGGCCAGCGTCTGAACAGTGTAGAAGTCAGCGGCCCAGATATGGGGCACGTGGTTCTTGAGAAAGATTCACCAGGACTGAGATGGCGGGCCGCGCCATCTTGATCGGCGGTAGCGCCGCACCGTTCGAGAGCTGATGTCATAGCCCAGCTTGCGGAGTTCGCCGACGATGCGCATGCTGCCCCAGCGGGGATTCTCGCAGGCTAGGCGGCCGGATCATCGCCCGGCCTGTGCTTGGCGCCCTGCTCTACGATTACGGAAGGCAGGCAGCGTGATCCCAGAACGCTGGCGGATCAGTTTTGCACCCCCACAGCTGATCGCAAGAAAAAGGTTCACTAGTCAGGATCACGTAGGCAAAGGCAGGAGTACATTTGCCCAAGAAAGCGCGATGGTATTGCTGACAGCAGACGGCAGTCAGCAAAGCCAACTAGCTCGGCCAAACGTTTGCAGGAGGGAAAGTCGATCGGGTAGGGAACCCAGTGATTCCCAGCATTTGTGTCGTACTCAACAATGATGAGCCTCCCACGGGGCTTGAGATAGGACATGACAAGGCGAATGACCGGCTCCTTGGTCTTAACAAAGTGCAGAGAGTTGGCCATCACGATGCCATCGAGCGGGGGCAGCGCTAGCGGCTCCGTAAAGTCCGCCTTTACGAACTCTAGTGCGGCGTGCTGAGGATTTCGATCAAACATACTCTGCTGCGCCGACAGGGCAACACCGTCCTTGTCCACGGAGTAAATGTGGCCATTAGGGCTGATAAGGTTCGAGAGAGCGAGCGTGAAGATTCCGGTCCCGGAGCCCAAATCTCTCCAATGCCCGCCGCGCGTGGGGACCCCCCGGCTAATAAGACCTTGCTCCTTCGCCACAATCATCGGTCGCCTCAGTCGAATGACCAGCTTGCCTTACGGACGCAAGGCATGGATACAACCAAGGTATCAGATCCAGACATTAGATCAGAGACGTGACTGGGATCGCTGGCTCCTGAAACCCGCAACACCAATCAGGGCCTGGCAATGCCTGCTACTTGGAGATCAGACATGTCAGCGCGGTATCTGTATACTTCGCGCCGACGCTCTCAGCCCCCGTTTGAGGAATGGTCGCGTGACCGGCCGGGTCGAGTCCCTCCAGCCATTGTCCGTGCGGACCTCCGGATCCATCCCACCGCCCAGCAACTCCCATCTAATGTTGTCATCGGGTTCATCGCGCAGACGCAGGTCATATAATGGGGCCTACAGGTGGACCAAGCCGGAAGGGGGCATCGGATGCCACCCTTCCGACCGGCCATATCATGGCATCTCGTTCTACTGTGACGACATTGAGGCCACGGTCGCCGAGCTGGCACAGCGAGGAGTCGAGTTCAGCGCCCCAATCAGGGAGGAGGAAGGGGGCTCGGTCACGACGTTCGAGCTGCCCGGCGGAGGTCCGGTCGACCTCTACCAACCGAAATACACCTAGGGATAGGAAGCGAGGAATATCGTGCCCATAGATCGTGTCCTCATTACCGGAACATCGACGGGGATTGGGCGGGCAACCGCCGAGCTGCTGGCCGAGAAGGGTTACCGAGTCGTTGCCACCATGCGCAATACGGGGAAGGGCAGCGAGCTGGTGGAGAGGGCACAATCAAAGGGTTGGGACCTGGCGATCATACCTTTAGATGTTCGCAACGATGAATCCGTGGAGGCAGCCTTCCAACAAGCTGGAGAAATCGATGTGCTAGTTAACAACGCCGGCTTTTCGGTCCGAGGGGCTGTGGAGGAGATCACCTTGGCCGACTTGATCGATCAGTTCGAGACCAATGTTTACGGGGTCTTCCGATGCATCCAGGCCGCTTTACCGTCAATGCGAAAACGTGGCCACGGGACCATCGTCAACGTATCGTCAGTGGGCGGATTGGTTGGCCATCCGTTCAACAGCGCATACGCTTCGTCGAAGCATGCACTCGAAGGCCTTACTGAGTCCTTGCATCACGAGATAGCTCCTTTCGGGGTGCGAGTCCACCTAATAGAGCCTGGACTCGTCGGCGGCACCGCCTTTTTCGATAATTGGCGGTCGGTTGGCGGGAGCGCCTCGGAGACGTCTTCACCTTATGCTACCTTTATCCCTGGAATCGAACACCCCACCGATCGGCCCGGCGCTGTACTATCTCCCAATCACGAGGTGGCGGAGGTCATATTGGAGGCCATCGAAAAAGGTGACAGGCTTCGGTATCCTGTCGGCCAATACGCGAGGGAGGTTTTCGCATTTCGCAAGCAGGCGAACGACGAGATCCTGAAAACTTTGGGGCCGCAACTTGGCCTTACCTCGTAATCTTTGTCTCTGTAACCGTTAGTGAATAGCACCTAGACCACTATGAGTTGATAGCGTCTCCCGGGTGCTACGCGCGTCGACAGGCCGACGGCGCTCAACGTGAAGACCACGATCAGGATGCCCAGGATGGTGTGGTTGCGGCGGGCGTAGCGAAACCCCTCGCTAACGTGGAGAAGCATCCCCGGCTGTCTGGAGTCGGCCGCTGCTGCATCCCTGGGGGGCATGAACATTAGGGCCAGGAAGAGGATGGCGTTGCCCACCCCGCTCAGTGCGAAGGTGGCGGCGATGCGGTAGGGTGCCCAGGGCTCCAGGACGAGATGGCGCTGCCCGGTTCCGGGACGGGAATCTCCTCACGGTCTCCCACAATGGCCTCAGTCTAGCACGGGATAATTCGAGCGATATCGAGGGGCAGCGGTTTCCAGGATCCGGACGCAGCCGATTGCCCTGAGCACTTAACTCCAGGAGACGGAATCCCAAGCGGATCAGACGCAAGACGTTGCAGGCACCCCGTCGAGCCCGCACTATGTGTCGATAGTCCCCGGGCGGCAGCCGATCACTTGAGGCAGAGGCGACCAAATGACAGAATGAGGGGGCTGCCAATTCGCCCCGAGATGGCTAATGCATCTGCCGTCTTCCGGCTAGGCACTTGCTAAAGAGATTCGGCCCGGCCGGCTGGAGGGGAAGAACCCTGTCTCTTCTCGTACCTGCCTGAGCGAGCAGGCTTACTCCGCCCAGGATGGCCAACGCTGGATCTAGACGAGCATCGATCGGAAGGCTGTGAACCTAGGAACTCTCGTCTCAGCGCGCACTGGTCTTTTCTTCGGCTGGTGGGTGGTCTTCGTATCCGCGTTTGTCGTTTTGTTGACCGCAGGTACTTTCTACTACGGATTCGGCACCCTGTTCGGTCCTCTAGTAAAGGAGTTTGGTTGGAGCCATGCCTCCATCTCCCTCGCCTTTTCCCTGCGCACGGAGGTGGGCGGTGTGGCAGCACCGGTAGTCGGGCTCTTGGTAGACAGGGTGGGGCCGCGGCGGCTGATGACGGGCGGCGTGATTACTGTTGCCGTTGGGTTCATCTTGCTAAGCCGCGTCCAAACGCTGGGGGCATTCTATGTGGCGGTACTCATCATTGCGGTGGGGATGAGCGCCTCTGGCGGGACTGTCGGATACGTAGCTATCGCACACTGGTTCCGCCGCCACCGGGGCATGGCCATGGGCCTTCTTACGGTAGGAGGCGGAGTCAGCGGCATCATGGTGGTGGTCCTGGCAGCGCTGATTTCCATCACCGGTTGGCGGGACACGTTGCTTATTCTGGGCCTGACGCAGATGGTCATATGTGTACCTCTGGCGCTGAGTATCCGCAATAGGCCGGAGGATCTTGGACTGAAGCCGGACGGGATCTCGGAATCTCGCCAAGAACCGTCGCTGCCCAGTGAATCCGATAGTGCACAGGCATCGGAAGGCCTCACCGTACGAGAAGCATTGCGCTCACCGTCCTTCTGGAGATTCGGCACATCGATCGCTCTCTTCAACCTTGGGACCACAGCTATCGTCGTGCACCAAATTCCATTTTTCACCTCGGGTATAGGCTTATCTGAGGGAGCAGCGGCCGCCTCCGTGACAGCGTTTACCTTAATGAGCATTATCGGCCGGTTTAGCGGTGGATATCTTGCAGATTTTGTCGACAAGCGATTCATCCTGGCCGGGACTTACACATTGACTGGCATCTCCATACTGCTATTCGCCTCAATATACGAGATCTGGCAGATCTTCATTGTCCTGCCGTTGTTCGCGGTCGGCTTCGGAGGAACGATCCCTGTACGAGCCGCCTTCCAGGCAGAACACTTCGGGCTGAGGGCTTACGGTGCCATTCAGGGCCTGCTGTTGACGATGGGCACTCTCGGTGGCGTGGCAGGACCGGTCCTGGTTGGGTGGATCTTCGACCAAACCGAGTCTTATCACCTGGCCTTCGCGCTCGTGTCCGCTGGCGCTCTCCTGGGAGCACCGCTCATGCTGTCGATTCCTAAGACGGTAGGTCAGATTCGGCTGCCGAAGGACCTGATCGTCGACTAGAATGTTTGACGTTGTTCCCCTTGCCTGTCAATCGTAGAGTCTGGCCCTTCAGGTCTACATCGCCCAGGTTGAGCCCGTGCAGCTCCGAAAGACGGATTGTCGGGCGCTAAAACCTCATCCGTATCTGGACGGGGTTGACTTGATGAGGTGATTGGGCCAGCTTTGGGGCATTACGTAGTCACGGAGGCCCAGCATTGATCACCTACTTTCTGCTTCTTTGCTCTGCCCTAAGCGCCGCCGTTAGATCTCAGCAGCACCTCGTCCTGGAGAATCTCGCCCTCCGCCAGCAACTCGCCGTCCTCTCCCGCCAGTCGCGTCGACCCAGGCTGGAACCCGCTGACCGCCTGTTCTGGTCCTTCCTCTCTAGGCGCTGGTCGCGCTGGCAATCGGCGGTGGTTCTCGTTCAGCCGGAGACGGTCATCCGCTGGCAACGCACAGCCTGGCGACGCTGTTGGACATCGCCGGCCACCTTCCGGGCCATGCCAGCCCGTCCACCTCGGCCATCTACGTGCAAGTCACAGAGACACAGCAGCGGAAGTTGTACGAGGTTACGGGACATCGCCGGCCTGGTCCAGGTCGCCGATCTCGTCCCTCATCCCCAGCGCCACTAACGCCTCTTCCACTACCTGGACGTGCAACGCTACCCGGCGCTCCAGCGGCTGTTGCTGGCCCATCTCCACCGTAAGCACCGCAACGTCACGATAGAGGCGCCCAATACCCAGGCTTGACCGGCTGCTGCCGGAGATACCCACAGGGGCGGCGGACGCGGACTCCGGCGGCAGGAAAGACGTCCCGGCCCCGCCGCGCCACGTGAACTCCAGGAAGGTCATCTCCTCCTGGGGGGTTGTGATCTTTCCGTTTACGGATTCCACGACCTCACGCGCCAGCCTTTCCCCTTTGCCGTTGGGGTAGGCGAGGACGGTCTGGCCTAGGAACGCCGTGTCTCTGTAGGGGCGGTTCTCATAGAATCCCCACGACTCGTGGAGATCGAGCACGGCGTCGACCGCGAACTCGTCCACCAGGCTCACAATCTCGGCGGCGAGCCGGGCCATTGGGCTCCCCTGGGCGTCACCCGGGTACGAGCGATTGAGGTCGCTCAGGCCGGGGGCGGTGCGTGAGCCGGCGATTATGGCCCCTTCGTTGGCCCGCGGCACCACCAGAAGCGCGCCAGCATCCGGTCTCATCACCTCGAGCAGTTCCTCCGCCGCCAGCCAGCCGCCGGGCTCGTTGCCGTGCACGCCTCCCAGGACCAGGATCACCGGCCCCGGCTTGCCGCTTCCAATAACATAGAGAGCCGTCTCCTGCGGGGTGCCGACCATGAGCAGCCGTTCTTGAGTCCCGGCAGGATGCACTATCGGGGCGGGCGTCGGGGTTGGAGTCGGCGCCGGGTGGGACGGCTCAACGGACGGCGTCGAAGTGGTCGGCGGCAGCGCTCCTCTGACCGGGGTCGGCTCCGGCAGCTCAATACCAGCTGGCTCGGTGCCGGCTCCGCCGCAGGCTATGAGGAAGGCCAATACGGCGGCCGCCAGGCAGGCCGAGAACGGCTGCCGCCAGCTCTTCAATCTCGCCTTGGTCTCCTGGGATCCGATCATTTCTGAAGCAAGCCGGAATCTAGCCGCAGACCGCGGGTCTACACACCGAGGGTCACCCGCCCATTGTAACGGGTAACGCCCCAGGTTCGCAGTCCGGCGGTTATTCACAGCCGGATGCTCGGCCCGACTCCCGCTCTTCGGGGCTGCCGCCAACGAGTAGGAGCCCGCACGACCGTCGATCACCCAGTCGGACCAGAGCCCATGACACAGGGATTTCTACTCCGGGAGTCTAGCCATGATTGGTAAGGACCACAGAGGGCCAACCCCTTACATCTAAGTGATGGAGGGCCCGGTGGGATTCGAACCCACGACTCCCGGATTAAAAGTTCGCTGAGGCAAGTCTACCACGGTGCCTCAGCGTTCACCTCCGTATCTGAGAAACGGCCTTGGGTGCGCAGTCGTCCACCTGAGGTTGTCGTCATCCGCCCAGGTTGTCGTCAGGTAGGGCCGGATCATCGCCCGGTCTGTGCTTGGCGGCCTGCTCTACGAATACGAAAGGCAGGCCGCGTGATCCCAGAACGCTGGCGAATCAGTTTTGCACCCCCACAGGCCTTCGACTCACTCCGCGGACTCCGGATCCCTTTTCTTCGTCGCGACCATGGGTCGGCAGCTGATCTACTGGACGCTTTCGACAAAATCCCGCGAGGAGGCGATCTCGGCCAATCGGGAGAGCACGTTCTCGATGATCCGGTCATGTAGCTCAACCTGAGGGGCGGCGCAACAATCCTCGAGGAGGACGACCCGATAGTCAGCGTCCGCGGCATGGCGGGTTGCTGCTGCCACCGGGAGTTGCGTGGCCATCCCCATAATGGCCAGCGTGTCTATGTTTCCAGCGCTGAGGATCGATTGCAGTTCAGAGTTGTAAAAGGGATTGATCCGCGGTCGGCTGACCACCACCTCATGGAGGGCCGGCTTCACCTCATTACAGATCTCCATCGCGTCGCTGCCTAGCCTGAATCCGCCACTCTGCTTGATGCGGCTGAACACCTTGTTCCGATCGCTGACCTCGGGGTAGCCGCTACGGAAGCCCATCACCGCGTGGATCACTGGTATACGGGCGGCCCGAGCGGCGTTCATGACCTTTCGCGCATTGCCTAGAATGTCGCGTTCTCGAATCATTGGGCTGTTCGCGATGCTCCCCTTGAAGAAGCTAATTGACAGAACAGCCGTTCCGGCTCTGTTAAGATTCAGATTCGACACCAGCGACCTCCGTTGTAGCTCTTCTCCCGCAACGCACGGCGGCTCAGAAAGCTCTCCAAGGAGACATTCGACAGGTGCGCGCCGGGCATCCCTCTGCCTCGGCCTTGGCTGCGAAGATAGAGGGCCAAAGGCTTCCTACGTGGCCGTGCTTTCGGCAGAGCGCGGCTGCGCAACCATGCGGTCCGTCATGGCCTCGTAGACGGCGTGGTAGACCATATCGAGTCCAGGGCCGCCGCGACCCGCGGCGGCCCACTCCCTCGCGCCCTTCCAGATGTTTGATACGACAGCCGGGGGGTCCTCGGCGTCGATCTCCCAGATGGCCAGGTACTTGCCGTGGTCTGGTTTAGCCACATTCGGGTCTGACTGATCGGCGATTTCATATCGCCTCCCTGCCACGACCCCCGCTACGCCTAGAATGTCGGGGACGTGGATGTCGGTGTACCAGTGATTGAACTCATCCTCGCGAGCCGGGTCGGCGCAGTTGCAGACCACGATGTAGACGGCGTTTGCCATGGCGAACTCCTTTCGCTCGTACCTGGGGGACGCCTATATCTTTGCGGCCCACACACCTAATCCTGTCATCAAACCCTTGAGGCTCGCTGCTGGCAGCGTACAAGGCGGCACACACTTGCTGGCCCCGTAGGTCTCCGTCACCCGGCCGCGGTGCAAGGTTATGGCGGCTATGATGGCCTGTCAACTGAGGCGTCCAAGCCGTTGCCGACTGGGGGTCATGGCAACTCATTTCCTATGCGCTAGCGACACACATGAAGTCTTAATACGCGGTCACGGACTGATGAGTCTTGATCCCCTTAGTCGGGCGGCGTCTGCGATGCGTTCAGCGTCTTGGGCCAGCGCAGCGAAGCTATATTGGAGAATGCACCAGAGCGATATAGACTGGCTGTCCGCCTCCTTTTATCTACGGATGTAATCTGGGCACTCCCGCCTGTCCGGCGGCAGGCAGGCCTCCGGCTCTATCTGCTAGGGAACGATTCAGCTCTAGGCGATGGCTCCTCGCTCGCGGAGTTCGGCGACCTTCTCTTGGCGATAGCCGAATTCAGCCAGGATCTCGTCCGTGTGCTCGCCCTTATACGGGATCGGTCGACGGTTTTCGAAGCCGTCGCCTTTCACTTTGACGGGGCTGGCCACCGTCTTGATCGTTCCATACTGCCGGCAGTCCTGGTCCACGAACATCTGGCGAGCCTTGTACAGAGGGGACTCTGTCAACTCGTCAAGCGGGTAGTAGGGAGCACCGGCGATATTGCTCTCGATGAAGATCTTGGTCCACTCAGCCTGTGTCTTCGTGGCGAAGATCTTGATCAGCTCCTGCCTCAACTCCTCGTCGCCAACGCCGCTATCCATGCGACTCACGCTCCAGTCGCCCCGAGTCGCCAGGTCGGGCCGGTCTACGACCTCACAGAAGTGCACCCAGAAGTGTTGCTCGGTCGCCTGGATGAGCATGAAGCGGTCATCCTTGGTCTTGTAGTAGCAGTACTTAACGCTAATATCGACGTTTGGGTCCTTCCAGCCCTTTTCGCCGTCGTTGAGGACGGGCAACAGCTCCTGTCCAAGGGCGGCTACGGTTGCGTCTGCGCAGGAGATGTCCAGGTAAGAGCCCTCACCGGTAGTCTTAAACTGAACCAGGGCAGCGCAAACCGCCATGGCGCCGGCCCAGGAGCCGTAGGTCAGGCCATGAGGGAAGGGCCGAGACTGGACGTAGTTGCCGTCCTTAGTCTCATAGGGGATGGCCAGGCCGGCAACGGCATCATAGGCACCACCATGGGTGGCCAGATGAGCGAAAGGCCCGTCCTGGCCGAAGCCGGTAATCGAGCAGTAGATGATGCCTGGATTGACGGCCCTGAAATCCTCGTAGCCCAGACCAAGCTTTGCCTCGACGCCAGGTCGGGCGCCCTCCACCACTACCTGACAGCTCTTGGCCATCTCCAGGAGTAGCTGACGCCCTTCAGAGGCCTTGATGTCCACCGAGATGTCTCGCTTGTTACGGTTCATCCACAGGAACAGGGGCATCGACCCACCCCATTTGTCGGGCTCCCTGCCAATTCGGAGGTAGTCCCCAACCGATTTCTCCTCGACCTTGATCACGTCGGCGCCTAGATCGGCGAGAAGCATGGTGAGCATGGGGCCCGGGATGAGGCGGGCCAGGTCCAGAACCTTGATTCCCTCAAGTAGCTTCACGGTGCCCTCCTTCTACAGCATCTACGCTTGTCGGTATGCAGCTATCTTCAGATATTACGATATTGTTGCCCGTTCGTGTGAGGGCGCGCTTCGCTGCATCATCGACGAGCACCCCCATACGGCGCCGGGTCCATTCTAGCCTCGTTCGAACATCCGGCCCACTGAACTCGAATTGGACAGGCGGCCCGAGTGAACGCTAGTCGCTGGGCATCTGGCTGCGACGCCGTCATGAATTGTCCCGCTGGCGTTGAGGCCTGCGTCCACCTTACCGGACCTTGGCCATCTGTGGGGCGCCAAATCCCCATCCGCGGTGTTCGCCGTATCTCCTCGGCGCTGAGCCCTCTGGGTGGGCTGGCCGAGGTGCCCGGCTTGCTCGATCCCGGCGCACCGTCGAGTTGCTCACCCTGAAGCCCAGCGCCCGTAACGCCCCGACGATGCGCATGCTGCCTCACAGACGGTTCTCTGCCGCCATCCGTTGAATCAGCGTCTGTAGCTCTGGATCGATCGGCGGCCTTCCCCCCAGGCCAAGGCGCTGGCCCAGATGAGGCCACCATGGTGTCCGGCGCCAGCGCAATACGGTGGCCCACTACAACGCGGGGCGGCCACATCGTGCGCTGGAGCTCGATCCGCCCTCCTGAGCTGTCCACCTTGCGCTGGTTTCAGGCGGCCGGATCATCGCCCGGCCTGTGCTTGGCGGCCTGCTCTACGAATACGAAATGCAGGCAGCGTGATCACAGAACGCTGGCGGATCGGTTTTGTACCCCCACAGGCAACACTTTCATCGTGTTATTGACGCCTCGCGCGCCACGCTCGCCTGCGCACTGTAATATGATCTTCGGCGAGTCTGGAAGACTGTCCTGAAGGCCCTATGCATTCCGCTCACATTACGCCCCGCGAGCCAGAACCTCCCGACACGGGATATCGTTGGGTTATGCTAGCGGGCCTCTGGGTCGGCTATGCTGGCTTTGGACTGGTCGCCTCCTCCGTAGCACCTCTCATCAAGCCCATGAGCGAGGACTTCGGCCTAAGCCGAGCCGCCATGGGAAGTGTGCTTGGCGCTTGGCCCCTCGTGTACATTGCCGCCTCTATCCCTGCCGGTGTGATCGTCGACCGCTTCGGGTTGCGGCGTTCTCTGGCTGCAGGCATCTTCCTGATCGCCCTCTCTGGCGGCTTGAGGGCCGTTTCCGTGGATTACGTGACGTTGTTTGTCGCGGTGGGGGTCTTCGGCCTGGGCGGTCCCTTGGTCTCCGTGGGCGCCCCGAAGCTCGTCAACGTGTGGTTCAGCGAAAAGGAACGCGGACTGGCCTTGGGCATTTATCTGACTGGCCCATTGATCGGGGGCATCGTGGCCCTTGCCACTGCCAACAGCCTTCTAATGCCTCTCACCGGGTCCAGCTGGCGACTCACGATAGGCATCTATGCGGCGGCGGCACTCCTGACCGGAGTGATCTGGTCGCTTCTGGCCCGGGAACCCGAGCGCTCTTCCGAGTCCATCCCTGGAGCTGCGCCAGCCATCAGTTCCGTCCTCACGTCAATTCCCCAGCTGCTCCGCAGTAGAGTCGTGCAAATCATCATTCTCGTCAGCTTCAGTTCGTTGCTGTACGGCCAAAGCTTTAGCAGCTGGCTGCCTGAGATCCTTCGCTCCAGGGGCATGGGTTCGGCTGAGGCCGGCTTTTGGGCGGCATTGCCGACGGCGGTTGGGATCGTTAGCACCCTCACCATCCCACGGTTGGCGACGCCCGGGCGGCGAATCCCGATACTGGTTGGCCTGTCTGTCGTTGGAGGGATCGGTCCGCTGCTAATTGGTACCACGGAAGGGGTACCACTAGCGCTAGGGTTGGTGCTCCAAGGCGCCCGCTTTAGCGTGATTCCCGTCGCCCTGCTGATCCTCATGGATGCGCCCCAGGTCGGCCCGGACAACATGGGGGCTGCCGGCGGACTCTACTTCACCGCCGGCCAGACGGGCGGTGTGCTGGGCCCGCTGCTCATGGGTATCCTCGCAGACCTCACTGGCGGCTTCCTGAGCGGGCTGATCATGCTTGCTGGGCTGAGTGTCGCTCTCTCGTTTCTCACCCTTGGCTTAAGACTTGCTCAACGAAGCGACGCGGAACATCTGGCCGTCGCATCCACCTGACGAGGATCTAACGCTGAAGATCGATGCAGGGTGACAACATTGGATCATTCACGCCACTTTTCTCGATCACACATAGTATTGCCGTGAGTCAAGACTCGTGCCACCAACAGGTTCCCGCTGTGAGTCAGACCTATGCGGCTCACGTGATACTGGGCAGCCGGTCTGACATAGACGGACGGTTCACCTGGTTGCAGGCGCACGCGTGTTCTATGATAGGGGCTGAAATGACCGATCAGCGTTCGTCAATGACGACGTCTCCGATGATCACTGCTGTTGGGTGAACATAGGAGCTGGCTCCTATCCTGGGTGTCCCGCCCTCGAACTCGTAGATCGGCATATCTATCCTCCCTTCCACCTAATATAATGACTCTTGTTTCCGGGCTCCCTCGACTGTCGCAAAACCGCTATAGGCGCACCACGGACAGAAGTATCGAGATGAATGAGTCGCGAACCATTCGGGCGTTGTTTCTTGCTGCGATCGCCATCGCGATCGCGCCGGCGGCGTTCGGTGTCTCGGTGATCGCCGGTGCCGGCGGCTGGGATTCAACCGCGGAAAGGCCTCCGTGAGCAAAAAGGAAGCATCAGTGGCGGAAGAGTTCATGGTTCGGTCCATCCTCTTCGTTCCGGCCATTCAGCCGCGTTTCATCGAGAAAGCACCCACTGTGGGCGCCGATGCCATCTGCCTGGATCTAGAGGATTCTGTTCCGCCAACTCGGAAGGCGAATGCTAGGGAGATGGTCGGAGAAGCCATGGCGGCGATGAGCGGGCAAGGTCTACTTCTGCTCGTGCGGGTTAACGGATTGGATACTGGGCTTCTAGAGGACGACCTTGCGGCTGTGCTGAGCCCTGAGCTCTACGGGATTAGCCTGCCCAAGGCGCATACACCCGAAATCGTCAAGGAGGTCGATGCCTCACTGGGGCGACTGGAGCGTGAGTGCGGCATGGCCGAGGGCCGGACGAAGCTGGTTCCCTGGATTGAGTCGGCCCTGGCTGTATGGCGGTCATACGACGTGTGCCATGCCAGTCCGCGGGTAGTGGGGGCGGCCTTCGGCGCGGAGGACTTTACGGCTGATATGGGTATCTCGCGCTCGAAGCAGGGACTGGAAATAGCCTGGCCGCGGGCGGCAGTCGCGGTCGCTGCCAGAGGGGCTGGCATCGTATCACTGGGTACCGTCGTGGTCGACTTCAACGACCAGGAGTTCTTGGAGGAGGATTGCCGTCTGGAGCGCTCCCTAGGCTACCAGGGAAAGTTCTGTATCCACCCCCGCCAGGTCGAGGTCGTTAATCGAGTGTTCAGGCCCGCCGACGATGAGATCGATCAGGCGAGAAGGGTGATCCTCGCGTACGAGACTGGTGAGACCCAGGGCGTAGGCGCCGTTGCTCTGGATGGCGAGATGGTGGATAGACCAGTCTATGTTCGGGCTCAGCGGCTCCTTGATAGGGCCTCCGCATTCGAGCGCATATCTGGACTGACGGACGACCGCTAGGTCTGGCGGCGGCGGCATCTAATGTGACCGCTGGGGCCATGTGAATGGTCGACCAGGGCTCGCCGGTGCCAACGGTTGCAGGCGTAACTCCTTTGTTGGCGAAGCGATGACCGGTGGCACTAGCTGTCGTTTGCCCACTGCAGAGCGATCTCTTTCTGTGTCGTCTCAACGGTTCTGTCAGAACTCAGGGCTCGGGGGTAAGCTTGTCTCAATGTAGGAGAGGGGTTCTGTCAGAACCTTTGATACGGAGCTAAGTACGGAGCCCTAGACCTTAGTCAAGCTGAGAGCAAACACTCTATCTGGCCGAGTCGCGCTGGTGACTGGCGCAAATGGCCCCGGTTCACCTAGGTAGGCTGCTCCGCAGATACCGATCCAATCTATGACCGCCACGCCCGTTATTGCTAGACGCCGGAGGCCGCCGTCCTGGTCGTCCCCGCAAGCTGAGCGATAAGCTCGATGGCCTCGGGCTCGTCCGCCTGAATCCTCAGTCCGGTCACGCCCGCCTGCTCCCACCGCCTGTACCGTTCCTTGATTCGTGTCGGCGGGCCGATGAGGCTCATCTCGTCGCAATACTCGTCAGGTACGGCTTCGATCGCCTCCGCCCTTCGCCCGGAGAGGAAGAGGTCCTGGATGCGATCAGCGGCGTCTTTGTAACCGAGCATGATCATCGCTTCTTTATGGAAGTTCTTCTCCTTGTGTCCCATGCCGCCCACGTACCAGGCGAAGTGCTCCTTGATCGGCCGCAAGCCATCCCGCACGTCGCCAGTGATATGGACCTTCACCATGGGGTGAATTTCTAAGTCATTGAACGACTTCCCATTCCCTGCCCTCCGAAATCCCTCCTCCAGCCAGGGGCGGAAGAACTTCATGCTGTCCGGCATGAAGTTCCCGGGCAGCCAGCCGTCGGCAATCTCCGCCGTCAGCTTCACCATTGACTCCATCCTCGTGCCGAGCCAGATCGGTATGTTCGGGTTCATGTGCAAGATCGACTTCAGCGGTTTGCCCATGTCGACCGATCCCGGGCCGGTGTACGGAAGCGATATCTCCTTTCCGCCGTGCGTAACCGGCCTCTCCCGCTTGAAGATCTTGCGCATGATCGTGACGTAGTCACGGACGCGGTAGTACGGGCGGCCCCAGGGCTGACCGTACCACCCCTCGACGATCTGCGGCCCCGATACACCAATCCCCGCGACAACCCGGTCACCGCCGGCCAGCGCGTCGAGCGTGCCAAAGGTCATCGCCGCGGCCGCCGGCGTTCGGGCCGCGAGCTGCATGATGCCCGTGCCGAGCTTGATGCGACTGGTCGCTGCTGCCAGATAGGCGAGCGGCGTTATCGCGTCGGAGCCGTAAGCCTCCGCCGACCAGACGTATTCGTAACCCAGCCGCTCGGCCAGCTGCACCTTCTCAATCGGCAGGCGCAACTCTGCGCCGGAATACCCGATGCTCAGTCCAAGTTTCATTGCTGCCTCCCTGTGCCTGCGTCGTCCAAGCAGATTGGGGTTCCAAGTCGTTGACAGGTAGGTGTTGCCCCTTGCTTGATGGCTTTCGTGACTGGTGCGCTCGACTGTGGGCACGTCACCCCGGATCTTAACACACTCAGAGGGTCTCCTTATCAGGCCGGCCCACCGCACAGGGCTGGAGAGGGTAGAGCGGGGCAAAGCACCGCAACCAGAGCTTCCGGTGATGTTCCTCTGTACCGGCGTGTGAGCTCCTCGTAGTCATGCGGAAGCCATAGAGCAGCCTGGCAAACGCGAAGGAGCCCGGTCTCAAGATCGACATCCCGCACCCCCGCTTTAATGGCCTTATGGCGGGAAGGATACCACCGACATTGGGTGCTCTGGTAGCCTCGCTTGGCGGGCATTCCACGACTCCAGACCTTGGTGTGGGATGGGCGATATTCAGACGGATCGTCATGCATGTGACGGATCGTGATGTCGCCGAGTTCGACGAGGAAATCCGGCAGGACCATACGGTCCAGGGCTTACCCTCGCAATAAGTGTTACGATTCTCGCGAGCCCGGCATTCCAACAATAGCGGCTGTGTCGGCTGGGCATCTGCTTGGCAAGTCTGCAGGTAATCGGCGAGCCGGTCTGTTGAACTAGGAGGCTTCAGGTGAGCGAAACCAATTGGGAGCAACTGATCCGGGACACCATAGATGGTGGAACGCCCCTCACCAAGAATGTGTTCGGTGGAACACATTCGATGACCGCGCAAGAGGTGTTGGAATTCCTCCAGAAGAACCGAGCCATGGTCATTTCCACGGTTGCTCCGTCTGGGGCACCCCACATCACAAGCGTTGGCATCGTTGTCGTGATGGGCAATATCTATTTCAGGATCGCCCCACAATCCGCTGTTTACAGACATATTCGAAGGAATCCCAGGGTGGCTGTCGCCTTCGTAGAGCCGCCTTTCGCGGTGAACGTCTTCATTGAAGGATCAGTGCGCCTGCTCGATGAGGCAAGCGAAGCGACTTTGTCGATCCGCTCTGCCTTCAGCGAGAAGATGAGCTTTGATCCGGAGATTCTCGGCGAGCTTGTCCCCGACAAGGTTTTCACGTACCAGGACTAGCGCGGCATCTGCCTCGACAATGGATGGCGTTTGCTCGACGGGCAAGGAACGTACATCCGGGCTACGTCCTCAAGTTATTCCGTCAGGAGCTGGTATTGGGCTACATATTCGGGGATCGCGCTAGCCATTACGATCCAAGGGTTATTCATAGAGCTCCTCGTTGAGATTCCGTTCGTGGTGTTCAGACTGGTCGAGTAAGCCGGGTGTGTCTGCGCGTGCCCCTGGGGTGAGCCCCGGCGCCTCGTCCGACTCCTGGCAGGCCAGCAGGCCGGCGTCAGAGGTAATCTTGGCACCCCACAGTCTTTGGCCCGGAGGCGGTGGCTGAACCCACCTTGGGCCAGCGTTGCCAACCGCCCTTCCACCCTGGCTTTCAGTTCAGCAGGGGCGACAAAGTGACCTTGCGCCCTCTCCTGGGCAGGGTCACGATCTTCGCGTGTCATCTAGAGGAGCTCGATAGGTTTGAGCTGCGGGCTGAGGATGAGGCGGGGTTCCGTAAGGCTCTGCACCTCTTCTGCTGTCCAGCCCGGGGCCATCTCTTGCAGCACCAGCCCCTGGGGAGTCACCGCCATAACGGCAACGTCGGTTACGATGAGGTCTACACAGGCGGGGGCTGTCAGGGGAAAGGAGCAGCGTTTCAGAATCTTGAGCTGGCCGTCCTTGGTGGTGTGGGCCATGACGACGATGACCCGCTTGGCGCAGAACGCCAGGTCCATGCCGCCACCCAGGCTGCCGATAGCCTTTCCGGGCAGGAGCCAGTTGGCCAGATCACCTTGTTCAGAGACTTGCAGTCCCCCTAAGACGGCCAGATCTATATGGCCACCCCGCACCATGCTGAAGCTCTCGGCGTGCTCGAAGAGGCTCATGCCGGCTTGGCGGGAGATGGGCTGGACGCCAGCGTTGATGAAGTCGATGTCCGCCTCCTCTGGGTCCTGGATGATGGAGCCAAAGCCCAGGGCACCGTTCTCAGTATGGAAAAGGATCTCTACATCGGGTGGCACGAAGTTGGAACATAGGGTCGGGATGCCAAAGCCCAGGTTGACGATCATACCGTCCTGGAACTCCTTGGCCACCCGTAAGGCCATGGTTTGTTCGTCTAACCGCTCGTCGGCCATCGCTAACTCCTAGAGGGGCTCATCCCAGGGTGGTAGCCGTGCGGGCCGCACCACCACTCGCTGCGCGTAGAGGCCTGGGGTGATGATCTGTTCGGAGTCCAACTCCCCCAGCTCTACTACCTCATCCACCTCGGCGATGGTGATAGTGGAGGCGCCGGCCATGGTGCCGTTAAAGGTGCGGGAAGTGCCCCTATAGACTAGGTTGCCGTAGCGATCAGCTTTGTGGGCGCGGATGAGGGAGAAATCGCCACCAAGGGCAGGCTCCAGGAGGTGGGGGCGTCCGTTGAACTGGCGGACCTCCTTGCCCGCCTCGGCGATAGTGCCGGGGCCCACCGGCGTATAGAAGGCAGCGATGCCGCTCTTGGCCGCTCGAATGCGCTCGGCTAGGGTGCCTTGTGGCACCAGCTCCAGCTCCGCTTTGCCCTCCGCTACGGCCCTTTCCACAGGCATGAGCATGGCGGGCGAGGGAGCGTCCGGGTAGGAGAAGATGCCCTTTTTCAGTTGACCGCGTTCTACCAGGAGTCCATGGTCAACGAACTCTGGCGGAAAGGCGATGAGATTGCGCATGCGCTCCCTGATCACGGGGAAAAGGTTAGTCCCCCAGCCTCCCAGGTTGCCAACGATGGTCAGCTCCTTCGCTCCCTTGCGGGCCACAGCGGCGATGAGGCAGCTGGGGCACTCGCCGGGGCCGGCGAAGCCACCAATGAGGAGGGTGGCCCCGTCGGCGACGTCGGCCACCGCTTCATCGAAGCTGCCTACTACTTTGTCTATGGCCATCGTATCAGTGTCTGCATCCTGGGGTTTCCCCCGTTCTGGGTGAGCGATTGATGGATTGCAGCTCTATAGCGATCTCTTCCCAGTTGGCGCGACCCGCTAGAAAGCGGATATGCCCAGCAGCTCTCTCCCTAGAAGAAGCTTCTGGATCTGAGTCGTGCCCTCGTATATGCTCAAGCCGATAGCATCCCCTAACAGGCCCTGGATGGGAAGGTCATCCACGTAGCCGGCTCCACCATGAAGGGAGATCGCGTTACGCGCCGCACTAACTGCTGCCTCCGTCGCAAATTGCTTGCCCATCACAATTTGCCGCGTCGGCCATTCGCCTTCATCCAGCAATCTCGCGGCCTCCAGGGTCAACAGGCGCGCGGCTTCGCAGCTGGTGGCCATGTCCGCCACAATCTCTTGGATCAGCTGATGGCCGCCAATCGGCTTGCCCCATTGGGTGCGCTGCCTGGCGTAAGAGATGCAGGCGTCCAAGCAGGTCTGGATGACGCCGACTGCGCAGGCGGCCGTGGCCATCCGGCCAATCGTGAGGGATGTCTGGGCGATTCTGAAGCCATCCCCAACCGCCCCCAAAATGCGATCGGCGCCCGCTCTAACACCGTCGAAGTGGAGCACGGCAGTGTTAGATGAGTGAAGGCCCAGCTTGCCCGGTATGGACTCCCTACGAAGACCGGGAGAGTTCCCGTCCACGAGGAAAGTAGCGAGACCTTTGTGGCGGCTACCTGGCTCCGTCTGCGCGAAAACCACAATGAGATCGGCAATGGAGCCGTTTGATATCCAATACTTACTTCCCCTCAATTCCCAACCGCCTTCGCCTGGATTGGCAGATAACTCCAATTCAGCAGGGTCTGAGCCAACATTCGGTTCGGACAGGGCGAAGGCTCCTACTCTCCGTCCGTTCAGCAGCGCCGGCAGATAGGAGCGCCGCTGATCCTCGCTCCCGAAGCGGTGAATAGCGGTCCCAACCAAAGAGATCGGCACGGCAAGGGCAGACGTGTATACGGAGGGGCTGACCCCACCGATGGCCTCACATATGAGCGCATAGGAAACGTAATCAATCTTGACCCCACCGTACTGCTCAGGAAAAGGGCTCGGAACCAGCCCCACCTCGTCCATCTTTCTGAGGACATCAATGGGGAATGAGTCGTCGGCCTCTCGGGATTTGATGAAAGGTTTGATTTCTCGGTCTGCAAACCCCTTGGCCGCCTTGTACACCATTTGCTGGGCCTCGGTTAAGCGCATGCTTCACTCCTTATAAGAGCATTCGGCCAACTCGTCGGCCAAGATCTTCTTCCCTTCAGTTGTCGACTCTTCGCCGTCTTGTCACTCCGGTTGTTGCCGCGAGATTGGCCGTCTTCGCGGACTAGCTTGCTTTAGAACCTCATTCTTGCGATCTGTACCATTTCCAACCCATCGGCATTACACTTGATTGGAGACTCTCCTCGAATTCGTCTGATCAGATCGCCGTCCTTTGCTGGTACTCCCCGAAGACCTCTCGCATCACGTTGCAGATCTCTCCCAGGGTGCAATAAGCTTTTACGGCGTCCAGTAGGTAGGGCATCACGCTATCAGCCCCACGGCAGGCCTTCTCCAGAGCGCGGAGGCGGCGGGCGGCCTCCCGGTTGTCCCGCTCCCGGCGGGCCCGTTTCAGCCGTTCGATCTGCCGCCTCTCCCCCTGGGGGTCCATCTCAAGGACGGGTATCTCGATGGGCTCGTCCAGGTTGTACTCGTTGACGCTCACGATGATCCGCTGCTTGGCCTCGATCTCCTGCTGGTAGCGGTAGGAGGAGTCGGCGATCTCCCGCTCGAAGAAGCCAGCCTCGATGGCTGGCAGCACTCCCCCCAGGTCGTCGATGCGGCGGAAGTATTGGTAGCACTCTTCCTCGGTCTCCCGGGTGAGGGCTTCGACGAAGAAGCTGCCTCCCAGGGGGTCCACCGTGTTGGCTACGCCCGACTCGTGAGCGATGACCTGCTGGGTGCGCAGGGCCAGGCGGGCCGCCTTCTCGCTGGGCAGGGCTACCGCTTCATCCATGGAATTTGTGTGCAGGGACTGGGTACCACCCAGGACTCCGGCCAGGGCCTGGATGGTGGTGCGGATCAGGTTCACCTCGGGCTGCTGCGCCGTCAGGGACGCCCCTGCCGTCTGGGTATGGAATCGGAGACGCCAGGAGCGTGGGTTCCGGGCCCCGAACCGCTCTCGCACCTCTCGTGCCCAGATGCGGCGAGCGGCCCGGAACTTGGCCACCTCCTCGAAGAAGTCGTTGTGGCAGTCGAAGAAGAAAGAGAGCCGGGGGGCGAAGTCGTCGATCCGCATTCCTCGCTCCAGGCACCAACGCACGTACTCGAAACCGTCGGCCAGGGTAAAGGCCAGCTCCTGGGCCGCCGTTGCGCCCGCCTCACGGATGTGATAGCCGGAGATACTGATAGTGTTCCAGAGGGGCATCTCCCGCGCGCCGAACTCGATGGTGTCTACTACCAGCCTCATGGAAGGGTCTGGCGGAAAGATGAACTCATTCTGCGCGATATATTCCTTTAGAATGTCGTTTTGAATTGTGCCAGCGAGGTTCGTGCGCGGGATGTGGCGCTTCTCGGCGGCGGCAATGTACATCGCCCAGATGACGGCCGCCGGAGAGCTGATCGTCATGGAGGTCGTGATCTGGTCTAGAGGCAGGCCGTCCAGCAGGATCTCCATGTCCCCCAGATGCGAGACGGCGACGCCGCACTTCCCAAATTCGCCAAGCGCTTGAGGAGCGTCGGTATCGTAGCCGTAGAGGGTCGGCAGGTCGAAGGCGATTGACAGGCCGTCGTTGCCCTGCGAGAGTAAGTAATGGAAGCGTGCGTTCGTCTCCTCGGCGCTGCCGAAGCCGGCGAACATTCGCCTAGTCCAGAGCTTCCCGCGGTACCCTGTCGCGTGGATGCCTCGGGTGTAGGGGTAGTGGCCGGGAAGGCCGATATCACGCTGATAATCGAGGTTGGGGAGGTCCGTCGGGTCGTAGACGCGGCGGACGGGCCGGCTGGATGTCGTCATGAACGGATCTGACCGCTCGCCGTCTACCTGCGCGTCCTGCGCGGCCCTCTCTTCCGATAGCTTGCGGAGCTGCCTCGCATCGTACATTTGGCTATGCTCCTCTTAGTCGGACTGCTTGACCTTGCTGATCTGCACGAGCGTATCTAGGCCGATTAGATCCGCAGTAAAGACTCACTCACCATAGCTTATCACTCGCTGGTTGGGGCGTCATGCTTGCTCACTGTTGGCCGTGGCAGCGCGCTCGTCTCCGCGGGAGCACAGTACGCCGGAAAGCATATTTGCAATGGCGCCTACTTAGGTTATGATCGGGCCATACTCTGGCATGGTGCCCGGGGTAGATCGATGCAGGAGACAGGCATGCGTGGTAACGGGCCACTTATGGAATACGCCGGCTGCCGATGACCTCTCCCAGGAGATCGAGGCGAAAGGCCTCACCTACACCACCCCGACCCGTACTAGACCCTCCGCCCACAGTGACCGTTTGGCGTAATGCTGCTCACCCGTCGCACATCAACCTGCCCGTTATCCAAGGATAAAGGGCGGCGCAACAGCATCTTCCACCAGATACAGCGGCGGCTCATCGAGCTCGCCGCTTACCAGCCGGCGTTCAATACACCCATCTCGGATATAGGCATCATCAGCAGCGCGCCGCCTTCGCTACGTCAGGTCTACCGCTCCGGCTCCATTGCCCTGACGTAGGGAGCGACGAGAATTCGGAATTCGAGCTAGGTCTCCACAGGAAAGGATGTAGTCACACCATGATAAATGAAGACATCGTCCTAGTCAGCGGGGCTCGTACCCCTATTGGCCGCTTCGGCGGCGCCTTTGTGGGCTACCCAGCTTCGGACCTGGGTGCTGCTGCCATCAAGAATGCAGTGGAGAGGGCGGGCATCCAGCCGGCGCAAGTGGATGAGGTGATCATGGGGTGCACCTCCCAATGGGCGGAAGACTCGTACGTCGCCCGCAACGCAGCGGTCAAGGCAGGCCTCCCCATTAGTACCCCCGCTTATACGGTAAATCGGCTCTGTGCCAGTGGCCTGGAAGCCATCGTCACCGCCGCCCGCTGGATCGAGACCGGCGACGCGGAGATAGTGGTGGCCGGTGGCACGGAGAACATGAGCATGCTGCCTCACTATGTGCGGGGGGCTCGCTGGGGCGAACTCCGGCTGGCTGACGGTATCTTGCAAGACGGTGTGCAGGCCCTCCTGACGGATCCCCTCACCCGCTACCACATGGGAGTGACAGCGGAGAACCTCGTGGCTCAGTTCGACATATCCCGCCAGGATATGGACAAGCTAGCCTTAGAGAGCCATCAGCGGGCTGTGGCATCCATCGAGCAGGGACACTTTAAGGATCAGGTCGTGCCCATAACCGTACGGTCGGGACGTGAGACTAAGGTCATCGATACGGATGAAGGCCCACGTGCCGATACCAGCTTGGAGGCACTGAGCCGTCTACGTGCGATCTTCCAGGAAGGGGGAAGCGTTACCGCCGGCAACGCTAGCCAGCTTAATGACGGAGCCGCCGCCGTGGTGGTCGCGTCCCGTCGCAAGGCCGAGGAGTTAGACCTCAGGCCCAGGCTGCGGCTAGTAGCCCGCGCCGTGGCAGGGGTCGAGCCGTCCATAATGGGCACGGGACCGATACCGGCGGTAAGCAAGGTGTTGGACAGGGCCGGCATGGCCCTGCCGCAAATGGACGTAGTGGAGCTTAACGAGGCGTTTTCCGCCGTCGCTCTCACCTGCATCCGGGAACTGGGCCTCGACCCCGAGAAGACGAATCCCAACGGA
This sequence comes from Dehalococcoidia bacterium, assembly GCA_963665775.2. Lineage (GTDB taxonomy): Bacteria > Chloroflexota > Dehalococcoidia > SM23-28-2 > RBG-16-64-32 > JACPQO01. Next base: position 834,025 of record CAXXTF010000001.1, read on the forward strand.
GGCGCCATCGCCCTCGGACACCCAGTGGGGGCGACGGGGGCAATCCTGACCGTGAAGCTGATGTACGAGTTGGAGCGCCGACGGGAGCGCTTCGGGCTAGTGACCATGTGCGTCGGCGGTGGCCAGGGTATCGCCGCTATCTTTGAGCGCCTGAGCTAAAGCTGTTAAGAGCAGGGCCGACTGCATCGCGACCGACGGCGCCCCCAACCGGCGGCGGCTCAGTCCCAATATTCTTCGCGTGGCTTTTGGACCCCCACAAGGCCAGTTGACAACGTGTTTCGTTAAAAGTATTATTCAGCGGTCAAACAGCAGCAGGCAAATGCCGAGCCGAGTTTGATATGGGCAATGTCGGTCTAAGTGTACAGTCCAGAGATGAGAGCGGAAGCGTTAGCCTCAGTAGCAGCCAAGTGGAGCCATAGATCAGCAGCTAAGGGATTGGCGTAATCACATCCGGTGCCAGTCGGTATCTCAGGGTAACTTTCTGATATCGTGGACTAGTGCTTGTTATTATCAGGGTGGTTCCGTCTGTAGGGCAATTCCGGTTGACCGACCTCGAGGAGGAAGGTAACGGGATGCCCCATGGACCTCTCAACGGCGTCCGTGTCCTCGAGCTCTCCCAGATTGTGGGCGGACCTTTCGCGGGCATCATTCTGTCTGATCTCGGCGCCGATGTCATAAAGCTCGAGCCGCCTACAGGAGATCCCTTCAGGAACGCCGGAGCCGTCGTTCCGATGGAGGGCAAGCGCTTCCAGTCGCTTAACAGGGGCAAGCGAAGCCTCGTCGTCGATCTCCAAACAACGCAAGGTCAGGCCGTCGTGCATCGCCTCGTACGGTTCTTCGATTTACTCGTAGTCAACTATCGACCCGGCGTGGCGAACCGACTGCGCGTTGATTACCAGACGCTCTCCGCTCTCCATCCCCCACTCATCTACTGCGAAATCACAGGTTTTGGAAGTAAAGGTCCGCTCGCCGACCGGCCAGCGTCGGACATCATCGCCCTGGCCTATTCAGGGCTGATGGCGGGCGACGAGAAGATCGACGAGGACGGCGCTCCGCAACACATCACCCCTTCCATCGCGGATTACACCTGTGGCCTCTCCGCTGTCGTCGGTATCTGCTCCGCCCTCTACCACCGCGCCCTCTCGGGGCAGGGCCAGCTTATTCAGACCTCGCTACTCCGTGGTGCGCTGGCTATCCAGGACACCTCGGTCATGCGCGAGCCAGTAAGCGACGCCGTCCTGCGTGACGCAATGCTCCAGGAGGTCAACCAGGCATGGTCCGACGGCGCAGGCTACGAGGAGATCCTCGAAATCCGAAAACGGCATCGTTTCGCCGGTGCGTCCTTTCATCGCTGCTACTACGGCAGCTATCAGACGAAGGACAGGCCCATCGTCCTCGGCTGCGTCACTCCCGCCACACTTGAGAGGGCACGTCAGGTCATTGGCATCCTCGATGACCCCAGCGAGCAGCCCGGCTTCAGCGCCCACTCCCAGGAGGGCCACGACCTGACCGCTGAGCTCAAGGCTCGCATAGCGCGCATCATGCGCACAAAGACATGCGCTGAGTGGCTCGCGGCGTTCGAGGCGAACGGTGTACCCGTCTCGCCCGTCAACCTTCCAGAGGAGATGGCCGACGATCCGCAGGTCCTGGCGACCGGCTTGATGGTCGGGCTGGAGCACGCCGTGACCGGACCCCAGCGGGTCGCCGGGCCGATTGTGGAGATGTCCAGGACTCCGACAAAAGCGGTGCGAGCGGCCCCTTTCCTCGGCGCTCATACCGACGAGATCCTCTTACAGAGCGAATTCACGCGCACGGAGATCGCAGAGCTGCGTGAGCTCGGCGTCATTGGGTAGCGATGAAGGTCGTGGAATCGGCTGTCCAAAACTAGAGAGTCGCGGAGGTAAGCTGTGGACGAAATTCTACTGGAAAATCGAGAGGGCATCGCCATCGTGACCCTCAACCGGCCCGAGCGTCTGAACGCGATTTATCCGGGCATGAAGCCTTCGCTGGAAGACATTATCGATGCGGTGCGTACCATGGACGACGTCCGCGCACTGGTTGTTACCGGCGCTGGCCGGGCCTTCTGCGCCGGCTATGACGCCCAGGCTCTACTGAGCTACAGCCCCAAGGATACGGGCCAGCGCAGTCTCCATGAGGACGCGCCCGGTCCGTGGCTCTTTGCCCAGCTCTCGGTCCCTACCGTCGCTGCCATAAACGGCGCTGCAGTCGGGCTCGGGGCCGAGATACTCATCAGCTGCGATGTGCGCATCGCAGGCGAAGCGGCGCGGGTGGGCTGGGTCTTCCCCCATCGCGGCATTGTCCCCGACGTTGGACTGGGGACCTGGCTACTGCCGAAGATCGTCGGCTTGAGCCGCGCCGCCCGCATTCTCTTTAGCGGGGAGATCATGGATGCCAGCACCCTCCTGGAAATGGGCCTTGTGGAGAAGGTGGTGCCGAACCAGGGGCTCCTGGAAGAGGCGATTGACATGGCGAAGCGCCTCAGCACCGGCGCGCCCCTGGCCATTCGTGAGATGAAACGGCTTCTTTACCGGGGCCTTGAGCGTGACTTCAGCCAGCACTCGGAGGACAACGCGGAGACGCTTCGCCGCCTGTTCGCCAGCGAAGACTTCCAGGAGGGGGTACGTTCCTTCTTGGAGAAACGCAGCCCGGTCTGGACTGGCCGCTAGGTGGTGGGCCTCGGGGGCCAGCCTCGTTTGTCGCGTGTGTAGGGATAGTCGACGGGAGGTGACTAGGTGCATTTCAAGTTCACTCCAGAACAGGAGCAGTTCCGCCACGAAGTGAGCGCCTTTGTCGAGGCCGAGTGGCATGGAGGGGAAGGGGAAGTATTGATAGGGGAAGGCAGCGACGAGGCCTGGCATGCCGAGCAGGCCTTCCGAAAGAAGCTGGCCCAGCGCCGATGGTTAACCCTCGCCTGGCCCCCGGAATGGGGCGGTTGCGGCGCCTCCCCTGTCCAGCAGACTATCTATAACGAAGTGATGGCCTATTACGGTGCACCAGGCGCGGATATGGGCGCCGATCGAATCGGCCCCACGCTTATGCTCTTTGGTACCGACCAACAAAAACGTGAGTTCCTGCCGGGTATAGTGGCTGGCCAAAGCACCTGGTGCCAGGGCTTCTCGGAGCCAAATGCGGGCTCGGATCTGGCGAACCTTCAGACACGAGCAGTAGAAGACGGCGACTATTTCATCATCAATGGGCAAAAGATTTGGATCAGCAACGCCCACCGGGCCGACCTGATGTTCTTGCTGGCGCGTACAGATCCAGAGGCACCGAAGCACCGGGGCATCTCGGCGTTTCTGGTGGATATGCAAACGCCTGGCATTAAGATTGCGCCCTTGGTCAATATGGCGGGGGGCCACGGCTTCAGTCAGGTCTTCTTTGACAACGTGCGCATCCCAAGGGAGCGGCTGGTGGGAGAGAAAAACCAGGGCTGGTACGTCGCGACTAAGACGCTCGACTTCGAGCGCTCGGGCATCGGACGCATTGCGCCTGCCCAGCGAGTGCTAAAAGAAACCATCACCTTCGTGCGCGGGCAGCCACTGGCTGAGGCCCAGTGCTATCTAGTACGAACAAGGCTGGCTGAGTTCGCCATCGAGTACGAGGTCGGCCGGCTCCTTGCCTACCACGTAGCCTGGCTCCAAGAGCAGGGGGAGGTGCCCAACTACGAGGCCTCCCTCGCCAAAACCTTTGGCTCAGAGATGCAGCAGCGCCTTGCCGGGTTCCTCATTAATCTTTGCGGCCTCTACGGCCAACTGACATCGGCTTGGGCTCCCTTGAACCTCCTCGCCTCGGAGTATTATCTCAAGGCGGCAGCTTTCACCATCGCGGCCGGCACCAGTGAGATCCAGCGCAACATTATCGCCACCCGAGGGCTGGGGCTGCCGCGGGGGTGACGTCGGAGGTGGGGCGTAAGAAAGAATTGTCCGTAAAGCGCTGGCATTGATGAAACTGGGGTAAGAACGGGGTGAAATCGGGACCTCGCCGAAGGTCCGGATTCGAAACTGCGGTAAGCCTGCGGTGAAACTTCGGTGGATTCACTTGGACGATAGCCGAGGCCGCGAGGGCCTTAATTGCTAAGGTAATTGTTAAGGCGCTAGATTCAGAATCTTCAGGATACCTTCAGGGAAATTTCAGGCTAATCGGGCCTTTCCAGAAATCGGACTCCCCTCCGCTAGCCTCCCCTTCAAGCGATCTGCCGGGCTGAACAGGACGTGCGCCTGCGCCGCTTTTTCAGCGTCGTAGGTCGCCGTGTAGCGCTGCAGCATCGCCGGCGTGGAGCGGCCGAAAAGCGTCTGGACGTCAATCTCCCTCGCTTGCTGCTCGATGGCCCAGGTGGCGAAGGTGTGGCGGAAGCGGTGCGGATGTACGTGATGTAGAGAGGCCTTCTGGCCCAGCCTCTGGAAGATGGTGCGCGGGGCGGTCCGGCACAGTTGCCCGCCCCGGCAGGTCAGAAATAGCGGTCCGGGGCCTTCACCGCGGAACCGCCCGAAGTAGTATTCGATGACCTGGCGCGCCTCAACCCCAAGAACCGTGTGGCGGTGGCCCTCCCTGGGCCCCATCGCGTGGACCTTCTTGAGCCGGGTAATCAGCACGAGGATGGAGATGCGGGGCGGTGGCCAAATCGGCATTGCTCGATTTCCGGTGATGAAATTTCAGATCCGTCTGTTGAGCCCGACAAGATACTGCCGCCCCAAAAGATAAATACGTTGGAGTTACCTGCTGCCATATCACATCCCTGGATATGACGTTATTTTACCGAACATGATAGCGCGAGAATCGAGTGCGGAGGCCAGAACCTTCCAGCACGAGGGGGCCACCCTCCACGAGGAGGCTTTGGTAGCCGCCCTCAAGGCCCGCTCGCCGGAAGCCTGGGCCCATCTGTACGAGCTGCATTATAGGTATATCTACAGATTCGCCCTCCTGCGGACCTCCGACCCGGTGGTCGCCGAGGATGTGGCCGCCACCGTTTTCCTGGAGGCCCTCCGCAGCATCGGCTCCTATTCCTACCGCGGACGGCCTATCTTAGCCTGGCTCTACCGGATCGCCCGCAACGTGGTCAGCGATCAGCAGAAGGCCCAGCGCCGTGCCCAAGGCGATCCTCCGGGTGTCCCCCACCGGGTCTTCTCCTTTTTCCGCTACACCAGGCCACAACCCTCAGAGTTGCCTGTCAGCGGAGCCGGCGACGATCCAGCCACCGCTGTCGACCGTCTGGATCTCGAGCAGGCTATCCGCCGCCTTACAGCAAGCCAGCAGGAAGTGGTCGCCCTTCACTACTACTTCGGCCTGACGGCACCTGAAGTGGCCAGGGTACTCGGCAAGAGAGAGGCAGCCGTCTACTCGCTGCTAGCACGGGCCATTGCAGCCCTGCGTCACTTACTGGCACCCCGCCAAGAAACTTCTTAGCGTCAGCGATGAGTTTTCCTCTCTCTGGCAGATAAACAGTATGAAAAGGTAGGAGAGATGCACGCGGACAACGAGTTGCACAAGCTGCTGCAAGAGAGCCTGAGGTATCTGGAGATGTCAGGTGACCTGGAGACCTGCTTGCAGCGGTACCCTGAGCAGGCCCAGGAGCTGCGTCCGTACTTGGAGATGGCCGCCTCCCTCGGCGCCCGCGATCTGGCTCAACCCTCCTTAAGAAGCCAGCGCCAGGCCCGGCAGCGGCTGCTCTCTCAGGTCGCTCGACTAAACCAGCGAGGGGCGAGTGTCAAGCAGGCGGCGATCTTTACTAAGAGGCTAGCACAAATTGCAGTTGTGACGGCGGCGGTGTTCCTCCTGGGGGGAACGATGGTCGCTTCCGCGGCCCTCGGTGGTCCCAACGTCGCGAATCCTCTCATTGACGCCGTGACGGGTGGCGATAAAGCCGCCAACAACCCCATCACTGTCAGTGACAACGCCATCCGCACCGACGCCTCCCCAGAGGCCAATAGCGCCAGCGACGGCAACAATGACCCCTCCGACAATGCCGCCACCGGCGGCGACGGTCATAGCGTTGCCGCTGCTGACGGCGAGAGCGGGCGCGCCATACTGCCAGATGAGCCCGCTGACGGCGAAAGCGGGCGCGCCGTGCTGCCAGATGAGCCCGCTGACTGCGAGAGCGGGCGCGCCGTGCTGCCAGATGAGCAGGCCGACGGAGAGAGCGGGCGCGCCGTGCTGCCAGATGAGCAGGCCGACGGAGAGAGCGGGCCCGCCATACTGCCAAATGAGCCCGCTGACTGCGAGAGCGGGCACACCATACTGCCAGATGAGCTCGCTGACGGCGAGAGCGGGCGCGCCGTACCGCTAGATGAGCCCGCTGACGGCGAGAGCGGGCGCGCCATACTGCCAGATGAGCCCGCTGACGGCGAAAGCGGGCGCGCCGTGCTGCCAGATGAGCCGGCTGACGGCGAGAGCGGGCCCGCCGTGCTGCCAGATGAGCAGGCCGACGGAGAGAGCGGGCCCGCCGTGCTGCCAGATGAGCCCGCTGACGGCGAGAGCGGGCGCGCCCTGCTGCCGCCAGATGAGCAGGCCGACGGCGAGAGCGGGCGCGCCCTGTTGCCGCCAGATGAGCCGGCTGACGGCGAGAGCGGGCGCGCCGTACTGCCAGATGAGCAGGAAGAGCCGGGCCTCCACGAGGCGGCGCTGGGACATTTCTTATAGAGGGTGGTGAGGACGCGAAGGTTGCAACTGGTGAACATACGACGGTCAGTCGAACCGTTGAGGTAGAAAGTCGAAGGTAGGAGGACGTAATGAGGAAACTACTCTTGGTTCCGCTGCTGGCGGTAATTGCGGCGGCTGGTTGGCTCCTTACGAGCGGTGGTGGCGGAGTCGGGCATGCGGGAGACCTAGCCGCGCCAACGCTAGAAAGACCCCAAATACTCGTTTGCTATTCCCTTCACGGAGGGAACGACCCTAACGTTCGGGTAGACCTAGTCACTGACAATTTCGGGCAAGACACCGTGCGGGTCCGCCGTTCGACTCTGATGTGTGAGGCAGGTCAGAAGTTCAGGCTGGATTCGGCGGGCAATCTAACAGATGCAACGGGGACTGCTGACGGTAGGGTGCTGCAGTGCTTCGGCCTTCTGCGAGGCGCAGACCCAGACGACCCTGTTACGCTCATTACGGAGAACTTCGGGCCCGATAGGGTAGACGTGCGGCGTGCCACCTCGATGTGCGAGATAGCGCGGATACACCGAGTTACCGACAGCTTCGCGCCTGACCATGTGTTGGACTACCGAGGTCCGGTGCTCGAATGCTATCGGCTGCGGGGTGGTGATGACCCTCACGCCCGCGTGGTCCTTAATACGCGCAACTTCGAGAGAGACGAGGTGGTAGTCCGGCAGGCCATCGCCATGTGCGAGGAGGCGAAGAAGATCAGGCCGGCCTCAGCCGCGCACCCCGGTGGGGAGACGGGTTCGCCGACCGGATACGTCTGGGAATGCTTCTCGCTTGAGGAAGGTGATAGCCCGGGCGCTAAGGTCGTCCTCCAGACCCGTAATTTTGGCGAGGATGAGGTCAGAGTTGGCCGCGCCATCCTGATGTGTGAGGCAGCCAAGAAGCTGCGTCTCGACTCGCTGCCGGTACCGGGATAGCCATAAGTTCCTGGGTATTGCCCAGCCCCCGGCGCCCAGCGGGAAAGAGGAGGCGGTAGCAATAGACGGCTACCGTCTCTTCTTTCCCGGACCCGTCCAACTTCTTCAACGATTGGTAACGCCAATGCAAGTCAAGTGGGGCGGTGTGTCTTGGGAAGCAGCGTTTTCCGCATCGTGGGCGCATGCGTTTACGGCAAAGTCTGGAGCGGGGCTGCGGCCACAGATCGGGTCTTAGGCACTCGGTGCCCTAAGGGGGCGGACGGCTGTGGGGTGCCAAAATGTCATCCGTATCTGGACGGGGTTGACTTGATGAGATGATTGGGCCAGCGTTGGGGCATTACGTAGTCACGGAGGCCCAGCATTGATCACCTACTTTTTGCTCCTTGGCTCTGCCCTGCGCGCCACCGTTAGATCTCAGCAGCACCTCGTCCTGGAGAATCTCGCCCTCCGCCAGCAACTCGCCGTCCTCTCCCGCCAGTCGCGTCGACCCAGGCTGGAACCCGCTGACCGGCTGTTCTGGTCCTTCCTCTCTCGGCGCTGGTCGCGCTGGCAATCGGCGGTCCTGCTTGTTCAGCCGGAGACGGTCATCCGCTGGCAACGCACAGCCTGGCAAAGGTACTGGACTTGGAAGTGCAGGCAAGGTGGATCTCCGGGCCGATCACGTGTCCCGAAAGAGGTCCGACAGTTAATCCGGCGCCTGGCCCGCGAGAACTCCCGCTGGGGCAGCCTCCGCGTCGTTGGCGAACTCCGCGCGCTCGGCTACTACGTCAGTGCTCAGACGGTCCGCCGCTACCGTCAGCAGGCGCTGCGGCGCCCGCCCTCTCAGTCCTGGCAAACCTTCCTCAGAAACCTTGCACCCCATATGCTGCGGCTGCCAGATGAGGATCTAGAGGGATTCGAGGCCGAATAAGGTTGTATAATCAGGCCATGTGGGAGCGGCGCTACCCTGTGCGGGAAGAGGTGCATGATGGGCACCTCCGCTTAGGAGCGGTGGAGGGAGCGCATGGCGATTGCTACTTCCACATTGCTAGGGGAGGACGGCGGTGTCGCTCACCGGCTACCAAGCTAGTTAGCCTGCTTCTCACAATTGGCATCGACCAGAAGGTGTGGGCCTGCGCGCGGCACGCTAACGAGGTCAGGTAAAGTGGGAAAGTAGATAACAGCTTGGACGGATGCGCTTAGCGAATTCTGGGAACAGGGCGGCCAAGACACTCTGCAGGCTGTAGTCGATGAGTGCAAAAGCGATCCGTTGGCGGTCCTGAAGTATGAAGGCTGGCTGAACCAGCTGCAGGCAGTATTGCGAGGGGCTGCCCTCAAGGGCGCTCTAAGGCGCGATTGATCATGCTCGGTTACAAAGACGCCGCTGATCGCATCCAGGACCTCTTCCTCTCGAGGCGAAGGGCGGAGGCGATCGAAGCCGTGCCTGACGAGTATTGCGACGAGATGAGCCTCATCCGCCCACCGGCGCGCATCAAGGAATGCTATAGGCGGTGGGAGCACGCGGGCGTGACCGCTACTACGATCCGGCGACCGGGCGGTTCCTGGGCCAGGACCCAATACCGGCCCAGAACCTGTACGCGTACGTGGCCAACAACCCCACCAATTGGCTCGATCCTTCGGGCCTTCTGATTTGGATAGGTGGAGAGCCGGGTCGCCCGGTGCACATAGTTCCGCTGCCCGGCAAGGAGGGGGGGTTCCGCATCTCGCCACAACCGCGGTCGAAGCCAGCCAGCATGTGCCGTGGTGCCCGGGCATATACTGCGACATGTCGAGAATCTTCACTCCGTCCAGTGTCAGCACAGGGCCTCCTTCAACAAGGAATACTCTACCCTACAGGGCGAACTCATTTGCGCTCGTCCCACGCTAGCACTCCCTGGTCTGTCCCCACCTGTCCCAGTAGGAGACCTGCTTGATGGGACGGCGGTCGGTGGGGCCAAAGCGGCCCTCCGAGTGCGAGGCCGTAGACTGGCTGACCAAGCCGACGTCGAACTGGGAACTCGTCCGCCGGTGCCAACGATTGCAGGGGTAACTTCTTCCGGCGCGATCCGGACGCCACAGGCGCCGGCTCCACGCCCCTTTGTAATGCGGGAGCGCGTACGTTACGCATCAGGGCCGAGTGGCAAGAGCGGGTTGCGAGGATCACGTTCCCGAAGCAACTCCAGGCACCGCGGGCACATTGGCATCCTAGATGCCTGGATAAGCCACGTTACTCGATGGCCGCACAACGCTTGCCTGCTTCCATCCGGCAACGGCCTTGCCTCCTTATCGATCACATGGGCCAGCTTGTCCGGGTTCGTCGTGCCCACGTCACCCGTGCGAGATTCCGTCAATATTTCTGCGGACAATTTGGTCCCTCCGAAATCGTCACGTTGGAGCTTGACCTGCTCGTTGTGGTGAGGTGGCGGAAGGGCTAGGCCGACCTTGCCTGTCGGGTTTTCAATGATTCCAGTAGCCGTATCGACGTCGCGGCTATCTCTTCGACTGCCCTATTGAAGGCCTGCTCGTTGACCCGCGAAGGCACCTGATAGCCGCTCACCTTCCTTACGAACTGAAGCGCGGCGGCGTGAGTTTCCTCGTCAGTCGTCCGGCCGTCATTCCGCCGGAGCGTCTTGATGCTGCGACACACCTTGTTCCTCCTCGATTCTGAATCGTGACCTAATCGGCTTTGGCTGTTCTCGGCATCCCATTGTTCGGAGATGACCATTCTATCACCAGCCAGCGCGCTGCCATCTCGATAGGAAGACCTGACGTCTCTCCGATAACGACACCTGCTCGGCAATAGGCGGGCGGATGCGCAAGTACCGGCGCAGCTCTTCGAACGCGGAGCAGAAGCGCTTCGCCGACTCTAGACGCCCGAACCCCAGCACGGGGTAATAGCGCTGTTTGATGGCCCGATGGTCCTGCTCGATACGGTTGTTTTGGTACGGGCTCTGCCGGTGCAGGACCTTCCGTCCCAGTATCCAGCGGATCGCATTTCCGTAGGCCGGATGCTGGTCAGTGGTAAGGCGCAACGGCCTGTGCATCGCGATGTCGGCCAGCCGCCTAAGAAAGTGGCAGTCCCTGCTCGATTCTCAGTGGAGCCCACTAGCGCTTCCACACCCTTAGGTCGAAGACAGGCTCGTCAAACGGGCCCCCACTGAAACGGCTTGCCAGCTGCGTGATCATGGCCCTAAACTCGCCCTACGTCATATCCAACTTCATGTCATCGAGAACCGGGGGCCAGACTATCGCTTAGCCAACCACAGCCGACTGCAGGCCGTTTCCTCTCTCAGCAGCACCTCCTAGGGTGTCCACCTGACGCGAGCGACTAGGGTACAATCAGCGGCATGGAGAATGACCCGCCTCCCGCCGAGGTAGTGACCAACGACGGCATCACCTACCGAATCCGGCGTCTGACCGAGGTCTCACAGATTCTTCCACGGTTGGAGAAGGACCGGGTCTTTAGCGCCTACGCCATCTGTCAGCTGGAGCCTGAGCGCTTCCCGCACACGCGCTGGTACGTGGCCGAGGGCGACACCGGTGAGGCGCTCGTGATGAGCGGCACCGGCAGCATGAGGAGCAGTCTATACGGGTTCGGGGCCGACCTCTTTTGCATGGGCGACCCTGGCGCCCTGGATGTAATACTTTCCCTTCACCCCGGACCTTGGTACGTGTCCCGCTTGTGGGCTCAGGTCGAGCACGGCCCGGTTCTCAAGTGGCATTTCCGCCTGGTAGAAGACGCCGCCAAATTGCTTCTACGGGACGACCGTGTTGACAACGGACCAGTTGAGCAGCCCGTAAGGCGACTTACAGGCGCGGACATCGGGGAGATCAACCGCCTGTACCGTGCGTGTGGCGGGTCGCTTGGGCTGTATCGGCGTAAGCTGATCGACCGCGGCCTCTGGTATGGACTCTTCGAGGACGGACAACTTGGTTACCACTGCCTCGTTCGAGGCGATATCCCCAACCTATGGCGTGACGCTCTCTGGCCGATCCCTGACGCACCCGAAGTACCGGGGTCGGCACTACTTGGACCTCGTAACCACTGCTCGCCTACGAGACGCCTCAAAGACCTACACTCTGAGGGTGGGCACACGTGATCCTGAAAATAAGGCGATGATTGCGGTGCGCGCACACCCCGGCCCTCATCAACCGATGTTGGACATGTCCTGGAGTCGAGAGCCTACCGCCGCGACCCGGTGGGCCTGGCCAGCCTCGTCCGGCGAGTGCTGGCACGTCGCAGGGCCAAGAGAGGCGCTTGACTGGAAGCCCTTACTTTACATAAGGACTATAGTGCATTGGGAAATGCAGTCGATGCGAATGCGCCGTTAACGAGGCTGTACCACTCGGTGTAGAGCCCGTTAATGGAACCCGGCCTCTCACGCCATCAGTCAGGCCGCTGACACGAGAGGTTGGCGCTTCTCTCTTCCGTTTCCTGGCTGCCCTGGCGCCTGCCGGCCGAGGCCGCGATGTCTCGACGGGAACCCACGACGGGGGTGCTGCACATATACCACATGGGTTGCCGTAAATATTCTGAGAGAACTAAAAAGGGCTCTCTGTGGCTTATAGAATGTGATAACGGAGTTGGACCCGATGTGGAGTCAGGGGTAGGATACAGGCCACTGGGGCATAGCCAGTCAGGGGTCACGAGGTTGATTTGGGGAATCCCGACTTATGCGACGATAGCGGGCACAAGAGCCCCTCCAAAGTTGCGGGGTCACGCAGCATGACGTTGCGCCTCCTGCGGAACTCCGTGCCAGGATGGCCGATTGAAGCAGGGGCAAAGCTCCTGGGCCACGCACCCCCTACAGTATGCCGAGCACGGCAGCGGCCCCTCTAGTCCAGGGATGAGTGACCAGCAGGCTCGGCAGTGCACCTCAAGGGGAATCGTATCTGTTACGCGGACATCCTCGCTATTGGGGGGCTGTAGGCGGGGCATCTTCTCCGTTTGTCCGGGTTTCTCGCTGCCCCTGGCGCCGCTGAGGGGCCTTCTGGGACGAGCCCCTGGTATGTTTCTTTCGGCAGGCATCGGAGTAGTAGCGACGGGTCCTGCGCTGTCCCTTGAGGGGGCGGCCACAGCCGCAGGCGCACTTACGAGAGGGCATGAGCCACCCCTCCTCCGTAGGGCAACCGGCCCGCAACTTCTACCCTAGCTTGTCTGGTGCCACCTGTTGTTGCCATTTTGTTGCCCAATGTGGCAGCATGCAGCGGGACGGAGCGGGACGAAACGGGATGAAGGCCACTGCTTTCAGGTACGAAACAGGACGGAGAGTGACGTGACGGGACGCGACGGGACGAGTGTCGGCGGTCTCCCAAACCGCAGGTCGCGGGTTCAAGTCCTGCCGCCCCTGCCAGATTTCGTATCTAAATCTTAGACCCACCTGGTGCTTTGACAGCAACCGTGACAGCAACCCGGAGAAAACTAACTCCTGAGGATGGCGTCCATCGCCAGAGCCGCCTGCCTATGCATCGCTGGCGTGGTGTGGCTGTAGAGGTCCAGGGTGACGGCAATGGTCGCGTGTCCCAGCATGTCTGACACGATCTTGGGGTGCATACCTTGACCCAGTAGCAGGGTAGCGGCCGTGTGCCTGAGGTCATGGAAACGGACTCGGGGCAGTCCAGCCCTCGCCAAGAGTTCTCTGAATGAGCGGTCGAGAAGGTTGGTTGCCTCGATTGGACGGCCCACCTGATTGGCGAACACCAGGTCGTTATCCTCCCAGGCAGTGCCCAGCCATAGTCGCTCAGCGGATTGTCGTGCCCGATGTTCTCGCAACGAGGCAATGGCGGCATCAGTTAGTGCGACCTGACGTCGGGAGCGTGCTGTCTTGGGCTCAGCGAAGGTGAAGCCGTCGCGGGTTTTCTGCAGCGTTGCCTTCACCTGTACGGTGCCGCCGCCCAGGTCCACATCCGGCCAGCGCAACGCTAGGAGTTCTCCCTGCCTCATGCCCGTAGTTACAGCCAGAACATAGAGTGCTTCTAACCTGTCTCCACGAGCGGCATCCAGGAGCTTCCGGACTTGTTCGGAGGATAATGTAGACATCTCTCGGTGCTGGACCCTAGGCGGAGTCGCCAGACTGGCCACATTTCTGGTCGTCAGGCCCCAGCGCGTGGCCTGAGCAAGCGCGCCGTGCAGGACGGTATGTAGGTGCGCCACGCTAGTAGGCGACAGGCCAGCCTCCAGCCTGTTGGCGTAGAGGCGCTGTAAGTGCTGCGGGGTGAGCTTGGTCAATGCGACGCGACCGATCCCCGATATTGCATGCAGTCGGACGTATTGCTCATACCTGATCCAGGTCCTGGGCCTGACTGCGGCCTTGGTGGTTTCCAGCCAGCTCTGCAAGAACTGACCCACGGTCTGGCGCTCACCGAGCACGGGCAGACCGTCCTGGCGGGCCTTCAGAGCCGCGTTCAGCTTCCGAGACACCTCCTGGCGGGTCGCGCCGTACAGGTGCTGGCGACGACCGTTATCGACGCTGACGCTGCCTACCCAGCGGCCATCGGAGCGCTTGTAGATGGAGCCCTCGCCGTTCGCTCTACGCTTCATCATCGCTTCCCTCCGGCGGATCAACGGAAGGTATCCACATGGGATACGGGTGCAGTAGGCGCCGCAGAGCATTCTTGCAGTCTCGATCAAAGTTGGTGTCCGCCCTGTACTTCCACTGAGGAAAGGCCTTGTTCCAGGCAGCCATTCGGTCGCGGATTCGATCTCCCGTTGGCCTCGTAGACACGAACATGGCGAGCCTGGTGTGCTTTTCCGTGATTTCTCGGTGCCTGCCAGATACATACTGCCGACGCATCCCTCGGTAGAATTTAGCAACGTCTGCCGGCGACATCGCTGGATCGATGGTGAGCTGGATGCGAGCGAGAGCCGAAATCGCGCTGTTTTCTCTGCTGTTGCCTTCGATCGTTTTGATCAGAGGAGTGTGACCGGTTAGCACGAAGTTGGTGGCCTGGGGAGCTTCCCAGCCGTATCCGGCAGCGAGTTTCCTAGAGAGCTGGCCGAGGCGATGGAGTGTTCCTCCCACCTTAATTCTTACTGAGCGGAAGGGGTCGTAATCTTCTTCATCCAAATACTCTAGCAAGAGGTATCCCTGAGGCACCGCTGGGCTCTGCTTCGAGATGGTGAGCGGTGGACTCGTATAGACTTGATACTTATCAAACTGGACGTCATGTCCATCTGGCACCAGAACGCTCAACCAGATACTGGCAAGCCCTTCCTCATCTTTCATCCTCGAAACCCAGCTTGGGACATCCTTCGGACTAAGTAGGGTATCGCTTAGCACGTCGTCGCGGAACTGGATTACTTCTGGATGCTGACTTGCCCTCGCGGCAAGAAGTGACGAGATTACCTCCCGCCTCTCCGGTAGTCCCGTGGTTACGGATGACTGCTTCTTGGCAGAGATCATTTCAACGCGTTTGCGAGGCATAGGCACCGAGAATCCAAAGGCAGATAAGAGCTCTCTGGTTTCCTTAGCCAGGTCGCGAATCGTCCACTCGCCTTCGATGACCTCAGACAGAAAATCCTTATCCAGTAGGTAGTTCCACGCCCGGTCCGGCAGTGGCGAGCCCAGCTCGTTTTCCAGGTCCCGGCGTAGGTCGTCAATTATCATTGAAATGATTCAGTATAACCTGTTTGATACAATATAAGTGTAATCGATCATATCCAATATACCGCATTGCTGGTGTGTTGGCAAGACCGGAGGAGGACTTCAATGGAAAAAGCACTCTTGACTGTTGCCGAGGTGAGTGCTCGCCTCGGTCTGAGTAGGTCGCTCGTTTACCGGTACATCATGAGCGGGCAGATCCTGTCAATAAAGTGTGGACGTGCGCGTAGGGTTCCCGTGGCTGCGGTAGACGAGTTCGTGCGTCGTCTCCAAGAGGAGCAGGCGGACATCGAGCTTCCACGATGATCGGGGATAGTGACGACCCAGTCGGGGGTGACCCACCGGTTTCTTCGGTTAATTCGGTTAATTCGCCGGTTGTGTTCCCCCGGGGGGGTGCGGCCCCGATACCCGTACCGGCCTTTCCCCTGGACGTGTTGCCAGGTCCGATGCGCAAGCTGACGGAAGAGGGGGCTGCCACGTTGGGCGTGCCGCCGGACCTTATAGCGGTGCCTCAACTTACGTTCGCCGGGGCAACTATTGGTAACACCTGCCGAATCCAGCTGAAGCCTGGCTTTGAGCAGTACCCCACTCTATATGCTGGGACGATAGCCCCACCGGGGGCCACCAAGTCTCCGGCGCTCGACCTCGCCCGTTATCCGCTCGATGTACTCCAAAAGGAGGCCTTCAACAAGCAGGGGAAAAGCGCTCCGCCTAGCATCGATCCACCCACAGGTCACTCAAAGAGTAAGGAGCACTACTTCTCCACCGACGCCACCACTGAAGCGATAGCCGAGATGCTCACCTACTCGGCTGGACTTGTCCTGATCCGAGATGAACTTGTCGGCTGGGTCAAGTTGTTCGATGCCTACCGCGCCGGTCGAGGCGGAGACAGGCAGAACTGGCTGTCACTTTGGTCAGCAGCGTCTTTGAAGGTGGATAGGAAGACCGCTGACCCGATCTACGTGCCCAATCCAGTGGTCTGCGTCTGCGGTGGTATTCAGCCGGATGTGCTGCCGCAGTTAGCCCAGGAGGCTGGGCGGAGAGATGGGTTTATCGAGCGTATCCTGTGGGCATATCCAGAGACGAAAACGTCCTTGTGGACGGAGAGCACCGTACCTCAGGGGACTAAAGACGCGGCAGTAGAGCTCTTTCGTAAGCTCCGTCAGGATAACCAGCAGACGGTGACACTGAGCGCCCCAGCTACCGCCCTCTGGGTTCCCTGGTACAACAGCAACGCCAAGCTGGTCGAGGGCGCCGTCGGCCTCATCGCTGGCGTGTACGAAAAGCTGCCCAACCAAGCGGCACGGATCGCTCTCATTCTCCACTGTCTAAGCCACCCTAACTCGCCATCAGGGATGCCGGTGGACGCTACTACGATGTCTGCAGCCCTTGAACTGGCGGAGTACTTTCGCGGCCATGCCATCAAGACCATGCCCCACTTTGGCATCGCAGCGATCGCCCCGAGCGGCGGCCTTGCAGTCCGGGCCATAGCAGTGTTGCGGAAGGCCGCACCGACCTGGGTAGACCGAACCCAGCTTCATATCCAGCTCGGCGGGCATGCTACTGCCGCAGACTTGGACCAGGCGGTCTCCGATCTAAAGAGCTTGGGGTTGGCGGAGGATCGCACGGTGTCGGCGGGACCGGCCGGTGGGCGCCCGTCGGAACAATGGCGGGCAAAACCCATAGGCGAAGAAACCGAAGATACCGAAGAAACCACAAAACCCCAGGCGCAGGTGCCGTGATGTTGGATCAGCTAGGGGTGATTTCTATATCCACCAGTTGGATGAAATGTGTTAACGGCTCAAGGGTGTGCACAGTACCGTCCCGGCGCGAACGTTGGTACCCAGTCATGGTCGGTCCGGGCCTGGTATGGCGCCCGCGGGCGTCCACATTATCAACGCAATGCGGAGGGCCTCCCATCCATGTGCGGTAGGATTGTACAACAACAGTCGGAGGGAGAGGTGAACGAGGGAATGTATGGGTACAAGATCATAAACGCCGTGACTCACCACGGGCTGGAGAAGGAGTTGAACAAGCAGGCGGCACAGGGCTGGCGGGTTGTGGCGGGTTGCCATCTCAACACGCTCGTCCTTGAGCGGGCGAAGTCGTAAGCAAAGGACAATCGATTGCATCAAGTAGATAATTACCTAGAGGTGGTCCAAGAGGCCGTGGACAGGACCGGCATGGACCAGATCCCGATAACAGACCGGACCAGGCTGCTGAGCGACAACGGCCCCGGCTATGTATCCAGAGCCTTCAGAGACTACCTGGGTATGGTGGGCATCAAGCACATCCTGGCAACGCCCTTCCATCCTCAGACCAACGGCAAGCTGGAGCGCTACCACCAGACCCTCAAGCGTGATGTGAACCAACTGCCGTATGAGATGCCTTCAGACTTGGAGGCGGCCATCGTGGCCTTCGTCAGCTACTACAACTACCGACGCTATCACAAGGCCCTCGGCAACGTGACGCCCTCGGATGTCCTCAAGGGAAGGCGGCAGGAGATCCTACTAAGAAGAAAGGAGGTGCAGGCCCAAACAATCGAACGGCGAAGACAGCACAATAGGGCCATCAGGGAGCTTACGAGACCTCTATCCGACCCCTGATCTCTCGGGTCTCAAAGTGTCCCAATTTTGCTGGTTGCCAACACACCACGGGATACCTCAATTCCCGTGGCCTTGCCCAACCTCTACTCTAGTTCGTCCGCTTGAGCCCTACGTTCCTCTGGGAATTACCGTCGGAGCCGGTTCCTCTGGTGTGATAGATGTACTAATGCCAGGCAGCATCACGAAAGCGGTTGTCGCCAACAATACTCCCGTTGCAATCGCTACGATGCCGAGCACGTGAGGCACTCCCCCGTATTTTCTTCTGACCACCCAAATTCCGGCGACTAGCAATACTGCGGAAGGGGGCATCATTATGAGAAGCCAACTTATTAATGCTAGCATGGGTTACTGTCCTCCCCAAGAGGTGGTCTCGTTTGTCTGAACAGCGCTGCCCGGTTTGATAAGTGGAATCGCGCTGCCGTGCGTTAGGCCGCCTCGGACTCGGCAGGCACTCTGTCAAAGAACTGGTCCGGCGTCATTCCCCCAAGGCTCGAATGGGGCCGTCCGGCATTGTAAAACTCGAAGTACCGCCCGAGTCCAGTTCTGGCTTCCGGGACCGATTCGTAGGCTCTCAGGTACACCTCCTTGTACTTGACGCTCTTCCACAGCCGTTCGACGAACACATTATCCTTCCAGCCTCCCCTCCCGTCCATGCTGATCTGGATCCCATTGGCTTTCAGCAGGCCGGTGAAGGCGTCACTTGTGAACTGGCTTCCCTGATCTGTGTTGAATATCTCCGGCGCGCCGTGGCGTCCCAGGGATTCTTCGAGCGCCTCCACGCAGAAGCCTGTGTCTATTGTGACCGATACCCGCCAGGCCAGCACCTTGCGGCTATGCCAGTCCATCACTGCGGCTAGGTACACGAACCCCCTGGCCATCGGAATGTACGTGATGTCCATTGCCCACACCTGGTTGGGCCTGCTCACCTCAAGTCCGCGCAGCAGGTACGGATACACAGTATGGCCGGGGCGTCGCCGGCTGGTGTTGGGCTTGCGGTACAGCGCGGTACAGCGCCTCGATGCCCATCCGCCGCATCAGTGTGGCGATGTGTCTACGCCCGGAGGAGAGTCCCTCCTGGCGGAGCAGGCCTCGCATCATCCTACTGCCTGCAAACGGATACTCAAGGTGCAGCTCATCGATGCGGCGCATCAGTCCGAGACCGGCTTCGCCCACCGGCCGCGGCCGGTAGTAGATGCTCCCGCGGCTGATGCCCACTGCCTTTGCCTGGCGGGCGAGAGGCAGCTTGTGATCGCGGTCGATCATCGCCTTGCGCCCGGCAATCCCGCCTTCGTGAGCGCGGCCTCTAAAAAATCGTTCTCCAACGCAAGCTCACCGATCTTAGCGTGAAGGACCTTCATATCTACCGGCTTTTCAGCCTGCCCTGTCCCGGCGCCAAATAACTGCGCCGCCCGATCCAGCAACTGGGTCTTCCATTGCGTGATCTGGTTCGGGTGCACATCGAACTGGCTTGCCAGCTCCGAAAGTGTCCGGTCGCCGCGCACTGCGGCAAGAGCCACCTTCGCCTTGAACTCTGCCGAGTGGTTACGGCGGGGTCGTCTGCTCATCTCTCGCTCCTGTCTCCGAGAGCACTATCATGCCCTCAATCAGGCAGCGATCCCACTTATTCCCCTGTTCAGATTTCCGGAGCCACTTCTCTATTGTGTCGCGGAAGTGTGAAACCCTGGCCTTTGACAGCAAGCGCCGGCACCTGGCCTATCTGATGATCCCCGCCGATCTCCCGGGAATCACCCTGGTGCCGATGAACCTGCTTAGCGGCTTCAAGGGCGGCCTGTTCTTCGACAACCTGCCGGTGCCGGTCTCCTGCCGGATCGGCCCGGAGAACGAGGCCTGGACGACGGTGGCCACGAGCAATACGGAGCGGGAGCACGGCGGTGCTGACACGCATCGACCGACTACGGTGTGCTTACAGCTAAGCGTACGCCAGACGCATGACGAGGCCGATGAGATGGCCGAGCGTGTGCACGGCTGGGAGCGGCCATTCTTGACTCTGGGAATAGCGCTGGGGGTGTCCAGAGGAGAAGTAGCGCGTCAACGGCTGCCAAGGGAGACCACAGAATAGAGACGAGGAATCTTGATTGACAGCCTATCTCGCCGATAGTAAGGTTCGACCGTCGAGTAGCGCCGGTTATGGGCCAGGGCAAACTTGATATGGGAAATGTCGGTTGACATCGGAACCCTGGGAGGAGGGCTCGAAAAATGGCGCAAGAAGCTACCGGGGAGGCCGAGGGCCAAAAACCCAAAGAACCTAACGGGGACGCCAAGGACCGAGACCGAAAATATGAGTCGACCGATGTCTGGATGCTGCTCATAATTATGGCCTCTCTCACCGGCCTATTCCTTGGCGGTCTTGGGATTACCCTCGGAGTCGTCGGAGCCGAGGAGTTCGATGCCGCGGCCATCGTAGCGATCTTATCGCCCGCCCTGGCGGCGGTTGGCACCGTGGCTGCAGGTGTTTTTGGCTACACCGTGGGTACACGTGGCACCGCCGGGGCGCAAGAATCCGCCACGGTCGCCCGGCAGGAAGCCGCCGCCACCGCACAGGAAGGCGGTACCCCGGTCCGCGATATAGAGCGCATCTTCAGCCGGGCCAGCGAAGGTGGTGAATTGACGGCCGAGGGCTTGAAGCCCGGCACCTACGGAATCAGCGCGGATGATCTAAATACGCTCCTCGCCGATGTCGAGCCATTGGCCCGCAGGCTGGGGATAGGTCTGCCGGAGGCGATACCGCCGGCGGTGCCGGCAACGACGTAGGATTAACGTCTCAGGTCCTGCACCACCTCACGATAAAAGCGATCTAGAATGGCCGTAGCGAGCGGCATCACCACTGAAAGCCGCCAGATAGCGGTCATGATTCCTAACTTTCACGGTAAGGCGAATGCCTAGGAAGATCGACACCCCGCCCTGTGTCAGACAGTTTCTCGCTCGGCTATACCCGCACGTAAACATCGACAAAATCAGCTTCTACGAGGGCGCTCCATTTTATACGTTCCCGCGCGGCGCTATAACTATCGGGCCAAATATCTACTTCAGAGAAGGTAAGTACGATCCCTGCAGCTGCAAGGGGATAGCGCTCCTGGCCCACGAGCTATATCACATCCATCAGGGTGCTGATGGCATTGGCCTTTGGTTTCTTCGCCCCTACTACGTCAAGTATGTTTGGTTTCTGCTGAGGAGCGGATTCAAGAGCGACAGGCGGCACCGGCTGGAGGAGCCCGCATACGATCTACAGGACCGCATCTTAGAGTGCTGCGATCGGGTGCGCCGCGCCACCGGCCAACAGTCACCCTGTATTTGCCAAGATGGAACGCCGACGGCTGTCAACGAGGCCTTTCTTGACGCCTTCGCGGCGGAGTGCCCGCACCCGCTTGCCAGCCAGAAGTAGGATTAGGACGGCTGGCATTTGATAACGCAACTTGCGATGGCGCCAAGACCCTGACCCAGATAGGAGGTCAACGTGACCAGAAGGCTGATCGTTTGCTCGGACGGTACCTGGAACAATCCGGACCGGAAATTCCGGGGTGTAACCGCACCAACGAATGTGGTCCATAGGGCACGTTCGATCTTGCCTCAGGCTTCAGATGGGACCCCTCAGATCATCTTCTACGATGCCGGGGTAGGCACAGACAATCTACTGGACAAGTTCTCCGGAGGCACCATGGGAATTGGACTGTCCAAGAACGTGCGGGACGCATACCGCTTCTTAATCCAGAATTATGCTGAGGGAGACGACATATATCTCTTTGGCTTTAGTCGAGGAGCGTATACGGTCCGAAGCGCGGCTGGACTAATAAGGAAATGCGGCCTTCTCTACAAGAAAAACGCCGATCGCATTCCCCAGGCATACAAGATCTATCGGAAACGGGACAAGGAAGCGGACACGGCGGCTGCCAGTCGCTTTCGAGAGAGGTATTCGCGGCCTCCAGTGCGGATCAAGTTCATCGGCGTGTGGGACACCGTGGGTGCGCTCGGGATACCAAGCAATCTCTTCCACTTCCTGGGTCGGCGCCGATATGACTTTCATGACGTTTCCCTTAGCCGAAGTGTCGACTACGCCTACCAGGCAGTGGCCATCGATGAGCGGCGCACCTTCTACAGGGCCTGCCCTTTGGGAGAAGAACCCTGAAGCGAAAAGGTCAGGTGCTAGAGCAAGCCTGGTTTGCTGGCGTCCACATGTATGCGGGCGGCGGCTACAACCACAGTGGTCTCTCGGACGCCGCGTTCGTGTGGATAAAGCAGAAGGCGGAGGCGACCGGGCTTGCATTCGACGAGCAGTACGTCGAGTCGTTATCGCCTGATGCTCTTGGCAGGCTCGGCAACTCCAGGACCTTCCCGTTCAATCTCATCCGACCGTACAGCCGGCCAATCGGCCAAGGCGTGCGCTCTCAGGAATCGGTTCATCCCGGAGCACTGGAGCGCCATCAGAAGGACTCCACTTATCGGCCGAAGAACCTCGTCAGCTATCTGCGAAGGAACCCGCCGAATTGATGGTGTGGCGGCCGACTCTGGCCCAGTCTCGAC